>DATLSE010000029.1:0-18008 GCA_035534295.1 Nitrosotalea sp.
TCCTCACCGAGTATTCTCGTTCCTGGGCCGCCGAACATGCCGTCCAAGAGAGCGCAGAGATCTCCCGGATGCTGTTCGAATCAGCCCTCGAGGGGGTCTGGTATATGGACGGCGCCGGGGCGACCATCTACGCCAACGCACGGATGGCGGAGATCTTAAAGACCGACCGTCTCTCGCTCCAGCAAAGGTCGATCTGGGACTTCACCGAAGGCGCCGCCCTGGCAGCGGTGCGGGCGCGTTTGTCGGCCGTGCTGCAGGGCGACTCGGGCCGATTCGAGAGGTCCTACGTGGCCGCCGACGGGAGCACCGTTTGGGCCTCGGTGGCTGCGTCTGCAACTCGCGACCGGACCGGTGCGGTGACCGGCGTGGTCGCTCTGGTCACCGATTTAAGCGATCGCCGGGCGGCCGAGGCGGCGATTGCCGACTCCGAGGCCAAGACCCGCTTCCTGGCCGGCATGAGCCACGAACTGCGCACCCCGCTCAACAGCGTGCTCGGCTTCGCCCAACTGCTCGGCGATACGTCCGTGGGGCCGCTGACCGTGCGCCAGAGCCGCTACCTGGGACACATCCGAACCTCCGGCCAGCACCTGCTGGAGCTTATTAGCGACGTGCTTGACCTGAGCAAGATCACCGTTGGAATGCTTGACCTCGCTCCCGAGGACTTGGACCTTGGCCTCCTGGTCTCGGACGTCGCCGCGCAACTGCGGCCCCTGGCGAAGGCCAAGAATCAGAAGCTCGTGGTCACGAGCAGGGGAGTTGCCCGAGCGACCGCCGACCGTCTTCGTTCCACCCAGGCGATGACCAACGTCCTGGGAAACGCGGTCAAATTCACGCCTGACGGGGGGACGATCAGGGTGACGGTCACGGGCCGAGCCGCGCGCGGCGTGGTCACGATCAGCGACGACGGACCTGGAATCGCATCTGAGGACCAGGCCATCGCCTTCGACGAGTTCTCAACCCTGTCTGCGGGCCGACGGGGCGAGGGCTCAGGCCTGGGACTCTCCATTACCCGGCGCCTGCTCGCGGCCATGGGCGGCAGCATTTCGCTCCAGAGCTCGCTCGGCCAGGGTTCGACGTTCACGATCGAGCTTCCCAGTCCGGTGCGTTCAGCGCACGGGCACTCGAATGCGGGTGCGCTGCCCGGCGCAGGTCGCCCTACGCGGCGGCGGTCGGCCAGCAAGCCAATCTGACGCCGCGGTGCGCATGGGATGGCGGAGGCGCGAGCATCAGACTTTGGTCCCTCCACCTCGCAGGGGCACCTTGCGAACATTCCCTCGCCGGGACACCGGACGCTGGCGTATCCTCCCAGCCACAAACCTGACTATGAGCAGCTCGAGACTTGAACGGTTTTAAAGCCTTCGTACTTCGGGGCAACGTTGTCGATCTCGCGGTGGGCATCATCATCGGGGCCGCGTTCGGCACCGTGGTGCAGGCCTTGGTGCGCGACCTGATCGCGCCCATCATCGCGGCCGCGTTCGGTAAGCCCGACTTCTCCACCCTCTACGTCAAGCTCGGCGCGGGTAAGTTCGCATATGGTGACTTCCTCAACGCGCTGATCGCATTTGTCATCGTCGCGGCCGTCGTTTACTACTTCGTGGTGGTTCCCTACGCTCGGCTTCGGGCGCGCTTTGAGCCACCGCCCGTGCCGCTGCCGGTGACCAGGGCCTGTCCCGAATGCCTGAGCCAGATCCCAGAGCAGGCACACCGCTGCGCGTTCTGCACCAGCGTCGTGGAGGGGTAGCACGCGGCAGCGGTCAACCTATCGATCGAAGTTCTCTCGGGCCCAACATCGCTCGGACGGGCGTCCGCGACTCTACCCGGGACGAGCCAGCTCCAGCGGCGGCTGCCGATTGGATCCTCGGGCACATCCTCTCCGTCGATGTTGGCACCCCGGCGGGAAATACCCCTCGGCCATCTCGAGCATCTATATGTGACGACTCGTACGCCAGCGGTTTGCGCGCCTGTCATCGTTTGACCGGTAGTCCGGTGCCAGGATGCGAAGCCACAGCTCGCGGTCGGAGTCGGGCAGGTTACGCATGCCCTCGGCATCGCGGATGACGAACTCGCGGACGACCGTCGGCCCGTAAGTGCCGAACAGCCACCGGACAGCTACCGTACCCCCGCGAGGCAGGACGGTTGAGATGATGAGTGCTCGGTCACGCTCAGGCTCCAGGTTCCCTGGGTCGAGGTTCCAGAACGCGTCCTGGACCTCGGGGGGAAGCGACTTCACAGCTCGGACTCGTCCCGGCCGTCCCCTATTACGTGCGCCCGAGCCCAGGTTACCGACGCCTCCGCCAGGTACTCCCTGACCGCATCCCACGTCAGCTCCCGGTCGAGAACATCGTCCATCACCGTGCGCCAGTCGTCGAGATCGTCGGTGTACGTCAGCTGCTTAATGAAGAGCCAGGCGTCGAATACCGGGCCGTCCTCCAAGGCGAAGATTCTCTCCGCCTTGGAGCAGAGGTCGTCCATCGAGATCATCGCCCGCGACAGCGAATAGTAGAGGTCCACGTAGTCGCGACTGACCGCCCGGCGACCGATCGCAAATGCCTTCATCGCCGCGATGTCTCGGGCGGCCGCGATTTTCATCGGCCCCTGCTTGACCGGCGCCTCCTCAAGGGAAAACGGATAGGCCACGAAGCTCACCTTGACTCCCTTTATCGCCACGTCGATTTGACCCCGCTCGCGCAGACGGACCGTGTACTCCGCAGGCAGGAAGATTCGTCCCAGCTGATCTAGAACCCGGCGAGTAGGAACGCTCTCGGTCGCCTGAAGGCTGAAGAAGTCCAGATCACGGGAAACCCTGTGCCCGAGCTGAAGCGCCAAGCCGGTTCCCCCGGCCAGGTAAAACGCCCGGGCCAGCGGGGAGCGCGAGATTCGATCCAGCACCTCTGGGGCCGATCCCGCAAGCAGCGCCGGCGGGCTGAAAGCGCGCGTTGGGCCCGAGAGCCGACCCGTCGTGGAGGCCCATCCCTCGACCGTTTCCCATCGCCACACCGGAACGCCACTGACCACCGCGGCCGGCGGTGGGAGAACGCCACGCTTGCGCCACTGATGCACGGTTCCTGGTTGGACCTGAAGCCGTCCCGCAATTTCCTTCTCACCGACCAAGTCCAGATCCATGAGTGTACGGTACCACAGTACAGCATGCCGTACCAAACTTCCTGACATGGCGAGCTGTATCAGGCCTGGATCATCGGCCTGTGATCCATCCTCCCCGGCCCGGCCCACCTCGAGGTCGATTTAGCCGCACCTGTGGGCATGCAGGCGGGCTTTGGGAGGGTCGGGTTCGGCATCAATCACCTTGCCCTCGCCCGCAGCATTCACTTGGCGCGACTTGAGTCACCCCAGCCCGGCCGTCTTTAAGCACGGCCCCGCGGCTCGGGGGGAGTCAATGTTCACAATGTGGACTCTTGGTAATAATGTGGGCACATGCGCGAGCTTGGCATCCGGGACCTGAAGGCATCACTCAGCGAGACGCTACGGGCCGTCGGACGAGGGGAACATGTCCGAGTGACCCACCGAGGCAAGCCGCTCGCCGATATCGTGCCCGCCGGCGCGGCACTGGGCGACGAGGCCCTCCGGCGGCTGGTCGCAGACGGCCGAATAGTGCTCCCAGCTAGAGAACGTCCCGGCAAGCTCCCTAAGCTCGTGAGTGCGTCGCGTTCTGCATCGGCGCTCGTCCTTGCTGAAAGGGAACAGGACTGAATCTCTATCTCGATCCCAGCGCCCTGGTGAAACGCTACGTTGCGGAGCCAGGCAGCCCCACCGTTCGCCGGGCGATGACGGAGTCGGAAGGCTGGTTCATGTGTCGAATCGGCTTCGTAGAGACCGCGCGAGCCGTCGAGCTGGCGGCCGGGCCGATACCCGCCAATTCGTTTCGTGGAGAGTGGCCGGCGTTTGGTGTGATCGAGGTTGACCAAGGGCTCGCGGACCGCGCGGCGCAGCTCGCGGTGAAGCACAATCTCCGCTCTCTCGACTCGCTACATCTCGCGGCCACGCTCCTGGTGCCGGTCAGGGACCTCGTCCTGGCGACCTGGGATCAGGGTTTGCATGCGGCGGGTCGCGCCGAGGGGCTCAGGCTCCTGCCTTCACGTCTGGTCTGATCCGAGTTCCCCGGAAAATAACCTCAGCTCATGCTGCTGGCTCCACGGTGACCTTGAAGCCGAGCCGCTCGAGCCGGCTGATGGCGCCTTTGGTAACGTGCTCTCGAGCGATGTTGTCGAAGTGAATGGCCCCCAGGTCTTGGTAGATGGTGCCATCGCGTAGAAGGTGATAGATCGTGATCAGGATGGAGTGGCCGACGGCGACGACGGCGCGCTTCTTTCCGCGACACGCGGCGATGCGGTGGTACTGCATCGATAAGTAGGTGTCGTGTGTATGCGAGGCGGCCCATGCGGCCTCGACCAGCGCTCCGGGCAACCAGGGGGTGCCGACGCCAGTGCCGCCGCTGAATCGCTCACCGGCGCTCTCGTTGTTGCCGGGCACACCCTGGCCCACCAAGCGAGATGATGGCTGGACGGAAAAGTTGCGCGGGTTGGATTCGAACCAACGACCTTCGGGTTATGAGCCCGACGAGCTGCCTCTGCTCCACCGCGCGTTGTCGATTATAGACAGCGAGGGTCGGTCCACCTCCAGACGGGCCCGGCACGGGCCGGGGCGTCAGTCCCGGCTCAAGACCTCGCCCACCTGCTGGTAGTTAAAGCTCAGGCGCCGGTCGGAGTCGGGACTCGGCGCCAGTACGAGCACCAGTCCGTCGGCCGACTCGAGCGCGCCGACCACGCGCCCGGAGACCTCCTCCGCGCCGTACGCCGCCTTGAGCCTAAGACGCACTACGTGGCCCTTGAGCTCGCGCGCCTGGTCCTGGTTCATTGCCGGCTGCCCGATTCGAGCGGGCGGCTCTCCAACGGTCGCATGGACACCCCCATATCTTCAGAAAACAGACGCCGGTAGGTCCCGACACCGCCTCGCGATGATAGACAAGGCCACCGGCCGGTGCCTGCACAGGGCAAGCCTTCGCCGCAACCCGATTGCTCCGCGGCTCGGCGCTCCATAATGGCGATGCCGAAAGCCACCCCAGCGCGGAGCGGCTCGCGGCGATCGGAGGAGGTGGGCTGTATGTCTGTTCTCGGCGCCCTGATCCCGCTCTTGGTCCTGGCCGCGGCGGTGTGGGCCGTGATCGGAGCCACGCGCCGGATTCCGGGCGAGCCGTTCACCCTGGCCTCGGCCTTTCAGCTCTACGCCCGGTTCGCCACCGTCGTCACCATCGCGCTGACCCTGGCCGGGCTGGGCCTTTTGATCAAGGTCCTGATCTCCTACGTCAGCCTGGGCTACTCGTACTACTCGGCCAGTTGCGCGACGCCCGCCCCGGGCACGATCTACAAATCCCTCAGCCCTTGCGGCGCCAACTCCGATCTGGCGGGATACATGCGTAGCCAGGATCTGATCCTGGCCCTGATCCTCGTTGCCGCCGGAGCCGCACTCGCCCTTCTCCATGTCGCCCTGATCCGGATGGTGCAGGCGCAGGGCCATCGAGCTCCAAGCTGGGTCGAGGGCGGCTCTCTGGTCACATTCACCGTGGTCTCGGGACTCCTCGGGGTAGGCGGATTCGTGGCTGGCCTTTACGAAGTGCTGAGCCAGCTCGTTCTGGGTGGCGGACCCAACGGCGCACCTCCCAGCACCTTTGGCGGCGCGATTGGGGTCGGAGTCGCCTTTCTTCCCGCCTGGCTCTTCTCGCTGCGCCTGCTGCTGCGCCAAATGGGAGCGTTACGAGGCACGTCCCCGACCGCCTGAGCGGGCGCGGGATCGATCGGTCCACGACCTGACTAGCGGTGCTAGGATCCGCCGCATGATGAGGGGATTGATCGTGGCCGGTCCCTTGGCCCTGATCATGCTGCTCCTAAGCGGCGGGGGCGCCCTGGCCGTCAGCAATCCCTACCCGGCGGGCACCTCGGGCTGGGATGCCTCCAGCCCCAATTGCAGCTGGTCGGGTGCACCCCCCGGCAGCTTCGGCATCGTCGGCGTGACGGGCGGGCGTCCGTTCACCGTGAACACCTGCTCGGGCAAGGAGTACCAGTGGGCGGCAGCGCTGGGCGCCCCCTCGCTCTACTTCAACACCGCCTACAGCGGGGCCTACAAGCGGAACCTGCTCAGCACCGGCTATTGCGCCACCGCGCCGAGCGGGCTCATCGCCAAATATCAGCAGGCGTGGAGCATCGGATGCAGCGAGGCCGCCTTTGCCTACGGCAAGCAGCCTGGCTCCGCCGCCACCTGGTGGCTGGATGTGGAGACCTCCAACAGCTGGTCGAGCAGTGACCTGCAGCTGAACCGATCGACCATCCAGGGCTCGGTCGACTACTTGAGCTTCGGAGCAAATGTCGCGGTGGCAAACATCGGCATCTACTCGTACAGCGGGGGGTGGTCCACCATCACCGGCGGCGGCTGGCAGCCGAATGGCATCGCCGCCGCCTGGACCTCAAGTGGCGGCTGCACGAGCTTCCTGACCACCGCCCCGGTCTGGCTGGCCCAGAGCGCGGGCACGTTCAGCGGCGGCAGCTACGATTTGGACCAGGTCTGCCCCTAGCCGCGGCGGCAAGCGGGCCAGACAGCAGCCGGCGCCGATCCGCTGGAATCCGGGGGTAGAGCGCTCTTAGATCGGGCCGGACCGCAGGGGCTGACGCCGCCCGGCCGGTAGGACGGGCCGACTAAGCCTAGCCGTGGTGGCCGATCAAGGCCCGAAGGGCTGAGAGGGGGTCGACCCCGCCGGCGGAGACCTTGGCCAGGGGCTGTGACGGCGCCGCCTGGCTCGGGGCGGGGGGCGCGGACGCGGCCGCAGTCCCGGCCTGGGTTATGAGGTACAGCTTCTCGTCGCTGCGCGCGTACCCGTTCTGCCGCGCGTCCTCCTGCGCCGCCGCGCCGGTGCTGACGTCGGCGATGTCCTGGCTGTAGCCTTGGTTCACGGCCGCGATCTGGGCGTTCTGCGCCGCCAGCGCGCGGGCCTGGGCGCTCAGCCCGTGGGCGAAGACGAGCTCTTGCGCGAAGGCGACCACCATCCAAATGGCCAGGGCCGCCAGACCCACGGCCACGAGCAACTCCTTGGAGAGCACCCGGCGTTGGTCGACCGTCCCGTCGCTGGCAGAGGCTAGTCTTCGACGCATTGCAAATTTGTGGTGAGACGTTGGCAGGACGAAGCCAGGCTTTAGGAGCCCGGTCAATAGCCGACTATAGCACCCGCAGGGTCAGATTTCGCCCCCCAGCTGGGCCCGTCGCCAGGCTTCCTGCTGGGCCTCGCCATCCATGTCGTGCAGTTCCAGCCCCGAGCGCTTGAGCTCCTCGTCCATGCGGCCGAACCGCTCCTTGAATTGCGAGCCGCGAGCCCGCAGGGCATCCTCCGGATTGACCTTCAAGCGCCGCGCCAGATCGGCGATCTGGAACAGGAGCTCACCCAGCAGCCGCTCCCGCTCGACGGTGTCCCCGCTCGCCTCAAGCGTCCGGGCCAACGCGTCCAGTCCGCCCGTCGACTCGGGCTCGGGCGAGGGATCAAATCCGATCCGCGCCGCTCGCTTCTGCATGTTGTAGACCCAGGCCAGCGCGGGCAGGGCCGGAGGCACCCGATCGAGAACGGTCCCCTCCCGCCCCGCCGCCGCCGCCGCTCGCTCCTTCTCCCGCTCCCAGAGCCCGAGCACCTCCTCGGCGCTGCGCACCTGCGCGTCGCCGAAGACGTGAGGGTGGCGCGCGACCATCTTGGCCGCCGACGATTCTGAGACCTGGGCGGCGTCGAATCGGCCCTGCTCTTGGGCGATGGCGGAGTGCATGGCGACCTGGAGCAAGACATCCCCCAATTCCTCTTCGATCTTGGCGTCGTCCGCGTGATCGATCGCCTCCAGGAGCTCGTAGGTCTCCTCCAGCAGGTAGGGGCGCAGGGAGAGGTGGGTCTGCTCCTGGTCCCAGGGGCAGCCGTTGGGTGCGCGCAGGCGGCGCGCGATCTCGAATACCGCCTCCACTCCGTTCGGGTAGGGACGAGCAGGATCAGGCGCCAACTCCGCTCCTGGGCTTGTCATAAAGCTCCCTCATCGCCTCCAAAAGCTCCTCCAAGTCCCGCTTCCAGCTCTCCTCGTGCCGCACCAGGAGGAGGCGGTTGGGCCGGACCTTGAGCCGGCTGCCAAAGCGCCGCCCCATCTCCTCCACGTCGAGGGGCCGATCGGGGTCGACCCGGATCACCAGGTCCGGGCCCTCGGAGGTTACCGCGCGCAGGCCCATCGCCTCCCCGCGGAGCTTGATCCGGAGCGAGAAGGCGAGGTTGGTGAGCTGGGCGGGCGGGGGCCCGTAGCGATCGCGCAGCGAGCGCAGATGGGAGTCGAGCTCGGCCTCGCTCTCCGCCCCCGCCAGCTCGCGATAGGCGGCCAGGCGCAGGCGCTCATCGCGAATGTAGGAGCGGGGCACGAAGTGGTCCAGGGGCAGGTCCAGGTTCATCTCCGGCAGCGCCAGCGGATCCTTACCCGCATCCCCCTCGCCTCCTCGCAGGCGCGAGACCGAGTGCTGCAGCATCTGCAGGTACATCTCGAATCCGACCGCGGCGATGGCGCCGTGCTGCTCGGTACCGAGCAGGTTGCCGGCGCCGCGGATCTCAAGATCGCGGAGCGCGATCTTGAAGCCCTGGCCCAGCTCGTGCAGCCCCTGCATCACGTCCAGGCGCTTGTCGGCAGCCTCGGTCAGGGAGCGCTGGGGGTCATAGAGGAAGTAGGCGTAGGCGCGCTTACCGCTGCGGCCGACGCGACCCCGGAGCTGATAGAGCTGGGAGAGCCCGAAGCGGTCCGCGCGCTCCACGATCATGGTGTTGACGTTGGGGATATCGAGCCCGGATTCGATGATGGTGGTGCAGACCAGGACGTCGTGGGCCCCGGCGGCGAACTCGACCATGACCCGGGCCAGCTCGTCCTCCTCCATCTGCCCGTGCCCGATCGCGATCCGAGCGCTGGGCACCAGCCGAGCCACGCGCTCGGCGGCGCGCTCGATCGAGCGCACCCGGTTGTGCACGTAGTAGACCTGGCCGCCGCGAGCGATCTCGCGCCGCACCACCTCGGCCACGAGCTCATCGTCGTCGGCGGTGACGTAGGTCTTGATCGGCTGGCGGTCCTCGGGCGGGGTCTGGACCACGGACATGTCGCGGATGCCGGAGATGGCCATGTGCAGCGTGCGCGGGATCGGGGTGGCCGAGAGCGAGAGCACGTCGAGGTTTTGACGCAGCTTTTTGAGCCGCTCCTTCTGCATCACGCCGAAGCGCTGCTCCTCGTCGATGATGAGCAGCCCCAGGCGCTTGAAGCGGACGTCGCGCTGGATCAGGCGGTGGGTGCCAATGACGACGTCGACCGCACCCGCGCGGAGCCCGCTCAGGGTGTGGGAGATCTCCTCCTCGGTGCGGAAGCGGGAGAGGACCTCGATCGTGACCGGATAGGGCTTAAGGCGCTGGCTGAAGACGTTGAAGTGCTGCTGAGCCAGGACCGTGGTCGGCGCCAGCACCGCCACCTGGCGCCCCGACATCACCGCCTTGAAGGCCGCGCGCAGGGCGAGCTCGGTCTTGCCGAAGCCGACGTCGCCGCAGAGCAGGCGGTCCATGGGCCGCTCCGACTCCATGTCGGCCTTGATCTCGGCCATGGCCGCGAGCTGGTCCGGCGTCTCCTCAAAGGGGAATGAGGACTCGAGCTCCGCCTGCCAGAGGGTGTCGGCCGAAAACGCAAAGCCGGCCCGCGCCTCGCGCTGGGCGTAGAGCTTTAAGAGCTCGTCGGCCACGTCCTGGACGTTGCGCCGCGCCTTCTGCCGGGCGCGCTCCCACTCGCCCGACCCGAGCCGGTTCAAGGTCGGTGAGTCCTCCCCCCCGCCCAGGTACTTTTGAACCCGATCCAGGTTCTCGACCGGGACGTAGAGGCGGTCCTGATCGGCGTACTCGAGCTCTAAGTACTCGCGCTGGACCGGAGATCCCGTATCCGAGTCGGTGCTGTCGATCAGGCGCATGCCGACAAAGCGCGCGATCCCGTGGTCCACGTGGACCACCATCTCCCCGGGCTGGAACTCCAGGCTGACCCGGCTCTGGGCCCGCCCGCCGCGGCTGGAGCGCCTCGCCGCCGGGCGCCGGATGCGCCCGAAGAGCTCGCCGTCACCGCGCAGCTCAAGACCCAGCGAGGGGATCGAGAGCCCTCGTGGCAGGTCTCGATCGGCGCGCTTGAGCCCGCTTTCAAGCTCGAGCTCGACGTCCAGGCTCACCTCCTCCAGCGCCCTGACCGACGACGAAGGCGAGCTCTCCTGGAGCAGAGCCTGGATCCGCTCCCCCTGCTCTGAGGCCAGGACGACGCAGTTCTCACTGGCTTTGAGGAGGTCTTGGACCGCGCGCGGGTTGCCGACCAGGGGCGCGGGCTCGCTCCAGCCCAGATCCAAGACCCCACCCGCCCCGGCGGTCGCATCCGCGCGGGGATCGAGGGCATGGGTCGAGATCACCGGCAGCCCGCCCGGGTTCTCGAGCTGAGCCAGGGCCACCAGGGGGGGGATGAATCCGGCCGGAAGCTCCTTGTCGCGCGATTCGGCCTCGGCCAGCATCGAGGTCTCCGCCTCGAGTTCCCCGGCCTCGGCCCGCTGGCGGGCGGGATCAAGATCGAGGATCAGGGCGTCGGGACCCAGGTGCTGGAGCAGGGAGGCGCGCTGGGGATCCAGGTAGGCGGAGTAGAACTCGACTCCGGGGAAGGCCGCCCCGGCGCTGAGCCGGGCCAGCTCCTCCTCCCACTCCTGGCGCACGTCTGAGCGGAGTTCGGACAGGGGTGAGGTGGAGCCCAAACGCTGGGCGGCGGCGGCCCCGCGTTCGGCCCCGAGCAGGAGCTCGCGCCCGGGGCTTATCGCCACCTCTGCTAGGGCCATGATCGAGCGCTGGTTCTCTGGATCGAAGACGCGCAGGGTCTCGATCTCAGAGCCCACGAACTCGAGCCGCACCGGGCTCTGCTGGCCGGAGGGGAAAACGTCCAGGATGCCGCCGCGGAGGGCGAACTGGCCGCCGGCCTCCACCAGCGGTTCGCGGGTGTAGCCGAGCTCGACCAGGCGCGAGGCGAGCTCGATCAGATCCCAGCTCTGGCCCGGGCGCAGGCTCAAGCGGGCGGCTTTGAGCTCGGCCGCCCCGATCGTCATCCGGAGCATGGCCCGGCGCGAGGAGACGACGAGGGCGGGCTCGGGGGCGTGGAGGGCGGCCAGCGCCTCGAGCCGGCGCGTGACCGCATCGTCGTGGGCCGGCGGCCGGTCCAGAAACGACACGTGGACCTCGGCGAAGAGGTGCGCCCGAGAGCCCTGTGCGGCCCAGGCCCGAACCTCGGGCAGGAAGCGGTCGGGCGCAGGCACCAGGACCAAAAGGGTGCGGCGCCGCTCAATCGCCCAGGCGGCGAGGGAGGCGGCCAGGAGCCCCCAGCCGGCCGCCGGCACCCCGGTCAGCTCGAGCTCGCCGCGGCTCTGGCCTCCCAGCCAGGCGGCGAGAGCCGAATCCCCTTGCGTCAGCGCGCGCCAGATCGGCCGGCTCACCGGGGGCTGTCCTCGAGCAGGGCGGAGGGGCGGTTGTAGCGCTCCATGGCCCGCTCCAACCCCGCCTCCAGCGCCAGGTAGAGCGCGTCCGCGACCCGGGCCTCGATCTGGGTCACGAGCTCTCCCTGGGCGCGGGAGAAACGGCCCAGCACGTGTTCGACCCCCGCCTTGGAGCCGGCCTGGTCGGGTTTTCCCACCCCGACCCGAAAGCGCACGAAATCGGAGCGCCCGCCCAGGGCGGTGATGAGGGAGCGGATGCCGTTGTGGCCGGCGGCCGATCCGCCGAGCTTGATCCGCATCCGCCCCAGGGGCAGGTCGAGCTCATCGTGCACGACCCAGAGGGCGTGGACTGGAAACCCGAGATCGCGCAGAGCCTCCCGCGCCGCGCGTCCGGAATCGTTCATGAAGGTCTGGGGCTCGAGCAGCCAGAGTCGCCGCCCACCCAGCTCCGTCTGGCCCACGCGCGCGTGCCAGCGCCGGCGATCGATCCTGATGCCCAGCTTTTGGGCCAGCGCCTCGATGCAGGCGAAGCCGACGTTGTGGCGGGTGTCGCGGTATTCAGACCCCGGGTTGCCCAGCCCCATCAGGACCAGGGCGGTACCGGGATCCGAGCTCAAGCCCTCGGCGTCAATCCGACTCAAATCTCAACTCCGCTGGCTCACCTGTGGATATTTGCGGACGCGCTGAAGCCCGCGGCCGCGCCGCGAGCTATGGGCTCAGGCTCCAAAGTCTACCCGGCGTCAGGATCGCCCCGGCCGCGCTCTGGCCTAGGGTCGGCTGCGGCCCAGACGCTCAGGTCCGAGCTCGACCCCAAGCCCAGCCAGACAGCGCCAGGTGATGTTGATCATGGCTCGCTCGCCGGCTCCGTCAGCGTGGTCCCAGCCCCCCAGGTGAAGCAGGCCGTGGACCAAGAGCAGGGTGGCCTCGGCCTCCTCTGGATGGCCGAACTGGCGCGCCTGGCGCTGGACTGAGGGCCAGGACAGGGCCAGGTCCCCCAGGTGGAAGCCCTCCTCAGAGGCCGTGCCCGAAAAGAAGGAGAGAACGTCGGTGGCGTGGTCCTCGCCCAGGAAACGCTGGTTCAGTTGGCGCAGCTCGCGATCGGAGGTGATGCGCACCGCCAGCCCCACCCTGCGGCCGGATGAGATCTGTGCCAGGCGCGCTCCCAGCTCGGGGTCGGCCGCGGCCGCCCGGAGCACCGAGCGAACCCGGGCCGAGGAGATCACCTTGAGTCCGCGGCGGACCCGGATCACCTCCACCCAGGGCGGGGCGGGCAGGGCTTGAGCCGCGCGCCCGGGCGGATCCATCGTAATCTCCCTCAAAATCAAGCCACCATGTTCACCCTGCTCGTCTTCCTGCACCAGCGCCTGGCCATCGCCCTGATCCTGTACGCCGCCGTCCTCGGGCTCTGGGGCCTGGCCCAGAGCTGGCGCCGGCGCCAGGTGAGCCCGGGCTTTCGCTCGAGCTTTCTGCTCATGATCGCGCTCACCGCCGTCCAGGGGCTGCTCGGGGCGACCTCGCTCGTCTCCGGTGGGCGGCCCCACGATCTGCTCCACATCGTCTATGGGATCTTCGCCGTGATCTTTCTGCCCGGCGTCTACTTCTACGCCGCCGGTCGGGGACCGGAGACCGGCACCGATCGCGGCCGCATGCGCGAGGCGACCTACCTCACCGCCGCCTGCTGGATCGTGGCCATCGCCTTCGGCCGCGGCATCATGACCGGGTGACCGAACTAGGGATTGGTGGTCGAGGTCGGGGTGCAGAAGGCGCAGCTGGTGGTGGGCAGAAGACCGCCGTACTGCGAGACGAGGCTGCCCGAGGTGCTTGGGGTCAGGGTTTCGAGCTGGCCTGAGCTCGAGTAGCTCACGCCCGAGTTGGTCGAGACGGTGAGCGTCACCGTGCTTTTGGCCACGCCGTTGACCGTGATCGTGGACCAGACCCAGTTGGTGTTGGACTCTGAAACCCGCCCGGTGCTGCTGAAGGTGGCGCCGCTGAGCGTGCCCAGCCGGCCGCTGGAGCAGGCGCCGTTCTTACGGGTCTCCCAGAGCTCCAGCGTGCTGCCCTTGGCGCACAGGTTGGCGCGGCCGGTGCCGAGCGCGCCCACGTTGACCAGGGTGTTGAAGGTCACGGTCAGGGTGTCGCCGGTGTCGATGGTGAGCGCGGTGCCGCCGTTGGTCCAGCCCCAGGATTCGACGATGAAGCCGGTGTAGGCGTTGGTCACAGGATTGGTCACAAAGCTGCTGGTCCAGGTCGAGCCCCCGCTCGTGAGCTCGGTCATGATCCGGTAGCAGTAGGCGCTGCCGTTGCTGCCCGAGGTGTCGAGGTAGCTGGCCACAGTCGAGGTCCCGACCTGGGTGTAGGCGCCGCAGGTGCCGGCGCTGTTGAGCGCGCGGTCGATGACGTAGCCGTTGCCGGTCGTGGCCGCGGTCCAGGCCAGGGCCACGTGATAGGGCGCGGTTGAGGTGTCGACCGCCTCTTGGAGCGCGCTGGGCGCGGTCAGGACCTCGTTGTTCATGTTGTTGCCCGGGCTCACCGCCTGGGCGGTGAAGACCGGGGCGGAGTAGGTGCCGTGCACGAACTGGCCGGCGGCGAGCCAGGCCAGGACCATGGCCACGAGCAGGAAGGCGGTGAGCCCGCGGTCAGGCCGCATTCGACACCACCTGGGTCTTGGGCCGCCACATGTCGAGCAGGTAGAGCGCGCCCAGGATCAGACCGGGGATCAGGATCAGTGCCAGGCGCCCGTACTGGGAGCCGGCGTAGGTGATGAGGTAGCCCAGCCCGGGAATGTCGAACATGTAGCGCCAGCCCACGCCCTTTAGAGTGACGCGCCAGTTGTCGGGCACCGGGTTGGCGTCGCCCTTGGTCTCGTAGACCCGGCCGGTTGGGGTCTGGTCGATCTTGTAGATGCGGTGGGTGATGGTCTCGGCCGGATTGTCGGGCCGGGTGAAGCTGATCACGTCGCCCACCTTGAGCTGGCTCGAGTTCACCTTCTGGACGATGATCAGCGCTCCGACCGGAATCGTCGGGCGCATCGATCCAGAGAGGACCGAGTAGGCCTGGAAGGGGGTGAAGTAGGGTCCGACCGCGAGCAGCGCCACCAGCAGGACCAAAACCGCGACCACCCCGACCAGGATGGTGTTGACGGTCGAGGATGCCTTGCGCCAGAGCGAGCGCAGGCCGATTCCAGGGGCCGGCGCCGGCTCGGGCCGGTCGGGATCGACGACCACCTGCGGGGCGTGGAGCGCGTCCGGCGCCGAGCTCAAGGCGACCTCGGCGATGGACGCGACCTTAAGCTCGAGCGCGGCATCCACGGCCGCGCTGGGCTCAGCTCCAGGGGCTGACTCAACCGCGCCCGCGCCGTCGCCGGCAAGGGACTCAGCTGGGCTTTGATCAAGGCTGATCGCGGGCCCGGCGTCCGCCGCGGGAGGCAGGGGAGCGACGCTCAGCTCGGCGGGCGCCGAGGCGACGTCCTCTTGGAGCTCGGGCCCAGCGCTCGCGGCGGCCTCGCTAGTGGCGTCGATCCCGGCCTCGGATTCGGCCTCGATCTCGCCCTCCATCTCACCCTCGAGCGGGGGCTCGGTTGCGGCGAGCTCGGGCAGTTCGACCGAGAACAGCTCCTGCACCCAGGCCGCGAGCGAGCTCTCGAGCGACTCGAGCTCAGGGTTGACTGAAGCGGCGTCGACGCTCACGGCCGATTCCTTGACGCCGGGCTCTGCAATCACGGGCTCGAGGGCGGGGGTCGCACGGCGCCGGGGGGCGCGGCGGCGGCGCCTGGACGAAGGAGGGGGAATCGCAAGGGGGGCTGGCGCGAGCTCGGGCGCCGGCTCCGGGGCCGCGTCCAGGGGGCCGCTCACCGGCGCATCCAGGGCCGGCGCGGCGGCGAACTCCAACTCCAGATGGTCAAGCGCGGCCAGGTCGGCGGCCGCCGAGGCCTCGGCGTCGTCGAGCAGGGAGGCGATGGCGAAGTCGGTGATCATGGCCTCGCCCGAGCGCCAGTAGATCCGCCGGGCGTCGAGGCGGCCGTGGGCGAGGCCGAACCCGTGCACGGCGAGGATGGTGGCGCGTGCCTGGCGCAGCAACTCCTGGGCGGATTCGGATCCAGCCCGCAGGTCGGACAGGGGCACTCCCGGCGCCCACTCGGTGACCATGACCAGCTCGCCCTGATCCTCACCCGCCCAGAGGAGGTGAGAGCAGCCCGGGATCTGGGCCCGGGCCAGGTCTTGTAGCTCTAAGGTGATGGCTTGAAATCGCTGCCGGAATTGCAGCGAGGAGGCCAGGGCGCCGCCGAAGAAGCGGACCTTGACCTCGCTGCCGCCTGGAGCCAGCGCCCGGTAGGTGATGCTGGGCCCGTCCAGGCCCAGCTCTTCGATCCCACTTAGGGAGTCGATCCCTTCCAGCTCTCTCGCGCCCACGCTCCGGGCCATCTCCAAGCTCACTGGATGTTGAGCTGAACGTCGAACTTGACCTGGCAGCCCTGCCAGGTGTTGTCGGTGGCCACGGTCTGGTCAAGGTAGTACTTCAGGTACAGGCGCGAGGCGTTGGTCTGGTTCCAGGTCTGCACCGTGAGGGCTGAGCCCCCGGCCGCGGGGAAGGGGTAGAGACCGACGTAGGTGCCGATCCCGGCGGCGTTGTTCAGCGTCGTCTCCAAGTTGCTCGCCGTGGCCCAGGTGCCGGCGGAGGCGGGGTAGACCTGAACCGCATTGGCCCCGGTCGAGTCGGTCTGGATGACCTCGAATTGCACGCCGGTGGCGGGGTTGGCCGCGGTGCAGGTCCCAGACCCCGTGTTGGTGGTTCCGTTCAGGAAGGTGAGGCGGAACTGGGAGGTGGTGAGGGTTCCGGTGTAGGTGATGAGGGTGTAGCTCTGGACCGCGCCGGCTGAGGTGGTGGGGGTCAGGTTGTTGTAGGTCAGAGTGCCGCAGGCGCCGGTGGACCCGATTCCACTCGCGGTCCCGTTGTAGGTCGAGCTCGTGCACGCGCCCGTGCTCCAGTGCGCCCCGTCGCCGACGTTGGTGAGGGTGATGGTGGCGTTGTTGAACACGTTGCCAGGGTTGATGGCGGTGGCGTTGAAGCCCGCGAATGTGGTCGCGCTGAGGGACGTGAGCGCGCCCACGATCATCATCGTGAAGAGCAACTTTCGGGGCTTGGTCAATCTCGACATTTTTGGTTTTGGGACTCCACCTTGAACCGAACTCGGCGTCTCCTGCTTACTTGGACGCGAAGTGTGCCATCATCTTGCGGTCTCCGCGCCGTCATCTGGCCCCTGTAAACGCTGGGGGAGGGGCCCTGCAGATGACGGGGGGTCTTGGGATTTCTAGGGCAGTTTGGCATAAATCGCCCTTAAATGCTTGCTATATGCGGGATTAACAGGCACAGTGACCTTGGGTTTCCGAGGAGTCGCAAGAAACCCCACGATGACGCCGTTATGACGTCATGAAGCCGAATTCAAGCGGCCGAACAAAAAAACGACAAGGAGTGGAGTAAACAAAGTGAGTAGATCCAAAAAGGCTCTGATCGGACTTCTGGTCCTGGGCGCGCTGGCCAGTTTCAGCAGTGGCACGTTCGCTTCCTTCACCGCCCAGACCCAGTCCACCGGCAACAGCTTCCAGTTCGGGACCCTGACCATGGGTCTGGGGAGCACAGGGACCGGCGGCAACACCACCGCCAGCACCTCGACCTGTAACTCCTACGGCACGCTGTCGGGGAGCCAGTTCACCAACGGCAACGCCAACACCTCCTGTGCCGCAGTGCTGACCTTCGGCAGCGCGACCCAGGCCGACCCGACGCTGACCAGTGACAACTACGCCGACCTCACCGTCACCAACAGCGGCACCATCACCGCCAGTTCCCTGACCCTGGCCTTCTTGAGCTCGAGCGTGGGCGCCAGCTGCGCCAACGGCCAGACCCCCGGGACCGCGGTCTACGGCAGCGGCAGCCTGTGCAACAAAATGCCGCTCACCGTGGAGCAGGACACGACCAGCGGCTTCACCACCGCCTCCTACTGCTACTACGGCCTCGGCGCCACCCCGCTCGTCCCGACCTCGGCGGCCTGCACCGTGTCCGCCTCCGACACCCTGGGTGCGATCGGCGTCACCCCCATCACCATCAACCTCGGGGGCGGCCTGGCCCCGGGGGCGTCGGTCTACTTGAAGATCGACGTTCAGACCCCGGCCAACGTCGGCAACACCTACCAGGGCATTGACGCCGGCAGCTACTTCAACTTCCAGCTCGGCCAGTAGTCGATAAAAGGATCACTCACGGACGCCGGCGGGGCCCGTCCCGCCGGCGGCCACTCCTCCCTCACCTAAAACATGAGCACCATCGCCCTTCGAGCCGCCCAAGCCGTGAGATCCAGGCCCGCCGCACCAGCGCCTGCGGGGAGCGGAATCAAGCACCCCGGGCTCAAGCGCTTTTTGGTCGGACTGGTCCTTTTGGGTGCGGTGGCGGGCTTCGGCAGCGGC
>DATLSE010000030.1:0-77108 GCA_035534295.1 Nitrosotalea sp.
CCTGAGTAGGTTTTGACCCTGCGGCCCGCCACCTCTGTCATGGCCACGATTCCCATCAATTCCGCGACGCGGGAAGCGGGAGCTCCATACAGGCTGGCGAAGAAGGCGAGGTTGTCGCGGCCCGACATTCGCTCGTACAGGTTCTGGTCCTGCGAAACCAAATTGATTCTGGGCTTGATCTGATCGGTCTGAGTAGCGCAGTTGAATCCAGCAACTTCGGCTGTTCCTGAGCTGGGCTTGATGCGGCATGTCAGCATCCGGATTGTTGTCGTCTTGCCGGCTCCGTTGTGGCCGAGAAGACTGAAGATCTCGCCACGCGCAACCTCGAAGCTGATCCCATCGACTGCTTTGACCGCGCCATAGTGCTTGGTGAGATCCCTGGCCGCAATCATCGGCGTCGAAGGCTGGGCACGGATGACAGTAGGTGACTTGATCAGTTCGGCGAGAGCAGCCATCTCGACCATGGTCTGACACGACGCTTGACATCAACAGGGCCGTTTGGCCCTGCAGCGTGTGGCGAAGAGTCCCAGCTCGCCGTGCTGCGTGGGTCGTGACCGTGGCGATGTTGTCAAACCTTGCCAAACGGCGCGCCCAGGCAGGCATTCGCCTCTATCGGCAAGACGATATGGATCCGAGGATTGTTCTGTACCACCTACCCCTCAGAAGGAGATCTTTTATGAACCGTCATAACGAAAGCGCGAATTGGTCTACCCAGGACTACGCCGTCGTCATGGGCATCGCAATCGGTGCCGGCCTCGGAATGCTCTTTGGTCTCTTACTGGGCAATATCGCAGTCGGCATCGGGGCTGGAGTGGTTGTGGGCTTTTTGGTTGGTAGTGTTGTTCAGACACAAGGCTCTGCGAAGGACAAGAAGAGCTGACGGTAGGCAATCCGTTGGCCCATCGTGCTGTCTCTACCGCAAACCACCTTGTTCCGGAACTTCCGGACGGCGTCGAATGGCGCCCTGGTCGGTCAGAGGCAATCATCTGGAGCGTGGTCGGCGTCGCCGTTACCGTAATTGCCCTTCTTGGATTCGCAATGCCGTCGATATTTCGGGGACTTGCGAGGGGCTCGGTCAGGGTCAGCCTGGTTGATGTCGTGCTAGTCGTGGCGATCACATTGCTCCTGGTGATCGCGCATGAAGCGATCCACTGCATGGTCATCCTCGGCTGCGGCGCCCGACCTCGATTTGGCGCCACGCTGATCGGCAAGGTCGTCCCAGCAATATATGCAACGGCACCCGGGCATCGCTTCACTCGCACCCAGTACCTGACCATAGCCATGGCGCCGGCGGTCCTGGTCTCCCGCCTCGGGCTGTGGGCATGATTTGGTCCGTGGCCCGGCTACTTCAGCGTGCCGCTGGCCCTTCACCTGGGAGGTTGCGTCGGAGACGGCTTCGCCGCGCGGCGGGTCCTTCACGAGCCTGCAGGGACCCAATGTGAGGACCTTATTGATGGCATTCGATTTCATCACGTACCAGGACTCGCGACGACGGCCCCTAGGCGCGGTGTTGAACCGCCGCCTCACGGAGCCGAAAAGTTGTTGCGGAAGGAGCCTTAGATCGTCCGGACTGCTAAGGCGGACGCAAATTGTCGCGGCGATGATCTTCTTGCGGTTGTCATCGTGCTTCAGCCAATCGACGACGACTCGAGCTGCTGCCTCCGCCTGGTCCTCGGTCAGCCCCGCCCGCTTGACCAATTCTTTGACTAAGTGCTCCTGGAAATAAGTTCGGTGATGTATTCATCATGCCGCCGCGGCCTGAGTCGTGAGCCTATGAAGGAGTCCAGCAAGGTTAGCTCGGGTGAACTTCCATTCGAACGGCGTGGCGACGCTGGCGTACTCGTCTTGAAAGGCGAGGATGCGTTCGCCCAGTTCGATGAGCGAGGCCGAGTCGTTAGGCGTGAGCACTTTGCGCTGCAGGATGGAGAAGAACATCTCGACCTGATTCAACCAACTGGCGTGCAGCGGAAGATGGATGAGGCGGAGGTTGCGATAGGTAACACCCAATCGCTTGACGGCCCTCTCGCCGCGGTGAGAGGTGCCGTTATCGACGATCCAGAAGACTCGCTTGGCAGATCGATGTGGCTCTCGCCGCATGACCTGGTCAACCAGTCGGCCGAAGGGTGCGATGCCGGATTTCTCCTCCAGGCGACCGAACAGTTTCGCCCGATGGACGTCCCAGGCGGCGAGGTAAGCGAGCGAGCCGCCCCGGTCGTACTCGTGCTCGACGAGCATGGGATGGCCTTGGCGAGGAGGCCGCGATGGGTGGCAGCGAATACGAGCCTGGACGGAGGTCTTCTCATCTGCAGAGATGACGTATTCCCCGATCTGAAGCCGTTTTCCTTCGAAACGACGGGCATAAAAATCGAGAACTCGGCCGGCCTTGGCCTCGAAGTTGGGATCGCGTGGAAAGATCCAGCTGCGATGTCGCCAAGGCCGGATGGCATCTTCCGAAAGCCACTGCCAAATGGTGGCGCCGGAGATGTCAGCGACCAGTCCTCGCCTGATCACCTCGGCCCGGATGTCGGAAACGTGCAGCTGCGACAGGGGCAAGCCGAGCTGGGCCGGCAGTTCACAGGCGATGGCCTTGACTGCGACCACCAGCTCTGGGGGGGAAAACGGGCGCCCGGCCCGAGCGTTCCCGCTCCTCAAGGCCGGAGAGGCGTTCCTCGAAGAAGCGCTTACGCCACTTGGACACGATCTGCACCGGGGTGGACAGGCGAGCCGCGATCTCCTTGTTCTGCAGACCCTGAGCGGCCATGAGAACGATGCGGGCACGGACTACGTCTCGATACGGTGCTGTATATCTGCGCTGGATCGTCTCCAATGCCAACCGTTCAGACGGCGATAAGTCGAGGGGGAATGGGCTCGGTCTCGGCATCCATCAACGATACAGTCAAGCTCTCGTTTATACAACATCGTATTTACTAGGATGAGTACTAAGTCATCCATTTCCAGACTCCATTTTGTTTGCTTCCCGCAAAGGGAGGCTTGAACCCCAACCTATCGACGCGTCGTTTGCATGCCCAGAGCCGAATGTCCCACAGATGTTGGGAATGGAGCGATGTCTGGTGGCGCGCTCGAGGCGGGTGCGACGAAAAGGCCTGGCCGGACGCTGCGCCTCGGACCGATGTGCCGGGCAAGGAACGCTTCGCCCGCGACTTGCCCCTCCCCGAAGAGCCGTGGCGTTTGGCTGAAATCAGCAAAGCGAGGCCCAGCAGCCAGATTGGGCCGCAACACCGCAACCCGGGTGCTTGCACCAAACGCACGTAGGGCGAGTTCGGTCTGGTGGCGCAGGAGGATGCGGAGCGACCCCTCGAGGACCAACCCGAGATCCATGGTCCCTTTGCCCAGGCCGTCACCCATGACATCCACCAGAATCACGTCGGTCATTCCAGCCTCGACCGCGGTCTGTAGGTCGCAATTGGCCACCAGCCCGCCGTCGAATAGGCGCTGACCGTTTATGGTCACTGGGGGCCATAAGCCAGGGATCGCTGACGACGCAAGTAGGGCAGTGCGCAGCGGGCCTCTGCGCAGAACCACGCGCTGACCATGCTCAGCCTGTGTGGCGATGATTGCCAACGGCACCACTGTGTCGTCAAGGGTCGCGTGCTCGGGAAGCGCCCGCTTAAGCGCTCGCTCCAGGCCATCCTGCGTGGTCAGGTGGCCACTGCGCTGCACCAACCGCCCCAACATCGGGAAGGGTCCGTCGGGAAACATCGTGGAATGATCGGATTCGAGCCAGAAGTGGAGCAGCCGCTCGCCTACGTCTGGCTTGGGATCAAGGGCCCACATAGCCGCATTGATCGCACCCACGCTGGTGCCGACAAGCAGGTCTGGCACGATTCCCCGTTTGGCCAGCACATCGATCACGCCGACCTCGAAAGCACCGAGCGTTGCCCCGCCGCCTAGCACCACCGCCAGTCGCGGCTTCACCAGCCACCAGGGCCAGCTCATCTCAGTCTTCCACGTTTTCACTTAGCGGGTGCGCGGTCACGCCGTTTGCTTTCGACCGCTATGAGGAATCAAGCGATTCAGTTCGGGGAGGGCATAAGGGAGAGACAGTCCAACCAGCAGCACGCCCGAACCCAGGATGAGCCAGGTCATGAAGTTTGTCTGGGTCAGGAAGATCAGCTCCCCGCCAATCCAGCCAATCAGGACAACGCCCATGAGCAGGGCGGCCACGATACCCACCCGCTTGTTGATGATGTTGGCCACGGCCGTCGCGATACAGCCGCCGCCGATTACCACCAGCAGCATCAAGCCGGCCACAAAAAAACCACTGAAAGGCCAGTAGCTGCTGAGCCAGTCCGCAGGCAGCTTGAAACCGTAGACGGAGCCGTCGGTCATGATCTGCCAGCCAGGGATGATCGCCTGCAGACCGACTGCGGCGGAAACGACAACGATTGCGATGCGATCCACTTTTCGAAGCATTCTTGATTACCTCCGTGGTCCAGCCTGCGCGTATACCACTCCTGATCAGCAGAGTCGAACGACAGGACTTGCTTAGGACTATTGCCGCTGAGCAAATGCGACCCAATGCAAAAGCCGGAGTGGATCATCCTTGACCCACTCCGGTTGTGCTTGCGAGTTCAGGCGGTTGGCGCCGGCCTTGCCGGTATTCCGCCCCGAATTTTCACCGTCTCGGTCCCGTCGGGTCCTGCGATGACGTAGATCAGCATGGCTATGAACCCAAAGCTGAACAGACCCAGGAGCAACAGCACGACAAACCAGGTCTTGTCCTCAAGTCTGGCCGTGTTGAGAACTGCGCCGATCCAGGACACAAATTGACCGATTGCGCCTCCGGCCATCACCAGGGTTCCTACCGCGGCCACGGTGATCATGGTCCACCCGAATGCGGACTCATTGACCCCTATGACGTCCGGTCCGTTGTAGACGAGAGCGCCGTTGGCGAAAGCCAGCAAACCGGCGACGACCGTTAGAACGAGTCCGCCCGCGATTGCGAGAACACTGCCGATGAAGAATCGTGTGACTGTGTGCTTTGTCATTAATGACACCTCCGTCCTCAGGGTGCGCTCGTCTTCTCGCGAGACCTAGAGCGCACATACCCTCGGTAGGCGGGACGAAAGACCTGGATCCAGGTCCCCGCTCACAATTGCGCACCGACCGGCGATTTCTGTGCCGACAGCAGCGGAAGAATTCCTTCTGGCCCGCTGGCGGGGGGCCAAACAGCCCTCGCAACTACATGGGGGATCACCGATCGTTGGCTTCACACCCCATGTTTCCGCCAAGAAAAGGAGAAACGCAATGTTCACAAGAATCAACCTGAAGGACGCTGTCAAGGACAACGAGTTCTATCGCAAGGTGCTGTTCACCGGTCAGAACAGCCAGCTGGTGGTGATGACTCTGGCACCGGGCGAGGAGATAGGGTTCGAAACCCACGCGGTCGATCAGTTCATCTATGTGATCAAGGGCGAAGGCCGCTCCGTCATAGGCAAGGACGCAGCGGAGTTCGAGGAAGGAGACGCCATCTGCATTCCAGCAGGCGAGTTTCACAACGTGGTCAACACCGATGACAAGCCGATGAAGCTCTTCACGATCTACTCGCCGCCGCAACATCCCGCGAACCTGACTCAGGAAACCAAGCCAGCAGAGGCCACCGCCACCGCATAGCGCCAACAGGCTGCAGCGCTTCTAGCCCGGCAGTTCTCCAAGGGTCACAGAGAGCGAAGCCACGGAACCGTCTGGCCGCGTGATCTGGACCTGGGCTGACTGCCCGGGCTGGAGGCCTGACAATACCGAAGCCATACTCGGCTGGTCGGGTGGGGCCCTCCCCGATCGCGGTTATGACGTCGCCGGTCTTGAGCCCAGCCTTGTCCGCTGGCCCACCTGAAACCACCGCGTAGACGGATACACCACTTCCGTTGGGGAGGCTGGCGCCTTGCACTCCCTGATATGCACGATGGCTGTTCGTGATGCGACCGCTCTTGATCAATTGGGCAGCGATGTCTTTGGCGACATTGCTGGGAATCGCAAAACCGATCCCGGGAGCGGTTCCGCCCGCCTGTGGATCTTGAGCCGCCAGCGTCGGGATGCCGATTACGTCGACCGGGGAATGCACCTGCATTCACTGGGGATGGAGACACGTTGGGACGACGACCTGAGTGACGCCGCCCACGACGTCGCTGCAGCGGAGGCCTCGCCGCTCAAGGTAATTGCCGGACCAGGAACGGGCAAGACGTTAGCGCTAAGCGCCGGGTTGCCCGCCGTCTCCAGGATGGGTGTCAGCCTAAGCGAGCTGGCGGCGCTTGGGATGGTCAACGCGAACCTGCAAGTTCTTTGTTGACACCTGGGCGAGGGCAAGCAAACATCTAAGAGGAATATGGACATGACCCAAAGCGCACAGGTGGCCCAGTCAGGTCGCCAGCCTAGCAACGATGTGGCGAACACAGTCGGACTTGGCCGGCTACGCCTCTTCAACGTGGCGATGGGCTCCCTGCACCTCGTACAAGGCATCCTTATGGTCCTACTCTCCTCGAGCTTCTCCCTCCCGGTAATGACCAACTTCCTCTACTTCAGCCCGAATACGAAGACTTTGGTGCCACGGCCAGAAGTGCTTTTGAATGTCAGGCTCGGCCCGGCGATCGCCGCCTTCCTCTTCCTCTCATCGATCGCGCATTTCGCGGTCGCTTCACCCTGGGTCTATCCCTGGTATGCACGCAATGTGCGGCTGGGCGCCAACCCCGCGCGCTGGGTCGAATACTCGTTGAGCTCCTCGCTGATGATTGTTCTCATTGCGATGCTGGTGGGCATCTACGACATCGCTGCGTTGGTCGCCCTATTCGGCGTGAACGCGTCGATGATCCTTTTCGGCTGGGCGATGGAGCGCTTCAACCTAGGTCGAGGTGCGGTCGACTGGCTCGCTTACTGGTTCGGCGTTCTGGCAGGCGCCGTGCCCTGGATCGCGATCGGAATCTACCTGTTTGGTGCCGGGACCGGGAGCAGCAGTCGCCCACCCACCTTTGTCTATTTCATTTACGGGTCGCTCTTCGTCTTCTTCAACGTCTTCGCTCTGAACATGGTGTTTCAGTACCGCCGCGTCGGCCGATGGAAGAATGTTCTGTACGGTGAGCGCGTCTACATGGTCCTGAGCCTGGTTGCGAAGTCCGCTCTGGCGTGGCAGGTGTTCGCCGGCACTCTGCGTCCCAACTAGACGCGTGGCGACGACGACTGGCACGTGGTCGCGTTGGCCCTCGCGCAGAAGGCTAGAAAGAAGGATTTCGCGATATGGACGCAGGACAAGGACTTCGAGGTGTCGGAGCTTGCGACACTGACGACGGCCAGATCCTCGACTACCTCGAGGGGCGGTCCGCGAAGTAGCCACCTCACCTCACCTTGGTGTGTGTGGCGACAAGGGCTATCGCGGGCGCCTTAATGATTCCGCAGGGGTTCTTGTGGAAAGCCGGGTGCGCTGTAGTCGAGATCGACACGACGAGTCGGCGCCGCGCGAACCTTTTCAAGCTTGCGTGGGGGCGCGCGATGGAGTTCGACGTCAGGCCGCTAGGGTTGGCACCCCGTAAGGCTGGAAGCTGGGATCCCGGGTCGTGATCGTCAAACCCTCCATCTGTGCCTGCGCAACCAGAATGCGGTCGAACGGGTCGTCGTGGTGGCGGGGTAGCGCGCCAGCGGCCAGCGCGTGGCCAACGCTGATCGCGAGCGGGCTGAAGTGATGCTGCACCAGCTGAGCCTCCAGGTCATCCGGTGCGTCCAGCTTGCCCAGCGCGCGTTTGATCGAGATCTCCCAAGCGGAAGCGGCGCTCACCAAGACCTCGGATTCGGCCGACGCAATCACAGCGCGGGCGTTCGCACTCAGCCGCGCATCATCGGCGAGCCACCAGAGAAGGACGTGGGTGTCCAGCAGCAGCCTCAAGCCCGATCGCCGCGGAAGACCGCCAGCAGCTCAGCGGGCAGCTCGTCGAAGTCATCTGCGATCCGGAGGCGTCCTTGCCAGCCACCAGGAGTGCGCGGCTCCGCAGTCTGCCGGTAGGGCACCAGCCTCGCCACGGGCTTGCCCGCCCGACCGATCACGATCTCCTCCCCCGACTCGACGTGCTCCAAGAGTCGGGAGAGGTGGGTCTTGGCCTCGTGAATGTTCACCTGCATGACTAAGTCCAACTTAGTCTATTTAGTCTATCGGGTCAGAGCGACCTGGTGATCCCTCAAGCTGCGGCACATTCGCGGGCGGTCGGGGCGCTCAGACGCTTGGCAACCTTTTCGAGGGCCGCAGCCAGCTGGTCATACACCACGCGATGTTCGACCCCAGGACCGCGGGACCAGAG
Source organism: Nitrosotalea sp. (assembly GCA_035534295.1). Classification (GTDB taxonomy): domain Bacteria; phylum Chloroflexota; class Dormibacteria; order Dormibacterales; family Dormibacteraceae; genus DATKQJ01. Next base: position 8,301 of record DATLSE010000030.1, read on the forward strand.
AGGGTCGAGATAGCGGCGCCGGTGGTCGCCGCGCTTGGAATCGCGTACGAGCTTATGCCTGACGGGGGGTCACCCACCCTGCGTTCGCGAGGCGCGGGCGGTGCCCTCGCTCTCGAAGGCCATGGCTCGCTGCAGTGCCGCCGCGCGCAGCTGATCTGGAATCTCCACCGGGCCGCCGAGGCTACCCGCGTTGATCCCGGCCTGCGCCGCCTCCTCGACGATCCCGCCGACCAGGATCGCGAGCTCAGGACTGCGATGAAAGACAAGCACTCCGTGGTTGGCGAGCAAAACCGCCGGCACGCCGGGGGTGACGGCCGCGCGTATGTTGGCCACGGCCAATTCGGAGCCTCGCGGTCCGTAGGAGGCGACCGGCACCCCGCTCGGCAGTCCGAACATGGCCAGGGCCTCAACCCAACAGCCGATCGGGCGCTGAGCTACCGCGTAGGCGGTGGCGAATGGGGAGTGCGTGTGGAGCACGCATCCCACGGCGGGGTCGTCCTGGTACATGGCCGTGTGCATGGCCAGTACGGCGCCCTGGATGGGAGGTAGGGAGCCCTCCAGCAGCGTCCCATCCAGGCCCACCCGGACCACAGCCGAATGGGGGTGGTCACGCAGTGAGGGGCCGGCGGTGAAGTACATCTCCTCCGCGCCCGGAACCCGGATGCTCACGTTGCCATGACCGTTGGCCGATATGGCCCCGCTGGCCACCACCCGCTGGGCCACCTCGATCACCTGGTCGACCAAGTCCTTGTCCATAGCTCCTCCAAGCTCCCCGGGGCGGCACTGTGGGTCCGCTCTCATGCTAATGCGAGGCTCGGTGGCACAGGTGCCCGCGCCCAGCCTCCTATCAGGCGCACTCGCTCTCACCCCTGAGCGCGGCTGCGCCCTCCGGCCGCGCACAACCCGATCCGAACAGCCAGCGCACCCGGCGTCCCTGGAGCGCTAGCCCGGATCCAGCTCAGATGCCGATCGGGCTTGGTCCGGCGCGCCCGGGGGCCGGGCGAGAGGCAGCTCGACCCGGAAGGTCGCGCCTCCGCCGGGGGTTTGCAGAACCTCAATTCTCCCCCCCAGGGCTGCCACCACCCCGCTCGCGATGGACAGACCGAGACCGGAGCCTCCGCGGTCCCGGCTACGCGCCGGATCGGCGCGATAAAAGGGCTCGAAAACTCGCTCGCGGGCCTCGTCGGACAGACCCGGGCCGTGGTCCACGACGAGCAGCTCGGCGCGATCCCCCTGCCGGCCCACCCCGATCTCGATCGCGGTTCCCGCAGGGGTGTGCACGACCGCGTTGCGGACCAGATTGGAGACGACCTGGCGCAGGCGCATCTGGTCCGCCAGCACGGGTACGGGTTCGGGTGCCTGAAGTGCGAGCGTACGCTCGGCGGCGGTGACCGCGACGTCACCGCGCACCTCGGCCGTGATCCGGCTCAGGTCGACCAACTCGAGGTCGAGTGGGCGCCCCTGGTCGAGGCGCGCGAGCAGAAGCAGGTCATCGACCAGATCCCCCATTCGAATCGCCTCGTCCTCGATCCGGCCCCGAGCCAACTCGGCGTCCACGGCCGAGATCCGGGGAGCCCGGCGCAGCAACTCGGCGTAACCGCGAATGGACGACAGCGGAGTGCGCAACTCATGGCCCGCGTCGGCCACGAAACGCTTCAGGCGGCGCTCACTTTTAGTCCTCTGGGCGAAAGCGGCCTCGATCTGGGACAGCATGGAGTTGAGGGCCAGGCCCAGGCGACCGATCTCGGTCCCGGCCTCGGCCGGCTCGATCCTGCGACCCAACTCCCCGGTGGCGATGGCGGCCGCGGTCTGCCCCATGCGCTCCAGGGGTCGCAGACCCGCGCGCACCGTGAAATGGGCCAAGAGCACCACCAAAGACAGCACCAGGCTCCCGATCACGACCTCGAGCCAGAGCAGTTGGTGCAGGGTCGAGGAGACCTCGGCCAGGGGGACAGCCACCACCACGTAATCGCCGTTGAAGCCGTCGATCGACTCCACCAAGACTCGAAAGGAGCCCCCCCCTGTCCCCGGCGCGAACAGCACGGTGGGGCGGTCGGGGCCGGCGTCGGGAAGGGGGGTGGGCAGCCGAGGCCGAGCGGCAGGTTCGCTGATACCCTGGGAGCCTGCGATCTGGGGATCGAAGACTCCCTCCACCATGAGCGTCCCGCCCGGGGTGTAGAGCGCGAAATACGTGCCCGAGGGAAGACCTCCGATGGCCTGGCTCGAGCCGACGCCGTTACCGGGGCCGGGCCTGCCTCTAAGGCCCAGCACCGCGGCCGCCGCGCCCGGGCCCTGGCTCACCAGCTGGGCGTCGAGGCGGGAGACGAGGAAGGTGTCGAGCGCGGCGTAGGTGGCCACGTCGGCCAGCACCAGACCCCCGATCACGAGCACCGCGATGCCCGCCAGGAGGCGGGCCCGCAGGGATCGCATCACGCCCGCGGCGGCCTGATCACGTAGCCGACGCCGCGCACGGTCTGGATCAGGGGCGGGGGCCGGCTGTCAACCTTGCGACGCAGGTATGAGACGTAGGTTTCGAGCACGCTGGCGTCACCACCAAAGTCGTATTTCCAGACGTGATCAAGGATCTGGCCCCGGCTCATCACGTGCCCGGCGTTGACCAGCAGGTATCGGAGTAGGCGGTACTCGGTCGGCGTCAATTCGATCACCCGGCCCGCGCGCCGCACCTCGTGGGCTTCGTCGTCCAGCTCCAGATCGCCCACCCGGAGCGTCACCCGACTCTCCTCGGTGCTGTTACGGCGGCGCAGCACGGCTCGTACCCGGGCCACCAGTTCCTCCAGGCTGAAGGGTTTGGTGACGTAGTCGTCGCCGCCCAGGGTCAAGCCCTGGACCTTGTCCTCGGTCGAGTCGCGTGCGGTCAGGAAGATGGTGGGGACGGAGTGCCCCGAACCGGCCAGCTGGCGCAGGACCTGATGCCCGTCGATGTCGGGCATCATCACGTCCAGCACCATGATCTGGGGCCTGAAGGCCTCCACCTTGGCCAGCGCATCGCGGCCGTTGAGGGCCGTCTCCACCTCAAAGCCCTCGTAACGCAGAGCCATGGCCACGAGCTCGGTGATATTGAGTTCATCATCGACGACCAGCACGCGTACAGCGGGGGAGGACATCGGGGCCATTGTGTCCACCCAACCTTGGAATCAGCTGGGAGCGGACGGGGATCGAGCACCAGGGCTCCGAGGTGCTCCCGGCGTCGAGGCGGCGTGAGGGGGCGGCAAGCCTTCACTGGTTGCTCGATGGCCCCAGATGGGCCAGAGTTTGAGCTGTGGAGGCGAGCTTTGCCGGGGACGGCTGGGAGAAGGCCCAGATGAGGGCTGCCGGTGGCATCGTGGCCCGGGTGGGCCCTGGCGGGGAGCGCGAATTGGCGCTCGTTCACCGACCTCAGTACGACGACTGGAGCCTGCCCAAGGGCAAGCTCGACGGCGACCTGGAGCCAGGTGAGGCGGCTGCCCTGCGCGAGGTCGAGGAGGAGACGGGGATGACGTGCGCGCTGGTTACGCCCGTGGGAAGCACCCGATACCCGGACGGGCAGGGACGCTCCAAGGTCGTCCGCTACTGGGAGATGGTGCCCGTAGCGGGCGGATTCCGGCCCAATTCAGAGGTGGACGAGCTTGCCTGGCTCACCCCCGTGCAGGCGGCGCAACGCCTCACCTATCGGCACGACCAGACGCTGGTCCGGGGCTGGGCAGGGTTGAAGGAGGGCGAGGTCCGCCCCGGCGGTTCGGCTTGAGGGGTGGGATCCTGGCCGCGAACGCGGGCCCCGCGGGCCCATAGAATTCAGGTATGACGGGTTGGCGATTTGTCGATTCGGGGCCCAGCCCCCTGCGCGAGCTCTTGGAGCAGCTCGCCAGCGAGCAGCGGCGGCGCGGCGCTCGAGGCGAGCCGATGCCGATCAACATCTGGGACGACGGGGATGCTCTGGTCTTGGAGGCAAGCCTGCCCGGGGCCCGGCCGGAGGAGGTCGAGGTCAGTGGCGCGGACGGAGTGCTCACGATCCGGGCCGTGGTCGGAGTGCCCGAGCACCCCTACCTCCACCAAGAGATGTTCGGACTCGAATATCTGCGCCAGATTGCGCTCCCGGCGGACTGCCGGCTGGAGGCGGCTGATGCCAGGGTGGATCAGGGCATGCTCACCGTGCGCGTGCCCAAGAGCCGGCCGCACGTCCCGGAGCCGATCCGGATCCAGGTCAACCGCAAGGGCCCCGCTTCGACCACGATCGAAGCCGAGCCGGGAAGCGGGTACGAGGTCATTCGGGGAGACACCCTAAAGCCCCGGACGCGCGCACCCAGGCGCCCGCGCTCGGGCTCGGCCGACTAGATTTCGACCGGGCGGCCCCGACCATCTCCCCGGGGTACACTTCGCGCGTCAACGCCGGGGAGGACATGCCGTGCCCATCGACTTCGAGTCCGCCAGCGACGAATACCTGGGTTGGCTTCAGCTGGAGGCCAATCGCAGTCCCAATACGGTCCGCGCCTACGCGGGTGAGATTCGGCGCCTGGGCGAATTCCTGCGCCAGCGCGGCCACCTTATGGAGATGGGTGAGGTCGGTCACGACGATCTTCGCGCCTACCAGCGCCATCTCGCCTTGAAACTCAACAGCCCGGCCTCTCGGGCTCGGGCGCTGACCGCCATCCGCTCCTGGCTGCGCTGGCTGGCCTCCGAGAAGCTGGTCGAGCACGACCTGTCGAACAGCATCACGCTTCCCCGCCTGCCTCAGCGTCTGCCCAAACCCATCCCCGGTGAGGAATTGGCCCGACTGCTGGCCACACTGCCCTCGAGCAGCCTGCTCGAGAAGCGCGATCGGGCGTTGGTCAACTTTCTGATCTCTACCGGATGCCGCATCTCCGAGGCGCTGGCGCTGAACCGCTCCGAGATACCGCGCCAGGGAAACCGCGTCATCGTCACCGGCAAGGGCGACAAGCAGCGCGCGGTCTACCTGACCGCCTCGGCCAAGGCGGCGCTGGACGACTACCTGGAGGCGCGTGAGGACACCTCTTTAGCCCTGTTCATCAACTATGACCGGGCCGCCCCCGCGGTCTCCCAGCGCCGCCTCACCTCGGGCGGCGCGCGCCACGTGGTGAATCGGGTCCGGCTGCGGTTGGGGGCCTGGTCCTTCCGCTCCCCCCACGTGGCGCGCCACACGGCCGCCACCAACCTGCTCGAGGTGACCGGAGGTGACGTGCGCCTGGTGCAGGAGGTCTTGGGCCACGCCAACCTCAACACTCTGGCCGGATACACCAAGATCGTGGACCAGCGCAAGCAGGACGCCTACCGTCTCTACCAGGACTTTCTCACCCGGCAACAAGAGGGGGTAGAGATTTGATCTCGCAGCGTCCCCGCGACCTCGAGCCGATCGGACAGGATTGAGCTCTCCGCCCCGACCCCCCTCCGCCTGGGCCTCGATCCGAAGCAGCGCGGCCCGCCTCCTGGGCTGGTGGTCGCCCGTCATCTTGAGCAACCGAGCCCCGGTCGAGCCCCTGGCCTCGGGCGGGGTCAGGCGCGGCTCCGGCGGACTCGTCACCGCCCTGGTCACGGTGGCCGAGGCGACCGGGGCGGACTGGGTGGCGGCGGCGCGCAATCCCAGCGAGCGCAAGCTCAGCGCTCGCGCCAAGCCCCTCGAGATCGAGCGCGAGGGAGCGCAGCAGATGCGCATCCACTTCGTCGACTCGGGGCGGACGGCCTACGACCAGCACTACTCGGTGATCTGCAATCCGCTGCTCTGGTTCCTGCAGCACTACCTGTGGAATCTCCCCTACGAGCCCGTGATCGACCGCCGCACCCATCGCGCCTGGACCGAGGGCTACTCGCGGGTCAACGCCGACCTGGCCGACGAGGTGGTGAGGATTGCGCGCTCGAGCGCACGGCGCCCGCTGATCCTGGTCCAGGATTACCAGCTCTACCTGGCTCCGAGGCGGATTCGCCAGGGTCTGCGCGAGGCGGTGATGCAGCAGTTCATCCACATCCCCTGGCCCGAGCCCCACTACTGGCGCGTGCTCCCGGCCGAATTTCGCAACGCCATCATCGACGGCATCGTGGCCAACGACATCATCGGGTTCCAGACCGCGCACGACGTCTCCAATTTCCTGGCCACCTGCGAGGAGGTGCGGGGCCTGCGGGTCGACCACCGCGATCGGGTGGTGCTGCATCAGGGCGGCCTGGCCTGGGCTCGGGCCTATCCGATCTCGGTCGACGTCGACGGCCTGGAGCGCGCGGCGCGGGGGGCGGAGGTGCGCCAGATCGAGGCCGACATCGCGTCCTGGCGTCCGCCTCAACTCATCGTGCGGGTCGATCGCGCGGATCCGGCCAAGAACATCATCCGCGGATTCCTGGCCTACGAGCGGATGCTTCAAGACCACCCGGAGCTGCGTCGGCAGGTCAGCTTCTTCGCCTTCCTGCAGCCCTCGCGCCAGGACGTCGCCGCCTACCGTGACTACGCCCGCGCGGTTCAGGCGATAGTGAAGCGGATCAACCGTGACCAGGGCGAGCCGGGCTGGGATCCGATCCGCCTCGAGATGGGCGAGAACCAGCGTCGCGCCCTGGCTGCATTCCGCAGCTACGACGTGCTCTTAGTCAACTCCATCCTGGACGGCATGAACCTGGTGGCCAAGGAGGGGGCGATCGTCAACCAGCGGGACGGGGTCGTGGTTCTGTCCGAGAGCACCGGCGCCCACCACGAACTGGGTCACGCCGCGATCAGCATCAACCCCTTCGACCTCGAGCACACCGCCGCCGCCCTGCACCGGGCGTTGACCATGGCGCCCGGGGAACGCGCACGGCGGGCGCGTGAGATGCGGCAGGTGGTGGCAGAGTCGGACATCGCGCGCTGGGTCAGCCTGCAGCTCCAGGACCTACACGATCTGATCGGTCCAAGCGTTCCCCCAGGCGCCTGAACGCGGCGACCACCTGGAGGGGGCCGGGGAGCACGACCTGGCAGTGATCGAACAGGCCCGGTGCAGCCTCGTTCGAATTAACCCCCAGGCGAAGACTGGGCATCAGGCCTGAGGCGAGCATGGCGAAGACAAGACGATCGCCCTCATCGTCGCCGGCGTAGATAACGGCATCGGGGCGGGTGCGCCTGATGACCTCGGCCACCGCAGCCGACTTGTCCGCGCGGGAGGGGCGGATCTCGACCACGGCGCGTCCCGGACTGGCGACGAGCCCGCGGGCGAGGGCCAGGGGCGCGGTCCGGGCCAGGAGCTCAACGCCGAGCTCGGGCCGCTCGCGATGATGCAGGCTCAGGGCTCCGGGCTTGACTTCGAGCCGGACCCCCGGCACGGCGCCGAATTCTGCGCGCAGGTCCCGGGCGCAGTCCTGGAGGGCGGAGCGCTCCCGGGGTAGGGTGCCGAGGAGCCCGAAGTCGCCCCGGAGCTCCACCCCGGCGGCGGGGAGGAGCCGCTCGAGGTCGCCCTGGGCGCGGCCGCTGATGACGAGAACTCCAGCGCAGAGCGGGACCAGCCGCTCCAAGCACGCGACCGCCCCGTCCACCGGCCGGGCTCGACCAGGATTCCGGACGATGTTGGACAGGGTGCCGTCGAAGTCGGAGGCAAGGAGCACCCGTGGCCTGGGCTCGGCCAAGAGACGGTCGAGTTCCAGCTCCAGATCGCCGGAGCCTTGTCCCTGGATCGTCACCTGCCCTGCCTCACGAGCCCTCTGCCACCGGGTATGATTCTGCCTCGTGCCCGGCTCGGGCCGCCGCCGCCACCGCTCTGGGATTTGGAGTTTCAATGAGTCAGCAGGCCGCGTATCGCCCCGGTTCGGTCCTGGCCGATAGCTGGGCCGGCTCCCGGCTCGGCGATCTTGCCCTGGTCGGCCTCTACGCCGTCTTCATCGGAATTACCGCCCAGGTGTCCATCCCCCTTCCCTTCACCCCGGTCCCGATCACGGGTCAGACCTTCGGCGTGCTGGCCGGAGCCCTGGCTCTGGGCTCCCGGCGCAGCCTGGCCGGCGTCCTGCTCTACCTCGCTCTGGGCCTCATCGGCCTGCCCTGGTTCGCTCAGGGCCAGGGTGGACTCGGCGTCATCCACCTCCCGACCATTGGATACCTGATCGGCTTCATCCCTGCCGCGCTCATCGCCGGGCGCCTGGCCGAGGCGGGCTTTTATCGGACCCCGTGGGGAGCGTTTGGGGCCATGGTCTTGTGCTCGGCGGTGGTCTATGTGCTCGGTGTGGGTGGCCTGATGCTGACCCTTAAGATCCCGCTAATCCGGGCGGTCGAGCTCGGGGTACTGCCGTTTCTGTTCGGAGACGCGATCAAGGCGCTGCTGGCCGCGCTCGCGCTGCCCGGGGCCGACCGGCTTCATCGAGCCCGGGGCTGAGGACCGCCGGCCCTTAAGCCTCGCTCGGAGCCGGGGTGAGGCAGTGTTCGACCGCCTGACGCAGGTTCTGGATCGAGAACGGCTTGTGAATGATGAGGGTGGGATCCACGCTCCGGATCACCTCCAGGTCTTCCCGCCGCAGGGCACCGGTCATGAAAATCACCCGCGGTACTGGACGCCCCCGGGCAACCTGACGCAGGCGCTCGACCAGCTCCGCCCCCGTGCCGGATTCGTCCAGCTGCTGGTCGGTGACCAGAAGGTCGGGCCAGTCGAGCTCGGCCGCCGCCAGGGCTTCCTCGGCGCCGGCGGTGATGGCGAGCTCGTGCCCCCTGCCTCGCATCACGGCGGCCAGCAGGTTACGGATGGTCGCCTCGTCCTCACAGAACAGAATCCTCGCCACGCTGGCACAAATAATGAGGGCTAACCACTCCCGGGTGACCCCGTGAGGACAAAGCCCAGAACACGCCTCGATTAGCGTTTCCGGTTGGGAACCTGGCGTCCGGTCAGATCGGGATCGCCGTCGCGGCGAAACTCGTTGTACTCGGCATCGGTGTTGACTCGCCAGGGGTCGCGGTCGGAGACGCCGGCGATGCGCCGGGCGACGATGAGCGCGGTCATCATCGAGTGATCCTGGTTGTTGTACTTGTGCATGCCGTTGCGGCCGCACAGGTGCAGGTTCGGGATGTTCTGTTCGAGCCATGCCCGAATCAGTGCCACCCTGGCCAAATAACCATCGTCGTAGACCGGATAGGCCTTGGCCTGGCGGACCACGGTGCCGTCGATCACGTCCTGGGTGGGAGCCAGTCCGAGCTCTTGGAGTTCGCGAGCGCCCAGCTCCAAGAGCTCGGCGTCGCTCGCCGTCCAGAGTCCATCCCCCTCAAAGCAGAAGTACTCGAGCCCCAAGGCGGTGGTCTCGTCGTCGGCCGCCATGCTTGGCGACCAGTTGCGAAAGTTCTGCAGGCGCCCCACCTTGACTCCGGGGTCATGAACGTAGATCCAGTGGTCGGGAAAGATGCGGTCCCCGCGCACGATCAGCGCTACGGTCAGAAAATCGCGGTAGCCGAGGTGCTCGGCCGCCTCCAGGATCGCGGCCGGGGGCGCCGGACGCAGCATCTGGATCAGATCGCGCAGGGCCACGGTGGAGACGGCGTGGGTGGCCGCATGGCGGTGGGTACGGCCCTCGGCGTCGCGACTCAAGACCTCGATCGGCGCCCCCGGGGCGTGACGGACCTCGATCACACGGCGGTCCAGCTGGACCTCGTGGCCCGCACCGCGCACGCGTGCGGTCACCTCGTCCCAGAGCTGGCCCGGACCCAGCCGGGGATATCGGAAGTGGTCGATCAGGGTCTTGGGGAGCTCGCCCCGCAGGCCCCGCAAGCGCCGGGGCAGGATGGCGTTGCGGACCACCTCCCCCATGCTCAGGCCCTTGATCCGCTGCGCCGCCCAGTCAGCCGAGAGCTCACTCGTGGGAATGCCCCAGACCTTTTCGGTATAGGTCTTGAAGAAGATCTCAAAGAGCCGGCGCCCGAACTTGTTGGAGACCCACTGCTCCAGGTTCTGGGGCTGGGGCACCGGGTGCAGCCGGGAGCCGAGGTAACTCCAAAGACAGCGCGCGGTCTCGATCGGACCCAGCCCGACGAAGGCGTCCATGGCGCGCAGGGGATAGGCGAAATAGCGCCGGCGGTAATAGATGCGCGAGAGCCGGGGCCGGACCAGCATCTCGTCCCCCAGCAGCTCCGTCCAAAGGGCCTCGATCTCCTCGTTCTTGGAGAAGAAGCGGTGGCCTCCGATGTCGAAGCGATGGCCGTGATATTCGACCGTGCGCGCGATCCCTCCCACCAGTTCGGGATCGGCCTCGAGCACGGTCACTGGGCGCCCCAGCCGGCTCAGCTCGTAGGCGGCGGTGAGCCCGGCCGGGCCCGCTCCCAGGACCAGGGTGGAGTCGTGTGCGGTGGCTATGATCCCGGCTCGAGGGGACGGGCGGCCGGCTCGGCAGGGTCTGCGAACAGGGCACCGAGGACCTGCTCGGCAGCGACGTCGGCTCCCTCGCGACCCGCCCTCACCTCCAGGTGGGCCCTACGGTAGAGGGGTAGACGCAAGCTCAAAAGCTCGCCGATCTGTTCCAGATCCGCGCCCTGGATCAGGGGCCGACCGGGGGCCTGGGCCTGGATCCACTCGCGCAGCTCCTCCCAGGGCACGTGCAGGTAGACCAGAATCGACTCGTCGAGCAGCCGGGTCAGGGTCTCGGGCCGGAGCAGCGCGCCCCCGCCCAGGGCCAGGACCGACGGCGGTCCCTGGAGCGCACGGGCCACGATCTCGCCCTCCAGATCGCGGAAGCGCTGCTGCTGCCCGGCTCTGAAGCACTCCTGGATCGAACACCCCAACTCGACCTCGGCCTCGGCGTCGACGTCGAGCGCCAGCCGTTGCAGGCGGGGGGCGAGTATCTGAGCCAGGGTCGATTTGCCCACGCCCATGAAGCCGCACAGCGCGAGGTGGCGGCGCACCTCCCCGCTCCCCGCCGCCAGCGGCGGAGGGCTCAGCTGCAGCCGCTTCCGCCAGATCACCCCCGCATCCCCCGCGACGTTCACCTGGCCAGCCGCAGCGCCGCCTCCAGGGCCAGCTCGTAGCCGATGAAGCCGGCCCCGGTGATCACGGCAACCGCCGCCGGGGCCACCACCGACCGCTGCCGGAACTCCTCGCGGGCAAAGATGTTGCTGAGATGAACCTCAAACACGGGCAGCGCGGTCGATCGGATGGCGTCGGCGATGGCGTAGCTGTAGTGGGCCAGGGCGCCCGGATTCAAAATCACGGCCAGCACCCGCTCGCGCGCCGCCTGAATCAGATCGATGATCTCTGACTCCGAGTTGCTCTGGGCGAATTCGATCTCGCAACCCAGCTCAGCGGCGCGACGGCGAAGGTCGGACTCGAGGTCGGCCAGGGAGCGAGTCCCGTAGACCTCCGGCTCGCGCGTCCCGAGCAGGTTCAAATTCGGACCGTTGACGACCAATATCCGCGCCGGCGCCTGGCTCATGCCCAGCGATCCTAACCCGAGCCGGGGGGCGCGAGGGGGGGGTGATGTCAAATCAGGGGCCGCCCGCAGCCGCCCGGTTGGAGTGCGGTGCTATGTTCGGCCCCGATGTCGAGCACTTTCAGCCGTGCGCTGCAGCGCCTGGCGGGCCGCCCCGAGCACGAACTTGATGCCCCCTGGGGCTGGCCCGGGCACGGGGGCTCAATGCTCACCGTACGCGACGCCTACTACCAGGCCCTGGAGCGTGAGCTGGCCGCGGGGGCGCGGGCGGGCTCGCCGCCGACCGTCGCCGGTCGGGCTCTGCTCGCGGGCGATGGCGCCCTGGGGGATCTCTTCGGCCTTCTGCTCCAGGCCGATGACGCGGACCTATGGAAGCGGCCGGAGCCGGGGTCGTCGGCCCTGGGTCAGATCCTGGGCCACGTGCTGGCGGTTGAGGAGCGATATCGCCGCCACATCGAATACGCTCGGGACCGATCCGAGGACGCTCCGGTCCGATTTGATCCCCCAACCGGCGTGGCGGCCGATCCAAATCAGGGGCCGGACCGGATTCTGGATTGGATCGACCTGATCCAGGACGAGCGCCGGCTGGCCTGGGAATTGGCCAGGATTCCCGATTCCGCCCTCCGCCGCCCGAGCGTCTGGATGGGGCACGGCGTCGACATTCAATTCCGCCTCCACCGATCCACCGCCCACATCGCCGAGCACGCGGTCGAGGTGGAAAAGGTCCTGGTCGAGCTGGGACGGCGGGCGAGCGAGCCGGAACGAATCGTCCGTCTCGTCTTCGCCGCCCGAGGCGCCCATGCGGCGCTGAGCGCCCCCGAGGAGCTGCAGCGGCTTGACGCCGAGCTGCCGGTCGACTAGGTTTCCGCCCGAGCCGCGTCGGTGCCGGGCGGTCCGGCTGGCTGGGGCCGCAGGAGAAGCCCGAGGCCGGCGAGCAGGGTCAGCAGCGCGGTCGCCAGAAGGACCAGGAAGGCGGCGTGGATCCCAGCTCCCAGGGCAGCGGTTGGATCGTGGGAGCCCGCTCTGAACACGTAGCCCTGGACCAGGACCCCAAGGATCGAGACCCCGACCGCGCCGCCTATGGTTCGCGCCAGCTGGTTCAGCGCCGTGGCCGAGCCGCGCCGGCTCCAGCTCACGCTGGCCTGGATGACAATGATGATGGGGGCGCTGAACATTCCGAGCCCAATCCCCACCACGGCTGAGGCGAGCGCCACCCAGGTGACTCCAAGGCGCGCGGAGCTGAAGGTTGCCATCAGCGTTCCAACCACCAGAAAGACCCCACCCAGACCGACCAGGCGCTGGTAACCGACGCGGACCAGGTTCCATCCGGCCAGGGCGGAGGCGGTGGACCAGCCGATCGACATCGGGGTCACCGACCAGCCGGCGGCAAACGGGGTGCCCCCCAGGACCTGCTGCACATAGAGGGGCGCGTAGGCGGTGATGCCGAACTGAACCATGCCGGAGAGGGCGACGACGAGCACGGCGGGACCGATCACCGGATGTCGGAGGAGATCCAGGGGCACGGTTGCGTTGCTGCTTTTGAGCTCGATCCAGACGAACGCGCCCAGGATCAGGGCAGAGGCTGCGACCAGGGGCCAGATCGGCGAGGCGGTGGCGCTGCCGGTGCCCAGGCCGATCAGGAGCCCGGCCACACCGGCGGTCAAGAGGAGGGCGCCCCGGGGATCGAGCCGGCCCCGGGCGCCCCGCTCGGGAGCGCGCTCGCGAAAGCCGAACAGGAGGGCGACGGCGACGATGCCGACGGGCAGATTCAAGTCGAAGATCCAGCGCCACCCGATGGTGGAGACGATGGTCGCGCCCAGAGCCGGCCCGCTGATCGCCGCCAGCGCCCACATGGAGCTGAAGAGCCCCTGCATGCGCGCCCGCTGCCCGGGCGGCAGGACATCGCCGACCAGGGTGAAGACGAGGGGCTGGACGCATCCTGCACCCACTCCCTGCAGGGCCCGAAAGGCGATCAGCGCGGGCATGTTGGGGCTCAGCCCGCAGAGCACGGAGGCGAGTACGAACACCGCCAGGCCGGCCATCAAAACCGGCTTGCGCCCGACCAGGTCGGCCGCCCGTCCCCAGAGCGGGACCGTGGTGGTGCTGGTCAGCAGATATCCGCTGAAGACCCAGGGATAGAGCTGGAAGCCGCCCAGCTGGCGAGCGATGGTGGGCAGCGCCGTGCTCACGATGGTGCTGTCCATGGCGGCGATGAAGAGCGAGATCATGAGCCCGGCCAGGATCCGGATCATCTGCGGGGTGAACTCGACGCGCCCCGGCGCAGGTGAGACCGGGGGGTCTCCGGCGGAGTCGGGGACTTTGGACATCGGCCCCCTAGGGTACTGATCGCCAGCGCCGATGGGCGCCGGGCCAAAGGCCGGTCCAAGGCACCCCTAAGGAACCCTCAACCGCTCTCCAATGACGCGGCCATAGCTTCGACCCATGGCAATGAAGCTTCGTACATCGCGAGCCGTGAACCTTCAGTCGTCACCATCGCCCGAGCCTGCGCCCGGGTTCGAACCCGGCGCCGAGCGCAACCCGGGGCGGATCCAACGCGCCGCCGATGCCGCCTGGCGAGCGGTCCAGCAGCAGAGCTGGGAGCGATCAAACCGGGAACGGCTGCGTGGCCTCATCGCGCGCGGCGACCATCTATTGTCAGAGCTTGAAGACCAGATCGAGGCCGACCGTCCGAGCTGCCCGGCCGGGCTCCTGGGCCAGATCCGGTCCTGGGCCCGCGCCTCTCAGCTGGGACCGGACGACCAGGCTCGCGATGGGTGGGCGGCGGAGACGCCAACCGAGCTCTTGGACCGGCTTTTCGAGATCCAGGGCGAGCTGCTCCAGCGCCGCGCCGGGTCGGCCGACCCGGCCATGGTGGCCTTTGACCAGCAGGTGGACCGCCGCTGGCGCGCACCCGCGCGTGTGCGCACCTCGATCGGTCTGGGCCGGCTCGCCGCCGCCGGTGGGCTGCGCGCGGCTCTGGGATGATCCCCCTCAGCCGAGTCGCGGTGGAAGCCAAGATCCGCGATTCCCACCCTCGGGCCACGACCTCCCGGGGATGGCTCAGGCCGCGGTGAGCAACCAGCGAGTCTATGGCCCCCGCGGCCTGGGGCGCAGGGTAGCGGTGGAGCGGCTCTGGCCCCAGGGGCTCAGCCGCGAGCGCACGGGGCTCGATCTCTGGCTCCCCGAGCTTGCGCCTTCGGCCGAGCTCAGGCGGTGGTATGGGCAGCGTCCCGAACGCTGGGAGGAGTTCGCCCGGCGCTACCGCGGCGAACTCGGGCGCGCGCCCCGAGCCCAACTGGTCGGGGAGTTGCTCGCGCTCGGCTCGCGGGGCGCGATCGGCCTCCTCGATGGCGCCGGCGAGGGTGAGCACAGCGAGGCGGCGGTGCTGAGCCAGCTCCTGCGCGACCGGTTGGATGAGCCGAGGAGTTCGGTGGCGAGCTGAGATTCGGCCGAGCGAGCGGGCGAGATACATTAACCAGCATGAATCAGACCGCCTCCCACCCCCTCCGGTTTGGACTCAAGCTCGCCGGCCAGGACACCACGATCGAGGCCCTGCGCGGCGTCTGGCGGGTCGCGGATGAGGCGGGATTTGACCACGTCTGGGACTTTGACCACCTGGCCTCGATCGGGGCTCCCGGACCCGACCGCCCGGTCTTCGAAGGTTGGGCCCTGCAGGCGGCGATGGCGGAGGCGACGAGCCGGGTTCGCATCGGCTGCAACGTTGCAGGCAACGCCTACCGCCACCCCGGTCAGCTGGCCAAGCTGGCGGTGACGGTCGACCACCTCTCGGGTGGGCGGCTCGAGTTCGGAGTCGGCGCAGGATGGGCGGAGATCGAATTCAAGATGCTGGGCATGAGCGGACTCGACCACCGTGTGGGGCGGCTCGAGGAGTCACTTCAGATCATGAAGTCACTCTTCACCCAGGAGCGGACTGACTTCGATGGGCGCTACTACCAACTGAAGGACGCCATCGCCAATCCCAAGCCCCTCCAGCGCCCCCATCCGCCGATCTGGATCGGCGCCGGTGGAGATCTGATGCTGGGGGTGGTGGCGCGGCACGCCGACGCGTGGAACCCGACCGGGGCCGCCCGCGGAGACGGATACGCCCAGGCCTGCGAGCGGCTGGCCGAGGCCTGTGAGGCCATCGACCGGGATCCCTCGCAGATCCGCCGCTGCAGCCTTCTGCGCTGGGACGGCGGTGCCCATCAGAGCCTGATCGACGCCGCCGGGCGTGATCTTGAGCTCGGCTTCACCGAGCAGATCATCTATGTCGAGGGTCCCCGCGCACATGAGACGGCGGCCCGCGCGGCCGAGGCGCTGGGAGACCTGCGTCGCCTCGGCGCCGGCCGCTGACAAGACATGGCCACAGTCGAACTGACCTGGCCCGATCCTGAGCGCATCGCGCTCCTGACCCTGAACCGGCCCCGCTACCTGAACGCGCTCGACACCGAGATGACGCTCTCACTGGAGAACCATCTGCTGGAGCTCGACGCCGCCAGGCGACTGCGTTGCGTGATCGTCACCGGGGCGGGCGAGAGGGCATTCTGCAGCGGAGCCGATCTCAAGGAGAGGGGCACGCTCAGCACCGATGAGTGGATGGCCCAGCACCACCTGATCGAGCGCATGCTGCTGGCCCTGCGCCGGCTGCGCGTGCCCATATTCAGCGCCGTCAACGGCCTGGCCCTGGGCGGGGGCTGCGAGATCGCGATGCAGACCGACTTCATCATCGCGTCTGAGGCTGCGCGGTTCGGCCAGCCCGAGGTCACCCGCGGCATCATCCCCGGCGCCGGTGGGACCCAGAACCTGCCGCGACGCCTTCCGCGCGGGACCGCGCTCCGCATGCTCTTCAGCGGGGAGACCATCGACGCCGCTCGGGCCCTCGACCTGGGACTGGTGAGCGAGGTCGTCGCCCCCGAGCAGCTGATGCCCTGCGCACTCGCACTGGGCCAGAGGATCGCGGCCAATTCCGCCTTCGCGGTCCGCCAGGCCAAGCGCGCCACGCGCCTGGGCCTGGATCTGACGGCGGAGCTCGCCTACGAGGTCGAACTCGAGGCCTACCGGCGCACGGTCGGGCATCCAGACCAGATCGAGGGTGTGCGCGCGTTCAACGAAGGGCGGGAGCCGGTCTTTACAGACCCCAGCTAGCTCTGGGGTGGACCTTAAGCCCCCGGTGCCGCCGCCGGGCCGGATCCAGCTCGGTTGGACTGGATATTGAGGAGATGAGGATGGAGCACAGGTTTGTCGGTCGTTCGGGGCTCAAGGTCTCCGAGATCGGTCTGGGTACGAACAACTTCGGGGGCCGGCTCGACGAGGCCGGCTCCAGGCTCGTGCTGGAGCGGGCGCTGGAGGGAGGAATCACCCTGATCGATACCGCCGACTGCTACAACCGGGGGGAGTCGGAGAGGATCATCGGGCGCTTTTTGGGTCCCCGTCGGAGCGAGGTGGTGCTGGCGACGAAGTTCGGGGTGGCGATGTCCGATTCGCCGCTCGAGCGGGGCGCCTCCAGGCGCTGGCTCACGCGCGCAGCAGAGGACAGCCTGCGCCGCCTCAACACCGACTACATCGACCTGCTCCAGGTTCACTTCCCCGATCCGGCGACGCCGATCGAGGAGACGCTCTCCGCACTGGACGACCTCGTCTCCGCGGGCAAGGTGCGGTACGTCGGGCACAGCAACTTCGCCGCCTGGCAGATCGCCGACGCGCAGTGGACGGCGCAGACCCGACTGCTCGCCCGCCCGATCTCGGCCCAGCACCGGCTCAACCTGCTCGAGCGTGAGATTGAAACCGAGGTGCTGCCGGCGATTCGCCACTATGGACTCGGTTTGATCCCCTACTTTCCTTTGGCCTCAGGATTCCTGACCGGAAAATACCGCCCCGGCGTCATCCCCGAGGGGACCCGGCTGGCCGGTAACGCGCAGATGGCGAACCGCACCCTGACGCCGGCCAACTTCCAGCGCCTCGAAGCGCTCGAGCGCTTCGCCGGCGAGCGCGGCCACGCGCTGCTCGAGCTCGCCCTGGGCTGGCTCCTATCCCAGAGCGAGGTGTCGAGCGTGATCGCCGGAGCCAGCACCCCCGATCAGCTCGACCAGAACCTCAATGCCGCCGGCTGGCGCTTGAGCCCGCAGGAGATGGAGGAGGTGGGCAGCATTTGATCGGACGCCATGCACCGGGGCGCAAGGCACCCGATCCTGGTTTGGGGTTAGCCTTGGCGGCGATGTCGAGCCAAGAGCCGCGTACCGGGTCGCGCCGCAGCCCGGCGGCCGATGGCAGGGGTCTCAGCTGATGGCTCCGCCGGCTCGACCTGCGCCCGTCCGACCCTCCCGCCGCCCACCCGTGACCCGCTCCTGGTGGCGGGGTCCGGGCCCGATCGTGATCGCCGTGGTCGGTGTCCTGGCCATCGTGTCCGGACTCCTCTTCATCTCCCAGCACCAGACCCCACCCCCCTCCGGCGGCAACACCCAGGCGGCCCAAATCGCGGCTCAGGTTCAGGATGTGCCGGCGTCGGTGTCGGCCCAGATTGGCGCCGGTGGTGTCGCCAGGCCCCTGGACCCGACCGGCTCCGCCACCCTGCTCAAAGATTCAGCTGGGCTCCCGATGGTGATCTACATCGGAGCCGACTACTGTCCCTTTTGCGCTGCTGAGCGCTGGAGCCTGGTCCTGGCCATGTCCCGATTCGGCCAGCTTTCCAATCTCTCCCTGGGCACCTCCTCCTCGACCGATTCCTACCCCAACACCGCCACCTTCAGCTTCACCGGCGCCAAGTTCCAGAGCTCCTACGTGGATTTCAGCTTCGTTGAGACGACCAGCCGGAGCGGGCAGACGATCGCCTCCCCGACCGCGATCCAGCAATCGCAATTCAATCAGTACGACTCCGGCGGGTCCATCCCCTTCATCGACGTCGGGTCGCGGTTTGTCCAGGTCGGGAGCGGGTACGCGCCCGACGTCCTGCAGGGCATGAATTGGACTCAGATCGTGACCGCCCTGGGGTCTCCCGGCTCCGCCGTCGCGAACGACGTCGTGGGCAACGCCAACTGGATCACCGCCGCCATATGCGTCGCGACCGCCAACCAACCGGCCAGCGCCTGCTCGCCGCGGGAGATCGTGGCCCTGGAAAAGCAGTTTGGAGGATGAGCCTTAGACCCCTGCCCGTCCTCCTCCTGGCGCTCTCCCTGCTCGGACTCGGCATCTCCCTCTACCTCACCTATGCCCACTACCAGAACACCACCCTGGCCTGCGCCCGGACGGCCCTGATCGACTGCCAGGCGGTCACGCACAGCGGCTATTCGCTGGTTCCGGGAACCCAGATTCCGATCACCATCCCGGGCGTGATCTGGTTCGGGCTCAGCGGCCTTCTCGCCGCCCTCGGGCTGCGACCGCGCGACCTGCGCTGGATCTCGCCCTTGCACCTAATCTGGACCGTGCTCGGCATGGTCGCGGTGATCTACCTGGTGCGAGCCGAACTGGTGGTCATTCATCGCATTTGCGAGTGGTGCACAGCCGTGCACCTGATCATTTTTTTAAGCTTCCTGCTGGCCCTGGCCCAACTCCAGCGGATACCCCAGCGCGACACCTCGGATGCCGCGCCAGCCTAGATCCTCGTCGCCTAAAACTCCAGCAGGGTGCGCGCGCCGGGACACCCGGACTCCGGCGCAGCGGCCACCGCACTATGATTTCTACTCCTGTCATGGGCCCGTGGCGCAGTTGGGAGCGCGTCTGAATGGCATTCAGAAGGTCAGGGGTTCGAATCCCCTCGGGTCCACCAATGTCCTGTCTCGGGCTTGGCTTCAGCCGGTCGATGCAACGGCCGAGGGGCTGGTATATGCGGTCGGGGCGAGAACAGGAACCGCTCGATGTTGTCCGTCGTGACGACGATGACCGAGCGCTGGACAGGTTGAAGCACGGCCCTGTGGCCGGGATGAAGCCAGTCACAATCGGCAACGACTTCCGCCGTGTCACGGCGGCCAGATCGTGCTGCGGCAACCGCGGATGCGCACCCGCGTTCTGGCTCGCCGGCCATCGTGCGACGCTGCCGGAACCTGCCCCTTGCGCGTTGCATCTCTTCGGAAGTCGGATCTCGAATCGACTCCCCTCTCGACTGGCGCGGCACCCTGCCTAAAGATCTATAGCTTAGACATACTGGGCGCAAGCGTCTAAACTAAAGCCCATGAGCCGCCCTCACCGAGTTCTGTCACCAAGCCTCGCGAGACGGGCTGAGGCGCTAGGCAAGCGAATTCGTGCGGCACGACGTCGCCGAGGGATGACGGAGGCGGAGATGGCCGCGCGAGCCCTGGTCGCCAGGATGACCATTCGCCGGCTGGAGGCAGGTGACCTGAGCGTTAGCCTCGCCGTCCTGGCTCAGGTTCTGGAGATACTCGGTCTGGACGGCGATCTCGATCGCGTTGCAGCCGTTGACGACCTGGGGCAGCGGCTCGCTGATGCACGCCTTCCACGCCCACGTCGCAGTCCCGAGCGGAATCTTGCCGATGCCCTCTAAGGTCAAAGCCGAGGATCTCATCGTCGTCCTCGATGCTCCCGAACTCGGGCCGGCGAGACCGGCAGGGGTTCTTTCCTTTTGGCCCGACTCGCGAGCGGTGGCATTCGTATACGCAAGATCGTGGCTCAAGAGCTCCGAGGGATTCGATCTAGAGCCACGGCTTCCCCGAGTTGAGGGGCACCAATACTTCGGTGAGTCCGCGCCACCGCCAATCCTGGGCGATACCTCGCCCGACTCATGGGGCATCCGCCTTATGGAGCGTCGAGCTGGGCGAGGCCTCAATCCCTGGTTGCTGCTCACTGGGGTTGATGACCAGACCCGAATGGGTGCGCTCCGCCTTCGGCGCGGGGTCAACGGAGGCTTTGTTGATGACAGCGAGCCGACGATACCGCCGCTTGCCAAGCTCAGGGACCTCGAGGCTGCGGCCATGGCGTTCGAGATGAATCCCGAGGCTTCAATTGACGATCCCAATCTCGAGCTGCTGCTGGCACCGGGAAGTTCACTCGGCGGCGCCCGGCCCAAGGCCAACTTCCGGGACCCGGATGGAAGCCTTTGGATCGCAAAGTTCCCGTCTCGTACCGATCGCGCCGACATCGCCGCGTGGGAGTACGTCTACGCCGAATTGGCCCGGGAGGCCGGCATCGAAGTCGCCGAAACGCGACTGCTGAGTTTGGGCGAGGGAGGCCGAACCTTCGCCACGCGGCGCTTCGATCGAGAGGGCAAGTCGCGGCGTCTGTATGCCTCGGCAATGACGCTGGCGCAGCGCGGCGACAGAGAGGAGGCCAGCTATCTGGACATCGCACAGGCGATCAGGCGGTTTGGCGCTGCGGCCAGTGTCCGCGACGACCTAGAGCAGCTATTTCGGCGAGTGGCCTTCAATATCCTGGCCGGAAATCGCGACGACCACCTGCGCAATCACGCGTTCCTCCGTACCCCGGCGGGCTGGCGGCTGTCGCCAGCGTTTGATATGAACCCAGGTCGGGCCGAGCGGCAACACTCAATCTCGATTGACGGAAAGACCACAGCTCCCGATCTTGGCGCTGCCCTGGCCACACGCCAGGTATACGGGCTATCTGAGGCTCGGGCGAGGGCCATCATTCTGGAGGTGGGGACCGCACTCCAACACTGGCCCGAGGTGGCTACCCGTAATGGAATCCCGAAGTCGGAGCAGCGAGTAATTGCCGGCGCTCTGTCCGCCCTTCCGAGCGGGCTTGCGCTGGCTGCTGCGGAATAGACCGATCCAGCTCGATCTGGATCATGCCCAGCCACCCCGGTTCCGGCGACGACCCTCAACTGTCTCGGCAGATGCTGGCCAGCGCCGCAGGTGAGTTGAAAGGCGCATTCCGGGTTAGTGCCCAAAGCTGATCTCCGCGCCTGCTTCTCGCCGAATGCCTCGCAGGACGCTGTTTGCGTCGACATGCGACCAGCCGAGGGCGGCTCAAGTGGAGGTACTGCTGCCTGCACCGGATGGAGGAGTTGGGCGCCTCCGAGGTCCCATGGTCGGCGCGGACGCAGCGTTCGGGGCCAAATGTAGAGCACTCCACACCCAATAGCGTGTCAAACGGGGGCAGGACGTCGGCGTCGACGTGCCTGCGCCTCTGAATTCTCTCCGGCACTGACCGGATCCCGCAAGCGGATCCACTTGATATGGCCCCGCTTTCGGCCTCATGAGATCTCCCAATGGAGCGTGACCAGACGCCTGCGCCCCAGCCCCGGGTCCGGCCCCGTCGGAAGACTCTCGAGCGCCTCCTCGACCTCGGCGTCCCGATCGGGAGTGAGACAGAGGCGCCGCCGGGTCCACGCGACCGTCTGCGGACGATCGAGAGCGACCCGGGCATCGTCCGATACCCAGTCAACCCTGGAGACCTTAAGGCCTGCCTCACGGATGACCAGCTCGGCTTGATCGGCCAGCGGGTGCTCGGGCCTATTGAGACCGTGGAAGCGAAGCCAGAGCGGGTTCAGCTCGCTCATCGGGTGCCGGGCCGTGAGCTCGAGGACTACGCGGCGGCGTGCGTGACGCGTGAGAGCCAGGACGAAGGAGGCGAGATCGGTCACGTTATAGGCGACGTGGTTACAGACGGCGACGTCGGCCTGTGGCACCCCGCTTTCGACCTCCGGCCAGGCGCCTTCGATCGCGATCACCTCGGCCCCGGTCCGCTCGGCGCGACGCCGGAATTCGGCGAGCAATCTTGGCGAGGAATCCACCCCGACCAGTCGCCCCGCCCGGGGCGCGAGGGGTAGCGAGGCCGCGCCCGCTCCGCATCCGACGTCGAGGACCGACCCGCCCTCGGGGAGGGCGGCGTCGGCCACCTGGTTGGATGCCGTCCACTGATCTTGGGAGGAATCGGCTCGCTTCTCGAAGAGGCCGACCGGGAACTCAAAGGGAGATTCGGGCGCGGCATCAAGAATTGCATCCGGTATGCGCCAATCAGCGAGCGCTCGACCCCAGCGCTCGTTGGCGTCGCTCAAGGCCGGCCCTGCCGAGCGGCGTCGGAACGCAAGGCCTCGACCAGTTGCTCGACCGATGGGGCCGGCGAGGCGGTACCGCCCAAGAAGTAGACACGGCAGCACATGCCGATCGGACCGGGCTGATCCGGAAAGAGGTCGCGGCCCTCGGCAAGAATCGAAGGCGAGCCGCGGAAGCCGATCCGTTCGGCATCCTCATCGCCCTCGACCCGCCGGAGCGAGAGCGCCAGCTCGACTTCTATGGCAGAAGCCGCCTCGATGACCCGCTCGCGCGCAAGTTCCCATCCCGGGCAGCCGTCGAAATACTGGATCACGACCTCCATTGGTTCAGACAGCGTAGCCGCCAGAGCCGTGGCGCAAAGGCAGGGGCTGAGGCCACCGCGCAGAGCAGGATTGGCCACTCCCGCATGAACCGCAGCACGTTCGCTCACAGCCGGTCACGCTCTCCGACAAGACGCATCTGGATCTCCCAGGACCCTGACTCCCCCACCCGGTCGAGATAGGCTCGGACATAGTCGTCCAGCTCGGCCCGCCGGTCACCCACCATGGTCGCGCGGGACCAGTGGTCCCTTCTGTGTTTGGACGCGCGCGAGCGCTATGTCGCGACCGGGAAGCCCTTGGCGCTCCAGTCGGTGATGCCGCCGTCCATTGAACTCACGGCCGTGAACCCGAGGCGCTGCAGAGCCTGCGCAGCCAGGAGAGAGCGCCCGCCCAGGGCACACTGAACCACGATCTTCTTGTCTTGGGCGTGGATCAACTCGGGGATGTGATTTGAGTAATCGGGATCGACCAGCCACTCGATCAATCCTCGAGGGGCGCTGATGGAGCCCGGGATGTGCCCGGCTTCCCATTCGTGCCGATCCCGGACATCGACGATCAGGACCTCGCCCCGGTCGAACTGTTCCTTGGCCTGTTCGGCCGAGACTTCGGGTACGGTCTTGCGGGCTTCGCTCAGTAGATCGGCGCGCCTTTCAGCCATGACTTTTGAATGCTAACGCCACCTGGTCCGGCGCCCACGAACCTCTCCACTCACAGCGCGCCTCGCGTCAGCCGGGCCGCTTGCGATGAGGTGGGGCGGGGTCGCTCGGGGTCCAATTCGTTACCGCGAATGTTCATGGGCAGGAGTGAGATCGAGCTTGTCCTGCTGCGGGCGGGACAAACGGCGGACCTGCTCGTCCTCACGGCCTGAGCTGCAGCGACGGTCGGGAGGAGACGGTGGCCGAGCTGACCGAACGCATTGCTCGGATCCTGCGCCATGAGAAGGCCACCACCTCGGTCCACAGTGACGTGGCCGAGGTCCTGGCCCTCAAATCGGGGGTCTGCCAGGACTTCGCCCACGTCCTCATCGCGGCCTGTCGCCACCTGGAGATTCCGGCCCGCTACGTCAGCGGCTACATCTATGGGGGCCCCAGCGCTGGGCACGAATCGCACGCCTGGGTCGAGGTCTGGCTCCAGGGGCAGGGCTGGCAGGGCTTTGACCCCACCCAGCCAATCCGGGTCGGAGACCGACACGTCAAGGTCGCCGTCGGTCGCGACTATTCCGACTGCGCTCCTACCCGGGGAATGTCCGTGGGCAATCGGGGACGCTCCACCATGGAAGCCGAGGTCAAAGTGCGCGAGGCGGACGCCTAGGCCCCGGCCGCCGGGCCAGGGCGCCCCTACTCCAGCGCCTCATACGCGGGAAGGGTGAGAAACTCCACGAAGATGGGAGCCAGCGCAACCCGCTCGAAGATGGCCCTGGCCTCCTTAAAACGCCCGCCCGCGTACGCCTCCTCGCCCCAGCGCTGCCGGATCTGCTCCAGCTCCTGGTCGGCGATCTGGCGCACCAGATCCTCACTCACCAGGCGCCCGTCGGCCAACTTGGAGCCGGTGCGCACCCACTGCCAGATCTGGGACCGCGAGATCTCCGCGGTCGCCGCGTCCTCCATCAGGTTGTTGATCGCGGCCGCCCCGTTGCCCCGGAGCCACGACTCGAGGTACTGGATTCCAACCGAGACATTGAGCCGGAGTCCGGCCTCGGTGATGGCACCGCCTGGGATGGCGAGATCGGTCAGCTGTGCGGCCGAGATCTGGACCTCGTCGCGACGGCGCTCGATCTGGTTGGGACGCTCCCCCAGGACGCGGTCGAAGCACTCGGTTGCCACCGGTACCAGATCAGGGTGCGCGACCCAGGTCCCGTCGAACCCGTCCCGGGCCTCCCGCTCCTTGTCTGCCCCGACCTGCTCCAGGGCCACGCGGTTGACCTCGGGGTCGCGGCGGCTGGGGATGTAGGCCGCCATGCCGCCCATGGCGAAGGTGCCGCGACGGTGACAGGTCTTGACCAGGAGCTCGGTGTAGGCGCGCATGAAGGGCGTGGTCATGGTCACCTGGGCCCGATCCGGAAGGACCATGTCGGCGCGCTGATTGAATTTCTTGATGACGCTGAAGATGTAGTCCCAGCGCCCCGCGTTGAGCCCCAGGGAGTGCTCTCGCAGCTCGTAGAGGATCTCGTCCATCTCGAACGCGGCCAGGATGGTCTCGATCAACACGGTTCCGCGCAGGGTGCCCGAGGGGAGCTCCAGGTGCTCCTCGGTGTGGGTCATGACCTGGTTCCAAAGGCGCGCCTCGAGATGACTCTCCATCTTGGGCAGGTAGAAGTAGGTCCCCAGCCCCCGGTCGAAGCGACGGCGGGCGTTATGAAAACAGTAGAGCCCGAAGTCGAAGAGCCCGGCCGAGATCGCGGCCCCATCGACAAGCAGGTGCTTTTCCTCCATGTGCCAGCCCCGAGGCCGGACCATGAGATACGCGGGCCGGTCGCCGAGGCGGTAGACGCGTCCGTCGGGATTGCTAAAGCTGATGCTGCCCTCGATCGCGTCAATCAGATTCAGGTGGCCGTCGAGGTTGTTGCCCCAGGTGGGAGAGTTGGCGTCCTCGAAGTCGGCCATGAACACGCGGGCACCCGAGTTGAGGGCGTTGATGACCATCTTGCGCTCGACCGGGCCGGTGATCTCGACTCTGCGATCGAGCAGATCGGAGGGGGGCGCAATCGTGACCCAGTCGGACTCACGCACCGAGCGGGTGCCCTCCAGGAAGTCCGGCATCTCGCCCTCGGCCAGGCGCCGGGCCCGGTCCTGACGAGCGGCGAGCAACTCTCGGCGCGCCGGCTCAAAGCGCCGGTGCAGACCGGCTAAGAACTCGAGCGCGCCCGGGCTCACAATCTCGCGCTGGCGCCCTTCAACGGCTCCGCTGATGACCACGTCACTCTGCTCTTCCATGCCTTCACCGTCTCCCTTCGACTGTTCGGTCGCCGGGCTTTGGCCGCCACCGGCCAGGCTGGGCCGTCGGCCCCCGAGCTAGGAGCGACATCCCGCGGCGGCATCGCTGGCGACAGGCTACATTGTCGGCGAGTGGCCTTGATTAGCACAAGCGGCGAATGGCAAACCCAGGCCGCGCGGGCGCCCGAAGGCAACGCCTGATGGCACTTGCGCCGCGTCTGATCGCGGAGTTCCAGTCCCTGGTCGGGCGCGAGAACGTGGTTGACTCCCCTCACGACCTGCGCATCTTCGAGCGCGACGCGTCGATCACGCCCGCGGTACCAGATCTCGTGGTGCTGCCCCGCACCCGTCAGGAGGTGCAGGGAGTGATGCGGCTGGCCGCGGCCCACGGCGTCCCGGTGGTTCCCCGCGGCGCCGGCACCGGGTTGTCAGGGGGTGCGGTCGCGCTCGAACACGGGATCGCGCTCCAGTTCACGCGCATGCGCTCGATCCTCGCCATCGACCGCGCGGCGGGCACCGCGATGCTGGAGCCGGGAGTGGTGAACGCCGACCTGCAGCGGGCGGCGGCGCGCCGTGGACTCTTCTACGCCCCCGACCCCTCGAGCCAGAACGCTTGCACCATCGGCGGCAACGTGGCCGAGAACTCCGGCGGTCCGCACTGCCTTTTCTACGGGGTCACGGCCAATCACGTGCTGGGAGTCGAGGTCGTCCTGGCCGACGGCCGATGCCTCTGGCTGGGCGAGGAAGGTCCCGACCGCGTCGGGCTGGACCTGCTCGGCGCGATGGTCGGATCCGAGGGCACCCTGGGCGTGGTGACCCGGATCCAGGTCCGCCTCCTACCCCTGCCGGAATCGGTGATCACGATCATGGCCGCTTTTGCCAGCATCGAGGAGGCGAGCCACGCCGTCTCCGCGGTCATCGCCGGAGGCGTGATCCCGGTCGCGCTGGAAATGATGGATCGGACCACCATCGGCGCGGTTGAAGCCCACTACAAGGCGGGCTACCCGACCGACGCGGGAGCGGTGCTGCTGACCGAGATTCAGGGCATCCGGGAGAGCACGGCCGAGGTGGCCGCAGTGATCGAGGCCACGTTGCGCTCCCATGGTACGAGCCAGCTCCGCGTCGCCGGCGACGCCGCCGAGCGAGACCTGCTCTGGGCCGGGCGCAAGGGCGCCATCGGTGCCCTGGGGCACATCAAGCCCAACTATTACCTGCACGACGGGGTGGTGCCGCGCACGCGTCTACCCGGCGTGCTGCGTGACGTGGGCGAGATCGCGCGCCGCCACCGGCTGCCGGTGGCCAACGTCTTTCACGCCGGGGACGGCAACCTCCATCCCAACCTGCTCTTCGACCTGCGCGAGCCGGGGATCATGGAGCGAGTCGAGTCGGCGGGCGAGGAAATGATGTGGGCCGTGGTCGAAGCGGGAGGCACCCTGTCCGGCGAGCACGGGATCGGGATCGAGAAAAACGCCTTCATGCCCTGGATTTTCAGTCCCGACGACCTCGAGGCGATGCGCGCTCTAAAGGACGTTTTCGATCCCCAGGGACGCCTCAATCCGGGCAAGATCTTCCCTGACCCCGAGCGACCGCCGCGTCTTCGGGCCCACATCGGCACCGCCAGTGAGGCCAACTGGTGGTGAGGGTGGAGAGACCGGCGAGCACGGCCGAGCTGGCCGAGTGCCTGGCGGATGCCGACCGCCGCGGGCTGGCAGTCCTGCCCCGAGGGGGAGGTCGGGCCATGGGCATGGGGGGCGAGCCGGAGCGGACCGATCTGATCCTGGAGACGGGAGGGCTCAATCGCCTCCTCGAGCTGAGCTCGGCCGACCTCACCCTCACGGTGGAGGCCGGCATCCCCCTGGCGGAGCTGCAAGGCGAGCTCGAAAAGGAGGGCCAGTTTCTGCCCCTGGATCCGTACCACGAGCCGGGCCACAGCATCGGGGGAGTCCTCGCCTCGGGCTGGACTGGACCCCTACGCCTGGCCTACGGGGGTCCACGCGACTACCTGCTCGGGCTCAAGGTGGCCCTACCCGACGGGCGCGTCACCCGCTCCGGCGGAAAGGTGGTCAAGAACGTCAGCGGTTACGACCTCAAAAAGCTCCACCTGGGGGCGCTGGGCAGCCTGGGCGTGATCGTGGAAGCCTCCTTTAAGGTCTTCCCCCGGCCGGCGGCCGAGGTCACCCTGCGCTGGACCGGCTCGGAGCTCGGCGCGGCCCTGGCCGAGGCCAGACGAGCGCTCGCCGCGGCCCAGCCACCGATCGCGCTGGTGCTCGAATCGACCCCGTCGGACTACCTGTTGTCGGCACGCCTGGCCGGCTGGCCGCGGGCCATCGGGCGCATGTCCGCCGAGCTCGGCTGGGAGGAGATCGACCCCGACTTCTGGCGCACCCACCAAATGGCGGGCTCGGACGCCTGGGCCCGGATCTCCGTCCCGCCCGCCCGCCTGGACGAGGTGCTCCCGGCGCTGCCCGTCGGCGGCTGGGCGTGCTCGGTGGGGGTGGGGTCGGTGCAGTGGTTTGCGGCTCGTCAAAGGGAGATGGTGGAGGACGTGCGCCGGCGGGCGGAGGCGGCCGGGGGTCATTTGGTCCTGTTGCAAGCCGCCCCGGATCTCAAGCAGGCGGTCGGTCCCTGGGGCGCGATGAGCTCAGATCCCGCCCTGATGGCGAGCGTGCGTCAGGCCTTTGACCCCAACCGGACCATGGCGCCGGGGAGGTTTGTGGTCTGATGCCCGGCCTCGACATCCGTGACCCGACCACGTTTCAGGGTCCGGACGCCCCGGCTGACGACGACCTCAGCACCTGCGTCCACTGTGGCCTCTGCCTCAACTACTGCCCCACATTCCGCATGACTGGACTGGAGAGCGAGTCGCCCCGGGGACGCCTCTACCTGATGTCCTCCTGGCAGCGTGGGGATTTGCCTTTCACCCCTGAGCTCGCCCGCCACATCGACCTCTGCCTCGGCTGCCGCACCTGCGAGGCGGTCTGCCCCTCCGGCGTGCCCTACGGCCGCATCATCGAGGGCGGCCGGGCCGAGCTCGAGCGGCTCCGTCCGCCCAGCGCCAAGCGCTGGCTCCTGCGCCGAGCCCTGCGCGACGTCCTCGCCCATCCTGGTCGGCTACGAGTGACGGCAACCCTAGCGCGGGCCACCCAGCGCCTGGGTCTTGATCGTGCGCTGCCCCCCGCCTTCCGACTTCCCCCGCTTCAGGCCCCCTGGCGCCGCCCCCGTGCCCGGGCTAGCGCGGGGCCCGCTGCCCAGCGCCGGGTCGCGTTCCTTGAGGGTTGCGTCATGCCTTTGGTATACGGGCGGGCGCACGACGCTTCGATCAAGCTCCTACGCCTGGCCGGCTGCGAGGTCGTCTTCCCCGCCGACCAGCGCTGCTGTGGAGCGCTCAACGCCCACAACGGAGACCTGGAGGGCGCCAGGCACCTGAGGGCGGTGAATCAGGCGGCCTTCGGCGTCGACGGCCTCGACGCCATCGTGGTCAACTCGGCCGGCTGCGGCGCCCACATGAAGGATTTCTACAAGGATCTGGGCGTACCAGTAAAAGACCTATTCGAGTATCTGGACGAGATCGGGTTGCCCGCGCCATCGCGCCCGGTTAAAGTCCGCGTCGCCTATCAGGATGCCTGCCATCTGGCTCATGCCCAGGGGGTCAAGGTCCAGCCCCGGCGACTGCTGGCCAGCCTACCCCAGGTCGAGATCGTCTCCCTGCAGCATCCTGACATCTGCTGCGGCGGCGCCGGGCTCTACTCGAGCCTGGAGACGGCGATGTCGGACCGCATCTTGGCGGAGAAGATGGACGACGTCCTGGAGACGGGCCCGGCGATAGTGGTGGTGGCCAATCCCGGCTGCCAGATGCAGCTCGAGCGCGGACTCGCCGCGCGGCGCTCGAAAATTCGGGTCCTGCATCTGGCGGAGCTCCTGGCCCAGGGCTATCCCGACCCCGACTAGGCTCCGAGCGGCCCCCGGCCCTGCGGGCGGCGACAACGAGCCCGAACTCTGCTTTGGGGCTGGAGAGGAGGTCTCGGGTAAGGTGGCTGCGTGTCCAAGGGAGCGGCGCGGCGAGCGCGGGGCCGGGCGGAAGCCGGATTGACGGAGGTCGGGCGGGTCCGCACTGCGGTCTCAACGGCGCCGTGGCCGTCAACTGATGCCTGGCCCGGGAGCGGACCCCGCGGTCAAGGTGTGCTGCGGCTGCGGCTTCAGCAGGCGCCTTCGGTTTCAGCTCGCGCTCTCAGCTAGCATGCCGGCCCCAGAGCGTGGCGTGGTCGCGATCGTCGGGGGCGGAATCACCGGCCTGGCCGCAGCGCACGCGCTGAGTTCTAAGACGGAGCGGGTCCGGATAGTCCTGATCGAGGCGGAGGGCGAGTTGGGGGGCAAGGTGCGGACCCGAGAGCTGGCCGGACTCCCCGTCGAATCCGGTCCGGATGCTTTCCTGACCCGGGCCAGGGAGGCCGTCGAGCTCTGCCAGGCGCTGGACCTGGGGCCGGACCTGATCGCGCCCAGCCGGCTTCCCGCCCAGATCTGGGACGGCCGGCACCTGCACCGGATTCCGGCCGGACTGGTCCTCGGGGCGCCGGTGCGCCTCCGTCCCCTGGCCCGATCCGGAATTCTGTCCCCGCGGGGGCTGGCCCGCGCCGGTCTCGAGCCCTTGATGCCGAGCCACGTCCCGGCCGGGGACCACTCCGTTCGCGAGCTCATCGTGCCCCGATTCGGAGTCGAGGTCTTCGACCGCCTGGTCGACCCCCTGCTGGGCGGTATCTACGCCGGCTCCGCCGACCAACTGAGCGCGGAGTCGGTGCTGCCCCAGCTGGTGGAGGCGGCGCGGGGGCGCCGGAGCCTGATCCTCGCCATGCGCCAACGCCGGCCCGAGGCGAGCACGCAACCGACCTTCTACAGCCTCAGAGGCGGTCTGAGCCGGCTCATCACCGGGCTCGAGCAGAGCCTGAGCGGGGTCAAGGTGCACCGGGGCCAGCCGGTGGAGGCGGTCTGGCGCGGCCCGGGCGGAGAGTATCTGCTCCGCGTCGGCTCCGGAACCCTGAGCGCCTCCTCGGTGATCCTCGCCGCCCCCGCCCACGTGGCGGCGCGGCTCACCGCCACGCTCGATTCCGGGCTGGCCGCCGACCTGGCCGGGATCGATCACGCCGATGTCGCCACGGTGGCGCTGACCTATGCCCGCTCGGCGCTGCCGAGACCGCTTCAAAGCAGCGGATTTCTGGTGCCCAGCCGCGCTCAACGGCTGCTGGTCGGCATGACCGCGACCAGCTCGAAATGGCCCCACCTGGGCGAGGGCACAAGCCACGGCCAGCCCACGTTCGTGCTCCGCGCGGCGGTGGGGCGGGCTGGGGACACCGCCTGGATGGCGATGGACGACGATCAGCTGCTGGCCTCGGTGCACGCAGAACTGGCTTCCGCGCTGGGGCTGACGAGCTCTCCGCTGGAGGGCTGGGTCACGCGCTGGCCGGCCGCCCTACCCCAGTACACGGTCGGACACGGAGCCCGCCTGCGTCGGCTGGATGAGGCCCTGGGACGCCTGCCTGGTCTATTCCTGGCCGGCGCGGGCTATCGGGGCATCGGGCTCCCGGCGTGCATCGCCCAGGGCCAGTCGGCGGCCCGCTTCGCGCTCGAGCACACGATCGCGGCAGCCCGCGGCGAAGGGTGAAGGCTGAGGCCTGATCAGGGCAGGCCGGTGCCCGGGGTCGGACTGGCGACCTGGACTGGCGACGACGTCCTCGCGCCCGATCCATGGCCGGAGTTGGCGATCAGGGCCCAGCCGGGACGAAGCGGACCGGCCACGGCCCAGGAAAGGGTCCAAAGCGCGAGCAGAGCACCGGCCAGCGCCACCCAGGGATGGGCCGGCTCGGGTGGCGTGGGCGTCAGCAGGCGAGCCGCGGTCAGGCTGATGACCATTACCGCGGCGCCCGCGTAGATGAGCCCCGCCCAGGCAGTCCGGGAATCGCTGCCCATGCCCAACCCGTGCACCGTGCTCAGCACGAAGGCAGCGAACGTCATCAGGTGCAGCCGGTGCCACCAGCTGTAGCCGATCCTCGATCGCAGCCGCTTGCTGTACCAGACCCCGACCACCAGGTAGGTGCCGAGGATACCCGGCGCCAACCAGAGGGGTCGGTAGTGGCTGGCCATGGGTACAGCGAGCTCGGCTAGGGTGAAGCCCATGAATGGGTCGAGCGCGATGGCCAGGGTGTGCGCGCCCAAAGCCAGCAGGGAGAGCAGGCCCAGATATTCGTGGAGCTCAGAGCTGATGAAACGAGGCCAGCCGGACGAGCGCCACTTGAGGCTCAAGACCAGACCCAACAGGACGGACGCGGTCAGGAGTAGGTAGGCCAAGAAACCGGTGGCGCGAGCCAGATCCCAGACCAGTTGGGGCCCCGCCATCAGCTCCTAGGGGCCCGCATCGCCGCGAAGGAATGCCGCCATCGTGCGATCCCAGACTAACCCGATCTTACGGCCTCTGCGGGTCACGAGCCCGAAGAGCGCAGCACCGGAGCCGGCGCCTGGCTGGCAACGACGGGAGGCGCGGACACCGGCGCGGGAGCAGCGGCGGGAGCAGCGGCGGGAGCCGCCGCCGCCACAGGCGGCGGCGTTGGCGCGGCAGCCGCATTGACCGCGCTGACCGCCCGGCCACCGCCGGCCGCCAAGCCGGTTGAGCTGGCAAAACCGGAGCCGATTGAGTGCCCGAGCACCAGCGTCCAGACCGCCCCGAACGACAGAATCGAAGCTGCGGTCAGGCGGCGCTTGAGCGCCGCCAAGCGCAATTGCTTGGCGGCGGCCGCGTCCAGCGGCAAGCTCATTGAGTCAGTACTCCCAACGCTCCGATCCTAATTGTCGCCCGAGCTCGTCCCATCGCCTCCCTCCGAAGTCTTGGGAGCTGCCTCCGAGCTCCGCTCGGGGGTGGTCGTCTCGGCCGGGGCGGGGGTCTCCGGCACCTCACGTGGAGGGCTGGCAACCGGAACCGCGGTCACCTCGATGCGGGGCGTGGCTGTGGGCGAAGGCGACGGGCTCGGTTGGACCGCAGCCGCGGTCGGGCCCGAGCCGCCGGCTCGGATGCTGTCCACCATATTCGTGCCCCACACGACGGGGTTGGGGCTGCCGGTCACCACGGTGCCGACCGAGGCCACCGCCACCAGGGCTGTGGCCCCGATGACGACCGCCTGGGTCTTGAGCGTTGTCAGAAGCGTCATCCAGGACATTGAGATCCTCCCTATGGTGGTCATGGCACCCCTGCTCTCCCACCGACCCGTGGTCCCAATGTGAAGGCGCTCCAGGTCGGCCTCCACCTGCGAGGACATCCACGCGTCGAATTCAGAGTCAGAGGGCTTCATTGCTGTTGACCACTTAGACGATCGGGAAGTCCCAAGTCGGCAATATCCGCTGCCAGATCGGTGCGCAGGCGTTTTAGCCCGGAGGCCAGGCGGGACCCGACAGTGCGCTCCGAAACGCTGACCAGGCCGGAGATCTCGCGATTGGAATACCCGTGGTAGTAGCGCAAAACCACCACCATCGCCTGCTCGGCGGGCAGCTGGCGAAGCGCGGCGATCAGGGGTGAGGGAGCCGGGCCCGCGTCGCTGGCCAGTTGGGTGGCCAGCGAGGGAACGAAGATCGATGCGAACTCAAGCAGCCCACGCCGCCGCCGGTAGGTGATGGCCAGGTTGATGGCGATGCGGTACATCCAGGCTTCCGCCGGAGCGCCACCTTTCCAGCGAGGCCAGGCGCGAAACGCCTTCTCGAACGCGTGCTGAACGCAATCCTCGGCCTCGGCCATGCCCAGGATGGCGTTGAGGGAACGCAGTAGGCGCGGGCGGACAGAGCGATAGAGACGCTCGAAGTCATCCGGATCTCCCGCCTTGTATTCCCTCTGTTCCACGTGACTTTGTCAACGCCGCAGCCGGGGCGCTCTTGTGTCACCTTAGCCGAGGCGCTCTCGCGCCGGCGCCCGGATGGCTTGGGGACGCAGGCTTCCGCGCTCGCGGCCGGGGCACCGCCCGGGGCAAGATCGCTACATTCTGGGACCGTGGACTATCGTTTAGAGCAGCTCATCAACGGGCCCGCCGGCTCCCATCCGGCCATCGACTGGATCATGACCCAGATCGCCTGGGGCGCCGAGCCGGCGTTCATCGCTCTGGTCTTAATCTGGCTCGTGGCCGGGATGTGGCGTCGCAGCCGGCCCGACGTGGTGGGGGCGCTGAGCGCGCTGGTGGCGTCCGGCGTGGCGCTGGTCATAAACCAGCTGGCAGCGCTGCTCTACTTCCGCCCTCGCCCGTTCGTCAGCCACCCGGGTCACGTACACGTGCTGCTGTCGCACTCGGCGGACGCATCTTTTCCCTCTGATCACGCCGCCGCCGCCCTGGCCATATCCGTCGTCCTGCAGCGTTTTCACCCCCGGCTGGGCGCGCTCGCCATCCTGGCCTCACTTTGGGTCGGCTACGCTCGGGTCTACGTGGGTGACCATTACCCCGGTGACGTGCTCGGAGGCTACATTTCGGGGGCCGTGGGTGCCGCACTGGCGCTCTATCTGGTTCGTCACCGGCTCGAGCTCCTGCTCGGCCGCTGGCGCGTCGGCTCAACCGTCGGCACCACCGATTAACCTCGCCTGGCGCAAGTGCCCGGAGTAGTGTGAGAATGGCGCCGCAGGCACCCGCATCTGTCCAGGAGGTCTACAAGGCCATGTCGCCCCAGTCCGGAGATCCCGCTCCCACGTTCACCCTGCCCGACCAGGACGGGCGGCCGGTATCGCTCGCCAACTACCTGGGGCGTCGTGTGGTGGTGTACTTCTACCCCCGGGACGACACCCCGGGCTGCACCACCGAGGCCTGCGGATTCAACGACGTGCTGGACCAGCTGTCGGGCTCGGGAGTCGAGGTGATTGGGATCTCGACCGACAACGCCAAGAGTCACATCGCCTTCCGCGACAAATTCCAGCTCCGCTTTCCGCTACTCAGCGACAGCGACCATCTGGTCCACGAGGCCTATGGCGCCTGGGGAGAGCGCCAGATGATGGGCCGCCGGTTCATGGGCACACTGCGCTCCACCTTCGCGGTCGGTGCCGACGGACGCATCGAGCACGCCTGGCTCAAGGTGTCACCCGAGGGACACGCAACGGAGGTCATGCAGGCCCTTGAGGTCGGAGTTTGAACCTGCCTCTAGGTGGATGAGCGGCGGTGCCGACGGCTGGCCAGGACTCGATAGAGGCGTGATTCGAGCGCGGCCACCATCGGGTAAGCACCGATCCGGCCGAGCAGGGGCCACGCCCCCGAGCGCGTCCGCAGCACGGCGTTAAGCGCGGCCGCCCCCTCGAGTCGATTGCCCGCTGCGTCGACGAACCAGGCCGAGCGGGAGACCTGATCAGGGCTCAGATGGTGCTGGGCCAGGGTCTTGGGCGAGCCCGCCGGCGCGAGCTTGACGCCTCCGCCCTGAGCCGCCCAGGCCGCCCAGCTGCTGCAGAGGGCGCATTCCTCGTCATAAATCAAAGTCCCCGACCGGGGATCCGGCGCCGCCGACGTCACAGGACTGGGACTCTGGCCATGACCGGGCCGAGCAAGATCTCGTCATTGGAGTGTCCAGCGGGCACGATTGGGTAACACATCTCGTCGGCGTCGACCTGAAAGTCGATGACCACGGTGCGCCCGCCCAGCGCCCGGGCGCGCAGGATCGCATCGTCAACCTCGTCCGGGCGCCGGACGCGAATCCCGACGCATCCGTAGGCCTCAGCCAGACGCACGAAGTCGGGAGACTCATAGCCCAGGACGACGGAGGAGAGGCGGGCGCCGTGGAAGAGCGTCTGCCACTGCTTGACCATGCCCAGGTGGGCGTTGTTGAGGATGGCGACGATGAGTGGCAACTCCTCGGCCACGGCGGTGGCGAGTTCCTGGCAGGTCATCTGAAAGCAGCCGTCGCCGTCGATCGCGAGCACGGTCTCGTCGGGATGGGCGGCCTTGACGCCGAGCGCGGCGGGGATGGCGAAGCCCATCGTGCCCAAGCCGCCAGAGCAGGCCCAGCGCCGGGAACCCTCGAAATTCCAGAGCTGACTGGCCCACATCTGGTGCTGGCCCACTCCCGCGGTGACCAGGGTGCTGGGGCCGAGCAGTGTAGACAGGCGCTCGATCACGAACTGAGGTTTGATGGGGCCGCCGTCAGCCTGCTCGTAGGCGAACGGATACTCCAGCTGCCAGGACTGGAGCTGAGCCAGCCACTCGCCCCGGTCGCTGGCCAAAGATCCGAGCTGCCGGTTGAGGGCACCCAGCACGGCTTTGGCGTCCCCGATGAGAGCCACGTCGACCTCGCGATTCTTGCCGATCTCGGAGCGGTCGACGTCGATGTGGATCACTCGCGCCTCCGGCGCAAAGGCGTCGAGACGCCCCGTCACGCGGTCGTCGAAGCGCGCCCCAACGGCGATCAGAAGATCGCAGCGCTGCATCGCCGTGACGGCGGCATAGCCGCCGTGCATGCCCGGCATACCCAGGTTCAGGGGGTGCCGGTCGGAAACCGCCCCGCGCGCCATCAAGGTGGTCACCAGCGGAACGCGGTGGATATCCACCAGGGCCAGTAATTCGGCTTCGGCGCCCGACATCACCACGCCGCCCCCCGCGTAGAGGATCGGACGCGCGGCGGAGTGGATGAGACCCGCGGCGGCCTCTATGGCCGCGTCTGGAGGCAACGGGGGTGGCACGGGGGGAAGCGCCCTGCCCTGGCCGACATACTCCACCTCAGCCAACTGCACGTCCTTGGGAATGTCGACCAGTACCGGACCTGGGCGGCCCGAACGCGCGACCGAAAAGGCCTGGTGGAGGGTTGATTCGAGCTGGTCGGGATCCATGACCAGCCAGTTCGCCTTGGTCACCGGGGCGCTGATGGCGGTAATCGGCGCCTCCTGAAAGGCGTGTTTTCCGATCCCCGCGCGTGCCACCTGGCCGGTGATGGCAACGATCGGAACGGAGTCGCTCATGGCGTCGGCCAGAGGGGTGATGAGATTGGTCGCCCCCGGTCCCGAGGTCGTAAGGCAGACCCCGACCCGACCGGTGGCGTGGGCATAGCCCTCGGCAGCATGACCTGCCGCCTGTTCGTGCCGGACCAAGACGTGACGGACGCTGGAGTCGAGGAGGGCGTCGTAGACCGGCATGATGGCCCCTCCGGGAAGTCCAAAGATCACATCGACGCCCTCGGCCTCAAGGACCCGCCATACCACTTCGGCGCCCGTCAGTCTCATATCTCAGATCTCCCAAGCTTGGAGTCCGCATGCCTGACCGAGTGCCCGATAAAAACAAAACCGCCCCCAGGGGCGGCTGCTGCACGCGGAGGCGGACCCTCTGCGTGCCTAAATAATCGACATGATCGAGAGAGCTGGATTCATCGAGTTGCTCTCCTGATCATTGCGCCGCGAGTATACACGCTGCGCTCTCACTCGTCGCCAATCAGCACGGCCGGGAAAAGCTCTGGGCCCATGGCGCCGAGCAAGCGCAGACGCACCCGGTGCAACCGAAGCCGATGCCGGGACGGCCCCGCGGCCTCAAGAGGAACGAGTGCAAGACGTATGAGTTGCAGGGCGACCCGGGTCACCATGTAGTGCTTCAACGAGGGTGCCGCGGCAAGGTTACGCCGTCACTGAAGAAAATGGGAGATGGGCTGGAGAAGGGCCCCGGCGCGCCCTGATCTATCCTTGATTCAATGCAAGACTTGGACTCGGTCCTGAAAAGCTTGGGCGCAACCCCCACCATCCTGGCCGCCGTGGTGAAGGCCGGCGCTCCTCCGCGGGGACAGGAGTGGGGTGGTCTCGAGGTCGCCTCGCATCTGGCCATCGCGGACCGGCGCTACCAGGCGCGGTTCGTCGCGGCCCTCGAAGGTCGCGATCCGGGAGACCTGGGCGGCCCTGGTGGGGTGGGAGTCGTGGGAGAGGGAAGCCTCAGCGACTTCGAGGACACCAGGGCGCGGCTGATCGCGTTCGTGCGCTCCCTCAGTCCGGAGCAACTGGAGACGATGGTGCCCCACCCAAGGCTGGGTGATCGCACCCTGGGCGAGTATGTCCGCCATTTGGTTTATCACGACGCTGACCATTTAGAGCAGGCGGCGCGGGCGGCTACGGCCTGAGGACCGGGCGAGGTTAGGATTAGGTCCCGGATCGGGGAGTAGCGTAGCCCGGCAGCGCACCTGGCTGGGGGCCAGGGGGTCGCGGGTTCAAATCCCGCCTCCCCGACCAAAGCCAAGCCTTGAACTTGGCGTTAGAACTCGATTGCCATGGTGTTGATCGTCAGCCTCCGCATCCGAGCCCTGCAGCGACTCTCGCAGCCCGCCAGGTGTACGATTGGTGTATGGCAAGTCGGTCGCGTACGAACATCGAGTTGGACGACTCAGCGATCCGAACGATCATGGATCGATATCGCCTCAGTACGAAGACCGAGGCCGTTGATCTCGCCCTCAAGCACCTGGCCGGCTCACCGATGAGCCGAGAAGAGGCTTTGTCCATGCGAGGTGCGCATGCGATCGCGCGGATTCCGCCGGACCAGCGGCCGTCGCGGGCTTGATCCTCGTGGACACCTCCGCCTGGGTCGAGTTCGATCGGGCGACCGGGAGTCCTACCGATATCCGGCTCACAGAACTCATCGGCCAGACCGCCGAGATCGCCGTGACTGAGCCGGTGA
Source organism: Nitrosotalea sp. (assembly GCA_035534295.1). Taxonomy (GTDB): domain Bacteria; phylum Chloroflexota; class Dormibacteria; order Dormibacterales; family Dormibacteraceae; genus DATKQJ01. Next base: position 46,517 of record DATLSE010000030.1, read on the forward strand.
TCATGGAGGTGGCGTCTGGTGCCCGAACAACTCAGCGCGAATTGCAACTACGCCGGCTCCTCGCAAGATTCCAATTGCTGCCTTTCGATCCCATCGTCGATTTCGACGGTGCCGCGCACGTGTACCGAACGTGCCGCGCCTCAGCAGTCACACCTCGCGGATTGATTGATTGCATGATCGCCGCTGTTGCCGCGCGCAATGGCGCGAGCATCCTGGCTCATGACCGGGACTTCGCACGCGTGGCCCACGTGATGGGAATCGACCTCGAGGAGGGGTCGCCGATAGAGTCTTGAGTCGTGCCGAGCGACGATGCATCGGACAAGGTCGCCGATGACGCCCGCGCATCAGCGCTCGGCATGTGGGTTGAAGGCCAGTCCACTTCGCAAGGCTTAAGCCTTGAGCTAAGCGGTCCGTTCGAGGCCGCTGGTCAAGATACGGAGTGGGGACTCCGGATCGAGGGGGAGAATCAGGCGGGAGAACTCCTCCTCTTTCGTGGCGGGCTTGTGATGATCCACTCGTTTAGCAAGTCGGCCCCTGCAGCTGAAATGGAGTTCCACCACGTCGACGACGTCACTGAGGAGAGGTTGATGACCATGCTGGACGAGTTGGCAGCCCGCGCCTAGCCCGGGCGATCAGTTGCGGAGCAGGAGCACGACCGCTCGACTCCTGGGTCAGCTACATCCAGTAGCCGAGTTCTAATAACATCCAGAGTGGCCGACCACTTTCTGAATACGATCCCGGCTCTGCGGTGGCTGATCACACCCGAGTCTTTCTAAAAAGTCTGGTGCTGGGGTCTCTTCTAGGCTGCGACGTGATTCTTGAACCGGACACCTGCGAAATGCACGATGATTCAGCGCCTCGATCGTTCGGTTTTGGGTATTAGTCGAGGCCGATTGCCCGGTGAAAGGCCTGCCGGATTGCAATTTCTCTCGGATCACCACCCTGCGTAGCCCCCATTCGGTTCATGACGTACGCGTATCCAATCCCTGCGTCTGGAACGGCGTAGCCAAAGGACCCGCCGGCGCCTGGAGTCCCAAACGCACTTGCGCTGCCGAAGCGGTAGCTCGGGCTTGGTTTGGCAAATCCGAGCGAAAGCGACCACTCCCGCATTAGGCACTGGTCATGGAAACCCTTCGCCGGCGCTATTGCGGGCCCCATGAGCGCGCAAAGGGTTTCCTGTCGAACACATAGTTCGCGGCCGCCGGTTGCGAAACGCTGTAGGCATGGGCGATTGCGCGCGCGGTCCCAACCCCGCCATCCGATGGCACCTCGAGATTTCGAGCATAGACAGAGCCGATTCGCTCAACGGGTCCGCACATTCGCCAGGCCCGAAACCCGATGAGTCCGCCGCAGAGCAGGGGGGCTGCGCTGAGGTCCGGGTATCCGGGCGGGATCGGGTAGCAGAAGCGCTCGTCCGCGGTCACAAGCTCGGCGTAGCCGCCGTCGCGGTCGTAGCCGGTGAACAACGCTTTCTCGCACAGGTTCTCCAAACCCTCCCGGCAGTACCGGCAGGCGCCGCACGCAGAGACGAGCCAGGCAACGCCGACCCTGTCGCCTGCCTTGAATCGCTTGCCGTAAGAGGGTTCCTCAACGACACCGACGACCTGGTGTCCCGGCACGATCGGGCGCTTGTGCAGGGCAGCTCGCCATCAGCGATATGCAGGTCCGTACGGCAGACACCGCAGGCGTGAACTCGGATCAGCACCTCTCCCGCTTGCGCTCGTGGTTCGGCCAGGTCGCGTTGCGCCAGTGGCCGACCGGGTTCTTCGACGACCATCGCTCGCATGTCCTCTCTATTCAACGGTGTTTGGTCGCGCCCATCAGGTGGGCGGCGGCCCGGTATTGGGGGGGCTTTCAGCCCTGTCGGCACTTAGCCGGCCAAGGCTAAATAAGAGGGAGCGGGCCTATAGCGGTAATTCCCTCGCCCGCGATCCGAGGAGGTCAGTGATGGCAACTGTTACCAAAGAGGTCGAGGTCAGGTCCCCGGCAGCCAAGATCTACGCTGCGCCCGGGCGACCAGGCAGCGTCGTCGAGGTCAAGAACCGCTACGACAATTTCATCGGTGGGCGCTGGGTGGCGCCGGTGAAGGGTGGTTACAGCAAGAACATGAGCCCTGCGACCAACGGGCTCATCTGCGAGGTTCCCGCCTCAACCGCCGAAGACGTCGAGCTCGCGCTGGACGCCGCACATGCGGCCAAGAAGAAGTGGGGCGACTCTTCCCTCACGGAGCGCTCCCGGGTGCTGTTGGCGATCGCGGATGCGATCGAAGCCAACCTCGAGATGCTGGCCGTGGCCGAGAGCTGGGACAACGGCAAGCCAGTCCGCGAGACGCTGGCAGCTGACCTACCTCTAGCGATCGATCACTTCCGCTATTTCGCCGGCGCGACTCGCTCGCTCGAAGGCACGTTGACCGAGATCGACAAAGACACAGTTGCGTACCACTTCCACGAGCCCTTGGGGGTAGTCGGCCAGATCATCCCTTTCAACTTCCCGCTCCTCATGGCAGCCTGGAAGTTGGCGCCGGCGCTCGCCGCCGGAAACTGCGTCGTGCTCAAGCCGGCCTCTCCCACCCCGTGGTCAATCCTGAAGCTCATGGAGGTCGTGCAGGGCGTCGTACCGCCGGGCGTGATCAACGTCGTGAACGGTCCTGGTGCGGAGATCGGGAAGGCGCTGGCCACGAGCCCCCGGATCGCAAAGATTGCTTTCACCGGGGAAACGGTCACCGGCCGCCTGATCATGCAGTACGCGTCGCAAAACATCATCCCGGTCAGCCTCGAGCTGGGCGGCAAGTCACCCAACATCTTCTTCTCAGACGTGATGGCCAGTGACGACGCCTTCCTCGACAAGGCGATCGAGGGCCTCGTCCTCTACGCGTTCAACAAGGGCGAGGTCTGCACCTGCCCAAGCCGGGCGCTGATCCAAGAGGACATCTACGACGCTTTCATGGCCCGCTGCCTGGCTCGCATCAAGAAGATCAAGCAGGGCAACCCACTCGACATGACGACCATGATCGGAGCGCAGGTCTCACCTCAGCAGCTCGAAAAGATCACCCGATACGTGCAGATCGGCCTCGACGAAGGCGCGGAATGCCTGATCGGCGGCAAGCACGAGAAGATCCACGGCGAGTTCGGGGAGGGCTATTACTTCCAGCCGACGGTCCTCAAGGGCAACAACAAGATGCGCGTCTTCCAGGAAGAGATCTTCGGCCCGGTGCTTGCGGTCACGACCTTCAAAGATGAGGCCGAGGCGCTGGCAATCGCCAACGACACTCTCTACGGCCTGGGCGCCGGCGTCTGGACTCGCGACGCGAGCCGTGCATATCGCATGGGCCGCGGAGTCAAGGCGGGTCGGGTCTGGACCAACTGCTACCACCTGTACCCCGCGGGCGCAGCCTTCGGTGGCTACAAGGTTTCAGGCATCGGCAGGGAAAATCACCTGATGATGCTGGAGCACTACTCGCAGACCAAAAACCTACTCGTCAGCTACAGCCCGAACGCGCTCGGGTTCTTTTAAGCGGATGACCGATGCCAACGCCACCCAAAGAGTGGTGGCGACGAAGGCGGCTCTGGAGGCGATTCGCGCCCTCCAGGCCGCCAGCGGCCGCCTGATGTTCTTCATGTCGGGGGGCTGTTGCGATGGCAGTCTCCCGATCTGCCTGCAAGCGGGCGAATTGATCACGGGCCCAGCCGACGTGCTGCTGGGTCAGGTTGGGGGCTGTGATTTCTGGCTCGACGCCGGCCAGGATGCGGCTTGGGGACACCCTCAGTTTGAACTGGACGTCGAGGCTGGCACCCCGGAGGGCTTCTCGCTAGGAACACTGGGCGGCGGCCATTTCATCGTTCGCTCGCCGGGCCTCGTGTGTGTTCCGAGCGGGGGCCCGTCTCGGACATGAGCGTGAGGAAAGCACATGGGTGATAGCCGACCAGGATCTGAGGCTCAACCGCCCCCGATTGCGGGGCGGGTGTCAAGGGTGCTCGCGCATGACTGCGGCTAAGCGGGACCCCATCGTCCTGATCACCGGGGCCACAAGCGGCATTGGATTTGCGACCGCGAAGGCTCTAGCGAAGGCCGGCGCGCGGCTCGTGATAGTGAGTCGTGATCCCCAGCGTGGGGACTTTGCGCGCGACGCCATCAGCCGCGAAACGGGATCCAGTCAACTGGAGGTGATGCAGGCCGATCTGGCGTCGCTCGACTCGATTCGAAGCTTGGCCAAGAGCTTCCAGGCGACGTACGAACGTCTGGACGTCCTGATCAACGATGCCGGTGTTTTCGAGCCGCACCGCCGGCTCTCCGCGGACGGTATCGAAATGACATTCGCCGTTAACGTCGTGGCTCCTTTCCTGTTGACGGAACTCCTGCTCGAGCGCCTGCGCCAGAGTGCCCCCTCGCGCATCGTGAACGTCTGCTCGGCCATGCATGCGTCGGCCTCGCTCGACATCGACGACCTCCAGTTCGAAGCACGGCGTTACGGAATGACCCGGGCCTACGGCCAATCCAAGCTCGCGCTCTTGATGGTGACGAAAGAGTTGGCGCGGCGCTTGCAAGGGACGGAGGTCACGGTCAACGCGGTCCACCCAGGTTTTGTCGCGAGCAACCTTGGCAAACTCGGTGGGCCGGTTGGCCTGAGCTGGAAGCTCATGAGGCCGCTCATGATCAGCCCGGAGGAAGGCGCAAAGACTTCCGTCTACCTCGCGCTTTCGCCCGAGGTGGCGGGCGTTAGCGGAGGCTATTTCGCAAAGCAGAGCAAGGCGCCGTCGAATCCGATCGCCGACGATCCGGGGTTGGCAAAAGAGCTCTGGGACAAGCTGGAATCGCTGGTGCAGTCGAGCACACGCCTGGACGCTAACCGCCATCACGGCAATCCCGTATAACGCGGACCAAATGTGAGTTCGCCCCTTCGTTAAACTCGCAGCGAGTTCTCAGACTCCCGGCGTTTCGCGAACTGGCCTACGAGAGGCCCGCTTCAGTCAGCAATGGCGTTCGACGCCCGACGCTCGCGCCAGGCTACCCAGGCGGCTGCGGCACACGCCAGTCCGCCGAGCGCGGTCAGCACAGGATCGGCCCCCAGCCACTGTGGACCAAGCCCGGACACCAGCTCGAACACCATCCCAACCGCTGTCACGAGGAACCAGATTCCGATGGACCCGCACGCAACCGCGCCCCATGTCCTGGGACGAACATCGAGTTGGACGATTCAGCGATCCGAATGATCATGGATCGATATCGGCGCTGCGGGTAGTTGCACCGTGACGCAGAGCCCGCCAGCCGGCCGGGGGGCGAGGGTGAGGGTTCCGTCATGTGCCTGGGTGATGCTTTTGACGATTGCCAGGCCGAGACCGACACCTGGGTGGTCGGCGCGTACGCGTTCGGTGCCGCGAAGAAACGGCTCGACAAGCGTGGAGACTAACTGTGGGGTGAGCTTCTCGCCGGTGTTCTCGACCGTGAGCAGCACGCTCGTGGGGTGAAGGCTGGTCGTGACCCACACGGTTCCCTGTTCTGGCAGGTTGTGGATGATGGCATTGTGCACGAGGTTCGTGGTCAACTGCAGCAGGAGCGCGTGTGAGCCGATGGTGTGGGCGATGTTGCCTGAGGTCTCGATGCTGACGCCGCGTGCTTCTGCGAAGGGGAGAAGCGTTTCAGTGGCCTCTTCCGCTATGAGTGATAGGTCAGTGTGTTCTCGGTTGACCGACCGTTGATCGGTGCGGCTGAGCAGGAGCAACGCCTCCGTGAGGTCGATCGCTCGGGTATTGATGGCGTGGAGGCGGTCGACGAGTTCGCCGGTGTCGCGGTTTGGATCGTTGCGGGCGACTTCGAGCAGCGTCTGCGTGATCGCCAGCGGGGTGCGTAGTTCGTGGGAGGCGTTGGCTGCGAATCTCTGCTGTTCGGCGACGTGTGCTTCAAGTTGCGCGAGCATGGTGTCAAAGGTGTCGGCGAGTTCGCGGAACTCGTCTTTGCGGCCCTCCAACCTGATCCGGTGGGAGAGCGAGCCGTTCGCGGCCATTCGGGTAGCGTCCGTGATGCGGGTAAGCGGGGCGAGCACACGGCCGGCGAGAATCCATCCTCCCAGGAGACCGAATGCCAGCAGGAACGCCAGCGCCCCGGCGGCCGAGGTAGCGATAGAGCGCAGGAGGTGGGAGCGGATCAGCGGGCCAGCGGGGCTCATTCCCACATTGGGCAGGTATCGCAGGACGATCGCCCACACGATGGCGAACAACAGGACACCTGCGAGCATCAGGAACCCGGCGTAACTGAGGGTGAGTTTAAGCCGAACGCTCAAACCTGGCTGCCTATCCACGACCTCCTCAATCACGTCCGGGACCAGGTGCTGTGTCGATGCAGTAGCCGACGCCGGCCACAGTGGAGATGATCCCGGGCTCGCCGAGGCGTTTGCGCAGCGCAGAGACGGTGATGCGCACAGCGTTGGTGAACGGGTCGGCGTTCCCATCCCACGCTCGCTCTAAGAGTTCTTCGGCGCTGACCACACCGCCTTCGGCGGCGACGAGAACTTCGAGCACAGCGAACTGCTTTCGGGTGAGTGCGACGTAGCGGCCGTCGCGGTAGACCTCGCGCCGGAAGGGATCCAGTCGCAGACCTGCAATCTCCCGCACGGGTGGCCGGTTGTGGGCGCGCCTGCGGTCGAGTGCTCTGAGACGGAGCACGAGTTCCCGGAGTTCGAATGGCTTGGTGAGGTAGTCGTCGGCGCCGAGTTCGAAGCCTGAGGCCTTGTCGTCGAGCCGGCCGGCAGCGGTGAGCATGATGATCGGCATGCCGCTGCCGGAGGCGATGATGCGTTTGGCGACCTCGTCGCCCGAGGGCCCAGGGATGTCGCGGTCGAGAACGGTGATGTCGTAGGCATTGATGCTCAACAGCTCCAGTGCAGAGTCACCGTCACCGGCGATGTCGGCGGCGATCGCTTCCAGGCGCAGGCCATCGCGGATGGCTTCTGCCACATAGGGTTCGTCCTCGACGATCGACACCCGCATGCTCTCAATGCTCCCGGCCGGAGCATATCGTCCGCATATCGAAAACCACATACGTGCTGGCAACACCACGCTGTCTTTGCTGGGGGCATGACCTACAGCGAACCAGCACAAGCGCATGAGTAGAACCCTTGGGGCTCGGGCTACCCTTGCCGCGCTCGCGATGGTCGCCCTGATCAGCGCGTGCGGTTCGAACGCACCCGCAGCGACCGGCTCCGACAGCGGCGCCGCCGCCCATGTTGCGCAGGCGGTGAAGTTCTCCCAGTGCATGCGCGCCAACGGCGTCCCCAACTTCCCGGACCCGGACGCGTCGGGCTCGCTCACCCTCGATGGGGTAGTAAACGGCTCGTCGCTGGACCCCAACTCCGCGACGTTCCAGCAGGCCCTCAGCGCTTGTAAGAACCTGGAGCCAGCGGGGTTCATGGGCAACACGAGGACCGCCCAGCAGCAGGACGCTGCCCTCAAGTTTGCCCAGTGCATGCGCGACAACGGCGTGCCGGACTTCCCAGATCCCACCGCTGATGGGCCTCTAATCGACACCACGCGAATCCCATCCATGGCCGGCAAGAACCCTCGGAGCGATCCGGGATTTAACGCGGCGCAGCAGAAGTGCCGCGGCTTCGCGTCGGCGGCGGGGGTGAGTGGCCCGTGATGCGGAAGACGTGGGTGTGGGCAGGAGCGGCCGTCCTGGTTGCCGTGATCGCGACCGCGGGCCTGGGAGTCATGTCCAGGGCGAAGCAGGCGACCTCGGCCGCACAGGCGCCGCTGCCGAACACGGCGAAGGTGCAAATGGGGAGGCTCTCGGCCGTGGTCTCCGTGAGTGGGACCCTAACCTACTCGGCGCAATCGGACGGTTCGCCGTATTCCGTGATCAACCAGGCCCAGGGGACGTACACCAAGCTGCCTGCCCTTGGCCAGGTGATCTCTCAGGGTCAGGTGCTCTACCGGGTGAACGATAGCCCGGTGGTGTTGTTGTATGGCTCGACACCTGCCTACCGGACCCTTTTCGCCGGCGCGACTGGCGCCGACGTGGCTGAACTCAATGCGGACCTAGTCGCGCTGGGCTACGCCACCTCGACTCAGCTCAGCCCAACCTCCGCCTCCTTCTGGTCTGCCACCGCCACGGCCGTGGAGAAGCTCCAGGCTGCTCTTGGGGTACCCCAGACCGGGGCGCTGACTCTGGGCGATGCGGTGTTCGAACCCGCCCCGGTGCGGGTGACGACCATGATGGCCCAGTTGGGGGGTGACACCCAGACAGGTCAGACGGTGATGCAGGCCACCTCGACCACTCGGATCGTGCAGGTGGCGGTGGACGCCTCGCAGCAGGCCGAGGTGGCGGTCGGGGATACGGTGACCATTACCCTGCCCAACAACAAGACCACTCCGGGCGTCGTCTCCTCGATAGGGGCGGTCGCCACCTGCCCATCGAGCTCTGCGTCGGGCAGGTCGAGCTCCAGCTCCGCGGCCCTGGGAACCGATAACTGTTCGTCGGGCAGCTCGGGGAACACCGCACCGACCGTCAACGTGGACGTCACCCCCTCGGGCCCGGCTGCCACGGGAACGTGGGACCAGGCCCCGGTGCAGGTCGGTATCACCACCGCCAGCGTGCCCAGCGCGCTGGTGGTGCCAGTGACCGCGCTACTGGCCCAGTCCCAGGGTGGCTACGCGGTCGAGGTCGTAACCGCGGGGGGGAGCCACCACCTCGTGCCGGTCTCGCTTGGACTCTTTGACGACGCCAGCGGGGTGGTGCAGGTCAGCGGCTCGGGGCTGGCCGCCGGCCAGACAGTGGTGGTCCCGACGACATGACCTCCGCCCTGCCGCCGGTTACCGACGCCTACGCCATCGTGGCGGACAACGGCGTCGCCATCGGCGGCGCAGGGGCACCGGTGCTGGATGTGGACGACGTGACCAAGAGCTATCCCGGCGAGCCGCCCGTCCACGCCCTGCGCGGGGTGAATCTCACCATTGGCCAGGGGGAACTGGTCGCGCTCGTCGGCCCGTCGGGATCAGGCAAGACCACCTTGCTGCAGCTGATGGGGACCCTCGACCGGCCCACCAGCGGCCGGGTGGGGATCACCGGGCTGGACGTCGCCACCATGGCAGACGACGACGTGGCCTACCTCCGGGCCACCCGTATCGGCTTCATCTTCCAACAGTTCTTCCTGGCCGAACACGCCACCGTTTTGGACAACGTCGCTGATGGTCTCCTCTATGCCGGCATCCCCCTCAAGCAGCGCCGCCAGCGCGCGCTCGACGCCCTGGATCTAGTTGGCCTCGCCCAGCGCCCCCAGGCCCGTCCCAACCAACTCTCGGGCGGACAACGGCAACGGGTCGCCATCGCCCGAGCCCTGGTCGGCCAGCCCGCGATCGTGCTCGCTGACGAGCCGACCGGGAACCTCGACCAGGCGACCGGACAGTCCATTCTGGCCTTAATCGACCACCTCCACCGGGCCGGCTCGACCATCGTGGTCATCACCCACGACCACCTCATCGCCCAGCGGATGCCTCGCAAAGTCGAGATCCTGGACGGCCTCATCGTGGCCGACAGCGGCCCCGCCTCGGGGTCCGACCGGCGGCTCCGCCCATTCTCCCCCTTGGCCCAACCTCCTATCTCAGAACCCCAGGGCCTGGACCCGTTATGACCGGCGCGCCCCTGCGGCGGAGGCGGTTGCACCTGTCCGATCTGGCCCGGCTCTCGACGGTTGGACTGCGCACCCGCAAGTTGCGCGCCGGGCTGTCCGCGCTCGGTATCGCTATCGGTGTGGCCGCCATCGTCTCCGTACTCGGCCTGTCCGCCTCATCCGAGGCCGGCCTGCTCAACGAGATCAACCAACTCGGCACCAACCTGCTCACCGTCAGCAACGGGCAGAGCTTCACTGGCCGCACCGCGGAGTTGCCTACCACGGCGCCCGCCATGATCGGGCGTATCAGCGGTGTGCAGCAGGTGCAGACCACCGGGGCGGTCAGCGGCGCCTACGCCTACCGCAACCCCTACATCCCTTCCAGTAACACCAACGCCCTTACCGTCCAAGCCGCATCTCTCGACCTACTCTCGGTGGTCGCCACCAGCGTCGCCCAGGGCCGCTACCTCAACGCGGCCACCGCCCAAGAACCCGTCGCCGTACTCGGCGCGGCTGCCGCGCAGCGGCTCGGGATCGACCGCATCTACCCCGGCGAGCGGATCTGGGTCGGCGGTCAATGGTTCTACGTCGCAGGCATTCTCAGACCGACAGTGCTGGTCGCCGCCATCGACTCCTCCGTCCTGGTCGGCTACCCCGCGGCAGAGAAGTACCTGGGCTTTGACGCCCATCCCTCCACTATCTACTTGCGGGCTCAGAACGAACGGGTAAACGCCGTCGATGACCTTCTAGCTGAAGCCGCCAACCCTGAGAACCCAAGCGGGGTCAACGTCAGCCAGCCCTCCTCCGCCCTCGTCGCTCACGCCGAGGCCAAGGGCGCCCTCAACAGCCTGTTCCTGGGCCTCGGCGCAGTCGCCCTCTTGGTCGGCGCGGTCGGCGTCGCCAACATCATGATCATCTCAGTCCTCGAACGACGTTCCGAGATCGGGCTGCGCCGCGCTTTAGGCGCTACCAAAAGCCATATCCGCACCCAGTTCCTTTCTGAAGCCATCCTCCTGGGACTGGTTGGCGGCGCCGTCGGCGTTGTGCTCGGGGTCGTATCCACGGCCGCCTACGCCTACACCAAAGGCTGGGCGACCGTCATCCCGACCAAGGCCTGGGCCGGCGGCTTCGCCGCCTCCCTTGTCATCAGCGCGGTCGCCGGGCTTATGCCCGCACTGCGTGCCGCCCGCATGTCACCCACTCAAGCCCTGTGGAGCGTGTGACACCGTGGGATTGGGCCGATGGGTCCGCAACCGTAGCCCAGCCCCGCGCCCCGGACGTGCCCAGGTATCCGCGGGTCAGGGTGCGGGATCAATTCAACGGCGCAGCGGCTACTTCCAGTAGCCGAGGCGTTTGGTTTTCGCGCGTTGGGTTGATCCGGCCTCGGCCGGGCGCCGCATGCAGTTTGGGTGCGCTGCATGCAACCTGCTACCCTCGAGCGGTGAAGACGATTCAGATTCGGCATGTTCCTGAATCTGTGCACCGGGCGCTCACGGCCCGAGCAGCCGCCGCAGGGGTTTCACTATCGGAGTTCGCGCTGGCTGAATTGGAGCGAGTCGCAGATCGGCCACCGGTCGCCGACCTCTTGGCCCGCGCTCGGACCCGGTCCGGGGGTACGCCAGTCATGGAGATCGTCTCGGCCGTTCGAACTGGACGAGACCGTTCCTAAGGCCGTGCTGGTTGTCGATACCTCTGCCGTTCTGGCCGCGCTGATTGGGCAACCACGGCAGTCGGAGCTCAGCGATCGCTTAGCGAGCGACGGTGACTTACACGCGCCGCACCTGATCGACATCGAGCTGCTGCACGCGCTGCGCCGGCTAACCATGAAGGGCCAGCTCAGCGAAGATCGCGCCGCTGACGCTCGCACCGACTTTGGGGAACTGTCGCTAGTCCGGTATCCGCATGGCAATCTGGCTGATCGGATCTGGGAGCTCCGCCACAACCTCACGGCGTATGACGCGGCTTACATCGCCCTATCCGAAATCCTTGAGGTGCCGCTCATCACCTGCGACGCGGCGCTCGCAAGCGCCCCCGGGCACACGGCTCGAGTGGAGGTGTTCCGATGAGATCTCACGACGGTCGGACCAGTGGCGCGCGGACAGGAATGGAGAATCGTGACCCGGCGAGTTCAAGCCGTGAGACCCAATTCTCGGTTTGAACAATTCGGACACGGCGTACAGTGGGCCTTCGCTTCCGACTGCGACGGCACCACCGGCAGCCGGCCCCGTCTGGTAATCGTTGCGGTCGGGGATCAAGTGCTCGTTGAAGCCGCGCTTGTCGCTCGGCTCCGCCGCCTGCGAGCGTATGACGCCGGCGATGGCGGCGCGACGCGCCGATCCCCCCTCCGCCGACTTCGACTGCTTCGACGAGGCACTCCGGCTGGCGCCTGCCTCCGCAGGGGTCCACGGCGCCGACCTGACCGTAAGTGCCAGATGGAGGTCTTGGCCCGGGCCCTCGATGTCTAGTCGAGGACCCGGACCGATTGACCTCAGCGCGCCGAGCTGGCGGAGTTGGTTGTGGTGGTCGCAGGCACCGCGTTGGCCGCAGCCCCGAACCAATGCCAGAAGTTAAAGCCGCCGTAAATCAAAAAGAGAAGCAAGAGGACCACGATCACGATGAAGAGGATCAGTCCAGCCGCGCTTCCAGAGGATGACCCGCCGGTTTCCACCATTCCGCCCGCAGACGGGCCGTAGTACCGGCTGTACGTGTAGCCTCCTCCGCCCAGCACCGCCAGGAGAAGCAGAACCACCAGCAGAACCAAGAGCAAGGTACCCATAACACACTCCTTCGGCCATTGCAGGCCTCTGACCGTTGAGGTTGTTTGAGCGGGACAAGGTTCCGCCCAACTAGATTATAGCAGAAGGGTATATCTATGCTATAAGGTTTTGCCGTAAGGAGAGCGATCCGCGCGCGCCTGGCAGGGTACGCAGCGTGTCGCCTCGGGTGCGACGCGCAGGCGCTCAGGATCGATGACGCTTCCGCAGTCCTCGCACCGCCCGTAGGAGCCCTCTGCAGCGCGCAGCGTCGCCCGCTCCAGCTGCTCGCGCTGCAGAGCCAGCACGGCCAGCACCTCCTGCGACGCCTCCCGGTCGAGGACCGCCTGGGCCGCGTCGATCGGGTCGGCCTGCGAGTCGGCCAACAGCACCTCCTGGGCCCCGGCCGTCTCCTCCGCCACTTGATCTGTCAGGAGCTCGATTTCGGTCTTGCTCTGCTCCAGCCGGCGCCGTCCATCTGCGTCAATCATGCCCGTCCTCCATAAGTAAATGTGAGGCTTATACTATCAGCTTAGGGGTTCGCAATCAGCAGTAAACAAATTGCCTGGAGGTATTGACGATGCCAACGCCAGATCTGCCCGTTGGTCCGAGCGACCACGAAAGGCTTGGCGCCGACTCCGGCGAGAAGCGCGGAGAGGGAGAGCAATTAGAGCGCGACATGGATGAGTTGAGACGGGAGCAGAAGCTGAGGCAGGTCGAGGAGGAGGAGAACCCGGGCTCCGACCCACTCAACTCGCCGGCGTCGATTTAGTAGTCAAGGAGACCGAGCCCGCCCGACCCCTGGTCAATCCTCTCGCTCGGCCTCGGCCAGCTTGGCCAGGAGTTCAGCCCGCCGCCGGCGCCAGAAGTCGATACGAGCCTGAAAGCGGGCCAGCTCCTGACGTAGCAGGACGGCATCGGTATCGCCGACCTCGTGGCGCGCCACCGCCTCATTCATCTCCGGCAGGCGCTCGGAGAGAGCGGCGAGGAGCGAGGCCTTGGCCTGGAGCAACTCGGTGTAGACGTTGAACCAGTGCTCGGCGTCGTCCAGGTGCTGAGATTGTGGATCCTCGTCGGGGAAGATCCGCTCCGCATCCCCGATCTTCTCCGCCGCCACGCGGGCTGCCTCGCCGGCCGCCTGCGAACCGCTCTCGACGGAAGCGGACAGAACACGCAAGCGCCGGACTCCCCCGGAGTCGCCCCGCCGACCCGAAGGTACTGTGTTGTCCTCGCCGCGCAGCTGTCCCATTGCACCCCCTGAAATTCGCCCTATACCCGAGCGTTAAGGGGGCGGGCGTGGGTTGCCCCACGCCCGCCTGAAAGCCCCGAGCTCCCTCCTACCAGCGGTACCAGCGTCCGCCGCCGCTCCCGGACAGGAAGAAGCCCAGCAGCCACAGCACCGCAGCGATGATCAGCACGTACCAGAGCAGATGGAGTGCAAATCCACCAGCCCCCAACAGAACCAAGATCAGTAGTAGAACGACGAGCGCTGCCAGCATTGGCCAAAGCCTCCTTTTCATTTGCCGGAAACCCGCACCCGGCGTGTGTATCATCAAGCATATAAGGTGATACCTCGACTGTCAATAGTTAATGTCGGCGATCGTCGCGCAGGATGCTCAGGATGAGGAAAAGCGATCCCGCCGCGGCCACCCCGAAGAAAACGATGGCGACCGCCGGGTAGCCGAGCAGGTGGACCGAGCTCGGCACCCTCATCATCATGCCGGCGCTCACGATCATGGCCGCCATCAAAAGACCCAGAGTGATTCGGTTGGCGATCTTGTGCAGCCCGCTCAGCAGCTGCCCCTCATCGAACGCTCGGATCCTGACCTCGAACTGGTTGCTGCTCAAAAGGTCCAGCATTCGATTCAGTCGCGAGGGCAGGCGTTCGGTCAGGTCCTTGAGCTCGAGCATGCTCTGGATCACCGCCCCGGGAGATGCCGCCTTGGCCATCCGGCTGCGCATGAGGTCGCTGGCGCTGGCCCGGATGGCACCGTTGACATCAAAGTCGGGATCGAGCATCCAGCCGATCTGATCGAGATTCAAGAGCGCCTTGCCCAGTAGGGAGAGTTCGGGAGCGGGGTGGATTTCGAACGTGCCAGAGATGCGAAAGAGCTCGAGCATCGTGCGCCCGATCTCGATCGTCGAGGCGGTGGCGTCGCGGTGACGGTTCACGAGGTCGGCCACGGCGCGGGCATAGGCCGTCTCGTCGAAGTCGGCGGGCGGCTGGGCGATGCGCAGGGAGTGCGCGACGGCGTCGTCGCTGCGAGCCTCGGCCACGGCCAGAAGGAGCTGGATCAGGTGCTCCTGGAGGCGGGGCGCGACGTAGGCCACCATACCCAGGTCGATCAGCGCCAGGCGCCCGTCGGGGGTGACCAGCACATTACCCGGGTGGGGGTCGGCGTGGAAAAACCCGTCGACCAGGATTTGCTTGAGGTAGGCCCGGAAGAGCTCGCCGGCCAGCGCCTGTCCGGGTAACTCAAGTCGCGCCAGGTTGCTGAGCTCAGTCACCTTGATCCCGCGCACAAAGCTCATGGTCAGGATCCGGCTGGTGGTGAGGTCCTCGACCGGCTCTGGCACCACCAGGTGCTTGAAGTCGGCCAGGTTGCCTCTTAAAGTGGCCAGGTTCCGCGCCTCCTGGCGGTAGTCGAGCTCACGTGACAAGCTCTTGGCGAACTCCTCCAAGAGCTCGGACAGCCCCAGCCTGCGCCCCACCTCGGTGTGGCTCTGGAGCCACGCCGCGATCTCGGCGAAGGCCTGGAGGTCCTGGTCGACGACCTCCCGCACGCCCGGTCGCTGAACCTTGACCGCCACCTCGCGTCCATCCCTCAAGGTTGCGCGGTGAACCTGACCCAGGCTGGCCGCGGCCACCGGCTCGGCCTCAAAGTTGGAGAAGATCTTGGAGATGCGCGCACCCAGCTCGCTTTCGATCATCGCCTCCACCTCGGCAAACGGGAACGGGGCGACGTCATCCTGCAGGCGAGACAGCGCCTCGAGCTCGGTCTCCGAGAGCAGATCGGACCGGGTCGACAGCAGCTGCCCGAGTTTGATGTAGGTGGGACCCAAGCTCTCCAGGTCCGCGGCCAGTGAGGAGGGGTCCGCGGTGCGCTGGGGCGCAGGCTCAAGTCCGCGAAGGCCTGACTCCAACCCGGCCGAGCGGACTAGGTCCAACCCGCCATGGCGGGCCAGAAGCCAGGCCACGTCGCGATAACGGCGCAGATGCTCCGGCCGCATGGACAGGATCACGAGCGGGCTCGGTCGGACGCTGACACGCAGATCAGGAGGCGGCCTTTCGGCTCCGGCGCGCACCCGTGGCGGCCGCCCGCCGGGAGGGCGGCGCCGGCGCCGCGCGCGCGGCCTCAATCGACGCCTTGAGCGCCGCCATCAGGTCGACCACGCGCGCAGCGGGCTCCTCGCCACGGACGCTCACCACCTCGTGGCCAGCCAGCTTGGCCTCGACCAGGCCCTCCACCGCGCCGCGGTATTCGTCCACCATCTGGGAGGGATCGAAGGTCTCCACGCGCAGGCTCTGGACCAGCTGCTTGGCCATCTTGAGTTCGGCCGCGGTGAACTCATCGCCGGCGGCGAAAGCGATGCCCTGGTGATCGCGGATCTCGGCCGGCCAGCGCAGGGTGCTCAGGATCAGCCCCCCCTCCAGTGGCTGCAGCAGGGCCGGGTGTTCGCGCTCCCTGAGCGCGATCTTGGACAGGGCGACCGTGCCCGTCTCCTCCAGGGCTTTATAGAGCAGAGAATGCGGACGCCTTCCAGGTGGTTCCGCCTCAACATAGTGGGCGGTCCGCACGTAGAGTCCCTCGGGCACGCTCTGGCGGGGTAGGAACTCGGTGATTGCAATGGTGTGCGCCGCGGGCAGGGGCAGGCGCTCTAGATCGGCATCAGAGAGAACCACGTATTCGTCAGTGGCAACCTCAAATCCCTTGACCAGGTCGGCGTACGGGACCTCGTGGTCGCCGGCCACGCACCAGCGCCGGTTCCTGATCGGGCTGGTGTGCCGAGCGCAGAGCTGGCGGAAGGGCGTGGGATTCGACTCCGCCGCCAGATAGAGGCGAACCGGAATTGAAACCATGCCGAAGCTGATAGTGCCCTTCCACATCGACCTCGCCATCAGCCGCCCCCTTCCAGCGCGTGCCTTAGGGCCTCGCGGTTCCGATCGGAACGCGGCTCTGGCCCCGGCCCGGATCCGTCAGCTGCACGACACCGCGGGCTGACCGTCCGCCGGGCGCGCCTCGAACCCTGCGCCCGCGGAGAGGCTCGGACGAAAAGGGCCGCCCCTTCATCAGGGCGCCTCATCGGCATCCTCGCGGGCCCCCGTCGCAGCAGGTCGGCGCCGGCGCGGATCCCGCACCCGAGCCAAAAGCTCCGGCCGTCGGCGGCGGAGGGTGGCCAGGAGGGTGGCCCGCTTTTCGACGGTGGCGCGGTCAAGCCGATGCGCGGCATTGCGGCTGGCATCGGCCAGGCGTTGTCGGCGCCCGCGGCCGAGTTCGGGATCGAGGAGGTAGGCGCCCGCCGCCCCCAGGGCAAGCATTATGGTGAGCCGGCGCAGCCGCCCATGGCCTTTCTCGGGCAGAAGTAGCACGACTCGTTCGCTCGCCCCACGCCGAGCATCCTTTACCGCTCCCAAGGGGCGGGCACGGAGGCCCTCGGTCCTGTCCATCACCTCACCCATCCTCCCTGCCGCCGACGTCGCGGCATCCCTAACCCGGCGGGGGGCGTCCCCGGCCGCGCGCTCGACGATCGAGAAGAAGGCGGGCTCAGCCACGCTTCGAGCCCGCTCCCAGCCTTTAGCGACCGCCGATTTGCGCCTCATGCCCAGAACTCGGCGAAGCGATTGAGCAGCTCACGGTAGTTCTGGACCGCCTGCCGCATGACATCGGTGTCGGGGTTCTGAGGCAGCGCGCGTCTGACCGCGTGCACCTCCTCTCGGAGTCCGTCGGCGATGCGGCCGATGAATTCCTCGACCAGCCTCTGAGCGCCGTCCACGGCCTTTTTAGGGTCGTCGATGAAATCCGCCTGAGTGGACTGAAAGCGCGCCCGGAAGCGCAGAAACTCCTCGTCACCGAGCGGCCGCACCGAGCGCACCGCCGTCGGACGTTCGTCCGCGGTCTCAGCCACCATGACCGGCTCGGTGTCCGAGGGCGCCGAAACAACAGGGGTGGGTTCGGCCGCCGGTGCTACCGCATCGGCCGCGCGCGCCTGCTCCTCGGGGTAGTCGGGAGCAGTCTGAATCGGGACCCGCTCCGCGCTTGAGTCGGGCGTCATCTGGTAGCTCATGCCGCACGCTGGGGCATGGCGGCGGACTTACGCTCCCGCTCGCCGATCATGTCGTCCATCGCCGTCCGGAAGTGCAGCATGGCCACCCGCAGGCGCTCGGTGTTGCCCTCGCCCGGGTTGGCCTCGGCCAGCACCTGGCGGCCCTGGCGGAACGCCTTGGGCCAGCGGGCCTCGTCGTTGCCCAGGCCCCGATCGCGAAGCGCTGCCATCACCAGGTCGTCCGCACCGCGCACGGCCGCGTCGGGCTCGTCGACGAAACGTGCCTCCAGGACCCGCCAGGACTCCGCGTATTGGCGCCGCGCGGCGCGAGAGAGCGCGCGACCACGCCGCCGCTGGGCCACGGCCACGATCAAGGCCAGGAGCAGAACGGCGCCGATGACGATCAGCAGCGCAAGGATTTGTGAATTGTTCACCGCCTACGACCTCCGCAAATAATCTGACTGCATCCCTATCACTTTAGCCGACTCCTTCGCTGTTGTGACGGGCCATTCTCCATCGACACAGAAGAACCGGACATATGCTTACATTATAGCGGGCCTAGCAGGTTATAGTGGTTCGCAGCTAGAAGGATTGGCTATGCGGAGGAGTCTCATATGATCTCGGACGAGGTTGCGGATGGCGAGCGCGAAGAGATCTTGCCAACGTCCCTGGGCGGCTCCTTCCGCTCTCTCCCGCCGCCAACCTCCGCACTCCCACGACCACGTCTGCGGGAGGGGGCAGGTCCTTCGTTCCAAGGGCCCGCCCTCTCCCGCCTCCACCCGGGCGAGGATCCCGACCACCGCTTGGTCTTCGCCTCGGCCCAATCCCGGGCGCTGCTCGTCCTCTTGAGCCTGGATCCGATGCGCCAACTGGGGCCGGCGCGCGCCCTCGCCCGACTGCTCGACCGCCGTCTGGCGGGCCCGTTGGCAACGGGCGGCGGGGGGGAACGTGAGGCTTGGCTCTGCCTGCTCGTCGGTCTCGATGAGGCGGCGCAGGCTGAATACGGCGAGCGGGGATTCCTCGACTGTAGTCCGGCCGACCAGCGAGCCCTGGTCCGAAGGCTGGCGCGCGGTCAGCTTCCCGCCCCCGCCTGGGCCCATCTGGGATCACGCACCGCCTGGTCCACCTGCATGCGCTCGCTCCTGGCCGCGGTCTGCGCGAGCCCGCGCTCATGGCTGATACGCGGGGCGGATTCAAGCGGCGTCCGATCCTGATCCGCCACAGCCCCCGCCTGCTCGAGGCGGCCACCGATAAACTCGGCGTGCAGATGACGCAGGTGCAGGGCGAGGCGCGAGGGCCGCAGCCGTCGGCGACGAGGGGCGGGCCACAGGTGTGGCCCGGGCGGCAACTGCCCCTGGGGGCCGAGTTCGACGGCAGCGGTACCAACTTCTCGATCTACTCATCGGTGGCTGACAAGGTCGAGCTCTGCCTCTTCGGACCCGATGGAGAGGAACGCCGGGTTGAACTCGAGGAGCGGACTGCGCTCTGCTGGCATGGCTACCTGCCCGGAGTGCATCCAGGCCAGGAATACGGCTTCCGGGTGCACGGGCCCTACGACCTGGGCTCGGGGGCGAGGTGCAATCCCAACAAGCTTCTTCTCGACCCCTACGCCAAGGCGATCAAGGGCGGACTCCGCTGGGATCCGGCCGTGTTCTCCTACCCGGCCGGCGGCGATCCCAGCCTGCGCAACGACGACGACAGCGCCCCATTCGTTCCCCGTTCGGTCGTCGTCAACCCCTATTTCGACTGGCGCGACGACCATCGCCTCTCCATCCCCTGGCACGAGACCGTGATCTACGAGGTCCACGTCAAGGGCTTCACCCAGCTCCAGGACCAGATCCCCGAACCCATGCGCGGTACTTACGCTGGTCTCGGCAGCCCCTTCGCGATTCGATACCTGCGCTCTCTGGGGGTGACGGCAGTCGAGCTGCTTCCGGTTCATCAGTTCGTATCCGAGCACCTGCTCCAGGACCGAGGCCTCGCCAACTACTGGGGCTACAACTCGATTGGCTATCTGGCTCCGCATGGCGCCTACAGCTCGGGGGGGGACGGCGGCCAGCAGGTGAACGAGTTCAAGGACATGGTCCGCAGCCTGCACGCGGCCGGGATCGAGGTGATCCTGGACGTGGTCTACAACCACACCGCCGAGGGCGACCACCTGGGTCCCACTCTGTCCTTTAAAGGCATCGACAACGCCGCTTACTACCGCCTGACCGGGGATGACCCGAGCTTTTACATGGACTACACCGGAACCGGCAACAGCCTCAACATGCGCCACCCCAACGTGCTCCAGCTGATCATGGACAGCCTGCGTTACTGGGTGACCGAGATGCACGTCGACGGCTTCCGCTTCGATCTCGCCGCCACCCTGGCCCGCGAGCTCCACGACGTCGACCGGCTGTCCGCCTTCTTCGATTTGATCCAGCAGGATCCATTGCTCTCCCAGGTCAAGCTCATCGCCGAGCCCTGGGACGTGGGCGAGGGCGGCTATCAGGTGGGCAACTTCCCGCCCCTTTGGTCGGAGTGGAACGGGCGCTACCGAGACACCGTGCGCGACTACTGGCGAGGGACCGACGCCACCCTGGCCGACTTCGCCTTCCGCTTCACCGGTTCCTCCGACCTCTACGAGGCGGACGGCCGCCACCCCAACGCCAGCATAAATTTCATCACCGCCCACGACGGCTTCACGCTCGAGGACCTGGTCTCCTACAACGAAAAGCACAACGAGGCCAACGGCGAGGAGAACCGGGACGGGGAAGCCCACAATCGATCGTGGAACTGTGGTGCCGAGGGCGCGACCACCGACCCCGAGGTACGCCAACTGCGGGCGCGCCAGAAGCGCAACCTGCTCACGACCCTGCTTCTCTCCCAAGGCGTGCCCATGATCCTGGCCGGAGACGAGTTTGGTCGCTCCCAGATGGGAAACAACAACGCGTACTGCCAGGACGGCCCGATCTCCTGGTTCGACTGGAGCCAGGTCGACGAGTCTCTGCTCCGCTTCACCCAGCATCTTCTCCAGCTCCGCCGCCAGCACCCCGTGTTCCGGCGCCGGCGCTGGTTTGAGGGCCGGCCGGTCTACGGCGCCGGGCTGACTGACATCGCCTGGTTTCGGCCCCAGGGCAGCGCGATGACCCAGGAGGACTGGGACAACGGGTACGCCAAGTCGATGACCGTATTCTTGAACGGAGAGGAGATCCCCACTCGGGATGAGTGGGGCCAGCGAGTGGTCGACGACAGCTTCCTCGTCCTCTTCAACGCATACCACGAGCCGTTGACGTTTCAGCTTCCGCGAGGCCTGATGGGCGATCTCTGGCGCCGGGTGCTCGACACCGCAGGTTCCCTTGAGCGCTCGTACCGCTCCGGGGGCAAGGTTCGGCTCGAGGGTCGTACCGTCGCCATCCTGCAGCGCATGGACCAGCGCGGCTGACCGTGGTCGCGCCGCGCGCAACCTACCGGCTTCAGCTCGAGCCGGATTTCGGCTTCGACTCGGTCGCCGAACTGGCCCCGTACCTGCATGACCTCGGGGTGAGTCACGCCTACCTGTCGCCGTGCTTCGAGGCCGCTCCTGGCAGCCGCCACGGATACGACGTGGTCGACTTCACCCGCCCCAGTGAGCAGCTCGGCGGCCAGAGCGGCCAGCGACGTATGAACGCCGCCCTGAGCAAGGCGCAATTGGGCCAGGTTGTGGACTTGGTACCCAACCACATGTCGACGCGGGAGGAGAACCGGTGGTGGCAGGAGGTGCTCCGGGACGGAGAGCGGAGTACTTTTGCGCGCTACTTCGACATCGATTGGCCGGTGGCGTTCGGCCGCGTCGTGCTCCCGCTGCTGGGCCCCAGGCCAGCCCGCGGCCCGGCTCGCCCTCGGCTTCGTCTGCTGCGCGAGGGCGCCCAGTTGAGCTTCGTTCTAGACGGTGGACCGCGATTGCCCCTGGCGACGCAGAGCTGGGCTGGCCTCCTGCGCCGGGCCTCTCGGCGCGCGGCGTCCGAATCGGGCCTGGCCGTGGCCGCCGAGCTGGCCGGTCTGGAATCGGACCCGAGCCCGCCGGCATGGCGAAGGCGCCACGCCGAAGCCCTGGTT
This sequence comes from Nitrosotalea sp., assembly GCA_035534295.1. GTDB lineage: Bacteria > Chloroflexota > Dormibacteria > Dormibacterales > Dormibacteraceae > DATKQJ01. The sequence goes on from DATLSE010000030.1 coordinate 68,216, forward strand.
CGGCTCCAGCGCGCGCTCACCGAGGCCGGATTGACCCGATCGCTCGACACCGAGATTGAGCAGGCCAACGGCTCACCGCGACAGCTCGCTCGAATCCTGGGCCGGCAACACTATCGGCTCGTCTCCTGGGACTCGCCCGCCCCTACCCTCAACTACCGTCGCTTCGCTGACATCACCGGGCTCGCCGCGCTGCGGACCGAGGACCAGCAGGTTTTCGCCGCCATCCATGGCCTGGTCAGCGAGTGGGCCGAGTCGGGGCAGGCTCAGGGGCTGCGGGTCGACCATCCCGACGGCCTCACCGACCCCGCCGGATACCTGCGCCGTCTTAACGCGATGGCCCCAGGCTCCTGGATCGTGGTGGAGAAGATCCTGCAGCCAGGCGAAATGCTACCGCCCGCCTGGCCGGTGGCGGGTAGCACCGGATACGACTTCGCCGCCCTGGCCCTCGGCCTTCTGGTCGACGGATCTGGACGCGCCGGTCTCAAGTCCGCTCGGCGACGGCTCACCGGATCCCGGTCGGACTTCGCGCGGGTCGCGCACAACTCCAAGCTCTGGGTGATGCGACACAACCTGGCGAGCGAGGTCAATCGGCTGACGGTTCTGCTCGAGGCCAGCAGCGCACAGGTGGGAGCCCCGCCGATCTCACGCAGAGAGCTCGCCGACGGCCTGCGCGAGGTGCTGGCCGCGCTCGACGTGTACCGCACCTACGCCTCGGCCACCAAAATGCGCGCCGCTGACCGTGCCACCCTGGAGCGGGCCCTGGGCACGGCGGCCAGGGCCCGTCCAGACCTCGACCCCGAGCCGCTGGGGACGATTCGCCGGGTGCTCCTGGAGGGCGGCTCGGTGCCGCCCAGGCCGGAGTTTCTGGCTCGATTCCAACAGACATCGCCCGCGGTCATGGCCAAGGGGGTCGAGGACACGGCCTTCTACCGTCACGTCGAGCTTCTCTGTCTCAATGAGGTGGGATCGGACCCCGATCGTTACGGCACCTCGATCGCCGAATTCGATCGGGCCTGCCGCCGGCGCGCAAGGAGCTCGCCGGCGGCCATGCTCGCCACCTCGACCCACGACACCAAGCGCTCTGAGGACGTGCGGGCTCGGCTGGCGTTGATCTCGGAGATGCCGGCCGAGTGGGAGCGTACCTGCCGGGAGTGGATGCTCATCGCCGCCCGATACGCAGCCCCCTCCGCCCCCAGCCGGCGCGACGTCTACCTCCTGCTCCAGACCCTGTTCGGGGCCTGGCCGCTTGATGCGGGTCGAGCCCTGGCGTACATCGAAAAGGCCACGCGCGAGGCGGGGCTGCGCACCAGCTGGCGCAAGGTCGATCTCGCCTACGAGCAGAGTCTGCGCGAGGTCGTCCTGGGTCTGCTCGGCGACGACGACTTCCTCTCCTCGATGACGGCCTTCGTACGCCGGCACCAGGATGCGACCTGGGTCAACTGCCTGAGCTACAAGCTCCTCTGCCTGACTGCGCCTGGGGTGCCGGACATCTATCGCGGAACCGAGCTCTGGGACTTCAGCCTGGTCGATCCCGACAATCGCCGCCCGGTCGACTTTGACCTTCGGCACCGGCTTCTTCTTCGGTGCCGAGCACTGGACGGCGCCACGGCCTGGGAGGAGCGCGAGAGCGGCCTACCAAAGCTCCTGCTGGTGGCGCGAGCCCTGGCTGTGCGGCGAGATCTGCCGACCGCGTTCGCCCCCGGGTCCAGCTACGCCCCGCTCAAGGTCCTCGGCCTGCGCGCCCAGCACCTCGTCGCCTATGCCCGCGGCGGGCGCGTGGTCACCCTTTGTCCCCGCCTCGTCCTGGGCCTCGAGCGGGGCTGGGCAGACACCCGCGTCCGCCTCCCCGCGGGGCACTGGCAGGATGTTTTCAGCGGCACCACCGTCGCCGGCGGCGAGCAGCCGGCGCGCGAACTGCTGGAGCGCTTTCCCGTTGGGCTCCTGGTCTCCGCCGATGCCTGAGCGGGAGTTCAGCGTCTGGGCTCCGCGGGCGGCCAGGGTGGAACTGGAGCTCGAGGGTCGTCGCCTCGCCATGGCGGGCCCGACAAATGGGTGGCATCAGGTTGCGCTGGACTGCGCGCCCAGGGCGCGCTACGGCTTCGTCCTCGATGGCGCCGGGCCCTTTGCCGATCCCCGCTCTCGCTCCCAGCCCGACGGCCCTCTGGGTCTGAGCCGGCTGGACCACCCGGGTGATTTCAATTGGACCGACCAGCTCTGGGCAGGGGTGCCGCTCGAGGACCTGCTGGTCTACGAGCTCCATATCGGCACCTTCAGTGCCGCGGGCACTTTTGAAGGCGCCATCCCCCACCTCGATCACCTCGTCGACCTGGGGGTGACGGCGATTGAGATCATGCCGGTGGCCGCGTTTGCCGGTGCGCGGGGATGGGGCTATGACGGCGTCAACCTGTTCGCTCCCCATCCCCATTACGGTGGCCCTAGCGGCCTGCGTGAGCTGGTAGACGCCTGTCACGCTCGGGGTCTGGGAGTGATCCTCGACGTTGTTTACAACCACGTCGGTCCGGAGGGGAACCACCTACCGCGCTTCGGACCCTATATGCACGAGGGCGACCCGACGGTGTGGGGGCCGGGCTTCAACCTCGATGGCCCTGACAGCGGTCCAGTCCGTCAGTTCGTCCTCGACAACGCCTCCATGTGGATCACCGACTACCACCTGGACGGCCTCCGGTTGGACGCCGTCCACGCCATCCGCGACGACTCCAGGGTCAACATCCTGCAGGAGCTGGCGAGTACGGTCCGCGGGCTTGAGGCGACCGCAGGCAGGCCCCTGCACCTGATCGCCGAATCCGATCTCAACGACGCCCGTTTAGTTCGGGACCCAGCCCGGGGTGGATTCGGTCTCGACGCCCAGTGGAGCGACGATTTCCATCACAGCCTCCACGCCCTGCTCACCGGGGAGCGCGATGGCTATTACGCCGACTTCGGCCGCCCTGAGCAGCTGCTCAAGGCGCTCAACTCACCCTTCGTCTACGACGGGGTGATGAGTCCGTCCCGCGGCCGCCGGCACGGCTTCCCGGTCGGGGACGTCGCAGACCCTCGCTTTATCATCTACACGCAGAATCACGACCAGGTCGGCAATCGCGCCCGCGGCGACCGGCTGTGTCACCTGGTGAGCGCGGACGCGGTCCGCTGGGCGGCGGCAGCCATGCTGTTGACCCGTTTCACCCCCCTCATCTTCATGGGCGAGGAATGGGGCGCCTCCACCCCCTTCTGCTTCTTCTCCGATCACCAGGACCCCCAGATCGCGGGCGCAACCAGCCAGGGACGCAAGCGCGAGTTCGCCGCCTTCGGCTGGGATCCTGACTCCATCCCCGACCCCCAGGACCGGCGGACTTTCGCCGCCTCCAAGCTCGACTGGTCCGAGCTCGAGCGCGCCCCCCACCATGAGACGCTTGAGTTCTATCGCCGCCTGATCCGGGAGCGGCGTGACTCGGGTCCCGTCATCAGCAACGCCACCTTGGAGCAGGGCACGATTGGCTGGCGACGCCGCGGGCTCTCAGTGGAGCTTGACCTGGGGTCGCTCCAGCTTCGACTGTCCACCCCGAGTCGAGGCCCAAGCCGTCCATAAACTGCCCCTAACGGGGGCGGCCCAGGCACCAGCGTAAGGTACGATTTAGTGCCAGGGCGACTATCACTACTGGTGGCGTTGGCAGGATCACGGCCTCCGGCCACCTCAGCTGAGGACTTTCAAACGAGACTCTACGACGACGGCACTCGCGGGGACCGGCTGGAGGTGATCCTCGGCGCCGGGGGCGGCATTGACCACGCGGTCACCCTTCTGTCCCAGGCGATGCAGCGCCTGCCTCAGGCCCTGGCCTTGTACGACGGGAGGGACGACGAGTTCCGGGTCCTCTACATGAATCCGGCCGCTGATCGCTTGCTTCCGCACCCTTTCAGCCAGGTTAAGGGCATGCCCCTCGCGGTCGCATTCCCGGGCGCATTCCCCTCCGCCGTCGCGGCCTTCCACGACGCACGGGAGAGCGGCGAGCCCCAGACGATTGCCGAGGTGCCCGCGCTGAGCGCCGGCGCCCAGAGGCAGGGCAGTTTCAATTGGGACGTGCGACCGATCCTGGACGACTCTGGAAGCGTGGAGCTGATACTGGCCACCGCCACCGACGTATCTAGTCTGGTGGAGGCCCGCAATCGGCTCCTGGACGCCGCCGATCTGGGCTTGCGCACCCTGCTGGAGGTCTCGCGCCACGCCGAGCACCACTCCGACATCGGTGACTTCTTCGCCGGCGTCAGCGCCTCAGTCGGGGACCTGCTGGGGGCCCATAGAGTCGGATTTGCCCGCCATGACCCAGACTCCGGGACGGTCGAGGTTGAGGGCGGGGCTCTGGCCTGGCTCGACTCCCTGCCGCACTCGATGCCCTGCCGGGAGGGAGACCTCACTCACCGCCTCGTTTTCGACGATCTGGTGCTCCGGGTGGACCTGCGCCGACAGGGATCAGGTTCCCTCGACTCCTCCCTGCGCCAGCTTGAGGAGGCCGGGGTCAGCTCGGTCATGATCATCGGTTGGCAGGGCGGGGATGAGCGCCTCGGTCTGGTCATCGCGCTCGATTCGGAGCGAGAGGACGGCTTCAGCCAGGAGGACGTGCTGGTTCTGCGCATGGCTGCGCGCGCGGCCGGGCTCGCCTATCAGCGCCGGCGAGCCGAGGCCCAGGTGGGCGAGCACGCGCGCCAGGTCGAGCAGCTTGGCGCTGCGCGCGGTGATTTCCTGCGCATGGCGGCCCACGAATTGCGCGGGCCCGTAGCTGTCCTCCGCGGCTACTTCTCCATGCTCGAGCAGGGCCGGCTCAGCGCTGATGGATTCATCCAGTTCCTGCCCCTTTTGGACCGCAAGCTGGTCGAGATGGAGGCGATGTTGGAGAAGATGCTGGAGTCGGCCCGGCTGGAGGACAGCCGGCTCGACCTGCGCCTGTCCGAGACCGTCCTCTCCGACGTCGTGCGCTCTGGCGTGGACGCGGCCGCCGGCGCGCGAAGACCCGGACAGGTGCTCGAGCTGGATCTGGTCGGGGGTGAGGTCATCGTGCGCCTGGACCCATACCGCGTACGCCTGATCGTCTCCAACCTGCTCGACAACGCGTTCAAGTACGCCCCTGACGACTCTCCGGTCGGCTGCTCGATCGAGGCCGGGCCGGACGAATTCCGGGTTCGCATCCGCGATCGCGGGCCGGGCGTACCGGAGGATTCGAGATCGCGACTGTTCCGCCGCTTCGAGCGCCTCCAGGCGACCGCTGCAAATGTCCCGGGCACCGGCCTCGGGCTCTGGCTGTCGCGCGAGATAGCCCGCAAGCACGGAGGCGATCTGACCCTGGACGAATCAAGCCCGGAGGGCAGCACGTTCACCCTCCACCTGCCGCGAAGCCTGGCTTCGCGCCCCGAGCTCAGGGCAGAATCAGACTGACGTCCAGGTCGTCCAGGCCGGATGGCGCGGTCAGACCAGCATCGCGCAGTTGCTTGAGCATGGTCAGGATGTAGCGCGCCCCGGCCAGGTTCACGCCGTGCTGCTGGGTGAGGGTCTGAATGGCGCGCAACTTGATGATGTCGCGCGGCGAGTAGCGCCGCCGATTGGTGGCGGTTCGCTGCGGGCTGATCATGCCGAGGTGCTCGTACATCATCAGCGTGCGCGGATGCGACTCCAGAATCTCGGAGGCGACACTCAAGGTGTACACGGGCCGGTCCAGATTGAGATCTGGGGCCTGTGGATCCTGGGGACGTTCAATCATTGGCGCGGCCGATTTGCGTGCCATCTGTTGGGCAGAGATTATCCATGTTTCCACCCCTTTTTGGTTGCACCACCGTTGGTTAGACCGCGATCGAAGACGGCGCAGTGAGCCCTGCGCCGACGGGTCTCAATTCGCGTCCTGACCCAGGGCCTCCGCCTCGACGTCGTCGGTCGAGGCCCAGGCTCGCACCCGGCCCGAGATCAGCGACGGGGTGGTCTGGCTCTTGATCACGTATTCCAGAGCCCCCAGTTCGAGTCCCCTGGAGCGGAGTTCATCTTCACCGTACGCGCTCAGTATCACGACGGGCGTGAAGCGCGTGCGCGGCTGAGCGCGCAGACGCTGGAGCACGGCGAGACCATCCAGCAGGGGAAGGCGGATGTCGAGGAATATGAGGTCGGGCTCGATCTCCTCGGCCAGACGCAATCCGGCCAGTCCGTCGCGCGCGACGTGCACGTTGTACCCATCCTGCTCCAGAGTCAGCTGGTACATCGTCGCCACCGCCTCATCGTCCTCGATGAGGAGGAGATTCAACCTCTCGTCGTGATCCTGCAATGCCATGCGGTTTACTCCAGCCCGATGCTACGCCGAATACTACGGCCGCGGCATGACGGGGAACTCCATATTCCCACACCGATGACCGACGATTGACGAATACTGTAGTGCAGCCGCCAGCGCGGCAGCACTGGGGAGATCCGATCGCGCCAGTGTGGGCCGAGTGCCAGCGGACCCAAGTGATCGTTAAATGTCGCGCGGGCGCCAGCGTTGCAGGGACCCGCGCCGGACAGCGGATATGGTACCGAAGGCGTCGCAAAATAGATCAAAAGCTGACACCGCCTCGGATATAATCCCGCACAGGGATCCATGACGGAAGTAATTCGGAGCCCGTACGCACAGCCCGCACGAGAGTCGCGAGCTTTCCCGGCTGAGGACCAAGGGCTCAACGCATCGGGCTCAGCGCAGTCGCCGGCGGTGGATCGCTGCCCTTATCCGCGGCCGTTCGACCCTGGGTTCAGGCGCTGTCCCAACTTTCACCCGGTACACGTGCTGAGCGCCGACTCGAACAACAGCGGTCTCAACCCGTACCTCGCCTGTTCACATCTGGCCCAGGGTCGAAACGAGCGCGGAGGCTATTACGCGTCCTGCGAGCTCGGGGGCCCAAGGGAGCGGGCAGAGCTCGCCGCCCGCATCACCCCGGCCCGACTCGACACCGAGCGCACGCTGCTCGAGGGCCTCGCGGCCGTCAGCGAGCCGGCGCGCGAGGCTGTCGTCGCCGCCGCCCTGGCCTCGGAGGCGACGGACGGCGCTTCCGCCCAATCCGAGCTCGGCGCAGCGATCGAGAGCTTCGCGACCCAGAACCGGCATCGGCTGCAATCGCTCGGAATCGCCCCCGACCGATTTGCCCGTGCCTTCGCCGAGTGGACCAAGGCGCGCCAGATGCCGCTGGCCCGGCTTGGTCGGATGGTTCAGGAGACCGGCTCTGATCCGCTCCGCGGGCTCTGGATCCGGCTCGCGTCCGCCCTCGAGGAGGGGGAAGCGAGCGCGGGAGAAGCGGCCGGAAGAGCTATCGATTGCACCACCACGGCATCCTCGCCCGGCGACGCCGGGCTCGAGATCGAAGCCGCCGCCAATCGGGTCCGCCTGAGGGGACAGATCGATCGCGACGCCTGGGAGCAGCTGTCCGGACTGGCCGTCATGGCCGCCGCCCTGGACGGTGACTTGATCCTGGATCTGGGCGGGGTGAGCTTTTGCGACGTGGGTGGTCTGCGCATCCTGCTGGCACTGGCCGAGGCGCGCCGGGAGCGCGGGGCCCTGATCTTGGAGTCGGTGCCGGAGGAGCTGGCACGGGCTCTGCCCGCGCTGGGCTGGAACGACGGTTCGATGGCGAGCGCAAGTTGAGCCTCCAGCTGGCGGGCGGAGCAGGCGGGGCGGCCCCCTTCGGCTACCGGCACGACGCGCTCTTCTACGGCACCGCCAACGAGTCGGCGGAGCTAATCGCGCGCTTTCTGCGCGCGGGCCTGAATCAGGGCCAGCCCGCGCTGGCGGTGATCGCGCCTCAGCAGATCGAGCGCGTGCGCTCCCGGCTGGGATCGAACGCGAGCCGGGTCGAATTCGCCGACATGAGGGTCGTCGGCGACAACCCCGCTCGCATCATCCCGCTCTGGCAGGAGTTCTTGGACCGCAACCAGGGCCGCGCGGTGCGCGGCGTCGGCGAGCCCATCTGGGCTGGACGAGCGCTAGATGAATTGCGCGAATGCCAGATTCACGAGGACCTGCTGAACCGTGCCGTTCCGGCCCAGACGCCGTTCTGGCTGGTCTGCCCATACAGCGTGAGCGAGCTGAATCCTGAGGTCATCCGTCGCGCCCGCCTGTGCCACTCCGACGCCGATCTGGGGGGTGAGCACGGGGGTGGCGGGTCCGGTGGCGGGGATCAGGACTCGAGTCTGGCCCCCTTCGCGGCCGAACTGGCGGAACCCCCTCCCGAGGCGAGCGTGGTCGACCTCCGGCCATCCTCCCTTTTCGATCTTCGCCGGGGCGTATCCCTGGCGGCCGCCCGCTGGGGCCTGAACGGGCCGCGCATCTCAGATCTGGTGCTGGCCACCAACGAGGTAGCCACCAACTGCCAGCAGCACGGGCAAGGGCTCAGCGGAGCCCGGATCTGGTCGGCGTCAGGACGTCTGGTGTGCGAGGTACGCGGGCCGGGCAGCCTCAATGATCCGCTCGCCGGGCGGCGTCGCCCCAGTCCCGGCCTGGGGTCCGGTCGCGGCCTGTGGCTGGCCAACCACCTCTGCGACCTGGTCCAGGTCATGGCCCGCGATGGCGACATCGTCGTCCGGCTCCATATGCGCATGGTCTGAACGCGCACGCCGCAGCGACGCGTCTACTGACCTGATTTAGAACCCATAGGGTCTTGTCAAGTCCTGGGGCCTCCGAGGGTGGGGTCGAAGTCGAGACCTGAACGCCAGACGCCCCAGACAATGGCGAGGGCCTTGGACATGCAATGGCCAAGGGCGTTCATTGCGCTCTTGCCCTGAGCTCGCTTGCGCAGGTAGTGAGCGCGGATGACCGGATTGTGCTGGGTGCCGACGACGGCCATTTTGTAGGCGGCCGAGCGGAGATAGGCGTTGCCGGTCTTGGCCATGCGCCAG
>DATLSE010000031.1:0-5785 GCA_035534295.1 Nitrosotalea sp.
TTCAGGCGCAGCCACACCCACCATCGGGCTCCCCAACACCGGCCGGGCCGCCCCGGCACCCCGGTCTGCCCTGGTGGCCGCTGGCCCTCACAGCAGCCGCTGCCGCCGCGCTCGTAGCCCTCAGAACGCGAGCCCAGCACCCCTAGGTTCCCCGTGCTAGCTGGCGCACTGCGCTGCACGATCGTCGCCTCGCTGTTGCTCGAACTAGGCCTGCTCGGGTACGCTATCCCGTCGCCGGGCGCCGGCCCCAGAACTCCGGTCGCGAACGCCGACTCACCCACCCTGGCCCTGACCACCGGCCCCGGTCCGCAGTCCGTGCCCCGTCTCAGGACGGTGCCGACCACCCCGCCACCACTGCGCCTGCTCATCCCCTCCCTACACATCAACGCCGCGGTGCAGGCCTTGGGGGTCGACTCGGCCGGAGTCCTCATGACCCCCGCCGATATCTGGAACGTGGGTTGGTACCGTGGTGGCCCGCCCCCCGGCGCCGCCGGCGATGCCGTAATCGACGGCCACGTCGGTCTACCCGGATCTCCCCTGGTTTTCTCCCATCTGGCTACCATCAGCCTCGGCGCCCACGTCATCGCGATCCTGGCCGATGGGTCACAGCGGCTCTTCAGCGTAACCAGCATGGGTGTCTGGGCGGCTGATTCGCATCCGCCCAATCTGTTCGCCGACGGGGGCTCCGCGCGGCTGTCGCTGATCACGTGCACGGGGCGGTACGACGCCCAGTCCCAGACCTACGCCGACCGACTCATCGTCCAGGCCGACTACGTCGGGCCGGTCTGAGGGGGTGCGTGTGAGGCGGGCCCCGATGCGCTACCCGCATCCTTTCCGCCCAGACCTGAGCTGGCCGGGCAGGTCCCACCATTCAGCTCCGAGCTGGTGCCCACTCCGCATACTCCGGGTGACCCTCGGGCTCGCCCTCAAAGCTGACGGCGGCTGCCGCCTCGGGCAGGGCCAGCCCGCCCACGATGTTGGACTCCGCACCCGAGCCGAGGCTCACCACGGAGTCATCGACGCCGTCGGCGACCAGGCCTCGGACACGGTCGTACACGGCCGCCCCGGAGGGGTTGCGGCCTGAGAACCAGGCCCGGGCCAGCCCAGCCAGCTCAGCGTACCCAACCCGGCCGGTCGCAGCGGCGAGCGCGTCCATGACCTCGATCGCCGACTGCACGTCGTAGGGCTGGACGTGCGGAGCTGGAAAGCCGCCCTCGATGATGGGGGAGAACAGCGCGCTGGCGCTGGCCTCGGCCAGCTCGATCAGATCCCGCCGCCCGAGCGCAACACCGGCCTGGCTCAGCGCCGCCTCCTGGACGTGACCCCAAAGGTGAGGCGTTCCCCTCTCCTCAGGCGAGTTCATCAGGATCCTGTCGATGCGGCAAGCAGCGATCTCTTCCGCCCAGTCGTCCTGGCGTCCTGCCACCTGGCCAGCCCTTCCGCCATCCATCCAGCGCCCGAGAGCCAGGAGTTGGATGGAGCGGACATCGGGCGCGGGCCGGGCGCCCGCCGCCGCCGCCAATCCCGCCAGAGCCGCGCTCTCGGCCTCGGCCTGGCCCAAGATGGTCGCGCCGGTAACCGCCGCGCTCAGTCCACGCGCCTGCCAGAAGTTGACACCAGGGGCGGAGGTCACGCCATCGCGGTTCAGATCTCCCTCCCAATTCGAGATGAAGTTGACCCAGAGTCCGTCACCCTGGTGCATCCAGAGCACGAAATCGAGCAGACCCAAAGCCCAGCGGTGAATCCAGGGCGACTGGTTAGCCTGCCAGACCAGGGCCAGAAGTTCAACCGCTCGGGCGGCGTCGTCCACGCACGCGACCCCCTCGCCCGGCGCCTCCAGCGCGTGCCCCTCACCGTCGCCGTAAATGGCTATTGCCAGGGCTCGGGGACCGGCGGCTGGCACTCGCCGGGTGAGGCGGGCGAGTTGCCTCAGCAAGGAGTGAGCTGCTCGACGATCTGCCTCACGTAGAAGTCCGCAGCCGCCACGCAGCTGTCGGCAGCACCGTAATAGACGCGGATGCGCTCGCCATCGTCCCCCAGCGGGACGTGGCCGCAGGAGAACACGGTGTCATTGAAGAGTCCGTTGCGCTCGTAGGCCTCGGTCGGAACCAGGATGGGCTGGTCGGACCGCGCGATCACGCGCGATGGATCGTCGGCGTCGAGGAGCAGACCCCCCAAGGCATAGCGAGAGCGCAGGTCGACCCCGTGATAGAGCTCCAGCCAGCCCTCCTCGACCCGGAAGGGCACGGTGCTGGCGCCGGTGCGGATATCATCCCAGCACCCCGGCCGGGGTAGGGCGAGAGGCCGATGGTCGCCCCAGTGCACCAGATCATGCGAGTAGGCGATCCACATCCCCAGGACGCGCCCGAAGGACTGTGGCATGGGCCGGGTCAGCGCGGCATAGCGGCCCTTGATTCGCTCCGGGAAGAGGGCCACGTCCTTGTGGTCGGGCAGGAACATCACGCCCTGACGCTCGAACTTGCGAAAGTCGGTGGTGGTGAGGCGGCTGGTCGTGATCCCCAGGCGGCCGACCGAGACGTAGGTGACGTGCCAAACCCCGTCGATCAGCGTTGCCCGAGGGTCCTCGCAGCCATAGGCCTCGAGCTCGTTGTCGGCCCATACCGCGGCCGCCTCGTCGACCGCGAAGTGCGCTCCGTCCGTACTCCGGGCGACGCGCAGATGAGACATCTGGGTCAGATAGTCGCGGCTCTGGCCGGCCAGGTTCATTCCCGCATCAGCGCTGTGATAGCGGATGGTGCGCGGGTCGCTAAGGTCGAGACCGGGCAGGTCTCGGCGCAGGTAGGCCACCGCGGGCGTGGGCGGGGTGGATTGGGTGTTGAGGTAGGTGACGCCGATCAGTTCCTCCCCCCTGGTTCCCTCGACCGCCGCGTACAACCGTTCTCCCGGACCTGAGATGTCCAGCATCTGGTCCCCTCGGGATACGCGCTCGGGGCAGCGCGCACTCTCCCCCACGCGCAGTAGAAGCACGGTTTCAGGGCCGACTCGGGCCGCGGCGGGATTGAAGACCGATTCCACCTGGAGCTGCGGAAGCGAAGGAGGGACGTCGGCCGAAGTCAGGATCGGATTGTTGTCAAGTCGGGTCGCCAGGGGGCGAGCGCCGATCACGCTGGGCGCCCCGGGGCCCGCTCGCGCGCGACGAGCAAGGCGCGCATCAGCTCGACCCAGCGCTCGCCGGCGCGAGGCCACGTCATGTCGCGTGCGTAGGCGTAGGCCATGTGTTCAAGACTCTGCTTGCGCTGAGGGTGGTCCAGGAGGTTGTTGACGCCCCGGGCTAGGGCGCCAGGGTCGCGGAATCCTACCAGAATCCCGCGTCCGTCCGCCAGCGCCTCGCGGGCGTGCAAGTACGACGTCGACACGATGGCCTTGCCCGCACCCAGCGCGTAGGCCAGGGTCCCGCTGGTGATCTGAAGCGGGTCCAAATAGGGCGTCACGTAGACGTCCGTGGCGAGCAGCAACTCCACAATGTCGGTTGGGGTCATGTAAGCGTCCAGAAACGACACGTGCTGGCCGAGGCCGAGCTGGTCAACGGCGTTAATCAGGCTGGCCCGATACCTCTCGCCGTCGCGCCGCACGACCTCGGGGTGGGTCTGGCCGGCGATGAGGTAGAGGGCGGCGGGATGCCGTCTCACCACCTCCGGCATGGCCTGGACCATGTACTCGAGCCCCTTGCGCTGGTCAACCAGTCCGAAGGTCGAGATCACGGTTCGGCCCTCGATCCCGAGCTTGGACTTGAAGCGGTGGCGGCCGTGGGGAGCGATCAGCGGCATACCGTGCGGGATGACCGAGATCGGAGCTCGGGTGCGATAGTCGTCGGACAGGATCTGGACCGCTCCGGCAGCCATCACGACCAGTTGGTCGCTGAGCCCGGCGATCTCCCGAATCGCCTCCCGCATCGAGTCCGAGGGTGACGGCGGGACCGAGTGCAGGGTCGTGACCACCGGGAGGCGCAACTCGCGAAGGAAGCCAACCAGATGATCGCGATAGATCGACCCCTGCTCGTCCTCGTGCCAGACTCCGTAAAGGCCAAATTCGTGCTGGATGTTGACCACGTCCACCGCCGAGCCGTTGATGGCGGACGCAGCCTGGCGGTAGCTTTCGGGATCCCCCTGGCGAATGCGCCAGAGCACCTCACTCGAATAGGGATGCAGGAGGTGGGGTTCGTCGATGGCTGCGACACGCGCCACCACGGCCGGATCTGCCGCGCGCGTGGCGGCGATGAGGTCAGAGGTGTATGTGGCTATGCCGCATCGTCGGGGCGGCCACGTCGACACGTAGGCGACGCGCAGGCGGTGCCGCCGATCGCTGGCTGGGCGTCGTGGCGGCACCGGCTCGCGGCCGGCCAGCACGGTGGTCAAAGTGTCGATTTTGCCTCCGGGGAAGACGTGTGACTAGGAGTCGATCTGGGGCGCGGGGAGCGCACCCGACCAGACTCGGCAAGCCAGGCTCAGCGGCCAGCCCGTCCTCCTGGGCAGGGGATGGTGCCTTCCCCCCAACCGCGCGCGGTGCGCAGCGCCTCGTTCATCTTGCGCCCGGCGCCGAAACAGCCGCTGCAACATCCAGCCCCTGGCGGTTCAGTCCAGCGGCAAACCACGAGCGACCTCGACGGGCGCCGGCGGTCCCGGGGCGGTGGTTGGCGGCAGGTGCAGCTCGGCCACCCTCGCCGTCCAGATCCGGTGCCGCCGGCGAAACCGTGCCGCCTGAGCGGTGATGACGGGCAGGAAAGTCAGATCAATCTCACGCCGGATGTGCTGAGCCGTCGAGGCCGAGAGCTGTACGACCTGGTCACGAACGCTCTCCTCGAGGGCAAGTACCTCTCCATAACTGTTCCGCCAGTGCACCGCCTGGTCCAAAGAGGCGACGTTTGGATCGCACTCGCCGTCCATGGGTTGGTCGGGATCGCCACCCCTGGCGGCAGCCACGACGTCGTCACGATCGGCCGGATCGGGAGATGAGGCCATGGTCCACTATCGCGCCTGGGGCCATAAAAAGGTCAGTAACCTCGCCCTGACCTGGTCCGGGGCGCGAGCCGGGAGCGGACTCGGCCCGATTACTGCATCGATTACGGTCCGCCCGAAATCATGCTCTCCGGCTTTGTCCGGAAGCCTTCGGCATCAGAGGCCGGAGAGCGAAGCTGCCTGGGGAGGCAATGCGAGTGGCGGATCAGATGCCGAAACTTCGGCCCGACGGCAGGCACCGCATTGTCGTCGTCGATGACGATCCGGCCATGCGAGAGCTGCTGCGAACGATGCTGAACGTGGTCCCCACCCTCCGCGTCGTCGCTCAGGCCTCCAACGGGGTGGAGGCCGTCGCCATCGCGCGCATCCTGCTCCCCGACCTCATGACCCTGGACCTGAGGATGCCGGTGATGGACGGACGGCAGGCGCTGCCGCTATTGCGCGACGCCGCTCCGGCCATGCGCATCGTGGTCCTGTCCGCTTACGAATCGGTCACCGACCTGGCGGGAACCCGTGCCCCGGAGGCGCGGGTCAGCAAATCGCGCGGAATCCTTCAGCTGCCCGAGCTGGTCGTCGATCTGCTGGCTGCCCCCAGAGCGTAGAGCCAAGGAGCTGGCCGGCGAGACATCCCCAGCTGGGGCGCACATGCGCGCGGACGCTTGCATCCCAAGGCGGATAGGGCGCGGTCGAATTCCCGAGTCGAACGGCCGGCCCAGCCCCTCTGCCTCGGCGAGTTCAACCTTGGATCAGGTCTGTGCGGGCCGGGAGGCATCCCGAAGTGGTCGACCCACCTCGTGCAAAAACGCGAG
>DATLSE010000032.1:0-8906 GCA_035534295.1 Nitrosotalea sp.
TTCTCGGGCGGCGCCGCGAGCCTCATCTCAGCTCAGGCGCCGAATCCATGATCGGGACCTCGGCCTTGCTCACCCAAGCCATCGCCGGCGGGCAGGAGACCGGCCACGTGCGGGTCCTGGGTGAGAGCTGGCCGGCGCGGAGCGCCTCGGGCGCGGCGATCGCGGCCGGGGAGACCGTGGTCGTGCGCACCATCGAAGGTGCCACACTGCTAGTGGAGCCGCTCAATCCGAGCGGCAAGGAGGCCTAATGTCCGGGTTCTTGGTCGTGCTGATCCTTCTGGCGCTGGTCATCGTGCTGGTCGCGCGGACCGTACGCGTCATCCAGCAGGGGCTGGTCGGGGTGGTGAAGCGCCTGGGTGAATACCACTCCGTGCGCAACCCCGGCATCACCTTCTTGGTCCCCTTCGTCGACACCATGGCCCTGATCGACATGCGCGAGACACCGCGCACCGGAGACCGCCAGGACGTGATCACCAAGGACAACGTGTCGGTGGCGGTGAACGCGACCATCTTCAGCCAGGTCGTGGACTCCAAGCTGGCCCTGTTCAGCGTCAGCAATTACATGGTGGCCGTGGACCAGCTCTCCCGAACCACGCTGCGCGCCGTCTTCGGCTCGATGTCGCTGGACGACGCGCTGAGCCAGCGCGAGCAGATCAACGCGCAGCTCCAGGTCCAGATGGAGTCGGTCACCGACAAGTGGGGCATCCGCATCAACCGGATCGAGATCGTGGACATCGTCCCCCCGCAGCAGATCCTCAACGCTATGGCGCTGCAGAAGCAGGCCGACCAGGAGAAGCGCGCCGCCATCCTCCAATCCGAGGGCGCCCAGCAGTCCGCCATCAACGTCGCCGAGGGACAGAAGCAGGCCGCGATCAAGCAGGCCGAGGGCGAGCGCCAGGCTCAGATCCTGCGCGCTGAGGGTCAGCGCCAGGCCGCCATCTTAGAGGCCGAGGGCCGGGCCCAGGCGGTGAGCAACGTCTACACCGCCATCACGGCCGCCAACCCCAGCCCCACCCTGCTCGCCGTCCTCCAGCTCGACACGCTGTCCAAGTTCGCCCAGTCGGAGAACGCGATGATCGTGGTCCCGGCCGAATCCTCGGCCCTGCTCGGTGCGGCTCAGGCCATCCGCTCGGTCCTGGCTCAAGTCCCCGAGGCCTAGCCCGCCGCCTCAGATCTTGCGCAGGCGGACCCGGCGCACGGAGTGGTCTGGCCCCTTGGCCAGGACCAGGCGGGCACGATCCCTGGTCTGGAGGATGTTCTCGGCCAGGTTGCGGCCGTTGATCCGAGCCCAGACCCCGCGCGCGAACTCGAGCGCCTCCCCCTCGTCGATCTCCGAGTAGCGCTGAAAGTAGGACTCCGGCTCCAGGAAGGCGGTCTGGCGCAGGGTCATGAAGCGCTCCAAGAACCAGCGCTCGATGTCCGCCTCGGCGGCGTCGACGTAGATCGAGAAGTCGAAGTAGTCGGAGACGAAGGCCTGGCGCGAGCGCTCGCCCCGGGGGTTGGCCTGGAGCACGTTGAGCCCCTCTAGGATCACGACGTCGGCGTCGCGCAGGACCTGGGACTGGCCCTCCAGGATGTCGTAGGCGAGGTGGGAGTAGATGGGGGCGGCGACCTTGGGCCGCCCCGATTTGATCTCGGCCACGAATTCGAGCAGGCGCCGGATGTCGTAGCTCTCCGGAAATCCCTTGCGCTGCATCAGGCCCCGCCGCTCCAGCTCTCGGTTGGGGAAGAGGAAGCTGTCCGTGCCCACCCGTTCGACCCGAGGCGTGGTCGGCCAGCGGCTGAGCAGGGCCTGCAGGATGCGAGCCACCGTGCTCTTGCCCACGGCCACGCTGCCGGCGATGCCGATGACGTAGGGGATGGGCTGGGCGGGGCGGCCCAAGAAGGTGTCGGTGGCCTGGTGCAGGGCCTGGGCGGCGACCGCGTGCAGGTTCAAGAGCCGGGAGAGGGGGAGGTAGATGTCCACCACCTCGTCCAGTGAGACCTGCTCGTTGCGGCCTCGGAGGCGATCCAGCTCGGAGTCGCTCAAGGTGAGAGGGGTGGCCGCGCGGAGCTGGGCCCACTCCTCACGGCTGAAGTCGAGGTAGGGCGAGGTGGAGTCGTCTTGGTCCCCTCTCAGCGCCCGCATGCCCAGGGCAGCGTATCCGATCGGGCTCGGCGGCGCGCTCCGCCCCCCGCGCTCAGGCCGGGCGCGGGCCCAGGATCTGCTCGCGCAGGCGATCGCTCGGGGTGTAGCCGTGGTTGGCCGCGACCACCTCCCCGCTGGCGGCGAAGACCACGGTCGTGGGCACCGTCACGACGCCAAAGGCGCGCGCCAGCTCGGGACGCTCGCCGGCGTCCACCTCCAGCACCTGGATTCCCGTCATCTCGGCCGCCAGCCGGCGCAGGGCGGGCTTTTGAGCGCTGCGGCAGACGCCGCAGCTGGCGGTCGAGAAGGCGACGATAAGGGGTCGCCCGTCGGGCCTCTGGCCCAGGCTGTCCCAGAGCGGGCGCCGGCGCAGCCGTCCCACCTGGCCCTGAGCCCAGAGCCGGGCGGCGAGGACGCCGAGGCCGACCAGGCCGGCAACCAGGATCGAGATCAGAAGGGGTGCGATCGCCGTATCTCGAACTGGGCGGACGCAAAGCAGAGGGCGCAGAAGTCGACCGATGCGTCGAGCACGACCATGACCGCGATCAGACCGGCCAGGACGAAGCCCGCTCCGGTGAGACCGGCCAGGACCAGCGCTCCCGATGCGATCCAGACCAGGCCCCCCAGGACCCGTGCCACGCGCCGGGTCTCGTGGTCCTCAGCCCGCTCCACCCGGGGCAGGATGTGAGCCGGCTCGAGCACCCTCCAGGTCAGCTGCCGGGCCACGTCAAGAGGCCAGAAGAAGCGACCGCCGAGCATCACCAGGCCCGCCACGAAGAGCAGCCAGTGGGCGGGGGGAAGGATGAACGCGAGCACCACGAGGAGGACCATGGCCCACTGGTGCACCTTGCGCGCGGTGACGTCGAACAGCTCGTGCGGGACCTCGGCCTGGACTGCCACGCCCCCACTGTAGTCCTGGGTCGAAGCGGTTTCAGTTCAAGTCCACAGAAATCGGGACATCCAGAACGCCTGACGCCGCCGCGCCGGATGCTTGGAAATTAGGAGGGCCGTCCCCGCCGCCACCCCAGATACGGCGTCAATGCGCCGTCAAGCCTTGGTCTTTCGGAGCGTACCAACATGTCATCACGGCGTCATAACAATTCTTAAGGGCGGGAGGGGTTACGTTCCCTTCGACATGAATCGCTCCCCTCGGTTCAACCCCAAGCGGCGCCGTACGCCAACCCTGATCCTGCCTGCGGCAGCTCCCGCGCGGGCCGTGACCTGGGACGGCCGGCGCGGCCCCGCACTCGCCGCCGGCCTGGGTCTGCTCCTCGCCGGATCAATCGAGCTCATCTCCTCTGGGAGCCTCATCTGGGCCCCAGCCTTCGCCTCGGGCGCTGCCTTCCTCGCTCAGGCCGCAGCTCCCAGCCGGGTCTGGGCGCCCGTGCTCGCCCGGCGAGCGGCCTCCACGGGCGGCCTCCACGACCTCCGGCGGCGCCCGCCCGCGTGAGCTCCGTCCTGGGGCCCGTCTCCGTCCAGGGAAGGGCGCCGGGAGCAATGAGCGGCGGCCGCTGGCGACCCTCGGGGCCGGTGCGGATCTGGCTTTTGAACCTGGTCCTGCTCGCAGGGGGAGCCTGGCTCTTCTGGACCCACGTGGACCACGTGCAGCGCCTCTCGCACGCGCTCTTAATTCCCTGGTGGATGCTGGCCGCCGCCTTCTATCTGGCCGAGGTGCTGGTGGTCCACTTTCAGTTCCGTCGCGACGGCCACTCCTTCTCCATGGGCGAGATCCCGCTGGTCCTGGGACTGTACTTCGCCGGCGGCTCGAGCCTGGTCTTGGCCCAGGTGGTGGGCAGCGCTTTGGCGCTGGTGGTGAATCGACGCCAGCCGCTGCACAAGGCGGTCTTCAACCTGGCCCTGCTCGCCCTGGAGGCGAGCCTGGCGGTCGTGGTCTTCCGCTTTTTGGTCAGCGGCGCCGCCCACGATCCCCAGACCTGGGCCGCGACCTTTGCCGCCACCGTCCTCCCGGCCGCCCTGGGGGTGGGGCTGATCCAGGTCGCGATCTCGCTCTCCGATGGCGTCTTCACCCTCGATCGCTTCGGCACCCTGCTCGCCCTGGGTCTGATCGGGACCCTGCCCAACACCTCGCTGGCCTTGATCGGGGTCATCACCGCCTACCAGGACCCGCTCGGCGTCTGGCTCCTGGCGGTGCCGGCGGCCACCCTGTTTTTGGCCTACCGCGCCTACGCGTCGGAGCGCGAGAAGCACGAGGGCATCGAGTTCCTGTTCGAGTCCAGCCGCATGCTCCAGGGGGCGAACGAGATCGAGCCCGCGATCCTGGCCCTGCTCGGCCACGTGCGCAAGATGTTCGGCGCCGATACGGCCGAGATCCTGCTCTTCCACAACCCCGGAGCGGCGCAGGCACTGCTCACCCGGGTGGGCCCCAAGGGACCGCTCAAGGTCATGGACGAGGTGCACTTGAGCCCGGCCGAGTCGGCCCTGGCCGAGGAGACCCTGGGTGCGGGCGGGGTTTTGGTGCAGCCTTCAGCGCGAGCCGCCTCGCACGCCGCCTTCCGCTTAAGCCGCGGCATCAAGGAGGCCATGATCGCAACCCTGCGGGGCGAGGACCGGGTCTTGGGACTCATGATCGCGTCCGATCGGAGCGGTGAGGCTTCGAGCTTTGACCACGAGGATCTTCGTCTCTTCGAGACCCTGGCCGCGCAGGCCAGCGTGTCACTCGAGCGCGGCCGCTTGGAGCAGTCGCTGGCCCAGCTGCGCCGGCTCGAAGAGGAGTTGAAGCACCAGGCGTTCCACGACTCCCTGACCCGCCTGGCCAATCGCGCCCTCTTCACCGACCGGGTCGAGCACGCCATGGCGCGCCGGCCCGACGACGGATCCTGGGTGGCCGTGCTCTTCTTGGACCTGGACGACTTCAAGACCGTGAACGACACCCTAGGTCACGCCGCCGGGGACCAGCTCCTGGCGGCGGTGGCCCGGCGCCTGGAGCGCTGCCTGCGCTCCCAGGACACCGCCGCGCGCCTGGGCGGGGACGAGTTCGCCGTGCTCTTAGAGCAGGTCGACGGGGAGCCCGAGGCGACCGCGGTGGCGAGCCGGATCACGAGTGCGCTGGCCACCCCGATCCTGCTCCAGGGGCGCGAGGTCGACATCCACGCCTCGATCGGGATCGTGGTCAGCCGCCCCGGCGACCACCCCGACGAGCTCTTGATCAACGCCGACCTCGCCATGTACAGCGCCAAGCACGAGGGCAAGGGCACCTGGCGCATGTTCGATCCCCGGATGACCGCCCTGGTCGCGGGGCGGCACGAGCTCAAGCGCGACATGCAGGGGGGACTGGAGCGGGGCGAGTTCTCGGTCCACTACCAGCCCGTGGTCGAGCTCAGGACCGGGCGCATCCTGGCCTTAGAGGCGCTGGCGCGCTGGAACAAGCCCCGGCGCGGCGTCGTGGCACCAGACCAGTTCATCCCCCTGGCCGAGGAGACGGGGCTGATCCACGATCTGGGCAGCTTCATCCTGCGCGAGGCGTGCATTGCGGCCAAGCGCTGGCAGGACGACATCGCCGGCCAGGGCGAACTCGCCATCAGCGTCAACGTCTCGGTGCGCCAGCTCCAAGTCCCTGGACTGCCCGAGGTGGTGGCGGAGGTACTGGCCGAGACCGGACTCGAACCCGGCCGCTTGATCCTGGAGGTGACCGAGAGCGCGATGATGGAGGACCCTGAGCTCACCATCCTGCGCCTGCGCGAGCTCAAAGCGCTCGGCGTGCGCCTCGCCATCGACGACTTCGGAACCGGCTACTCCTCCCTCGCCTGGCTGCGCCACTTCCCGGTCGACATCCTAAAGCTGGCCAAGCCCTTCGTCGACGGCCTGGGCTCAGAGCCGGAGTCGGGCGCGTTCGCCGAGGCCATAGCCAAGCTCGGCAGCTCGCTCAGCATGACGGTGGTGGCCGAGGGCATCGAGAAGGCGGTGCAGCTGGCCCAGCTCGCCGACATCGAGCTCAGCTTGGGCCAGGGCTTCTTGTTCACCCGGCCCATGGACGCGGCCATGACCGAGGCCATGCTCCGCGCCCCCTCCACCTTCCTGGCCGAGATCGCACCCGCGATCTCGTAGTAGGAGCCGGCGCGAGCCCGGGAACGCCCGGCGCCCGGCCCGTCGCAGGCGCCCTGCGGCATCTATGCTGACCTGCGTCATCATGGCTCAGCCCCAGACCCACGACGTGCACCAGGCCAACCTGCTCCTGCCCCGCGTCAGAGCCCTGGTGGCGCAGATCTCAGAGCTTCAGGACCAGCTGCCCGAACTCCAGGACGAGCTCCGCATCGCCGAATACCGGATGCGTCGAGCCCAGGCGGGGGAGTCCGACGCCGACGGCTTCGAGCAGGCGGCGAGCAGCGCCGCCTCCGCCGAGCGCGACCTCATCTCCGCCCTCGACGCTCTGGGGCAGATGGGGGTCATGTTGAAGGACGCGCGCACGGGACTGGTCGACTTTTTGAGCTGGCGCGAGGGCGAGCTGATCGAGCTCTGCTGGCGCCTGGGCGAGGACCAGGTGGCGCACTGGCACCGGATCGGCGAGGGCTTTTCCGGGCGGCGCCCGCTCTAGCTCCGCCTCGGCGCGATCGGACGATCTGCCTCGATCATCTGGCCGAACGTGATCGCGGGGCGATGGCTCGAAACTTATCCCACCATCGGTGGCGTCTGCGCGCGAGCTGCGTTCACCCCCGGCGGCAGCGCTCAGCTCCCGGTCGGCGCGTCCAGGTGGGAGTAGGGGGAGGGCACGGCCGCCGAATTAAGCGCGGCGTGCACCTGGGCCGCCAGGCCGGCGGGATCAAGCCCGGCCTCGGATAGGATCTCGCTCTGGCTGCCGTGGGCCAAAAAGGCGTCGGGCAGGCCCATGGGGCGGACCTTGCCGGCCAGACCGGCGGGGGCGAGCTCCTCCATGACCGCGCTCCCAAAGCCCCCGCTGAGGACGTTGTCCTCGGCCGTGATCAGGGTGCTGTAGCGCTGGGCCCAATCGGTCCTCAAGCGGGGATCCATGGGCTTGAGCCAGCGCGCGTTGATCACCGCGCACTCGACGCCGTCGGCGGAGAGCAGCTCGGCGGCGGCGCGGGCGACCTCGACCATGCGTCCGATGGCCAGGATGGCCGGGCCCCCGGGGCGGCCCCGGCGCACCTCCTCCCAGCGTCCCAGCGGGATCGGCTCGACGCTGAGATCCGGCCGCCGCGGGACTGAGCCCTTGGGGAATCGGATGGCGACCGGTCCGTCGTGGTTGAGGGCGGTCTCGAGCAGGGCGACGAGCTCGTCGGCGTCGGCCGGGGCGCAGATGCTAAGTCCCGGGATCAGGCGCAGGTAGCTCAGGTCGAAGACGCCGTGGTGGGAGGGCCCGTCGGGACCGGTGACCCCGGCGCGGTCGAGCGCGAAGACCACCGGGAGCCGGTGCAGCGCCACGTCCATGATCACCTGGTCGAAGGCGCGCTGCAGGAAGGTGGAGTAGATCGCGACCACCGGACGGCTACCCGCCATGGCCAGCCCGGCGGCGAAGGTGACCGCGTGCTGCTCGCAGATGCCGACGTCGAAGAAGCGGTCTGGAAACTCGCGCGCGAAGTCCAGCATCCCGGTCGAGGAGGCCATGGCGGCGGTGATCGCGACCACGTCGGGGTGCTGGGCTCCCGCCCGCATCAGGGCGTCGCCGAAGACGTCGGTGTAGCTCAGCTCGCTGCCCAGGGGCCGCCCGGTGACGGGATCGAAGGCGCCCACCCCGTGCAGGCGGTCGACCTCGTCGTCGAGGGCGGGAGCGTAGCCCCGTCCCTTCTCGGTCACCACGTGGATCACCGTGGGCTGGCCCAACCGGGCGGCGCGGCGGAGGAAGTTCTCCACCTCCTCGCGGTCGTGCCCGTCGACCGGGCCCGCGTACTTTAGGCCCAGGGTCTCGAACACGCTGCTGGGCTGGAGCAGCTGCTTCATCGACTCCTTGATCCGGAAGGCGGCCTGGTCGGCGCGGCCACCCACGGCGGGCAGGTCGCGCAGGCGCTGGGAGATCTCCGACTTCAAGCGCTCGTAGCGGGGATCGACCTTGAGCTGGCTTAAGTGCCGGGCCAGGCCGCCCACGGTGGGGGCGTAGGAGCGCCCGTTGTCGTTCAGCACCACGAGCAGGTTGGGGGGTTGCAGGTGCGAGATCTGGTTTAGGGCCTCGTACGCCATGCCCCCGGTCAGCGCCCCGTCCCCGATCACGGCCACCACGTGACCCGGCTGGCCGCGCCGGAGCCGGCTCTGGGCCAGGCCCAGGGCGTAGGAGAGCGAGGTCGAGGCGTGGCTGTTCTCGATCGTGTCGTGCGCGCTCTCGGCCCGGCTCGGGTATCCGGACAGGCCGCCGCGACGGCGCAGGCCCGCGAAAGCCGAACCGCGCCCGGTCAGAAGCTTGTGCACATAGGCCTGATGCCCGGTGTCCCAGACGATGGTGTCGGTGGGGCTGTCGAAGACCCGATGCAGGGCCAGGGTGAGCTCGACCACGCCCAAATTGGGACTCAAATGGCCGCCGGTGACGGCGATGTTGTCGACCAGGAAGGATCGTATCTCGCCCGCCAGCTGGGTCAGCTGGGCGGAGTCGAGCTCGCGCAGCCGTTCCGGTCCGTCGATCTCCTGGAGCAGGCCCATGTCCTGATTCAACGTCCCCCACCGGGGGTCGGTTCCGGCGCCGGGCCCGCGCCCACTGCCCGGGCTACGGGCGCAGCCCCGGTGCGGAATCCCGCCTGCGCCGGCGCCCGCTTGCGATCGGTGGGATCGAGGGGGTGGAGGCGATCGGGACTCATGCTCCATCCCCGCCGCGCGC
>DATLSE010000033.1:0-7908 GCA_035534295.1 Nitrosotalea sp.
GCATTGGCCGAATCGACCGGGATGTGCACGCCAAACCAGCTCTGAGGCGCGATCGGGCCCCAGCTCTGCCCGGTGCCCGCCGTGTTGTAGGGCGCACCGTAGCCGGCGCTGATGGTCGAGCCGGCCAGCTCTGCGGTGGCGGTGGTGACGAAGTCAACCTGGGCCTGACGCGACCAGGTCGCAATGGTCACCGGCGCCACGTCCGGTGACGACAGCGTGGCCCCGACCAGCAGCGCCAGAAGGCCGACACCCACCAGTGCCACCACGATCTCTTTGACCAGATCGTAGGGAGCCATGCGCACGCCGCGGTAGTACTCTTCCTGGGTCCTGCCCATCGGCCTCATGACAGCGCGCCTCCTTCGGGATCGATGGGTTTGACGACGCCGCGCGCTCGCACCATGACCAGGTGGGCCACGACCAGGAAGGTGACACCCACGGGCAGCAGCATCACGTGCAGCCCGTACATCTGGCCGAAGTTCAGCACGTTGAAGAAGGACCCGATCCCGGCTGAATTCATGGCGTCCTTGGCGTTGATGGCGACGAACTGAGAGGCGAAGTTCTGCTGTGAGAGGTAGCCGGTGAACGCGGTCAGGACGCTGATCCCGAAGATCACCACTCCGATCATCCAGGTCGCCGCGCGCCCGTCTCGCCATCCGGCCATGAAGTACTGGCCCCACAGGTGCAGGACCATGGCGATGAAGAAGAGCTGGACCGACCAGAAGTGAACGCTGTTGACGAACCTCCCGACACCGGACGAATGCCACCACTGGGGACCGAAGAAGGCGAGGATGACCCCGCTTAAGATCACCCAGGCCAGGGCGGCGATGGTGATGACCCCGAATACGTAGACCCATGAACCCACGTAGTAGGGCTGGCGGTCGGGCAGCAGGTGATCCATGGGGAGGTTTCCCTCCAAGGCCCGGCGGGTGCGCACGGTCCAGCTCGCGGGACGCTTTTGGACCACCTCCTGGCGCTTATTCACGATCGCCATTGTCGGCCTTATCGCTGTGCGGGAAGGGCGCCACCAGCGCGATGGCGAAGATCACGATCATCAATCCCATGACGATGAGATTGGGAAGCGAGATGAGGATGAATCCCCAATGAAGATATGTTGTCGGCGCGTCCATGCAGGTCTCCTATTTCAACTCGTGGCACGGAGGTACTGTGACCTGAAGCCGGCCCCAGGGGCAGGGTCTAACGACCCTACCCTGCGAGGACCTTTGCCCATAGTGCGCCCATCGCGGCTCCTTAAACCGTCGATGAAGGGCTCAGCGCCCGCTCGGAGCGTCACCGGATCCGAGCGTGGCGCAACCAAAACGCCCCGATCCTCCCTCGCGCCGCTCTCCGGAGACGGCTTCTTGGGAACCGGTCCAGGCGGGCACGCCCGGGCTGGAGCAACTGGCTGCCGCGCCCATTTCACGGCCCGATCGGGGACTGATCAGGTGGCATGGGTGAGGTGATCGGGTTGGCGCGGGCGAGTGTGCGGGACCCAAACCCCCAGATGGCGATACCGACGGCGAAACCATGGTCCAGGACGGGCAACGCCCGAGGATCCAGATCCTCGGGCTGCCCATCCGTACCGGCTGGGGTCAGGCGCTGACTCCAGCGCGGTGGGCCACAAGCGCGGCCTTGCGGGGACGGACCAAGAGGGCCGCCAGCTCGAAGACGAGCGACCCCAGCACCGCCAGGGCGGCGATGGCGGTCCCGATCGCGGCGTAACCCGCGTACAGTCCCAGGGTCCACCAGCCGTAGGCGTTGAGAAGGATCGCGCGCAGGGTCTCGCCCTGGAATAGCGTCGCCTTCTGGGCCGCCAGCGTCGCATTCTTGGGATCGGCCTGGGCGGCCGTGCTCACCTGGGCGTACGTCTTGCCGTTCGCCAGCTCGGACAGATGGATGGAGATGAAGTCATTGGCGTAGACGCGCGCCTTGACCCCGTTGTCCACCTGCTGACCCGCGTACTGCCTGATCTCAGCTGGGAAGACGGCCGGGTCGAGCGCGCCTCCGGGCTTGATCTGGCTCTGGGGGGGGAAGTAGATCTTCTGGGCGATAAGTTCGCTTCCGACCTGGCCGGTCGAAAAGGCGCTCCCCCACATTAGAACTCCGGTAATGGCGCCCAGCAGGGCGACTAAAACCACCTCCAGGCTGACTATCCGCCACCTCATGCCTTTGGTCATCTCTTCCTATCTCCTATCCGGATGTATGCCTGCGTTCGATGCTTAGCCAACCACCTTGATCCCGTGCTGGCCAATGCCATAGGGCCCGCTCCGAGGCGGGTCCTGGTCCTGCTCGATTACGGCTTCCCGCGGGAGTGATCCCCGGCCGCCGGCTCGCAGGACTAGTTGCGGTGTGAGTCGGCCCCGACCGGGTAGCTACCCTGAGCCAGCGCCACGTCGACCGCCGTCACCGAGGCCAGCGTGACGTTGCCCAGAAGGTCGCAGAAGGCGTTGGTGGCCGCGCTCCAGGCCGGATGCAGGGCGCACATGCGATTCCAGCGGCAGGGACCACCGCGCAGAGAGCAGCGATCTGGACGCAGGCTTCCCTCCGCCGCCTGCACGACGTCGACGAGCCTGATCTCGCTCGGATCGCGCGTCAGGCGATAGCCGCCTCGGCGCCCCGCCCGCGCCTCGGCCAGACCGGCGTGCGCGAGCAGTCCCAAGATCTGCGGCGTATAGGCGGCGGGGATCCCCATCTCGAGCGAGATCTCGCGCGTTTTGACGTAGCCGCCGCCGGCGCCCACGCGTGCCAGCGCGATCGCGGCCCGCACCGCGTAGTCACCGCGCCGGCTGAGGGTCAGCTCCACCTGTACCCTTCGCTTTCGCCTTCCCCGCCTCACCCCGCTGAGGCCGGCTCTGGAGCACCGCCCGCGCCGCCGCGCGACCCTGTGCCATCGATCCCGACACCGTCGAGGGACCCACCAGGGCGTCGCCGGCGACCCAGACTCGACCCGCCTGAGGCGTGGGGGCCGCCGCCAGGCCGGCCGCGGCCTGCCGGCGCCAGAGACCGGCCCACCAGGCCACCCGAAGTCGAGCCGGTGACGTCGGGGTCCGATGCCACAGGCGCGTCCACCAGCCGCTGTGAACCGGGGACCCGGCCACGGCCAGACCCACCTCACGTCGCAGGGCCTGGGTCCCGATGGCCTGGGCCGACCCGGTAGGAATCCCGCTCGCGGTCCAGCGCCGGTCGGGGATGGCGCGCGTCTGGTCCACGCTGCGCACGGGCAGGCTCACGGCCGCACCGGCGACCGCGCCGTCGACGCGGTAGCCCAGGGCCACGATGACGCGATCGACGCTCATCGCTTCACTGGGCCCGGCGATGACGTGGGGCCGGTCGGTGATCCGGCGCTGCACGGTGGACCGCAGCCAGGCGGTGCGCACTCCTCCGTCTCCTGCCTCTCCTGCCTCTCCCCCCTCGAGGCGCTCCAGGGTGGTGTTGAACCTCACCTCGACCCCCTCGTCCCGCGCCTCGGCCAGCTCGTCCGGGCGGACCCGGGCAAAGCGCTCGTCCATCCACTCCACCGCCGTCACCGGCGCGCCCAGGCGGCGCAGGGTGCGCGCCACGTCCATGGCCGTGTTGCCGCCCCCCAGAACCAGCACCCGCCGGCCGGGTCCGATGTTGGGCAGGCCCTCACCGGCGCCGAGCGCGGCTCGGGCTCGGTTCAAAAAGCTGGTCGCGTCCTCGACTCCCGGCAAATCCGCACCGGGCACTGAGATCGCCAGTGGGAGCGAGGCCCCGTGGGCGAGGATGACCGCGTCGTGCTCTTCGAGCAGCGCCTCGAGGGTCACGTCGCGGCCCAGCTCGCAGCCGGTTCTGAGCTCTACGCCTGCGGCCTTGAGCGCCTCGAGGTGGGGCTCGACGACGGCGTCGGGCAGGGTGAAGGCGGGAATGCCCCAGCGCAGCACGCCACCCGGCTCTGAGTCCTTTTCGAACATCGACACCTTGGCGGAGGCAGAGAGCAGCTCCCAGGCCGCCGCCATGCCGGCCGGACCCGAGCCCACCACCGCCACCGAGAGCCCGGCGCCCCGCGCCGAGGTGCGCTCCACCTCGGGGCTGGGACCGTGGTCAGCGACAAAGCGCTCCAGACGGCCGATGGCGACCGGCTGTCCGCCCGCCAGCGCCCAGGAGCACGCTCCCTCGCACTGAACGCTCTGATCACAGACCCGGCTGCAGATGCCGGGGAGGAAGGTCGATGAGCTCAGCACCGCTTGGGCCTGGTTCAAGTTGCGCTCCCGAAGCGCAGATATGAATCCGGGGATGTCGATGTGGGCGGGACAGCCCTCCATACACGTGGGGTCGGGGCAGACAAGGCAACGGTTGGCCTCGAAAAGAGCCTGGGTCCAACCTTCAAATCCGGTCCGGATCTCCTCCTGGCTGCCCGCCAGGGGCTCGGCCTTGTGCGCCTGCATCTGGGTCCGGGGCGAGACCAGCATCGGGCCGCTGACGGCTATGGCGCTGTAGGGGCAGACCCGCTCGCACTGCCGACAGCCCACGCAGAGGGTGTCGTCAGCCTGGGCGATCCACTTGTCCTTGTCGATCCCAAGGGCGTGGGTGGGGCAGCGAATGACGCACTCCTGACACCCCGCGCAGCGCTCCTGGTTAACCCGTACGCTCGGATGCTGGAGCGGTAGAAACTCCTGCTCCAGAAGCCTGATCCCGCCCGTAACCGCGCCGTCAGTGCTTCGAATGCTCATGTCGCTGCCCCCATCGCCACGTAGAGAGCGGCGACTCCAGCGCCGCTTAAAAGCCATGCCGCGGCCGTCACCAGGCCCAGCGAGCGAGGGTGCCGGGTAAGCGGGGCCAGATCGCGGCGGACGATGCGGAAGGTGGCGTAGACCGCCCCCGCGGTGCCCAGCGCCACCAGCACGACCTGGCTTATCACCACCCCCTCTGGAGTCAGGATCTGGGCGCCGGCGATGCCCAGGTGCGCGGTGCCGAAGAGGTTCCAGCCGAACCCGAAGGGATCGGAGATGGCGGCGATCAGCTTGGGTGAGTCAAGCCAGAACTTGGGCAGCTGGCGGGCCAGGTAGTCGACGCCCATGAGCGGGATGAGCCCGTAGGCCAGGGGCGCGAGCCAGGTCGAAAGTCCCGAACGGCCGCCCGCGGCGGTCTGCGCGTCGCGGCGGGCAAAGACCGCACGCAGGATCCAGACGTACCCGACCCCGAGCAGGCTGACCAGAGCGATGACGCCCACGTAGGCGATGGGGTTGGGATAGCCGAAGAAGTGCGTGATCTGATTCAGCCGATTGTCCAGCGGCATGTAGAAGCCCAGAGCATTCACCTGCTGGAAGATGACCAGGCCGAAGAAGATGAGCACCGCGACGGCGATGTCCAGGCGCCGGCGCACGGGCGCGATGACCGAGTTGAGCGGTGACTGCACGAAGATGCCCACGTTGTCGTAGGGGCAGTTCTTGATGCACTCGGTGCAGAGTCCGCACATGTTGTTGGAGGTGGCGCTGCCCGGCCACTCGTACCAGGGGCAGGGATAGCCCTTCTCGCTACCGCGCATGCAGTCCTTGGTAGGACAGCGAAGGCACATCTCGCGGTCGCGGGTGCGAAGCCCCGCCACCATGCCGGTCGACCCGACGGTGCCGATGAGGGCGGTGAGGGGACAGACGTAGCGGCAGAAGGTGCGGCGGTCGAAGACCAGGAAGGTGCCGACGGCAAAGCTGATGATGAAGATCACCATCAGCCCGGTGAAAAGAGGCCGGCCCGGACCGGCGATGTTCAAGAACTCTTCCGCCCAGGTCATCGCCACGAAGACTCCGACCGAGGGCAGCATGCCGTAGCGGCTCCAGGACTCGGGCCACTTGCGGTGGAGGCCGATCGAGATCGGATGGCGCTGCCAGAAGCTGAGGCGCTGCACCCACTCCCCGGCTCCGCCGAAGGGACACATGACACACCAGCCGCGGCCCACCCCGACCATGAGCAGGAAGACGACGCAGAACCAGACGTACCAGGTGATGACGGTGGCGAAGTTGCGCGTCGGCAGCGCGGCACCGACCAGACCGGTGACGATCACCAACCAGAAGACGATCTGGTTGGGCAGGATGGCGCTGAACTGGAAGCGGCGGCTCCTGACCGCCCGGTCGAGCAGAGGACCGACAACGGGCAGCCGGAGCAGGTCGACGCGGACGTCGGTGGGCCCAAAATGCTGCTCCAGGCCCTCGCGCTGGGTGACCGATAATCGGCGGGCGGGAGATGACCCGACGGTCTCCGCCTCGGGGCGTTCCTTTGCCTCAACCGCCATACCCAAACCTCCTCAACTCCGAACCATGACGTCCCCACCCAAGGTGGAGTGCGGGGCTACACGTTGAGCAGATGGTGGAGTCATATCCGCTCTGGGAGCAGGGCCGATGGTCCCCCCCCGATAGGGACCATCGGCCCTATCGGGATCGTGGCGCTGAGCCAGCCGCGGGCAGTGCTGGGTCGCGATTTTTGGTCCCGGCGGGGCAGCCTCAGGCCGAGCCCAAAGGGTCGAGTCAAGTCTCGTCCTGCCCTGGCGGCGGGGGAGTCTTCAGAGCGACGCCCGCGCGCTGGCGGGCGCGATCTGTCGTGGCGCCGAGCGAGGCTGCCTGCCCGCCCCGACCCGGGCCTAGCTCAGCGCCTCGAGCACCAGCTCGGCGAGATCGCGGACCGGCACGGCGCCGCCCGGGCTCGCCACCTCCACCCCCTCCTCCATCATGGTCAGGCAGAAGGGACAGGCCGTGCAGACGGTGTCGGCCCCGGTCTTGAGCGCCTGCTCGGCACGATTGCGGTTGATCCGCCCGGTGGGATCTCGAAAGAACGCGTGACCCCCGCCCGACCCGCAGCAGAAGCTGTCGCGTCCGCTCCGCGCCATCTCCAGGACCCGCAATCCACCCGCGGCCAGAGCCTGGCGCGGGGCCTGGGTCTGGCCCCGGTAGCGGGAGAGATAGCAGGGATCGTGGAAGGTGACGGTTGAGGGTAGTGGTCGGCTCAGGTGCAGGCGTCCCGACTCGATCAGCTCTTGGATCAGCTCGCTGTGGTGCACGCTTTTCAGCTCAAGGCCCATCTGCCGGTACTCGGTGCCGAGTGCCTGAAGGCAATGCGGACAGTGGGTCAGCACCCGGGCCTCGCCGATCGAGGCCAGCAGGGGGCGGTTCTGCTGGGCCAGCTGGTCATAGTGGAACTCGTTTCCACTCCGGCGGGCGGGGTCCCCGCAGCAGACCTCCTGATCGCCGACGACCGCGAAGTCGACCCCGGCCGCCTGCAGCAGCTTGACCACCGCCCGGGCCACCGAGGCCACGCGCGGGCTGCTCATGACCGCGCACCCGGCCCAGTAGACGACCTCGAGCTGGGAGGCGTCGGCGACGTCGGAGAGCTGGCGGACACCGAGATCGGCATACCAGTCAGCCCGAGCCGCGCTCGCGCCCCGGAAGGGCTGCTGGCGATCCTCGAGCGAGGTCACCATCTCCCGGACGCCGTCTGGCACCCGCATCTGCTCCATGGCCAGATCGCGACGCAGGGGAAGAATCAGGCTCAGGTGCTCGACGCCCACCGGGCAGGCGTCCTCGCAGGCGCGGCAGGTGGTGCAGGCCCAGATCGCCTCCTCTTTGATCACGCCGCCGGCGAGCCGCGGTAACCCCTGGGTCAGGGCTTCGCGCTCGCCCGCAGCGGCACCATGGGCGCGGCGGAGAACGCGTGAGTTCTCCCGGACGTGCTGGCGCAGGTCCAGGACGACGCTGCGCGGCGACAGCGGCTTGCCCTCGGCGAAAGCCGGGCAGACCGCCTCGCAGCGTCCGCAGGCGACGCAGGCGTCAAGGTCCTGAGCTGCTTCCAGCTCAGGTCCAGCGCCGAGGCGAGTCCGATCGCCGCCTCGGCTTCAAAGTCGATCGCGGCCGGCACCCCGGGCGCGCCCAGGGGCCGGAAGAAGAGGTTGACCGGCGCCATCAC
>DATLSE010000034.1:0-22709 GCA_035534295.1 Nitrosotalea sp.
CCCAGTCATGGATCGGCTCGAGCCCCGCAGCGTCGACGCGGTAGATCCGCTGGCGCCCGTCCTCGCGGGCCACGACCAGACCCACCTCCCGAAGTACGCGCAGGTGTTTCGAGACCAGGGGCTGGCTCAGGCCGAGCCGGGCGACCAGGTAACTGACCGGTCGTTCCCCCTCGGCTAGAGCGTCCAAGAGCTCCCGCCGGCGGGGCTCGGCCACGGCATTGAACGCATCGCTCGTGGTCGCGGCTCGGGCCATCGGGAAATTATATGTCTATATGGTCATGTGTCAAGCACTTGGTGCCTGCACGGGCTGGCTCCCCTGAATCCGGGCCAGCCGTGATCCCCGGTCGTCGGGAGCGAGCTGAGCCCAGTTGCCCCTGGGGGTCGGTCCAGGGTGCGGACGGAGCGAAGGCGTCGCCGACCCTCAGCTACCGATCTCGCGCGTCCCCATGGCCCGGGCCGCGATCCCGAATCCAAGGACGACCACCCCGACCATGATCGCTAGTCCGGTCCAGTCGACCCCGGTGGTCAGGGGGGTGCCGTAGAGGTGGAGCAGGGAAGTGTCGAGGGCCCAGGCCGGCCACTTGAGAGCCGGCCCCAGCGTGGAGACGTAATAGCTGGCCGCGGCTACCAGCCCCAACCCCGCCACCGCCAGGCGGGGTGCCCGAGCGATTATCAGCGCTCCCAAGGCTCCGAAGGTGAGGCCGAGCGGCACCAGGAGGGCGCTGGCGATCAGCAGTGGGCCGGGGCCCAGCTTCACTCCCTGGCTGGGCGCCGTGATCGCTACCACTAGCCCACCCACCCCTGCCACGGCCGCCAGCCCGACCAGCAGGACCAGGGCCCGCTCCACGACCACCCGCCCGCGCGCGATGGGCTGAGCCAGCTGCATCTCGAGTCGACCGCTGCCGTCATCGGCCGCCCAACGGGAGGTTTGAGTCACCGCGTAGGCGGCTGCCAGCACGGCTGCGATCCCGAACCAGAACTCGCTCACCACCGCCAGCCCAGGCTGGCCGCCGCCGGCCGTCTGCAGCAGGCCGCGGAGGGCGGGGCTCCCCCGGAGGAAGGCTCCCGTCGCGCGCGCCACCGAGACGATCACCGCGGCTCCGGCGGCGGTCCCCAGAAGCCACACCAGGAGGCTGGCTCGCTCTTCCCGAAGTGCGGTGACCAGCGGACCTCGGAGCCCGCCCCTGAGCGCCGGTTGGCTCGTCGAGGCGGGCACCGGGAGCCGTCGGCGCCAAAGGGGAGCGCCCAGGTCCCGAGCCGCGAAGGCCAGCCCGGCCAGTACCAGGCCGCCGCTCGCGCCGGCATACAGGAGGGCGGTGGCGGCTGCCGGGAACTCCCCGCCGGGGACGATCGCGGTGGTCAGGTCGACCAGGTGGAACGGTGACAGCGTGGCCCATCCGGCGAGTTCGCGGTTGACGCGAGCGGCCACGTCGAGGAGGTAGAGCGCGATCAGGAGGCCACCCCCGCCCACGACCGCCGCACGCCGAGTTGGGGCCAGCTGGGCGGCGAGCAACCCGATCCCCCAGCAGGCGAGGGTGAGGCCCAGAAGCGCTGTGCCCTGCTCAGCCAGAGCCGCTCCGGAGACCGCGCCCCCCGCAGCCCGCACCCCGAAGACGGTCCCGACCCCGGTCGCCACCGTCGCCGCCAGCGCGGCGATGGCGAAGGCCACGGTTCGGGACGACAGCAGCTCGAAGCGGCCGAGGGGGGCCGAGAACCAGGTCGCCAGGATCCCCCGCTCCTCCTCATTGCGGATTGTGCCGGTGGCGGCGCCCAGCGCCCAGGCGGCGAAGACCAGAGGCAGGAAGGCGAGACCTTTCCACCAGACGAACCCGGCTCCGGTGGCGGGATGGAGAGGCAAAGGGAGGAGGTACGCGAGCTCCGCGCCGAGTGCCGAGGTCGTGCGCCCGAACTCGGCCCGGGACGCCGCGGTGGCTCCGGCCGCTGCCAGGAAGGTGGCCCCCGTGGATACGGGAGCGAAGAATCCCAGCGCCGTCACCGCAGCCGCGGCCCGGCGGTGGGCTCGCAGCCCGTGACGAGCCATGGTCACCAGGCGAGCGCGCCGTCCTTCCGTCATCCCGGGGTGGGACGGGCCGGCGGAGAGGGTCCCAGGCGGTCGCCGGGGGCGTCCTCGGTGGCCGGGTCCTCGTAGTAGGCGAGGAATACCTCCTCCAGGGACGGCTCGTGGCTTAGGAGGCTGACCACGTTGCCGGTCTCGAGCGCCCGCAGCAGCGGGTTGAAGTCGCCCCGGACCCGGCAGGTGACGTGCCCACCCCGCGTCGCGACCTGATCCACGCCCGGGGCCGCCTCGATCGCCGCCAGAGGAACCTGCCCCGCAAAATCGACCTCCAGGGTGTGGTAGCGCAGGCGGTGGATCGTCTCCAGGGCCGCCACCTGGGCCAGTCTCCCGTTACGGATGATGGCGACCCGCTGGCAGACCCGCTCCACCTCGGAGAGCACGTGCGAGGAGAGGAAGATGGCCGCGCCGCCATCGCGCGCCTCGCCGACGAGCTTGAAGAACTCGTGCTGGTTGAGGGGATCGAGTCCGTTGGTGGGCTCGTCCAGGAGCAGCAGCCGGGGGCCATGCATGAAGGCGAGCAGCAACCCGAGCTTGCGCCGGTTGCCGGATGAGTACTCGCGATATCGCCGGCCCAGATCGAGGCCGAAGCGTTCGCTGAGTCGGCTCACCAGCGCCGGCTCGACCGTGCCGCGAAGGCCGGCTATGTAGGCGACGACCTCCCGTCCCCGCAATCCGCCCCACTCGGGCAGCTCGCCAGGCAGGTACCCGACCAGACGTTTCACCTCGACTGACTGAGCCCGGCAATCGAGCCCGAAGATCTCGGCCCGCCCGCCGGTGGGGCGGATCAGGTTCATGAGAGTCCGAATCGTCGTGGTCTTGCCGGCGCCGTTGGGGCCGAGGAAGCCGAAGATCTCCCCGGCAGCGACCTCCAGGCTGAGGTCGAAGACCCCGCGCCGGGAGCCGAAGTCCTTGGTCAGCCCGCTTGTCCGAATCGCGGCCGAGGCGGTCACGGCGGGCGCTCCCGCCACCTCTGGACGACCTCCTCAAGCTGCTCGACCCAGAAGGCGTAGAACCGGTTCATCTCCGCCAGCCGTTTCTGCGCCGGCGGGCGCGTTGAGACGCTCGCCGCCGCCTCGAAGAGATGGAGAAATGCGCGGTAGGCGTCCAGTACCAGCTCCAAGAAGTGGTCGTTGGTCTCGGTCGCCTCATAGAGCGCCCGCCGAGAGCCGCGCTCGCCGCTGCGCCTGGCGAGGAGGAGCTGCTCCAGCTGGCGGGCCGCCACGCTGGCGCTGCTCTTACTCACCTGAAGATCGGCAGAGATCCTGTCCAAGCTGGCCGTCTCCGAGCACATCAGCAGGTAGCCCCAGACCCTCCCGGTCGTGGGGGACATGCCCCAACGAGATAAGTACCTGCCAAAGTCCTCCACGATCCGGCGCTGGTCATCCGAGGCGGGCACGGACTCTTTATTCGGCACGTTCCGAATATACGGCACAACTCACCCATTCCCAACCGGTCCGCCCCGGCTCCAGAGCCGGACTCGAAGGTCGCCCGCTCCGCACCCGGAGGGAGGGGAGGAGTAGAACTCTTGGACGGTGGGGACTTGGACGTTGAGAGGTGTCGGACGGGAGGCGGATTCGGGTGAGCGCTAGCGGCCCGGGGCCGGGCCCTGTCAGGCATCGCCAATGAGCAGTGCCAACCGGGCGCCGTGGCGGAACAGCGACGTCTGGGCCATCTCCCTCTCCGCGTTCTTCGCCGACCTTGGCTACCAGGCGGTCCTGGCCGGGTTCCCGCTCTACCTGGTTCTCACCCTGCACCAGCCGGTTTGGGAATACGGCTTGGCCAGCGCCCTCAGCTACGGCGGCGGCGCCCTGTTCTCTCTGGTCGGCGGCCGGGTCGGCGACCGGGTGGGTCACCGCAAGCTGGCGCTGGCCGGCAACGCCGTCATACCGCTGCTTTCGTTGTCCGCTCTCTGGGCCAACCCGGTCTGGGCGATCGGGCTGCTCACCGGCGGTTGGTGGGCGCGCAACCTGCGCTCGCCTTCGCGGCGGGTCATGCTCGTCGAGGCGGTGCCCGATGAGCAGTACCGCTCGGCGGCTTTTGGGTTCCTGCACGCCCTCGATGTCGGCGGCGGCGCGCTCGCGGGCGGATATGTGCTTATCGCCCTGGCCGCTCACGTGCCGTTTCGGTGGATCTTTCTGGCGACCGTCGTTCCGCTCGCCATCTCCACCCTGTCGCTCTCCCGGGCCGCCGTCGGCGGGAGCCCTCCGGACCGGTCTCCAGCGCCGATTCCGGAGCTCCCGGTCGAGCCCCCTCCCCCCGGGGCCAGGCCCCTCCTCGCCGCGGTGGCGCTCTACGGCTTCACCTTCTACAGCGTCGGCTTCCCCGTTCTCACTGCGGCCCAGGGCAGCGGTCGCCTCCTCGCCGGCATCGGCGCATTCCTGGTGCTCCAGGCCGCCTCCGGAGCCACCGGATACCTCCTCGGCGGTCGCCTGGGCACCGGCCCCGCCGAGCAGTTTGCTCGCCTGGGCCTGCTCGGCTACCTCGGGGCCGCGGTCGGGGCCGCTGTGGTCGCCGTCGATTACGGGGGCCACCTGGGCTTGGCGCTCTTGCTGCTCGGGGTGGCTGTGATTGGTTTCGCTCTCGGGATCATCGAGACCCTGGAGCCCACCGCCATGTCGGTGCTGCGCAGCGGCACGCAGGCCGGCCGAGGTTTCGGGGCGCTCTCCGCCGCGCGCGGAGTGGGCACTTTCGTCGGCAACCTGGTGATGGGGCTTCTCTACGGCGTCGGTGCCTCGCTCGCCTACGGGTACGCCGCGGCCGTGGCGGCTCTGGCCGGCATCCTGGTCCTCACTGCTCTCCCGGCCCTGCGCAGCTGGCAGCGTGATCGTGAGCCCCGACGGTGAGGGTCCGGGAACTTGCCCGCCCGGGCGCCGCTACCCGACCGCGCCCGGGCGCTCGCGGGCGGTCCGGCTGACTTCAGCTTTTTCCCCGATCCAGCCCCCTCGGCGGCGCAAGAAGTCGCGTCGAGCGAGCGAGCGCTGATGCTGCGAAGGCTCTTTGCCTGCTACCCATGTCGCTCCGCCGCCCACCCGGGAAACACGATGCAGAGGTCGCCTGCATGTCACCTCGGTTGGCGGTACTCGCGAAAAGACCGTCTCAGCCAACACGACAGCTGTCTTGGCGGCAGCGTTGAGGTTCGCCCAGTTGCGCTTGGCAGTGAGGTGCTCAATCTCGCTGGGCCGCCCGCTGCTCGCCCCGATCGATACTCCCCACCAGGACGATGAGTTCACGCCGGCCGCCTCGACCACGGCTGGAGTTCGCTAACGCGACCCGGGCCGATGGCGCCGCCTGGCGAGCAAATCGCGAATACGGGCCTACACTCTCCCCACCTAGCGCCCTCGGCGTGCGCGCCTCTAGGCCGAGACCTGGCTCCCCAGCGTCCTCGATAAAAGGTCACTCTCCCCAGCACACGGAGGCAGACAGAATGGATGCCAAGTTGGCCCGGGCCTGGTTTGCCGGAACCGCTGCCTGCGTTGCCGTGGGAGTCAGCCTCAGCGTGATCACGGCGATTCACAACACCGGGGGATATTTCGATTCTCCGCTCGCTCGGGCCTTCAATAGCTTTGCGTTCTTCACCGTCCAGTCCAACCTGATCGTCGGCGTCACGTCGGGATTGTTGGCCATCAAGCCGGAGCGCTCGTCTACCGTATTTTCCGTCTTTCGACTCACGGGACTAGTCGCGATCGTCGTCACGGGGGTTGTCTACCACGTGGCCCTGGCGCAGCTGCTCGATCTCCATAGCTGGGATCAGATGGGGAACCAGCTCGTACACTTCGTGGTCCCGATCCTGGTACCCGTGGGCTGGCTTCTGTTTGGACCTCGCCGCCTGACGTCCGCTCGGATTGCCCTCTGGGCGCTTACCTTCCCGATCTTCTGGCTCGTCTTTTCCCTGACCCGGGGCGCCTTCCAGCCTTTTTATGCATACCCGTTCATCGACGTCACCAAGCTTGGCTACGGGGCAGTTCTGCTCAACTGCCTGTGGGTGTCCATTTTGTTCCTCGGTCTCGCCGGAGGAGTGACCGCTCTGGATGGCTTTCTCGCCCGGCAGCGCACCGATCCGGCGCACCTAGCCAGGTGACGGCTCGGATTGTTGCTCGCCGCGGACTGGGATTCCATATGACCGCCTAGCGCCGCTTCGATGGAACCGCAGCGGGGGGGCCCCCAGATGGCACCGGGCCGGCGGGCGGTTGACTAGCGGGCGCGGGACCGCCTAGTCAGATAGCCGGTGGTAGGCAGCATCGTCGCTCCGACAAACTCCCGAATCCCTGCTTTCCAGGGCGACGGTAGCGAACTACCAGAAGTGGCGGAGCGGCTCCTGCAAACCCCGAGCAGTGGTTAGCAACTCAGCACGGGGCCGGCGAGGGGAGGACTCTCCCGGCGAAGGATCCAGGAAGGTCGCGCGGATGCTCCTGGCCCGAGCTCAGGGCGGGACCACTTCGAGTGCCGTCCGCAGTCCGAGACCGGCCCCGGGCAGCGGCGCACACGTTGATCTCATCGGCTGCTGGTCACGCCCAGGGCGGAACTACCTCAGCCAGGCGGTCCGCGACGGCGAGGTACGACCGCGCCTCCTGGCGGTGGCCGAGGCTGAATAAGAAGAGACCCGTGGAGAGCCGCTCGACGTACGACCACTGCCAGATCGCCTCGGGGTTGACGCCAGTCAGCTGGGTCACGTGCTGACAGCGGCGGAAGGCCATCGCGGCAGTGTCACCACGCAGAAGCTCCTCGTTCCAGGCCCGCAGGATGACCCCGAGGTCGTGGGCCGGTTCAGAAACGAGACCTTCCGGATCGACGAGTCGGAACGAACCGCTGTCGTCCGGCGACCCCGGCATTTTTAGCAGGTTGAGGGAATGCGCATCACCGTGGACCAGCACCCCGCGGTCGCCCTCGAGGCCGGCGACCCGCTCCGCGACGTATCCGACGGCTCTGGCGGCGGCCGCCTCTGCGCAGGGCTGCCGGAGGTCCTTCCACGCGCTGGACACGAAGTCCGCCAGCCACCTCGCCTTCCCCTTTCCGGTGGGGAGCGGTTGGTTCAGCACCGGACGCCATCCCCGGGCCACGGTGCTCACCGCAGCGGTCAGCTGCTTCATCGTCGACCAACCCAGGTTCGCCAGCGGGTCGCCGAGGCGTTCGAGCAGCAGGCTCCGGCGCGCCGCATCGTGGCGGAGCAATTTCACGTAGGGGTCTCCCTCGGCCAGGCGGAGGGTGGTCAGCTCCTGCTCGAAGGGAGCAAAGCCCTCGATCCCTGGAGGTAGCCCCACCTTGAGGACCACCGGCTGGCCGGAGAGCGTGACCGCTTCCGCGACGTACGCGGCATGACCGCCCCCGAGCGGAGCGCCGGCGGTGATCGACCACTCAGCCTCCAATCCCGCTACTACTCCGGGGAGGTCTTCCAGCCAGCGGTGCCCTACCGAGCCCAGGGCTCGCACGGATGCCGTGAGGCGCTCGGAGACGCTGATCTGCTTCACGTGTGGTCAGTCTGCACCGGACCGGAGTCGGGGGTCAGCTGACGAAGACTGATCCGTCTCGCACCTCGACGTTGCCGCGCGCCAGCGGTCGCCGATTCATCACCGCCTTGAAGAGTCGTCCGCCTGGCACTCGTGGCCCGTCGACGGTTTCGCCGGTGCGGACGTCGTAACGGGCTCCGTGTACCGGGCACACCAGGCAGCCGGCGCCGTCGATGGCGCCCTTCGCGAGGTCGCCGCCGCGATGCCGGCACCAGCGGGATACGGCGAAGTACTCCCCGTTTATGTTGCAGAGTGCGTATTCGCCAGCTCCGGTGACAGTTCCGACCGGGACACTGGTTGTCGGGATCCCTCGAACGTCGGTACCTTCGTCCATGTGCGCTCCTCCTTGGCTCCGGTGCCCGCGGGATAGAATTGCCTCAGGCGTACTGTCCACACACCACATCATGATACTTGTGGGACTGGGGTATCGGAACATCGCGGCGTCCGGGGCGTGATCTCCATCTTCGCTGAGTCCAACTTCTTCGACGAGGACACCGCCTTCTACCCCCGGCTCGTGGAGTTGTCCCAGCTACGGAATAGGATGAATATCAGTAATCCCAAGCACATGGAACCCGCCGACGAAGGCGACCTGTTTCTTGAGCGAGCCAAGATTGAGGCCGAGCAGCCGAGCGAGGAACTGGTCAGGCAGTGCGCCTCGGACTTTCCGAGAGAACCGTCATTCAGGTACGTCCAGCCATTTAGGTTTCCCTAGACAGCTCATCGCGGTTGACCCTCGGAAAAGAGGCGACTCCGGGTCCGCTATCTCGCCGGGCTGAGATGCCGCCCGTGTGAGAGTGACGTACCGCCCAGTTCCATCCGTTGGCCTCTCCGATTCACCGGACCGAACGGCTGTTCCAGCGACGTGGTTTGACCCGGTGCCTGATCCCCTCGATTGCCCGCGAGGGGTCCCTACCCCTTCAGTTTTCAAATCGAGGTGGGGTTTGCGCGGCGCTCGCGTCTATATATACGTATGGACACCACCGCTGCATCTGCCACCAGTTCTTCCACCACGATCACCATCACT
This sequence comes from Nitrosotalea sp., assembly GCA_035534295.1. Taxonomy (GTDB): domain Bacteria; phylum Chloroflexota; class Dormibacteria; order Dormibacterales; family Dormibacteraceae; genus DATKQJ01. Next base: position 8,606 of record DATLSE010000034.1, read on the forward strand.
GACTGTGGCGATCCTGATGCGCGTATAGCCGCGATCTACGCCCTCCACTATCAACGCCTTGTCGGACTGGCCTCACTGCTTGCTGGTAGCTACGCCGTCGGGGAGGACATCGCCCAGGAGACTTTCGTCATAGCCTTACGGAAGGAACGTCGAAAACAAGGCTATCTCACTCACCCTGAATGGCCCTGGCTTCGGATTACGGCCGTTCGGCTGGCAGGCCGACTCCGCCAGCGCTTGTTACGCGAACTTCTGGATTCCTTGACACAGCGGAATGATACCGCCGTTTCGCCGGAGTGGGGGATTGAGGCGTTCGATCTAACACGTGCGCTGCGTCAGCTCCCGTACCGAATGCGCCTTTGCCTCGTGCTGGCGCACCTGGAAGACCAGAGCACTTCCGCTATCGCGAATATGCTTGGATGCTCGTCAAAGAACGTGGAGCATCGATTGCACGAGGGACGACAACGATTACGAACCATCCTTGGAGAAGGATACACCACCACATGACCAAGGAGATGCTATGACAGACCGCCCTCTAGAGAGCGACCTCTCTTCTCAATTCAAACGAGCTGCGGCCCAGATTGCGGCCGCCACGCGGCTGGATCTCGACACTGCACGGCCAATCGATTGGCGGCACCACAAGACGGGATTCGGTTCGCAGCGCAAACACGTACTCCGACGGCCAATTGGGCTCGCAACGGTACTGGTTGGGGGGGCCGTATTTCTCTCTGGTACCGCGTACGCGGGCATCTCCCTACTACAGTCGGTACTTCAGTCCGATCCCGGAGCCGCGACCGTATACCAGCACAATCTGGGCGAGACCCTCAATCTCTCACAGACACGGCGCGGTGTCACCTTGACCCTGATCCGGGCCTATGCTGACGTGAATCGAGTCATGATCACCTACAGCGTGAGTACGGCCACTGGGATTACCACAAACTTCAGTGGATTCTCCACATCGTCATCATCGGGGCAGCCAATCCTGACAGACGCCTCGGGACAGAGCCTCACGGGGTACGATTCCTGGTTCGAAACGAATTCGCCGACGCATGCCACCGTGGGCGTTATCGTCTACGATGCAGAGATGGCCGCGCAGAGTGCGAAGGACCTGTCGCTCAATGTCGCCGTGTCCGGCCTAAACATGGAAAGTACCAGCGGGGTCCGCACCGTCGTGGGTCCCTATACCTTCGACCTCACGGTCCCAGTGGAGTCCGGTCAAACCGTCCCTGTGGATCAGACGGTGACCACGGGTGACGTACCAGTAACCCTCGATCGAGTTGTGGCAAGCCCCTCCGAAACGCGAGTCTATCTTCGCTCCTCCGCCTTCGCGGCCTTCTCGCCCGCCGACTGGTACGTGACTGCCCACATAATCGGCGGCGGCTATGACACGCGGGACTTCGTGAGAACGACTGCTGGGCAACTGACAACGCTGGGAAGCGACTTTCTGTCTCCCGACGGAGAGGAGGTCGTTACATTCAATAACACACTCTACGGCAAGCACGGAAACTTCACCTTGATGATTGACGCCATGGGTGCCGTGCGCACTGGACAGGTCACCTCCGGGGAGTCGGACCAAACCAGGATCGCCGGGCCGTGGGTCATCCACTTCCTCGTGCCTTAGGCCGTCGCGAGTGGGAACACGCCTCAGGCGTAGCGGGACCGCGTCGAGTGGGGGTAGCGGGCCGAGGGTCCCGCCGCCGTGACCGGCCCCGTTCATGAGTCCTCACTGTCCCCCAGCCAGTCCACCAGTATCTCAACCGAATCAGACCGATTGTGGGTGATCAACTCGCGTCATGATGCCTGATCACGTCTCGGACCCGTGCCCGTGGTGGTCCTCCGGGGGGCGTTGATCCGACGCCTCCGAAAGATCGCACGTGATCGGATCCTCGAAGGGTGGCATCCGCTCGCGCTGGGAGGCGAACGTCACGACGGTCGTCGGTTTTGCCGGGGTGGTCCGAACAGCTTCCTCGCCGACGGGCCGGGTGGAAAAGGGGCCCCGCATCGGATGTACCCCAGACCCCTGCGGCTCACGACTCGAGGGATTCCGAGCCAGCCGCTGAGCCGGCCCTTGGGCGCGGAAGCGGGGCATCAGGGGCGCTGCGGGCCTATGGGGCGAGACCGCTCGGTGGGCTATCGATGGAGCTACCCCTCGGTGGCGACCGACCCGGGGGTCACGAGGTTTCCCGCTCCGCCGTTAGAGAAGTCCTTTCCCGAGCGCCCTTTCCAGGCGCGACCTGGGCGCGCCGGCGCTCTTCGGGGCGGCTGAGAAGTGGGTGCTAGAGGTGCACTCTCGTTAGGTCGAGGACGAGGAGATAGATCACGAAGAGAGTGATAAATAGGTAAAGCGCGCTCATCGTCCACCGTCGGGAATCGCCTGCTTGCCAGAAGGCCCGGACCGCGCGAACGTCGAACACCAGGGCAAGTGCCGAGAGCAGGGCTCCGATGATCGGTCCCGCGCCGGCGAGTGCCCCGACGGCAGGCACCAAGACCGGCATGAGCATGTAGGTGAAGACGCACCTCATGGCCGACAAAGCCAGCGAGAGGCTGAAGACCCGCTCCACGTCCGACTCGGTGGGGCGAGCGGCTCCGTCAGAGATGAACAGCAGGCGCCTCATGACGGCCTCGGCCGGAGAGCGGTCCTGCGAAGGTCTTGGGACGAGGCTGCTGCTATCCATCGCCTCAGAGGTTACTGCTTGGCTGCCCGGGTTGACTGGACCGTTCCCGCTGGCTCCTGGCGCTCCTGGGTGCCCGCGGTCGGCTGGGTCCCGGAGGAGTAGGTAGTCACGGAGCCCTGGCTCCAGCCGGGGAAGCGCACGGTCCAGCCCAGTTCCCGCTTGGCCTGGGCGTCGGAGGCCCTTCGGCTCTGGGCTCCCATTCCCACTCCGTCGTCGCGGGCGAGGATCCGGGCAAACCGGGCAGGGATCTGGCGCCGCGGTTTTGACCCCCGCACGGGCAGCCATTCGACCATGGCGACCAGGACGGTCGTCCACGATGGTGTAGCTCCCCGGTCCATCTCGGTGCAGGGCGAGGACAGCCGCAGCCCTGGCGTCATCGAGCGGGCCGCAAGAGAGGATCCCGGCGCCAGAGACGCTGATTGCGAAGATCCGCCTACGCGCGGACTGAGCCCGGGATCGTTGGCGTTGCCGTGGAAGCCTCGGCGGCGGACGCGATCCCGCCGAAGTTGGTCGCCACTCGGTCCACGTAGGGCGCTGCGACGAGCGTCTGCTCAGTCCCCCCAGTTCTGGCCACTTCGAGCGGATCCTCCACAGACTTGACCCGCCCACCCTATCGAACGTCGCGGAAGGGTACGACGCTGTCACTGATGGAGCGCTGCACGGCGGCCGCGTCCGCTGCGCCGAGGAAGGCGTCGCGGCTCTCGGTTCGGAGCCGAGCGGTCTGAGCGACGGCTTGGTCGAGCCTGGTGGGGGAGCCGCCGCCGAGGGCCCTCGCCTAGTGGGCGATCCGATTAGGCCTGCCGACGATCCCGAGATCGCCGAAGTCGGCGGCGCTCGATCAACTTGGGGACGAGCCGGGTGCCGCTCGCCGCGCTCGCCCCAGCGACGAATACCGCCTGGCGGACTACTCTTCGCCGTTTCCTGTCACATCTCTGGCCTCTGCGGGGTCACCCAGATGACACGTGGCGATGGGAGGATGTGACCGATGGACGAGAAGGCGTGGCTGGCGGACCGCTTCGAGGAGCACCGGGCCCATCTCAGGGCCGTCGCCTACCGGATGCTAGGCTCCCTCGCGGAAGCTGACGACGCCGTTCAGGACTCCTGGCTGCGCCTCAGCCGGTCCGGGGCGAGCGAAGTGGAGAATCTGGGCGGGTGGCTGACCACGGTTGTCGCCCGCGTGTGCCTGAACGTGCTGCGTTCGCGCCACGTGCGACGCGAGGACCTCTTCGGGGTGCACGTACCCGACCCGGTCATCCGCTCCGACGGCGAGTTCCAGCCCGAGGAGGAGGCGCTGCTGGCCGACTCGGTCGGCCTCGCTCTCCTCGTCGTGCTCGACAGGCTTACCCCCGCCGAGCGCTTGGCGTTCGTACTCCACGACATGTTCGAGTTGCCCTTTGAGGAGATTGCTCCTATGGTTGGGCGCACCCCAGCTGCCGCGAGACAGCTCGCCAGCCGTGCCCGACGCCGAGTGAAGGGCGCGGCGGTACCCGAGCCCGATGCTGATCTCGCTCGTCAGCGCGAGGTGGTCGACGCCTTCTTTCGGGCCACACGGGGCGGCGACTTCGACGCCCTTGTCTCCTTACTCGATCCCGACGTCGTGGTGCGAATCGACGCCGGGGCCAAGCACCCATTCTCCAAGGAGATCCGCGGCGCCGCGGATGTTGCCAGGCAGGCACTCCAGGGCCTGTCATCTGTGTTGGCGCAGCCGAGGGCCGACCTGCGCCCGGCGCTGGTGAACGGCGCCTCTGGAGTGGTCCTCACGATGGGTGGTCGCCCCATCACCGTGATGGGTTTCACCGTCGCCGACGGCAGGATCGTGGAGATCGACTCGATCGCTGACCCCGAGCGCGTCCGCAGGATAGTGTCCGCTCTCCCTACCGACCAGTAGCTGTACGGCGAGAGGGGGCGATCCGCTTCACGGTCACTGGGCGTTCACCGCCCGCACGTCGTGCCGAGTCGTTCGGCGGACACCCCTTCTCCGCCCGCCCGCAGAAGCTCCCGTCACTGAACCTCGGACCTCGCCTCGGTCGGCGCGCGGGGGGCGGTTCGGACGTCCCAGGTCCAAGCGAGCAGGAAGCGGGCCTTTGCGACACCCCCACGCGGCCAGTGCGGTCTCAATCGCCTAGATAGGGATCGGGTCCCTGCTCGGTGGCTGGTAGTTCAGCGTCTCCCGCAAAGGGCCGGACGGGCCAGGTCGCCGGCTGGAGCTCGGAACGCAGTGCCAGGCGCTCCTCTCTGGTCCATCCGTCACATTCCTGGTCCGTACGGTGTCATTAGGAGTGACCCGTCAGCCACAATCGAAGGAAGAGGGAGGCACCGTGCAATCTCCGATCGACAGCCCGGCCCTGAGCGTGCCCGGCCCCCTTGACGCCGCCCACGGTCCCGGCAGGGTGGTAGGGGGAGCCGCCGAAGAGGCTGGGCTGGCCCCGACCACAGTCACCCTCGTGGACCCGGGCGCCAGCCAGATCAACGGACGGGCTCTCTGCCTGGATATACGTGGTCGGGCCGCCCGGAGGACCGGCCATACCGACGAGCGCCTCTTGACCTTGGTTGCCTGGCTAGACGCTCTCTACTTCACCGACTCTGAGCGGGCAGCCCCGGCCCTCACCCAGGCAGCCCCTCGTCTGGCCCACCGGGCCGGTTCGGCGACCGACGAGGTGTTCGCTGGGGCCGTCAAGCATTCCCAGAAGGCCGCCCGGGCTGCATCGATCGTCCACAGCGCCGCCAGCAACCTCGCGAATCGGATCAACCTCACCACCGTCCAGTGGGCCGGAGCATGGACCGCGCGAGTGGAGATGCCGTGACGGCCATCGTCGAGGCCCGAGGGCTCACGAAGCGTTTTGGCAAGGTCGAGGCGCTCGCCGGTCTCGACCTGGTCGCCGAGTCCGGCCAGGTCACCGCCGTCCTTGGGCCTAACGGTGCCGGCAAGACGACCTTCGTCAGAGCGGTGGCCACGCTGCTGCGGCTCGATGGTGGTGAGTTGCGCGTAGCGGGCATCGACGTGGCGTCCGAGCCGCGGCTTGTTCGCCGGATCATCGGCCTCGCCGGGCAGTCGGCGTCGGTCGAGCCGACCATGACCGGCCGGGAGAACGTGGAACTCGTGGGTCGCCTCTTCGGCCTCGGCCGCCGCGAGGCGCGATCGGCGGCCGCCGAGGTGCTCGAACGCCTTGGCTTGAAGGAGCACGCCGATCGCCTGGTTCGCACCTATTCGGGTGGTCTGCGTCGCCGCCTGGACCTCGGCGCCAGCCTGGTCGGCCGACCCAAACTTCTACTGCTCGATGAACCCTCGTCAGGCCTCGACCCGCGCAGTCGGATGGACCTCTGGGACGCCATTCGCGGCCTAGTGGCCGACGGCACTGACGTCTTGCTCACCACCCAGTACCTCGAGGAGGCCGATCACCTGGCGCGGCATATCGTGATCGTCGATCACGGACGCGCCATTGCGGCGGGCACGCCCGACGAGCTCAAGGACCGCGCCGGCCGTGACATGATCGAGGTTCGACCCACAGCCAAGGGAGATCTGGTCGCCGTCGAAGAAGTCCTCCGATCGGTCGCCACCCACCCCCCCCGTCTCGACCTCGATACCTCGAGCGTCTCAGTTCCCGCCGACGCCGGCGCCCAGCAACTCACGGTCGTTGTTCGCCTCCTCGACGAGCGCGGCATCGCAGTAGACGACATTGGCTTGCGGAGGCCCTCCCTCGATGAGGTGTTCCTGACCCTCACGGACGACACGATGTCCTTGTCGGCCGAGCCGACGGCTGAAGCCGTCTGACCCATTGGAGTCCCAATGACCACATACACCGCACCTGCGGCCGGCCTTGCCACGCGACGCACGGCCGGCGCCAATTTCGTTACCGCTACCGGACAGTCGGCCCGGCGCACGATGCTGCAGTACCTTCGGACACCGCAGATGCTCGTCCTGCCCGTGATCGTGGCTGTGGCGTTCCTGATCATCTTCCGGTACATCTTCGGCGGCGCTATCCACAGCGGGAGCGCTGTCGACTACACGAACTTCCTCATTCCCGGCTTCCTGGTCCAAACCACCCTGTGGACGGGGATGAATTGCACGGCCGGCGTGGCGGAGGACTCGACGTCGGGGGTCCACGACCGCTTCCGCTCGTTGCCGATCCCGCGGTCAACGGTGCTGGCGGGCCGCTCTCTGGCAGACACGTTGCTCAATTGCTGGGCGCTGCTCGTGGTCACTCTCCTGGGGTTCGCGGTAGGTTTTCGAACCGACGCCCCCCTCCCAGCGATCGTCCTGGCATTCGCCGTGATGCTGGCGATGATCTATTCCTTCACCTGGGTCTTCATCAGCCTCGGCCTCTTCGCTGGAAACGCACAGGCCGCCCAGAGCACGTCGTCGCTAATCGTTCTTCCCCTGGCCTTCGTGTCCGGCGCGTTCGTCCCAATCAAGTTGATGCCCAGCTGGATCCAGCCCTTCGCCGCCAACCAGCCCGTCAGCGTGATCATCAACGCAGTCCGCAGCCTCCTGCTTGGCGGAACCAATAACGCCGGTATCGGGCACAGCACTGCCTACTGGGTGGTGCTCAGCCTCGCCTGGTGCGCCGGCATCCTCATCGTGTTCAGCAGCGTGGCCGTGGCGCGATTCGCGCGCTCGCGCTAGATCTGGTGGGGGCTCCAGACTCATGAGATCGCGACGAGTCCCAATCGGCGGCTCTCTTCCCGGCGTTCGCTGCCTTGAACTCACCGGGGGGCTGGGCTGAGCGCGCCAAGCGCGCGCGAGCCGGACCTGCAGCCGGTGCTCCTCGAACTCCTCAGCCGATGGCAGGGTCGAGGCGCTCGCTGACAGTCTCCCATTTCCAGGTGTCATATAGGCGGAGCGCCGAACCGAGCGGACCTGCCCAGGAACCGTCATACGCGAGGAGGATAAATGGCATCTCCACCAACTCAAAGAACCGGACGTATCCTTGGTCCTCAGGCGCGCCGAATCGGCGTCACCAGCTTTGGCCTGGTGATCGCGCTCATCATCCAGTTCGTCCTGGGACTCTCCTACAACCTCTACGGGACTATGCCGACGGCCAACAGGAAGATCGGCATTCTGTCCAGTCCGCTGATTGCCATACATGTGATCGTCGGCACTCTGCTGGTAGTCGGCGCAACCTCCTTGGTGGTGCGGGCTGTCAGATCTCGGATCCAGCTAGCCGTCGCCACGTCCGCCACTGGCGGGCTCGCGCTCATCGCCGCCTGGGTGGGCGGGGCTGAGTTCACCCAAAGCGGGGGGAGCGGCTACTCGCTGGTGATGGGCCTGATGACCGCGGTCGCCCTGCTCTGCTACTCGGTCAATGTGAAGGTGTTCGGTGGAGGCGGGAGCGAGTAAGACGGGACGAGCTGAATCGGTCAGACCTGGATAAGTGAGTAGCGAGGAGGGAGCGGTCGGGCGCAGGTAGAAGAAGTGCCTCGCTGACTTGGAAAATGAGGGTTGTTGACGACCCATTGATTCCAAGTAGGAGGCACCCAGAGGGTGAAGCGTGCCGCATCCGTCCCCACCGTTCACCGAGGCGCAGACGGCCGCAGGCGTAACCCTCAGCCCAGAGCAGCTCGCAGTGTTGGGGCCGGCCCTACAACACCGCCGTGGTGCGGCGCTGGTTGCTGGCAGTGCCGGCCCGGCTGGTGCGCAGCGGAAGGAGGCTCAATCTGCGGCTGGCCCAGGGGATGTTCAACAAGCGGGAGGTCTGGGCCCCGCACCACCACCTTCTCCACCTCGCGCCCGGCGATTAGCGTCGCCACTGCTCTCGGCGACCGGCCATTCGGTCTCTCCAGGTTCAGCGCGACCTCTGGGACCCTCGAACGCGCTTCCACGCACCGGAAACGCTTTGCTGCTGCTCAAATGGCCGCCTGCCTGCCTCTCAACTCTGCTCGTCACGTGGATCCGATGCTCCTGGCCTCTGCGCGGCTCCGCCGGACCGCGTGCTCACTGATTCAAGTCTGAACCCACCCACCTAGGCGATGCGCCTGCCGCAGCCGGAGCATTGCGCCAGAACCCCTTCTCGGCCGCGACGCAGGGGTCGGACGCTTGGTTACGGAGGCACTGGTGATGCCCGACAGTGTCCCGGACCGTCCAGTCCGCCGCCGGACTCCGCTTGGAGTTCGTGCTGCCCTGGTCGAGCGTTGATGAGCTCTTCGACCACGCCGTCACGCATCGTCGCGGTCGACCGCGTAGCGTACGAGAATGTTATCGGAGTCCTCCCAGGTACGGACGCCGAGCAGGCGAAGTGATGGCCGAGTCTTTCCCTCAAAGGCAGGCACCCCTTCTCCCAGGACAAGGTTGCCGATCATGAGGTGGATTTCATCCACCAGACCATGCGCAAGCAGGTCATTCCACAGCGTACTGCTCCCGGTGATCAGAATTGCTTTGCCCGGAAGGCGTTTGAGATCGGCGATCGCCTGACAGGCGTCTGCTCGCCGGATGGTCTGGATATCGGGCGCGCTGCCGGTGAGTGAATCCGAGACCACGATCATGGCGACGGATCCTCCAGCCTGCGTGAGCTCTCCTTGCTCGGGGGTCCACTTCTCAGATTCTGGATCGCTGGCCACCTCCGGCCAGAAGCGGTTGAACAATTGGAACGAGACACGCCCCACAAGAAAAACGTCAGATTCAAGGAGCAGCTCGGCGTTATGGGAGTCGAAAACTTTGCCCCTCATCGGGAACATTACGGAGATCTCGTTACCGGGACCGGGGTGGTACCCGTCCAGTGAGACGACGTGATAAACAATTACCTTGCGCATTTGATGCCCCCTTTTGCGCCGGGGCCACCCACGCGCGGCTCGCGTCACTGTGTTCGCTGGCCGTGGATGAGGACCAGCCGACCACGGTCCTGGAACAGCCCGTCCGCCTCGGCCAGCTGGTCTGGTGATCGCGACTTGGAGTCGCCTCTCGGTGTTGACCTGGACGCAGTCCGTACAAAGTAGTCGGCGAGTGTACTGCCCTGGACTCCTGTCAGCGACTGTCTCACTTAATATCTGAACAACTCCAAGCGTGAAGACGGCCCGGAGGCGCGCCCGAAGGACACGGCTCCGCCCGAGGCCGTGTCGTGGCCCTGATTTCTTGCTCGGGCGACCACGGTCTAGAGGATTCATGTTGCATCAAGTCCGTCACCTTCGAGCGGCCCTCTCTGCTCACCGCTTCCATTCTCCGATCTGGGGCGTTCCGGGGGACGGCCAAGGATGCCAAGCGCACAATTGGGGAGCCGGGCCACTCCAGGGTCAAGAATGATCGGGATTCACCCGCGCTGGAGTCATGAACGGCGCCGGTCACCTGCACGAGACGCTCTCGGAGGAACGGCTAATCAAGTTCGCTGAGTGGCTCGCGGATATGACTGGCTTCAGCTATCGCCCAGCTGATCCGTGCATCTGGACGTGGAACTTGGAGGCTTGAGTGAGGGGGAGTTGTTCCTGAGCGGCGCTCACTTCGCTCCCTGGTAACCGCTGTCTGCGCGATCACCCTGGTGGCTGATTCGCGGGGTGGAACCGACTGGGCGACTTGGGGTAGCTCAGGGGCCAAGATCATTTGCGGAGCCGTCCGCGCGGACGGTATATGGTGAACGCAGCTGGACTGCAATCGCTTCTGTAATTCGGGGGGATTGTTCTGGCGCAAGGAGGTTGTTTTGGCAACCGTTCTAGTTCTACACCGCGTTGCTGACTACTCGACTTGGCGGACGGCCTACGAGTCCTTCGAGGGAGTTCAGAAGGAGCTCGGCGTGATTGAGGAGCAAGTCTTCCAGGCCAAGGGCGATCCCAAGAGCGTGCTGGTTCTGCACCGCTTTGCATCGATGTCCGATGCCGAAAAGTGCATGGAGAGCCCCAAGCTGCGCGAGGCCATGACCGAGGCCGGCGTCGTCGGTCAGCCGCGGATCGAGTTCTATGAGGAGGCTCTCGCTCCCGTAAGGGCGTAGGGCCGAGCGGCGGTGGGTTAATCACCTGCCTCCGCTCCGATCCCTCGGGAGTCGCCGAGATCCATCGATGCACCCAGATGGACGTCGAATAGACGCGAGTCGCGTAATATCCCCAGGGACCCGAACTTCTCGGAGGAATCGGCGATCAGTTCTGTACCTGGAATCAAGGCGGGGCAGAGGTTCAATTGGAAGTGCGGGTGGGAGGGTTGCCTAGGTGAAGTCGTCGAAAGGACGATGGCTTGCAAATCACTCAGATTTGCCAATCATTCCAGGCTAGGCTTCTTAGGTTCAGGCCCCGCGTGCTCAAAAAGAAACGATGGACACGCTACCAGCGCCCGTTTCTCTCGAGGCGCACGGCTTCCGGCAAGCACCGGTCGGCGGAGGTGGTCAGTCCTGCCAGGACTACATGAGGCACGCGCAGGCGGGCGCAACTTCCTAAACCTAGACCGGGCCATGTCCTCCAAATAGCTGGAGCTTGCTCGTTACCCCCGTGGGGATCTGCCGCGTGTGCTCCTCGGTGAACCGGGACTGACAGTGCGGGCGGACCAGCTCATAGGCGGCTCAGACTATCATCCAGTTGAGATGCCGCGGCCGACGTCGAACACTGACGAGTTGCTCTGGTGCTATCCCCAGTGACTGGACCCATAGCCGCGGGTCCAAGAGATGTTGACGGTCCCCTCTTGTCAGTCCAGCCGATCTGACAAGAGGGGCCGGTCTGGTGCCCTGGCCTAGGGGAACCTCGCAGTACTTGGTACGGATCGCTCCCCAACCCCCCCGGCTCGGGGTAGGACGTAATCGTGATCGTTCCTTTCTCCCGATATTCGGGATCCGCAGTAGAGTAGGTCGGCGCGTCCAGTGTCAGACCGCTTTTCGGGCCCGCTGGGTTCGTGGCGCCGATCTTGACGCTACAGGTCGAGAAGCCGGAATCCACAGTGATGTGTTGACCAATTGAGCCCGCCGGAACTTCTGGCGTCGTCACCGCCAGCGGCAGCGCCAAAACGAGGATCGTCAGCATGTGCCGGGGAAGTGGATAGTGCATTGGAGTGGCCTCACGTGAGAACGTGGCGACGACGCCGTGATGACGCTTGTGGTTCAACTCGGGAGCCGGCACAGCGTGGGCGGGAAGCGACAGCGCTCCTCACTGCCCCTCGCTACGGGTCCGGCAATTCGCCGATGATTTTCTACCGAATCATGAATTCCGCAGTGGTACTATGGCCCCGTCACGCTTCCCTGGAGCTCAACCTCAGCCCAGGGGAACACATATGAGGGTGACTGGGCAGGCGACATCCTAGACCGATAACCGGTCCGCGCGGCGGCCTTGGAGGTCGTGGCTCGTCCACCCCTTGGATGGGCGTCCGGTGAAACAAAACATCAACCACGGGATCATGATTTGAGGATACGCGAGCCACGGGGCGGCGACCGCCTACCGGGATCCTACGATGCATTTCGACCAATACCCGTGGTATTGGACCGGGGCGCCTACTCCAATATCTCGAGCTCCACGCTCGTGGTGATCACGGGCGGGTACGGATATCTCTGGTAGGAGGCTTTTGGGGACGCTGGTTGTCATGCTGGCCTGGAGCACCGCGGGGTGCTCTGGTCCAGCGGCTCCTCCCGGTAGCTTGCCGACGCCGGCCCGTTCCACGACCTCGGACCGGACTGCCAACCGGACGGGTCACCCCTACTGCACGGTTCCACTTCCACAGGCGTGGCTGACCGCACTTCAGGCGGGGGTGGGTGCGGTGCGGCCGGCAACCAGCATCGGATTCGCAGTGGCGCCTAACGGTGCGCAGTATTTCGCGTCGATCCACTCCCCCTCGTGGTCGGGTGTGGCAGCCGTCAATCTGGCGACCGGGGTCGAGACCAAGATCAGCCAGTACCCCGATCCGCCCCAAGATCAAGCGATTTACGGTGCGTTCGACGGTCGCTGGCTGGTCTGGGCCGAAGGGTACTCCCTGTCGAACGAGGCCGACTGGGCGATGCTGGCGTGGGATTCGACGTCGGGTTCCGTCCTGACGCTCTACGCACCGAGCGATGGGGGCGCCTCGCCGACCGATCCGATCGCAACCATCCCAAGTGTTCAGAACGGAGTCGCCACGTGGACCGAGGAGTCGGACAATCTCAGCTACGTGCACCTCTACGACTTGAACACTCGGACCGACCGGGTCATCTACCGAGGAACGGCCGCCCTCGGGTCGCTTTGGGGGTCGGACGTGCTGCTCACCATCGGGACTGGCCACCACTCCGATCGGTTTGTGGCGTATTCGACGAGCTCTCACAAGGAAGTGTCGCTCCCGCCGGCCCTGGCCAGGGTCCGGGGGATCACCTACCTGGCGGCCACCAGCAGCGAAGTCGTGTGGGCGGGCAAACGGTCTCAGGGGACTTGGATCTGGCGCCGCGGATTCGCGCGGGCGCAACAGGTCAGCAACTCATCCGGCTATGCCGAGTTCTTCGGAGAGGCCGCCTCGGACTTCATATGGACCGAAGGCAACAGCGGCTCGGTAGTAGCCGATCCCAGCACTGGTTCTATATCCAGGTTTCCATTTCGGTTTCCGGAAGTTACCGCGGCCGGAGAGGCGATCCTCGTGGGGTACGCTGTTCCGGGACATGGGAAGACGGCCAATCCGCTCTGGATCAACTCCGTGTTGAATGTAGCCACGCTGCCGCATCTGCGGCGCTGCAACAGCTAGTCGGTGGCTGCCAATGGCGAAGCAGACCCGACAGCGCAGCCCAGTTGTCCTACCGGGCCGCAGCCTCTCAGCGGCGCAAGGGATATGCGACCCGCTCATTACGGCTGCTTTGCGAATACGCTCGTTCGATCGACGGGCAGGTACTCGAGGCCGAGTCGCCGAAGACAACCATGCCTCCCGAGCGGTAGCTGAGCGAGTTGGCTTTACCTTCACTGCGCTCTCCACTGAAGAGGAGACCCGAATGACCCGCTACCGACTCCTCTTGAGGTAAGCCACCGCGCAGGAGCGCCAGCTTCATCGCTCAGGTGCCTTGGCGGTCGAGTTCAGCGGCCTGCCGGGTGATCGGCGTGGGACGGGGTGACCTGAAGGCCCATGGCTGGGCGGCTCCTGGAGTTCTACTGTGAGCGTGTCTTCGCTACCCGAAGGTGCCCGTCGGCCCATCTCTTTGCCTTGCCATCCTCCCCCGACGGTAACCTAGGCATCTCGCAGGGCGGTGGCGGCGGCTTAGGCCATGTCAGGTTTGGTGCGCCAGAGCGTTCTTATAGGTATGGACCTAATCCAGCCAGGAGTAGTCGATGACGTCCGACTTCCCCCTATTCTCCGGCCACCATGGTCCCGGCCGATGACCTTCGAGGAGGTGTACGAGAAGTATGCCGCCCAGGTTCACCGATACTGCGTAGTGCTGTTAAGGGATGCCGCTGCAGCCGAGGAGGTGGCAGCTCAGGCACTCGCTCAGGCGTTCGCGGCCTTCGACCCGCCTGACTCTTCAGATGACCACATTCGCCTGTGGCTTATGCGTATCGGTCGAAACGCTTGCATGGATCATTTG
>DATLSE010000035.1:0-38518 GCA_035534295.1 Nitrosotalea sp.
CGCGCCGGAATCTCCCGTCCAACGCTGGCGACCGCCCTCAGGGGTCAATCAGTGCGTCCGCGCACGGCCTGGAAGCTGGCCAGGGCCCTGGAACAAGGCGCTCCGACCCAGCTCGCTCGACTCTTGGAGGTGGCCTGATGACTGAGGATGGCCGTGCTGTCGGAACGCGGGACTTGGTCGTCGCCATCTTCAGGCTCGCTGTTGCGGACTACCTCGGCGTCTGGTATGGCTACGACGCCCCGGCGCCGTTGAAGCACACCAATGGCCGATTCCGCGCGGAGGCAGCCGCTTTCCTTGGAAGTTCGTGGGCTGCGTATCTGGCTGACTGCGCCGGTTTGCCTGCCGGGGCCATCCGCCGCGAGACCAATCGCCTGGTAAATGCTCGGGAAACCCCAGCCCGGCTACGCAGCGCCGCGTAAGTAACCCCAGCCGGCGGCCACGGCCTCTGCAAGAGTTGGCGGTCAGGGCAATTCGCGAGTCTTCCAATTCGCGCGACTCCCTCAGAGTTCCTCAGCAAGTCCTTGCAGGCGTTCGATCACAAGGTCAAAGGCGGGGCTGGCCGCTCAATTTGGTCAATTCGGCGGGCTGCAGCCGCGGTTCGGATTCCGGGTCCGTTGTTCGGGGTCAAGAACGGCCTCTTGCCGTGGCTCCAGGGGGCTGGTGTCGGTGGAGCCGGAATCACCCCCACCTCAGCGACCCGGGACCTTGTCGGCTCTGCGATCGCCGAGCTCACGTACCTTGGCATGCCGCCGACTCAGCATCGGCTTCCGGCAGCGATCAAGCGAAACATGGCAGATCTCGTGAGCGTGGCGAGGGGAGCCCAGCTTCTGTACTCCACATCGTCGCGTTTAGTGGCTTGCGTCTCGCCAGCGGCCGCCCCGTCAGAACCATCTGGGGCGACGTTCGGCCGCTCGGCCTCCGCGAAGAAGAAGTTCCGGGCGGACACGCCAACGCCGTCCGTAGCCGCGAAGGCAGGTCGATCCCTCGCGTCCCCAAAGGACTTCCTTTCGGATCGGCTCCCACGGCTGGTCGGCTGAACTTGGGAGGAAGGGCCATCCTTTCCGAGCGCGCCTGCCGAAGCATTGAGGGGCGGAGGCCTAGAACCTTTTAGCGCGAGACCAAGCGGGGGATAGGATCAGCGACGGTGGACACTGCAGTGCTCGCGCCGACCGCCGATGTCCTGCGCGCCGTAGGAGTCGCCGAGACCCCGGTCGCGCTGGCTGGCGGCACGACCGGGCCCAGCTACCTGGCCGGCAGCGTGGTCCTGAAGGCCAATCAGGACGAGGAGTCAACGGCCTGGTTGGGCGACGTGGCCGCCGCCATCGAACCAAGCAGGGACTTCCGCCTCGCTCGACCGATCAGGTCACTCTCGGGCTCATGGACCGTGGCCGGCTGGGCGGCAACCTCATGCGTCGAGGGCGATCACGTATCGGGCCGTTGGGTCGAGATCCTGGAGTCCGGCAGGGCGCTCCACCGGGCGATAGCCCATCTGCCGAGGCCGGACTTCGTTGACCGCCGTACCGACCGCTGGGCCATTGCCGATCGCGCCGTTTGGGGAGAGGCGGTGGTGGCGACTCCGAATCAACTCGAGGACGAGATCGGCCGGCTCGAGGTCTTGCTGCGGCCGATCGAAGGGGTGCCCCAGATCGTTCACAGCGACCTCTGCGGGAACGCGCTAATCGCGGCCGACCTGCCGCCAGCGATCATCGATTTCTCCCCCATGTACCGCTCGGCGGAGTATGCGGAGGGAATTCTGATCTCGGATGCAGTGATCTGGGAGGAAGTGCCGATGAGCTTGGCGGAGAACTGGGCCGTCAACCCCGAACAACTCAAATGCTGATTCGGGCTTGCCTCTTCCGCTTCTACGCTGCGGCAGTCGGTTGGCCCGATGTGCCAGAACCGCTGACCCTGATCCCCGAACACCATGCCGCGCTCACGCACTGGATCGAAGCGATCTCATGAGCCCAGACACACCAGCGCCGGGTCCGATGTCCGATCCAAACCCTGGTCTTCGTATGCTGGAACTGCGGGAGCAAATCGCGAAGACCTCTGGGCAGTGCGTGATCGATGCCATGCGCTCGCTGGACGATCCCGTTCGCTGGATCCTTTGGCCCAATGGCGTGGGCCTGCAAAACCACCTCTCAACGTTTCCCTTCGACGCCACCGGCAGGATGTTGTTCGATGCCCTGGACCACGACCGAATGCGTGATTACCTAGGCGTCACTCTCTGCCTGACGCACAACCTAGTGGCTGCTGTTGGCACCGTCATCGACCACACCAGACGAACTCTTCGTTCGAACTGGCCAGACAGGAGCAATCCCGTCCAACTGGCATTCGCCCAGGGGTCAGGTCGCGCGACGTGGTGTAAATCCGGTCGTGCGGTTGGGTCATTAGGTTAAGCGGACTCCAGGTCGAGCAGAGCCTTGACCACCTCCTCGTTGCTGGGCTGGAAGAGCTTGTTCATGGACTCGGTGCTGAAGTAGCGGCGACCGACTGCCCACTCATCGTTCTGTTCCTCCAGGACAGCGCCGGCGAGGCGGAGCAGGGCGGCCCGGTTGGGAAAGATGCCGACCACTTCACAGCGCCGCCCGACCTCGCGGTTCAACCGCTCGAGCGAATTGGTCGACCAGATCTGGCGGCGGTGCTCGACCGGGAAGCCGTAGTAAGCGAGGATGTCGGTCTCTGCGTCGCGGAGGCAGGTGACCAGCTTGGGGTAGCGCTTCTCGAAGAGCCGGCAGACCCGCTCCACTGTTTCGTGGGCGCTGGCGGCGTCGGGCTGGGCGAAGATGGTCCGCAGGGTGGCGGCCACCATCTGCTGGGCGAGCTTGGGTACCGTGGCTAGGGCGTTGCGCATGAAGTGGACCCGGCAGCGCTGCCAGGTGGCTCCGACCAGGACCTCGGCGACCGCCTGCTTCAGTCCGAGGTGGGAGTCCGAAGTGACCAGCCGCACCCCGCTCAGGCCGCGACTGACGAGCTGGCGGAGGAAGGCCCGCCAGAACTCCAGGTCCTCGGCAGGGCCGACGTCGACGCCGACCACCTCGCGTTCGCCGGTGGCCTTGACGCCGGTTGCGATGAGCACCGCCATCGAGATCACGCGACCGTTCTCGCGGACTTTCTCGAAGGTGGCGTCGAGCATCAGGTAGGGGTACTCGGCGTCGAGCGGACGGGTGCGGAAGGCCGTCACCTGGCCGTCTAGCTCCTTGCACATCCGGCTGACCTGGTCCTTGGAGATGCCCTTCAGGCCGAGCGCCTCCGCCAGGCTGTCGACGGCCCGGGTCGAGACGCCGTGGACATAGGCCTCCTGAACCACCGCCAGCAGCGCCCGCTCATGCCGGCGCCGGGGCTCCAGCAGGCTTGGGAAGTAGGCACCCTGGCGAAGCTTCGGTATTTGCAGGTCAACTGTGCCGACCCGGGTGTCCCACTCTCGCTCTCGATAACCGTTGCGGTAGGTCAGCCGGTTCTCGCTTCGCTCGTGGAGCCCGGCGCCCGTCAGCTGGGTCGCCTCGACGTCCATCAGCTCTTGGGCAAGCAGACGCACGCCGTCGCGGAGGAAACCGGGGTCAGCCCCCTGCTCCTCCTTGTTGAGCAGGTCTAGCAGTGTCATCCTGAGATTGGCCATCGTCGTGGTCCTCCATGTGGTGACTGAACACCTTCACTTGGAACCACACGGTGGCCGCCTTCGTCAAGGCGGCCCCGGATTTACACCACCACTCGCGACACAACTCGCCCAGGCAAAGGTGCCCTTCGACTCGGATGGCGAATTGCAGATCGTGCGAGACCTCCGCAACTTCTTCCTGCATACAAGCCTTCCCGGGCTGACCGCCAAGCTGGTGGGAGGCGCGGACATTAGGGAGAGTTCAGCAGTAGACCTGTCAACGGCCAGCCTTTTGGCGTGGGATGGATGGAGGCCTGAAGCCCGGGCGGTTCTCCGCGCCGCCGGCGACGGCATCGGACTGGCACCGCTTGTATCTCGGTATCTCCAGGCCGCGGTCGACCTACACCGAGTGGTAATCGACGCAATCGAGGCGGAGGAACACGTGCCGTTGTCGGAGTACCGCAAGCTCGCCGAGGAGCACGACGCCATCGTTGGCGTCTTCCGAATCGGTATGCAGCGCGCTCAACTGACGCGAAACCCTGAGGCCGCCTCGGAGTGATCCCAGTAACTGGCTGGGCAGCTACCCCCAGAAGATTCCGGTTGGGTCGTGGTCGACGACCTGGGCGCAGTTTGTGCTCAGACATGGTCCGTCCGAATCCCACCGTGATACATGACAACTGCGGCGATGGCTGAGTTGACCCTGGCCCCGACTGTCCTACGTTGGGCGAGGGAGACCTATGGCCTCGAACTCCTGGAGGCAGCGGATGTGCTTGGTGTCTCAACCGCCACCCTCGAAGCCTGGGAGGCCGGCGAACTCACCCCGTCGCTTCCCGAGCTGCGGGCGATGGCCGACCGTTACAAGCGCCAGCTTGCGACTCTTCTGATGGCTCGCCCCCCCACGGTCGATGAACCCCGCGTTGCAGACTTGCGGCGCCGATCGGACTTCACTCCGCCACGGCTGACGCCAGGCATGCACATGGCTCTCCGGACCGCGCGCCGCCAACAACTGACCTTAGCTCGCCTGATTGAGGATGCCGGCCGACTTCAGCTGGCCAGCGGGATGGTGACTTCCAATTCGAGCCCGGAGGTAACGGCAGCTGAACAGCGCTCGCGCCTCGACGTGACGCTAGAGGACCAGGCTGGCTGGTCGAATGTCAGCGCGGCATTCCGAGCTTGGCGTTCCCTGCTGGAAGAGCAAGGGGTGCTGATTCTGCAGCTGACCTTCGGCGAGGAGGACATCCGGGGCTTTTCACTTCCAGACGACCTGGTGCCGACAATCGCCATCAACACCCAGGACGCCGTAGCTGGTCGGACATTTTCCCTGTTCCACGAGTTTTGTCATCTCCTACTGGGCGAAGGCGGCGTGTGCGCACCTTCGGTTGCTATGAGGTACCCCACGACAAGCGAAAGCATCGAGCGCTTCTGCAACAGATTCGCAGGGGCCTTTTTGGTCCCACTTGACGCTCTCTTGGGATTGTCTGAAGCTCGACGACTGGGCGAGATGGCCGAACTGCCGGTCGAATCCGACTTCCGAGCCCTCCGCGATACCTTCAAGGTCAGCTCGCAAGTGCTCTGGTACCGCCTCCATGAAGCTGGGCTTGTAGATGACCAGCGCTACCGCGACCTCTGGGTTCGCTGGGCTGTCCAAGGGCCTCCCCCGCCACGACAAGGGGGCACGGGTCGCGACCGAGCGCAACTGTCGCTCGACATGAATGGTCGGCGCTTCGTCAACGCCGTCGTCGAGGCCGAATACCGGGGACACCTGAGCTTCGCGGACGCTATTGACAGCGTGCGCGTACGTTCGAATGAGTGGGAGCACCTCGCCGCCCTGGCGCGCGCCGAGTAGTGGACCGATGGCGGACGCTGAACGCCTTTACTGCATCGATAGCAGTTCTCTTATCCACCTCCACCGTGCCTACGGCCCAACCACGGGCGCCAGCGTCTGGGAGAGGGTCTCAAAGCTAATTGCCGATAAGAGGCTCTTTGCCCCTCACTACGTCCTCGAAGAGGTCGACCGAGGAGATGACGACCTTGGGAAGCGATGCCGGGAATTCCCAGGCCTCTTCCGCCAGCCAACCGAAGAGGTCGCAAATATCGTGGGCCGCGTTATCACCACCCATGAGAATCTAATCAAGCACGTCAAGGCCGAAAACCAAGCGGACCCGTGGCTCATCGCGTGGGCGATTTGGGAGACCAGCCGACTTCAATCCGACTTATTCGGGGGTGAGTGTGTTGTGGTCACGCAGGAAGGCTCTAAGGTTGGACGCATCGGCGATGTGGCCAGCACCTACCAGCTACGTTGCGTGAACCTCGACGGGATGTTCGAGTTGGAAGGTTGGTCCTTCACCCTCACCGGCCCCAGCTAGGCATGAGCGCCCTTCCGGTCTTGGCCTGGAACGAGCTCATGGTTCACGCGCTGGCCACTATGGGTGAGTCCGCAGCTGCCGCCCGATCCTCGAAGGTTCCGATTGCTCCATGGTCACTCGGGGACCCCGCGTAAGCGGTAAGCGCTTAACGGCCCCCCGGTCCCGATCAGAACGGAGACCTTAAATCGAAGTCCCGATACAGGTCCGTTTTATCCAAGTGCACGTACCTCATCACCATCACGTAGCTGGTGTGGCCCAGGATCCGCCTCAGCCTCTCGATCTCGCCACCCTGGCGGAGGTATTCGGTCGCGAAGGTGTGGCGGAACTTGTGGGCGTGGACCGGGAAGCCGGACTGCTTGCGGATCCGCTGGAAGAGCTCGGTGATCGTCTCGACCCGGATCGGCTTGCCGTCGCGGCGGACGAGGAGCTGGGTTGACTCGGTGTCCGGGCGGACCCGATTCAGGTAGCGGACCAGTTCCTTGCGGAGCCGGCGGCTGACCGGCACCCGGCGGAACTTGGCCCCCTTGCCGCGCTGGATCTTGAGGAAGCTCGCCTCGCCGTCGTCCTCGATGTCCTGCAGGGTGAGGCTGCAGAGCTCGGAGAGTCGCATCCCGGTTCCGAGCAGGGTCAGCACCGCCATCCGCGGCCAGCCCTCCGGTGCGGCCGCCAAGACCGCCTCCAGCTGGGCTTCGGAGTAGGTCTCCATCTCCGTGACCGGGACCTTGGGCCCGCGCACCCGGAGCAGCGCCGGGTCGACCTCCCAGCCCTCTCGCAAAGCCCAGTTGCCAAAGGCCTTGATGACTTCGAAGAAGCCGTGCACGGTGTTGGGCGAGAGCCCGCGACCCTGGAGCTCGGCCAGAAAGCGCTTGAACTCGAAGGCGGTCAGCTCGGACAGGCTCGCGGGCCCGCCGGTGGCCAGGTACTGCCTCATCTTCTGCTGGTACCAGCCGATGGTCCGCTCGCTGCGGCCGAGCACGGCGAGGTCCTGCAGCCACTCCCGGACCAAGAGCTCGAGGCGGGGACCGGCGTCCGGCCGCGCGCTCGGACCCTCAACCAGGGGCCGCAGCGGCTCGGGCTGGACCCCGACCAGGTCGGAGAAGCCAGCCTCGGGGATGGCGCGGGGGCGGCCGCCGGGGTCGGTGGACGGCCGCCGGCGCCCTCCAAAGCCAGGCTGGGCGTGCCCAACGGTTTTCGAAAACCCCAACGGTCTTTCGCTTTTTTCCAGCAACTTGACACCTCCTTGGCGCTCCCCCAACCCCCGCTTAACGGGGACCAGAAAAGGCGAAACCGGCCCGATTCGGCCGGTTTCTGAGTTCAAGCTACCTCAGGAGGTGCCTTTGAGAAAGCGCCCTGTGGGTTTGGCGGAGAGGGTGGGATTCGAACCCACGATAGGGTTGCCCCTATAACGGTTTTCGAGACCGTCGCCTTCAACCGGGCTCGGCCACCTCTCCACGGACCCCCTAGGGATGGAATATATGGCGGTCCCGACCGGATTCGAACCGGCGTTCTCGGCCTTGACAGGGCCGCGTGTTTGGCCAGGCTACACCACGGGACCGACGGCTGAGAAGTCTACCAGCAGTGCCGGCTGCCCCCGCCTGGAACTCCCACCACGGAGGCAGGCAGACCCGTATCTATAATCGGCCTGTCGTGTCGGACGCACAGTCGCGGGGGCCCGCAGCGGTAGAGCTCAAGAATCGGTTCGCCATCTTGGGTCGCGTCGCAATATTCTTCACGCTCTCGGACAACGTTCTTCGAGCGCTGGCGCGAGCGATGCGGCCGGTGTCCGAAACCAAAGGCGCGACCATCATCCGCCAAGGTGATTGGGGCGACGCCATGTACGTGATTGAAGAGGGACGATGCGAGGTGACCGTGGATGACTCGCCTGGTCATACCGTGGTCATTTCGATTTTGGGTCCCGGCGACTTCTTTGGGGAGATGGCCCTGATTGCAGAGGAACCGCGCACCGCCACGATCCGAGCCCTAGAAGACTGCCGCCTCCTGGTCTTGGATCGCGCCACCCTCTACACCACCTTCCCAGCTGACTCGGATGCACTACTGGAGCTCAATCGGCTGGTCGAGCAGAGGCGGGACAGCCTTCCCAACCTGATCTCGCGGGCCAAGCTCGTAGCTCCCTCTCAGGCCGCGGCGACCGTCGCGGTGTATTCCCCAAAGGGCGGTGCCGGCAGGACCACGATCGCGGTCAACCTGACCGCGGCCCTCGCCCTGAAGCATCCCGGAGAGGTCCTGCTCGTGGACCTGGCGCTCCCCTACAACCACGCCGCTCTCATCTCCGCCTTGGTACCCACAGGCTGCCTGGCCCTGGTGTCCCAGGTGCCTGAGGCCAGCTTTGAGGAAGCCCTGCTTTCCTCCATCCTCCATCACCCCGGCGGCATGATGCTTCTACCCGGCGTGCTCAAGCCCGAGCACGCCGACCTCATCAACAGCGACCTCATCTCCCGGGCCATGACGGTGCTCAGCAGCGCCTTCCGCTACATCGTGTTTGACTTGGGCGTGGTCCTGAACGAGACCACCCTGACTGTGCTCGAGCACGCGCAACGGATCGTTCTCGTGGCCACTCCTGAGCTGTCGAGCCTCAAGGACATCACCGACGTAACCAACATCTTCACCAACGTGCTCAAGATCGTTCCCGGGCGGTTGATCCTCATCATGAACAGCAAGATGCCGCGGCCGGTCGTCGGCCGCGAGGACGTGGAGCGCACGTTGAAGCGCGAGATCGCATACGAATTTGGGTATGACGGGTCCAAGCCCGACGAGGCGGCCGTCAAGGGCGAGATTCTGGTCCTGACCGACCCCAGGAGCGCCATCACGCGCGGGGCACAGGCGCTGGCCCAGATCGTGGCTGGTATCCAGCCCGAGCGGGCCTCCGCGCGGAGGCGGTCCTGGCTCAAGGCCTGAGCTATTTTCAGCCGTGCTAGGATTGAGCTTCAACAGCCACTAGGAGGAAGCCGACCAGCCATGATCGATCAGACCATCGTCACCCTCACCCCAGAGGCGGCCGGGCAGTTGAAGACCATCTTGGCCAAGGAATCGAATCCTCAGGTCGGTCTACGCGTGTACGTGAGCGGCGGCGGTTGCTCCGGGCTGCAGTATGGGATGGCCCTCGACGACGTTCTGCGTCCGGGCGACGAAGTGGTGGAGATGGATGGCGTTCGGGTCCTCATCGACGACTTCTCGTCCCCCTACCTGCGCGGTTCGGAGATCGACTTCGTCGACGGCCTGATGGGCGCGGGATTCACAGTCCATAACCCCAACGCGGTCAGCTCCTGCTCCTGCGGCCACTCCTTCAACGCAGGCGACGGCGAAGGTGAGGCCTGCGCCTGCGGCCACTAGGCAACACGCTTAGCGGGGGCGCTCTGCCTCCCGCCCCGTCATCTTCCCGGCCGTGAAATGGATCCGGATCCGGGGTCCGGTTCTGATCGCGATCGGAGTCATCACTCCGATGGGCGTCTTGGCCGTGAATGGAGCCGCGTTCGTGATGCGGCATCTGGCCGAGTTCCGCGCGATAATCGCCGGCGCCGCCCTTTTGAGCTCGCTCCTACTCAACAGTCTGGCCGCGTACTCTGCCATCCGCTTCGCCCAGCGCAACGCGCCGCTGCTTTACGCCGAGTACCGACGCTGGGCACTGGCAGGAGCAACCGTCATAGTTCTCGGCACCTCAGCGGCTGCCGCCTACCTCACCTACCTGGGCCTGTCCGACCCCGCCCGACTGCCCGACCGGACCTCGATCCTGGCCTCGGTCTTCGCCCTCGCCGTGCCCTTCGCCATCACCTACCTTGATCGCCGCTACCTTCGGCGCCGAGAACTCGGAGCCTCGGGAGCCTCTCCCCCCACCCCCGCCCGCGGTCAGGCCGCGACCGTGCCACCTGCCCCCTCCCCGCCCCGCCGGCCCCGGGGCTAGAGAAAAAAGAAAGGGCCCCCGCCAAGGCGGGAGCCCCCTCTATCGTCCCTGCTACCGGACTACATCATGCCCGGGTCCATGCCCCCGGGCATGGACGGAGCCTGCTTCTCTGGAATCTCGGTGATGACCGCCTCGGTGGTCAGCACCATGGCCGCGATCGAGGCCGCGTTCTGCAGCGCCGAACGGGTCACCTTGGCGGGATCGACGATTCCTGCCTTGAACATGTCGACGTAGCGATCGTTGAGGGCATCGTAGCCCTGGCCGGGCTTCGACTTGCGAACCTCTTCGATGATGACCGAGCCTTCCTTGCCCGCGTTGAAAGCGATCTGTCGGATCGGCTCCTCCAGCGAGCGGCGCACGATGTTGACACCGGTGCGCTGGTCTCCCTCGAGCCCGAGTCCGGAGTCCAGGACCTTCTGCGCCTGCAGCAGCACGGTGCCGCCGCCGGACACGATCCCCTCTTCCACGGCCGCCTTGGTCGCGCTCAGCGCGTCCTCGATGCGGTGCTTCTTCTCTTTCTGCTCGACCTCGGTGGCCGCGCCGACCTTGATCACCGCAACGCCGCCGGCCAGCTTGGCCAGGCGCTCCTGCAGCTTCTCGCGGTCGAAGTCGCTCGTGGTCTCCTCGACCTGAGCCTTGATCGACTTGATCCGGGCCTGGATCGCATCCGCCTTGCCCGCACCCTCCACGATGGTGGTGTTGTCCTTGTCAACGTGAACGCGTCGCGCCCGGCCCAGCTGCTCAAGCCGAGTCTGGTCGAGCTTGAGTCCCAAGTCCTCGGAGATCACGGTCCCACCGGTCAGGATGGCCATGTCCTCCAGCATCGCCTTGCGGCGGTCACCGAAGCCAGGAGCCTTGACCGCAACGGCGGTGAAGGTGCCGCGCAGCTTGTTGACGATGAGGGTGGCCATGGCCTCGCCCTCAATGTCCTCGGCCACGATGAGCAGC
The DNA here is from genome assembly GCA_035534295.1 of Nitrosotalea sp. Classification (GTDB taxonomy): domain Bacteria; phylum Chloroflexota; class Dormibacteria; order Dormibacterales; family Dormibacteraceae; genus DATKQJ01. The sequence continues at coordinate 10,829 of DATLSE010000035.1, forward strand.
GGTCGGCCCGCCTGTACCACCTTCTCCAGCACGGGCAGGAAGTCCTGCACGGCCGAGATCTTGCGGTCGGTGACGAGCACGTATGGGTCGTCCAGGGACGCCTCCATGCGGTCAGGGTTGGTAACCATGTAGGGCGATATGTAGCCGCGATCGAACTGCATGCCCTCGACCGTCTCCAGCTCGGTGCCGGTGCCCTGGCTGTCCTCGACCGTGATCACGCCGTCCTTGCCCACTTTGTCCATGGCCTCGGCGATGAGCTCGCCGATCTTCTCGTCCTGGGACGAGATGGCCGCCACGTGAGCCACGTCCTCGTGGCCCTTGATCGGCACGGCGACCTTCTTGATCTCGTTCACGACCTCGGTCACGGCCCGCTCGATGCCGATCTTGATCTGCATCGGGTTGGCGCCGGCGGCGACGTTGCGGAAACCCTCATTGATCATGGTCTGGGCGAGGATGGTCGCGGTCGTGGTACCGTCACCCGCCACGTCGTTGGTCTTGGTCGCGACCTCACGCAGAAGCTGAGCGCCGGTGTTCTCGGCGGGGTCTTTGAGGTCGATCTCGCGGACGATGGTGACACCGTCGTTGGTCACCGTCGGAGCCCCGAACTTGCGCTCCAGAACCACGTTACGACCCTTGGGTCCAAGGGTGATGCGGACCGACTCGGCAACGATGTCGATGCCGCGCTTGAGGCCCTGTCGGGCCTCTACATCAAATGCGACGTTCTTAGCCATCTATTTGCGGCAACCTCCTAGTGCTTTTATTTCTTGCCCGACTTCTTGGCGGGCCCGTCGATGACGGCGAGAATGTCCTTCTCGGACACGATCAGATATTCGACGTCGTCGATCTTGAACTCGTTTCCGGCGTACTTCGCGTACAGCACCCGATCGCCGGCCTTGACCTCGATTGCCACCTTGTTGCCGTTGTCCAGAATGCGGCCGGGCCCGACGGCCTCAACCACCGCTTCCTGCGGCTTCTCCTTGGCCGTGTCCGGGAGCACGATCCCGCTCTTGGTCACCTCTTCGCGCTCGACTGGCGACAGCACCACCCGATCGCCTAAAGGCCTCAACTGCATACTTCCTCCTCCGTCATGGCAACATCTGAGATTCCGCCCCCGCCGCCGGGACATGGTCCCCTGCGGCCCCTCATTAGCACTCGGGGCTCTCGAGTGCTAATGATACGCGTTGTCTCCCCTGGGCTTCAAATCCGCTCGGAAAGGATGCGCTCGGCGTCTGCCGACTCCTCATCCGGCACGAACAGCCGAGCATCCTCGAAGACCGAGCCCGCAAAGACGCCGGCGACGCCCAGACCTTGCAGCACTGGATGCAGCCCGCTTGATTCGAGCACGGCCCGGGCCAGCTCGAGCTCGAGAGATGGACCCTCCAGAACCATGATCCAGCCCTCGGGGGCCTGCCGACCCATCCCTACCAGCTGAGGCCGGGGTCGGCCAGCACCGACCCTGAGGCCTCGACGTGAAAGGACGCGGCACCGATCATGGCGGCGTTGTCGGTGCAGAGCTGGAGCGGAGGCACGGTCAGGTTGACCCCCGCCGGCATGATCTCGGCGGCTCGGGAGCGAAGGCGGCTGTTGGCCGCCACCCCCCCACAGATCACCACCTCCGACACCGGACGTGCCTTGAGCGCCAGCTGCAGCTTGCTCAGGAGTGACTCCACGACCGAATCCTCAAAGGCGGCGCAGAGATCGCTGCGGGTGGACTGGGAGATGGCGCCATTCCCACCCAGATCGCGCAGCCGATAGAGCAGGGCGGTCTTGAGCCCGCTGAAGCTGAACTCGAGCCCGGGCAGCGAGGGCCGAGGCAGGGGTTGGCGACGAGCCTCGCCGCTGCGGGCCAGGCGGTCCAACAGCGGGCCGCCCGGGTAGCCCAGATCAAGCATCCGGGCCGCCTTGTCGAAAGCCTCGCCCGCGGCGTCGTCGCGGGTCCGACCCAGGATCTCAAAGCGTCCGTGAGCGGACATCCAGACCAGGTCGGTGTGGGCGCCGCTGACGACCAGGGCGAGCAGCGGCGGCTCCAGTTCCGGGCGGCACAGGAGAGCGGCGTAGACGTGACCCCAGAGATGGTTCACCCCCACCAGCGGACGCTGGTAAGCGTGGGCCAGCCCTGCGGCCACGCCCACGCCTACCAGCAGACACCCGATCAGGCCCGGACCACGGGTGACGGCGATGCGGTCGAGATCGGGGGGCCGAACCCCAGCCTGCCCTAGAACCTGCTCGACCAGTCCGGGGAGCTTCTCCAGGTGCGCGCGCGCCGCCAGCTCGGGCACCACCCCGCCATAGGGCGCGTGCACCGCCTGCTGGGAGTGGACCAGGGAGGCCACGACGCGGCGCTCGGAGTCGATCAGGGCCACCGAGCTCTCGTCGCAAGAGCTCTCCAGAGCGAGGGTTAGCGCTATGGCGGATCAGGTAGGCGGAGGTCGCGGCGCAGGCCGCCGACGGGGTGCTGGATGCGCTCGATGTTGGATTCGAATGCCTGCCGGAAGCGGGGCGAGAAGAGGGAGTCGGACCACATCACGATGGCGTCCTCACCGTTATCGGTGTAGTACCCCTTGCGCCGCCCGATGACCTTAAAGCCAAAGCCCTCGTAGAGACGCTGGGCACCGTCGTTGCTGAGCCTCACCTCCAGGGTGACCCACTTGGCCCCCATCTCGATCGCGCGCTCGATCAGTGCCGCGAACACGATGCGCCCGTAGCCCTGATGCTGGCTTGCCTCGCGGACCCCGATCGTGGTCACGTGAGCCTCGTCGTACATGCGCCACATGCCGCCGTAGCCGACGATCTCAGAGCTGATCTCCTCGCCGCTGATTAGTCGCCGAAGGACCAGGTAATGAGCGCTGTTCTTGGACGCGAGTTCGCGATAGTAGGCGCTGCGCGGCCACGGGGTGGCGAAGATGAGGCGCTCTATCTCCTGCACGGTCGGTACGTCCGACTCGCACATCGGTTCGATCGCCAGCTGCTCTTTGATCTGGACCATGTCAGCTCCGGAGCCTCCCGAACGAGCTCAGGTATTGGATCGGGACCCTATCATATCCAACCCGGGTGGCCGCGCCCAGGAGCCGAAGGGCGGATTCGCCGATCCCGGCCAGATCCCCGGGCGGGATCAGATCCAGCCCGCGTTCTTGGAGCCTGGCCGCGGTGGGCGGGCTGACCCAGCCGCAGAGCGGCAGACCCGGGCCGAGGGAGTCGATCTCCACAAGCCGGGCCGGAGCGCCCGGCTCGAGGACGTAGACCCGGCCTCGGCCGGCATCGCCCAACGCCCGAACCGGGATCCTGGCCCGCCCAGCCTGCAGGTCGAGGCTGCCCAGATGGAGCAGCGGCAGGCGCAGGCCCAGGGCCAGGCCGACCCCGAAGCTGACTCCGCTGCGCAGGCGCGAGAACGACCCCGGCCCGCTCCCCACCAGCACCGCCGTGAGCTGATCGGCGGCCGCCAGGGCATCGATCCTCGCCGCCAACTGGTCGTCTGGTGCCACCTCACGCACGTCCTCCTGGACCCGACCGCGATCGGGATCGATGAGGGCCAAGGCCGAGCGCGCGCCGGCGCAGTCGATCAGAAGGACCACGATGCGGGTGCCTCCTCCAGGCGGAGGCGGCGCCGATCCCCGCCGTCAGAAAGCAGGCTGATGCGAGCGGCCCCCGGCGCCGGGAGTCTGTCGCCCCACTCGATCACGACCACTCCCTCGAGCAGCATGTCGTCGAGGCCAAGGTCCGATAGGCCGTCGTCCGCGCCCAGGCGGTAGAGGTCGACGTGAGCCAGCTGGAGCGGGCCAGGATAGATCTTGACCAGCTGAAAGGTGGGACTGGATACGTGGGCCGCCGAGCCCAGGCCACGGGCCAGACCGCGCACCAACGTGGTCTTGCCCGCACCCAGCTCGCCGCGGAGCAGGAGCAGGTCTCCCAGGCGGAGGTGACGGGCCAGCCGCTCGCCCACCGCCTCGGTCGCCTCGGCCGAGTCGGTCCAGATCTCACGCCAGGTGGTCATAGCCGCGCTCGGCGACCTCCAGCGTCTCGCCCCCCGAGCCCACCACCAGCACCTGCGGACCCGAGGTGATCTCGCCCACCTGATAGAGGTCAGCGAGCAGGTGCGGTGGTCCCACGCAGACCAGCTCCACCTCCTCCCCACTGGCCAGGGCGCCGAGCGCGCTCGCCCCCGGGGCCCTGGGTACCCGATCGAGCTCGAGCCGTGCCCCCAGCCCGCTGGCGGCAGAGAACTTGTCCAGCTCGCGCAGCAGGCCGTCCGAGATGTCGCCGCAGCAGACGCCGCGGGCGCAGAGCTCGGCCCCCAGCTCCAGCCGTGGCAGGGGACGCTCGACGGCGAGCGAGGAGCCCCCGAGCGCTCCGCTCACCGCGACCACCCAGCCTGCCTCCACCTGGGACCGGGCCAGGGGCAGGACCCGGGTGCGTCCGAGCAGGGTCAGGGTGATGCTGCCATCGTGGGGGGAGCGGGTGGTGTCCCCGCCCACCAAAGCCAGGCCCACGCGCTGGGCCAGGGCCGACAGGCCGGCATAGATCTGCTCCAGCCCCGGGGCCTCCCAGTGGGGTCCCAGCGAGACCGCCACCAGACCGTAGGCGGGGGCGGCGCCCTTGGCCGCCAGGTCGCCCAGGGCAAACGCCATCGCCCGCCATCCGACCGAGAAGGGGGCCTGCTGGGCGAGGTCGAAGTGGACCCCCTCGACCGCGGTGTCACAGGTGGCCACGGTGAAGCTCTCATCGGCCTCACGCCAGCAAGCGGCGTCGTCCTCGCCCGCCGCAATCAGGAGCTCTGGGCCCCGCGGCGCCAGGTGGGGACGCAGCAGACCTAGCAGGTCGAGCTCGTTCATGTCCCCTCCAGAAGAGCGATCAGGCGCCGGGCCGTGGCCTCGGCCGAGGGCCTTGAGGCCAGCGCCCGGATCACGCAGACACGCTCCACGCCGGCCGCGCGCAGCTGGGCTAGATTCGACTCGTCGACTCCGCCGATGGCGAAGACCGGGACCGGCACCGAGGCCTGGACCCGGGCCACCCCGGCCGGCCCGATGACCGCCTTTTCCGGCTTGAGCGGAGTGGCAAAGGCCGGCCCCGATCCCACGTAGTCGGCGCCCGCCGCGACGGCGGCGCGGGCCCGGGCGGGTTCTTGGGCGGAGGCCCCGATGATGAAGCCGGGCCCCGCGACCCGACGCGCGGCCGAGATCGACAGGTCCTCATCGCCCAGGTGCACTCCGTCCGCCCCGGCGGCCAGGGCCACGTCCAGGTGGTCGTTGACCACCAGCTGGACGCCGGCCGGACGGCAGATGCCCATCAGCTCCAGAGCGAGCTCCAGGATTCGGCCCCGAGCGGCGGACTTGTGGCGGAGCTGAATTAGCCGGACTCCGGCTCCGATCCAGAGCTGGACCAGCTCGCTTATGACCTCGGGCTCGGCGTCGGGAGTGATCGCGTAGAGCCGCGCGGCACGCAGCAACGCGGCCTGGGGTCGGTTCACCAGGGCCCACCTATACTCAAATCTAATTGCACTTCAGCCTTATCGATCTGGCCATTGTCGGCCTGGCCGGAGCCGCTCTGTGGGACGGCGCGCGCCGCGGCTTTGTAGCCTACGCCTCCGAACTCGTCGCCCTCGCCCTCGGCCTGACCGTTGCCTTCGCTTTTTTCGAACCCCTGGGACGGGCCCTAGCTCAGATTCCAGGCGTACCACTGGGGTTGGCCTCGTTCGGCGCCTTCCTGGGCCTGCTCCTGGTCACCCACGGCGTGGTGTACGGGCCCGGGCGGCGCCTGGCGGCACTGCTTTGGCGCCAGGGCGGCGAGCGCCTGGCCTCGCCCGCACGGGAGGCTGCCGGCAGTCTGCCCGCGCTCGGCCTGACCTCGGTCCTGCTCGCGGTGATTTTGAGCGCGATGGTCGTGATTCCGGCCCCGGGCGCCTCCCAGCTGGTGCTCGGCTCGGCCCTGGCCCGTCCCCTCATCGCCAGTTCGAGCTTCCTTGAGCCACCCCTGCGCGTGATCCTGGGCCAGGCCCGGCCGGAGGTCGGAACCATCCTCACCTCGCCCCCGACCGATCCCGGAGTGAACGCCTTCTACCGGCTCCACTTCCCCCCCGGGCTCATTCTGGAGCCCGACCCAGTGGCGGAGACGGCGATGCTGAATCAAATGAATCAGGTCCGCACCCAGGCCGGGCTCGCCCCGCTCACCGGGCTTCCAGAGCTCCAGGCCGTGGCCCGCGCCCACAGCCAGGACATGTACGAGCGCGACTACTTCTCCCACAACACCCCGGACGGGATCACCCCCTACCAGCGCCTGAGCGCGGCGGGGGTCAAGTACGTCACCGCGGGTGAGAACATCGCCTTCGCACCCGACGAGGCCAAGGCCTGGTCGCTGCTGATCCAGAGTTCCGAGCACCGGGCCAACATCCTGAACCCCGACTTCCTCTGCGTGGGCGTCGGCGCGATTCGCGCCCAGAGCGGCTACGAGGAGATGTTCACGCAGGACTTCACCGACTGCTGACGGCCGGGTGCGGTCAGGAGAGCAGCTGGCGCAGCCGTTCGCGGAGCTGCGCGGGGGCTTCACCCTCGCCACAGGCAACGCGAACCAGACGTTTCACGTTCGACTGCAGCCGGTATTCGTCGTCGCAGTCCGGACACGCCGACAGGTGGTGTTCGAGCGAGCGCAGATCATCCTCACTCAACTCGCGGTCGACGAAGCGATCGATGCGCTCACGGCAGTCCGGGCAGTTCACGGCTCCGTCCTCTCGCCGTGCACGATGCCGGACTCGCGGGCGTATTCCCAGAGCGAGCGCTGCAGGGCCTGGCGAGCCCGGTGCAAGCGCGACATCACGGTCCCGATCGGGACCCCGATCACGTCGGCGGCGTCCTTATAGGAAAAGCCCTCGACGTCCACCAGCACCACGACCTCGCGGTGAAGCTCGGAGAGCTGATCGACGGCGCGCACCACCTCGTCGGCCGCGAGCCCATCCAGCACCTGCGTCTCGGGCTTGGCGGTCTCATCGTGCAGGGTGTCGTAGAGCCCGAAGTCGCCGTCCCCGTCCAGGCTCACGTCCTCCGCCCGGCGACCCTTGAATCGATCCCAGAAGAGGTTGCGCATGATGGCGAAGAGCCAGGCCTTCATGTTGGTGCCGACACGGTAGCTGCTCTGATACCGGAGCGCACGCACGTACGTGTCCTGGACCAGATCCTCGGCCTGGGCGGCGTCGCGGGTCAGGCGCAGGGCGCCGCGGTAGAGCGTGTCCAGGTGGGAGATCGCCTCGGCGGCGAATCCATCGCCCTCGAGCGCGCTCGGTGCCTCAGCCACAGAGCCAAGTGTAGTCACCACTTCTAAGCCAACGCCGGGACGGTGGCCGCTATTCCAGATAGCGCCGCTCGACTCGTTCGCCGAGCGCGGTCAGCACTTCGTAGGCGATGGTGTTGGACCACCGCCCCACCTCGTCGGCGTCGATCCCCTCTCCGATGATGGTGGCCACGTCTCCGGGTACCACCCCTGGCACATCGGTCACGTCGACCGTGATCGAGTCCATGCTCACCGCCCCGACCAGAGGAGCGCGGCGATCCCGAAGCACCACCTCGCCCCGGTTGGATCTGGAGCGGAAGACGCCATCCTCGTATCCGATGGCGAGGGTCGCCACCAGGGCATCCCGCGGCGCCACCCAGGTCCGTCCGTAACCCACGCTTGAGCCGCGGGGCAACCGCATCACCCGGACCACCAGGGCACGCAGCGTGAGCGCCGGGCGAAGTTCAGGCCAGCCGTAGCCGTACAGGGCCAGCCCGCAGCGGACGGCGTCGTAGCGGGCGCTGGGATAGGCCAGGGCGGCAGCTGAATTGGCGGCGTGACGAAGACCGGGATCGAGCCCTCGCTCACCCACCTGGTGCAGGACCTGGTCGAAGGCGTCGATCTGGGCCTGGGTGTAAGCGGGGTCCGCGTCGGCGGCGGCGAAGTGGGTCATGATCCCACCCAGACGCAGGTGGGGCGATGAGGCAACGCGGGCGGCCACCTCGGCAGCCTCCTGCGGGCTGCAGCCCAGGCGGCCCATGCCGGTATCGACCTTCAAGTGCAGAGCGAGGCGCTCACCCCGGGGCACGGCGCGCTCCAGAGTCGAGAGCAAGTCGGGCGAGGAGAGGGCCAAAGACCAGCCCCCGTGGGCGGCGTCCAGGGCCGCGGAGGGCGCGAGCCCGCCCACCACCAGAACTCGCTCGGGAGGCAGAAGCCCACCCAGGGCGTCCGCCTCCTCCGGGGTTGACACGACCAGGCCGAAGGCCCCGGCGGTGAGGGCGGCGCGAGCCACTCGAATCGCACCGTGGCCGTACCCCTGCGCCTTGACCACGGCCAGAAGTCGCACGCCGGGCCCGATCTGGGTCTGAATGCGGCGCACGTTCTCGGCCACCAGGCCGAGGTCTATCTCGGCCCAGCGCTGGGCGCTCAGAAGCCGCCCTCCCGCAACCGGGCCATGATCCGCGGTACCTGGGGCAGGAGTTCGGAGGCGAGGAGCCCAGAGTCCCCCTGCAGGTGCGCCAGGTGGCGGCCGGCGGCGGCGTGCACGTAGACCGCGGTCACCGCCGCCGTGAAGGGCTCCGAACCCTGCGCCATGAGTCCGGCCAGAATGCCGCCCAGAACGTCGCCGGTGCCGCCGGTGGCCAGCGCGGGCACCTGATGCGGGTCCTCACTGTGGCGCCCGTCGGGGGCGGCGACCAGCGTTCGCGCCCCCTTCAGCACCACCACCGCCTCCCAGAGCGCAGCGGCGCGCTGGGCGGACCCGAGTCGATCAGCCTGCACCTCGGCCACGCTGATCTTGAGCAGCCGCGCCATCTCCCCAGCATGGGGAGTGAAGACACGATTGGCGGGAAGGCGCCGCAGGGAACGGGGATTGTCGGCCAGAGCGTTGAGCCCGTCGGCGTCCACCACCAGGGGCACCGCGGCCTGGGCGACCAGGTCTACTACCAGGCGCCAGGTGCTGCTGTCCCGACCCAGGCCCGGACCCACGAGCCCGGTTTGGGCTTGGTTCAGGTGGCGCAGTACGACGTCGAGCGCGCTGTGCCCGATCGCGCCCGGGACCACCTCGGCCACCGGCGTGGCCATGACCTCGGTGCACTTGGTGGCGAGCACGGGATAGAGCGACTCGGCGACCAGAAGCCGGACCAGTCCGGCGCCGCTGCGCACGGCGCCGGCCGAACTCAGGTAGGCGGCGCCGGTCAGGCCCAGGCTCCCGGCCAGCACCACCACCGTGCCGAAGCTGCCCTTGTGTGCGTCCGGGGGACGGTGGGGCAGACTTACGTCGATTGGAGCCGGCAGGAGCCGAGGCTCGTCGGCCCGCAGCTCAAGCATCGCCGTGGCCACCGCGATGCCCCCGGCGTGGGTGATGCTGAGTTCCACCTCCGCCCCAAAGGCCTCGCCGATGAGGCGAACGCGAGGCGCCCCATCGGCGTCGGGCAAGACCTCGATCCGGCGTCTGGGCAGCCGGATGGGGGTTCCGGCAAAGCACTTGATCACCGCCTCCTTGGCCGCCCAGCGCCCAGCCAGCCGTTCCGGTCGGCCGGCGCAGTAGGCGAGCTCGGCGGGCGTGAAGGCCTTGCTCAAAAAGCCCGCCCCGGAGCGCTTCACGGCGGCCTCGATGCGCTCGATTGAGATCGTGTCCACGCCCAATCGGCGCATTCGAGAAGATTAAGGCCAAGGCGTACCTCAGGCGTCCGCCCTGATGCCCCCGCCTACTCGACCGTGACTGACTTGGCGAGGTTGCGGGGCTGATCCACGTTGCGGCCCAGCTCCAGAGCAATGTGGTACGCGAAGAGCTGCAGAGCCACGGTGACCAGCACGGCCGAGGCCGCGGGCTCGGCCCTGGGCAGGCGGATGACGTCGCCGACCACCCCGCTCAGGGCGTCATCGTCACCGCTGACCAGCGCCAGCACGGGGGCGTCGCGGACCAAGACCTCGTGCACGTTGGAGATCATCTTGGATTTGGTCTCGCTCTCGGTGCAGATGGCCACCACGGGGAAATTGCGGTCGAGGAGCGCGATCGGGCCGTGCTTCAGCTCGCCACCGCTCAAGCCCTCGGCGTGAACATAGCTGATCTCCTTGAGCTTGAGCGCACCCTCCAGGGCCACGGCGTGGTTGATCCCACGCCCGATGAACATGAAGTCGCGATAGCGGGCGTAGATGTGGGCTAGGCGAGCGATTTCGGTCTCCTGAGCCAGCACCTCGCGGAGCTGAGCGGGCAGAGCGTGAAGGGCGGACGCGATCTCCTGCCGACGCTCGGTGGCGAGCGTGCCCCGAGCCTCCGCCAGGCGGAGCGCGAGCAGGTACTGGCTGATGAGGTGAGAGACAAAGGTCTTGGTCGAGGCCACCCCGATCTCGGGGCCGGCGTTGAGATAGATCGAGCCGTCGGCATCGCGGGCGGCACTGGAGGCGACCACGTTGGTGATGGCGAGCGCGCTGGTGCCCTGCTCGCGAGCGCGCTGCATGGCGACCAGGGTGTCGGCGGTCTCTCCGGACTGGGTGATGATCACGGCCAGGGAGGAGGGCGAGAGCACCGGGCGCCGATACCTGAACTCGGAGGCGTCCTGGGCCCGCGAGGGGATGCCCGCCCAGTCCTCGATCACGTACTCCCCGATCATGGCGGCGTGGAGCGAGGTGCCCATACCGAGCAGGCGGACCTCGCGGATCTGGCGCAACGCCTCGTCGGAGGCGGCGAATTCGCTCAGCTTTACCTCGCCCGACTTGTCGAGCCGACCTCTGAGCGCGTTGGCGACCGCCTCCGGCGCCTCGTGGATCTCCTTCAGCATGAAGTGGGCGTATCCGCCGCGCTCAGCCTGGCTCACGTCCCAATCGACGTGGATGATGCGCGGCTCGACCGGAATCCCGTCCAGGCTCGTCACCGTGGGCCCGAGCGGGGTCACGATCGCCATCTCGCCCTCGCCCAGGACCAGCACCTTGTTGGTGTGCGGGATGATGGCGGTGATGTCCGAGGCGACGAACCATTCACCGTCGCCCAGACCGACGACCAGGGGGGCGTTGAGCCGGGCCCCGACCAGAAGCTCGGGGTCGTCGATCGAGAACATGGCCAGGGCGTAGGCTCCACGGAGCCGGGCGACGGCCTGGCGCACGGCGCCCAGGAAGTCGCCGCGGTAGTACTTCTCGATCAGGTGGGGCACGACCTCCGAGTCGGTCTCGGAGACGAATTGGTGTCCCTCGGCGATGAGCTCAGTGCGCAACTCGACGAAGTTCTCGATGATGCCGTTGTGCACGACGAAGATGCGCCCCGCGCAATCGCCGTGGGGATGGGCGTTGGGCACCGAAGGGCGACCGTGCGTCGCCCAGCGCGTGTGCCCGATGCCCAGCCGCCCGGTGGGCATGGCCGGACCCATGGCCTGGACCAGGGCCGCCACCTTGTCGGCGCTCTTGCTGATCGAGGTGATGTCGCTGCCGCGCTCCAGCACCGCCACGCCGGCCGAGTCGTAGCCACGATATTCAAGCCGGCGCAGACCGTCGATCAGGATCGGTGCCGCCTCGCGCTCACCCAGGTAGCCGATGATGCCGCACATGCTTGTCTCCTTCGACGCTCCGGCGGGGATATGAGCTAAACGCGAGCCGGCGGGAACGGTTACCCCGGGGGTGTCGGGGCCGTCGCGGGGGACGGCGAGGGAGCGGCGCAGCTGAACGCCTGGGTCAGGGTGAGCAAGACGCGCACCGAGCTGGGATCGGCCTTGAGCGTCGGGCTGCCGGTGCTGACCGGCCGGGTGACGGTGGTCCCCGAGCTGAGACCGCTCAGATCGACGGGGGCGAGCTGGATCACGCTCAGGTTGCTGACCGAGCCCGTCGGCCCGCTCACCTGAACCAGAGCGCTGGGCTGGATGCTGACGGACGCCAGCTGGTAGCCGCACGCGGGGGTGCCTGTGGTGGTGACCCGAAGCGGTACCGAAAGGCTCTGGGTACCCCCCAGGGTCTGGATGTGGACGCCGACGTTGGCGTGGTCAACCGCGGGCAGGGGATAGTCGTCGAGGGCGGAGAAGTCGATCGGACGTCCACTCTGCTCGAAATGCACGGGGTAGTTGTTGCTGTCCACCGTGGCCTGAGTACCGATGGCGCCGCTGTACTCGACGTAGGCGTCGAGCCCGTTCATGAACGAGGCGGGCGCGGTGACCCTGACCTGACAGGGGGTCAGGGTGTCGCCGCAGACGACGAATGTGTGGGCGGCATCGATGGTGACGCCCGAGGTCAAATTGGGGATGCGCACGTCGATGGCAAAGGTCTGGCTCACCAGCCTGGCGGCGGTGAGCGAGATCTGGACCGAGTTGGACTGCGCGGTGACCCCCTGGACCAGGATCTTGGGGGTGACTGAGACCGTGGTGCTGCCGACTCGCAGGTGAGAGAGGTCGGGGGTGACCACGATGCTGGCCGGACCCAGGCTCGAGATCGCGTCGCGGACCCCAAAGACGGGCACGCCGACCGAGGCGGGCGGATTGACCAGGACCACATTGGGGGCCAGTCCGGAACCGGCGTAGTTGATCCGCACCTGCTCGGTGGACAGGGTGAGCGGGTTCTCAGAGAACGCCACCGCACCCAACAGCGCGACCGACAGGACCAGGGCCAGCAGCTTTAAGCGCCAATTGCTCACGATCCAGCTCATCTCGGGCTCCTCACGCCTTGGGCCCGGTCAGACGCCAGCCCAGGATGTGCACGGGGCGGTGCGAGGCCTCCCGCCGCCGCTCCAGTCCGCCGGACAGCCGGCGCCGCAGGGCATCCCCGTCTAAGTTGCGGACAATGCTCCCGTTCTCCACCACCGAGATACCTCCGGTCTCCTCGGACACCACCACGACCAGGGCGTCGGAGGCCAGGGAGAGACCGATCGCGGCCCGGTGGCGGGTACCCAGGCGCTCCCTGACCGTCCCCTCCTCGGGCAGGGGCAGCAGGCAGCCGGCGGCCAGGATGGTGGCGCCGCGGATGATCACCGCCCCATCGTGCAAGGGCGAGTTGGGGTAGAAGATGCTCTGCAGGAGCTCGGCGCTCATCTCTGCCGCCACCCGCACCCCGCTGTCGGCGTAGTCCTGCAATCCAACCTCGCGCTCAAATACCACCAGCGCCCCGATGCGACGTGCCGACATCCGCTCCAGCGCCCGGATGGAGTCGTCCACCGCGCGCCGAAAGAGCCGGTCACTGTAGTTGGACAGGGGTCGGCCCAGGTGTCCGATCCGGCCCACCTGGTCCAGGATCCGCCTCAGTTCGGGTTGGAACAGAACCATGATGGCGATCACGATGAAGGGGGCGGCATTGGTGAAGAGCCAGCCCAACAGAATCAGGTGGAGCTCGGTCGCAAAGACGCCCAGCATGACCAAAAAGACCAGCCCGACGATGAGCTGGGTGGCCTGGGTGCCGCGAACCAGACGCAGCAGCTGGTAGAAGATCACGGCCACGACGATCACGTCGACGACTTCAACCGGGCCCACGCGCCCCACGAGTCCGAGCGCCTGGCCGAGGGCGGTGGCTACGGTGGGCATGGCTAGAAGATCGCTGCCAACAGCGCCATCTGGGCCCAGAGTCGGTTCTCGGCTTGATCCAGGACCAGGGAGTTGGGGCCATCCAAGACCTCAGCCTCGACCTCCTCCCCCCGGTGCGCCGGCAGGCAGTGCATGAACCTGGCCCCGGGCGCCCTCGCCATCAGGGCGGCGTCCACACGGTAGGGCTCAAATTGGGCCCGCCGCTCCGCCGCCTCAGATTCCCTGCCCATCGAGGTCCAGACGTCGGTGTAGACGACATCGGCGCCTCGCACCGCTTCGAGATCGCCGGAGAGCTGCACCCCGGGCGCACGCGCCAGCAACTCGGGCGCCGGGCGGTAGGCGGGTGGGGAGACCACGGCAAGCTGAAACCCCAGGCTTAAGTGGGCCTCGATGAGCGAGTAGACAACGTTGTTCCCGTCGCCCACGAACGCCACCTTAAAGTTGCGATCGAGACCGCCCAGGGCCTCGTCCATGGTCATCAGATCGGCCAGCACCTGGCAGGGGTGACTCTTGTCGGTCAGGGCGTTGATCACCGGCTTGTTCGAGGCCCGGGCCATCTCGAGCAGGTCCTTATGATCGAATAGCCGGGCCACGATGCCGTCGACGTAGCGCGCCAGAACCCCGGCCACATCGCCCGCCGGCTCACGCCGGCCCACGCCTACCTCGGCGTCACCGAGCACGATGGACGTGCCCCCCAGGCGCTCGATCCCGACCTCAAAGCTGACCCGGGTCCGCATCGAGGGCTTCTGGAACAGGAGCGCGATGGATCGCCCGGCGAGCGGTCGCGGCCGAACCTTCCCCGACTTCAGGTCCCGGGACAGGTCCAACAGCGCGCGCAACCCCTGCGGGCTCAGATCGCAAATGTCGAGGAAGTCGGATCCTCTCATGCCTTCCACTTCAGAGGTGATCAAGGGCCCCACATTAACCCCAACGCGCGCCGCGCAGGAATCGGTACCGCCGCCTTATTGAACACGGCCCCGTCCACGATTCAGGCGTACTCCACCCGCACCAGGGTGAGCCCCCGGGCAGGAGCGGGCTTGGGGGCCAGCCGGCGGTCGCGAGCGGCGATCAGCCGGCCCAGGTCGCCGGGCTCGCGGCGACCCAGACCGATCTCGGTCAGCTCGCCCGCCAGGCCCCGGATCAGGCCGCGCAGGAAGCCGAGACCGGTGAGCTGGAGGTCGACCCGGTCGCCGGTGCGCGCCAGCTCGGCCGCCATGATGGGACGCACGCGAGCCCGTGGGCTCGCGCCGTCTGAGCCGCGGGCGCGGCAGAAGGTGGTCCAATCGTGCTCCCCCACGAGAGCCAGGGCGGCCTCGGCCATGGCCTCCTCGCTGAGCCGGCGCCAGACCTGAAAGAGGCGCTCCCGCCCCAGCACAGCCCGAGCTGGACGATCGCACCAGCTGTAGCGGTACACGCGGCGTAGGGCCAGATGACGGGCGTGGAAGTGGGGGTCGACGGCCTCGGCCGAGAGCACGCAGAGGTCGGGAGGGAGGAGTGCGTTGAGGGCCGAGCCCAGCCGCGCCAGCGGGAGGCGCCCACGATAGCGGAAGTTCACCACCTGACCCTCGGCGTGGGCGCCGGCGTCGGTGCGCCCGGCGGCACAGACCAGGCTGGGCTCTCCGGTCAGGCTTTCGAGCGCGGCGCAGAGTTCGGCCTCGACGCTCCGCCGCCCGCGCTGGCGCTGCCAGCCGCAGAACTCTCCCCCGTCGTATTCCAGGACCAGGCGCACGTTGACGAGCGCGGCCCAGGGACCGGGCGCAGCGGCCGCCGGGGGAGCCCCGGGAGCGTCCGGTGCGGTCAGGCGGGGTCTAACGCTTGGTGTACTGGGGTGCCTTTCGAGCCCGCTTGAGTCCGTACTTCTTGCGCTCCTTCTCGCGCGCGTCGCGGGTCAAAAGTCCCGCCTTCTTGAGGACCGGGCGAAGCTCGGGGTCGAATGCCTCCAGGGCCCGCGCAATGCCGTGCGCGATGGCACCGGCCTGGCCGGAGACCCCACCACCCTGGACCCTGACGCTGACGTCGAAGCGACGCAGGCTGTCCACCACGCGCAGCGGGTGCAGAACCTCCATCTCCAGGGTGCGCTGGCCCAGGTAGGCCAGAGGCGACTTCTCGTTGATCAGAATCCGACCCTCGCCGGGGATGATGCGAACCCGCGCCACGGCGGTCTTGCGCCGCCCCAGACCGCGGGTGATGTTGTCAGCCAATCTCGATGTCCCCTTTGGCGTTGAACGTGATCGGTCTGGGGGTTTGCGCCTGGTGCTCGTGCTCAGCTCCGGCGAATACGCGCAGCCTCTTCAGCTGGCTCGTGCCCAGGGTGTTGTTGGGCAGCATGCCGCGCACCGCGTGCTGCAGGGGGAAGGTCGGGTCCTTGTCCATCTGCTCGCGCAGGGAACGGCTCCGCAGCCCTCCTGGATAGCCCGAGTAGCGGGTGTACATCTTGTCGTCCATCTTGGCTCCCGTGGCCACGACGCGGGCGGCGTTGATCACCACCACGTGGTCTCCGGTGTTGAGGTGGAGGCTGTAGATCGGCTTGTGCTTGCCCTTGAGGATCTTGGCCACGCAGCTGGCGAGGCGGCCCAGGGGGATGCCGGTGGCATCCACCAAGTACCACTCGGCGTGTTCTAAGTCGGCCGCCTTGGGGGTCCAGGTCTTGATCTTGGACATCTTGTTTAGTCGACCAACTCGATCACGACCATGGGCGCGGCGTCACCCAGGCGCGGGCCCTTGGGCACGATGCGGGTGTACCCGCCGGGGCGATGGGCCAGGCGGGGCAGCAGGATCTGGAATAGGCGCGCGGCGACCTCGGGCTTGCTCACGTCCTGAGCCACGCGGCGACGGGCCGCGATGTCGTCATCCTTGGCCGTGGTGATGATGCGCTCGACCCAGCGTCTCAACTCCTTGGCCTTGGCCTCGGTCGTGGTGATCCGGCCCGACTCGAGCAGCGAGGTGCACAGGTTGCGCATCAGCGCCTTGCGCGCGTTGGTGTCGCGGTTGAAGCGGCGACCGCTCTTTTGATGTCTCATCTCTAGCGGAAGACGCTGTCCATCTGCTCGGGGGCCACGATGCCCTTCTCCACCAGCTTCTCCTTGATCTCGTCCAGCGACTTGCGACCGAAGTTGCGCAGGCCCAAGAGTTCGTCCTCTTTCTTGAGCAAAAGCTGGCCCACGCTGGAGATGTCGTTGGCCTTAAGGCAGTTGAAGGCCCGGACCGAGAGGTCGAGTTCTTCGATCGGGGTGTCGTTGACGCGCCCGGCGCCTCCGTTCTTGTCGGCCTCGCTCTCGCTACTCTCCACGATCGATTCACCAAACCGCACGAAGAGGCGGAGATGCTTGGTGAACAGGTCGGCGGCGTCGCTCACGGCCTGCTCAGCGGTCAGGGTGCCGTCGGTCCACACCTCCAGGATCAAGCGGTCGTAATCGGTGGACTGGCCCACCCGGGTCTTCTCGACCAGGAAGTTGGCGCGGTGCACGGGCGAGAAGATGGCGTCAATAGGGATGACCCCGATCGGCTGACCCTCGCGCTTGTTGCGATCCGCCGGCACGTAGCCCTTTCCGCGCTCCACGTTGAGCTCGACCCGCAGGTGGCCGCGCTCGGCGATGGTGCACACGTACAGGTCGGGATTGACCACCTCAACGTCGCTCGGGCACTGGATGTCGCCGGCGTGGACCTCGCTTGGTCCCTTGACGTCGAGCAGGAGGGTCACCGGATCCTCGGTGTGGCTCTTGAGATTCAAGTGCTTCAAATTCAAGATGAGCTCGGTCACGTCCTCTTTGACGTGGGGGATCGAGGTGAATTCGTGGGCCACCCCATCGATCTGGATCGAGGTCACGGCCGCCCCCCAGAGCGAGGAGAGCAGCACCCGGCGCAGCGTATTGCCGAGCGTGGTGCCGAAGCCGGGATCCAGGGGCTCGATCACAAAGCGACCATAGTCCGGAGCGGCGACGTCGGCCTCGGCCTTGTGGACCGAGGGACTGATCAGCGTCGGAATGTCAATGGACAAGGGAAACGCGTACCTCCTTACCGGGAGTAGAACTCGACGATCAGGTGCTCTTCGACCCCGGTCTCCATGTCCTGCCGCTCGGGCAGGGCAAGCACCTTGCCCGACTTGTCTCCCTCGTTAAATGCCAGCCATGCGGGCGTGGTTCGCATCTTGGATGCGTCCAGCGCCACCGCGACTGCGGTGTCGGCCTGGTCTCTGATCTTGATCACGTCCCCCAGCTTGACCTGGAAGGCCGGGATGTTCACGGTCCGGCCGTTGACCTCGAAGTGTCGGTGCGACACCAGCTGACGCGACTGCTTGCGCGAGGCGCCCATGCCGAGCCGGTAGACCACGTTGTCGAGTCGAAGCTCAAGATGTCGCAGCAGGTTGGTCCCGGTCACTCCGGGCTCGCCGGCGGCGCGCTCGAAATAGGAACGGAACTGCTTCTCGAGCAGCCCATAGGTGCGCCTCGCCTTCTGCTTGGCGCGCAGCTGGAGCCCGTAATCGGAGGTCTTGCGCCGACGCGCCTGGCCGTGCTGACCGGGGGGGACGGCCCGCCTCTCGATCGCGCACTTGGGGCTGTAGCAGCGCTCGCCCTTGAGGTAGAGCTTGGCCCCCTCGCGCCGGCAAAACCGGCAGACGGGACCGTGATAGTTAGCCAAGTTCGGTTCTGATCTCCTGTGTCCTGTTCCTACTCATCGCGCTCTAGACCCGGCGCCGCTTGGGTGGCCGGCAGCCGTTGTGCGGTATCGGCGTCACGTCCGTGATCGCGGTCACCTCCAGGCCCGCTGCCTGCAGCGCGCGGATCGCCGACTCTCTACCCGAACCCGGGCCCCGAACGTACACCTCGACCGAGCGCATCCCGTGCTCCATCGCCCGACGGGCCGCGGTCTCGGCCGTCACCTGGGCCGCGAACGGGGTTGACTTGCGGCTGCCCTTGAAGCCCTGAGCACCAGCCGATCCCCACGAGACCACGTTTCCGGTGGTGTCGGTGATGGAGATGATGGTGTTGTTGAAGGTGCTCTGGACGTGCGCCTGTCCGATCACGACGTTCTTGCGTTCGCGGCGCCGGGTGCGAACCGCCTTCTTCTTCTTGGCCAACTAATTCCTCTTACTTGGTCTTCTTCTTCTTGCCGGCAACCGCCCGCTTGGGTCCCCGTCGGGCCCTGGCGTTGGTGCGGGTGCGCTGTCCGCGCACAGGCAGGCCGCGCCGGTGGCGCAGTCCGCGGTAGGTACCGATCTCCCCCAGGCGCTTGATGTTCATCGCCACCTCGCGCCTCAGGTCGCCCTCGATCATCACTTCTTTATCGCTCGAGAGCCGGTCCAGCACCTGTCGCAGGCGGGAGACCTCCTCGTCGCTCAGGTCACGAACCTTGGTGTCGGCCTGCACGTTGGCCATCCGGAGCAGCTTCTGCGCCGTGGTCCGGCCCACGCCGTGAATGTAGGTAAGGGAGATCACAACCCGCTTGTCGCGAGGAATGTCCACACCGGCCAGTCGTGCCATTTAAGCTCCCTTTCCGCTCCCTATCAACCCTGTCGCTGCTTGTGCTTAGGATTCGAGCACAGCACTCGGATCACGCCTTCGCGCTTGATCACCTTGCACTTCGGACAGATTTTTTTGACGCTCGGTCTAACCTTCATCTCTTGACTTCCCTGATTCGCCCTCGGCTCCGGTCCGACGCCGCGATCTCGACCGACACCCGATCCCCGGCCACCAGCCGGGCGAATCGGGTCCCGAGACGATCGGCCACGTGAGCCAGAACCTTGGATCCGTTCTCGAGCTCAACCCGGAAGAGGCCGTTGGGGAGAGGCTCAAGAACCCGCCCGTCCACCACTTCGACCGGCGGAGGCACGAAAAGCGATTGTAGTCCAAAACCCAGATCACGCGCCTGCTCCCCGGGTCAACACTCGGGCGCCGTGCTCGGTCACCGCCACCGTGTGCTCAGCATAGGCCGAGCACAGGCCGTCGACCGTGCACACCGTCCAGCCATCCGGACGCACGTAGACCTCGGGACTGCCCTGATTGATCATGGGCTCGATGGCCAGGACCATGCCCGGCCGCAACTGCGGTCCGGTCCCCGCCCGACCGAAGTTGGGGACCTGCGGATCCTCGTGCATCTGGCGTCCGATGCCGTGCCCCACGAACTGGCGGATGACGCCAAACCCGGCCGCCTCGGCGTGAGCCTGGACCGCGGCCGAGATGTCGCCCACACGCGCGCCGGGCTGAGCCTGCTCGACGGCCAGCTCCAGGCACTCCTGGGTCACCTTGACCAGTCGAGCCGCCTCGGGGGCCACCCGACCCACCATGACCGTGCAGCCCATGTCGGCCCAAAAGCCGTCCAGGACCAGACCCAGATCCAGGCTGACGAGGTCACCTTCCTCCACCCGGCGCGCCCCGGGGATGCCGTGCACGGCTTCGTCGTTGACCGACACGCAGATCGATTTGGGGAACCCGTTGTAGCCCAAAAAGCCCGGCTTGGCGCTGCGGGCACGGATGGCAGCGTCGCCGATCCGGTCCAGCTCGT
This sequence comes from Nitrosotalea sp., assembly GCA_035534295.1. Lineage (GTDB taxonomy): Bacteria > Chloroflexota > Dormibacteria > Dormibacterales > Dormibacteraceae > DATKQJ01. The sequence goes on from DATLSE010000035.1 coordinate 30,802, forward strand.
CGGTCCGGACCCCGGCGCGGCAGCTCAAGACCAGCTCGCGCGTGACCTCCTCCAGCGCCGCCCCCGCCCGCGCCATCATGTCGATCTCGTACTCGGTCTTGAGGTTGATCACACCCCGACCTCAAGCGCTTCCACGATGCGCGCCTCGACCAGGGCCACGTCGCCCTCGCCGTCGACCTCTCCCACCAGTCCACGGGCGCGGTAGTGCTCGAGCACGGGCACGGTCTGGTCCATGTAAACCTGGATCCGGCGCCGGGCCGTGATCTCGGCGTCGTCATCGCGATGATGGAGCGCGGTGCCGTCATCGTCACACTGTCCCTCCCGCTGCGGGGGAGCGCTGGCCAGGTTGTAGACCCGCCCGCAGCGGGGACAGCTGAGGCGCCCAGCCAGGCGCGAGACCAGAGTAGGCAGGGGCACCCGCAGATAGATCACGCGATCCACCTGGCGCCCCAGGCCCGACAGCACCTGGTCCAGCGCCTGGGCCTGGCCAACCGTGCGCGGAAAGCCGTCCAGGAGGGCGCCGGGAAGGCAGTCGGGCTGGCCCAGCCGCTGCTCCAAAACGCGAATGGTGACCTCGTCCGGAACCAGATCGCCCGCGCGCATGATCTCCTCCACCCGGCGCCCGACCTCGCTGCCCCGGGCCACCTCGGCCCTGAACATGTCTCCGGTGGAGAGCTGGGGAATGCCCAGACGGCGGGCCAGGACCGAGCCCTGGGTGCCCTTGCCTGATCCCGGTGCGCCGAACAGCAGCAGGGTCGCCACGGTCAGCGGATGAACCCCCGGTACTGGCGCATGACGAGCTGCGTTTCGAGCTGTTTCATGGTGTCGAGGGCGACCCCGACCACGATCAGCAGCGCGGTGCCGCCGAGGTACATCTGGTTGGTCGGAATGGTGGAGACCTTGGAGGCCGCGATGGGCAGGAGGACGGTGATCACGCCCAGGAAGATGGCGCCGGCAAACGTGATCCGGTTCATCACCGCGCCCAGGTACTCGGCCGTGGGCCGACCAGGCCGGATGCCGGGGATGAAGCTCGAGTAGCGGCGCAGGTTGTCGGCCACGTCGCTGACGTCGAAGGTGACCGCGGTGTAGAAGTAGGTGAAGCCGAAGATGAAGCAGAAGTAGGCCAGGTTGTAGATCACCGTGGTCACCAGGTTGGGTCCGCTGGGGGTGAAGTTGTTGGAGATCCAGATCGCCACCTGGTAGTACCAGGTGCTGCTCGGCGCACCCCGAAAGTAGCTGGAGACGATGACCGGGAAGGTCATGATGGAGAGGGCGAAGATGATCGGGATCACCCCCGCCTGGTTCACCCGCAGAGGCAGGAAGGACTGCCTCCCCTGAACCGTGCGCCCTCCGGTCAGGCGCTGGGCCGACTGGATCGGGATCTTGCGCACCGCCTGCTGGACCTCGATCACAAAGGCGATGGCGATGATCCCGATCGCGACCAGCGCGAGCAGGGGCAGGTAGCCGGCGATGCCGCCTCCGGCCTGCGCGGCGACCGTGGAGTAGATGGTGGTCGGGGCCCGGCCGATGATCCCGGCAAAGATGATGAGGGAGATGCCGTTGCCGATCCCGTACTCGGTGATGAGCTCACCGAACCACATCAGGAGCACGGTGCCCCCGGTCATGGTGAGCATGATCGCGGCGCGCTGGAACCAGTCCATGCTGGGCGACAGGATGGGGGCGTTGGTGGGCTCGTTCTGGAACAGGACGGTGATCCCGTAGGACTGGGCCAGAGCCAGGCCCACGGTCAGGTACCGGGTGTAGCGCGTGATCCGACGGCGCCCCAGCTCCCCCTCCTTGGAGATCTCCTTGACGCGCTCGGAGACCACGGTCATGAGCTGCATGATGATGCTGGCGTTGATGTAGGGGTTGACGCCCATCGCGACCACGCTGAAGGACGAAAGCCCCCCGCCGGAGAACAGGTTCAAAAGCCCGAGCAGCGCCTGCCCGTTGAACAGGTTGTTCAGGGCGGCGGCGTTGGCGCCGGGGATCGAGATGTTGGCGAAGAGACGGAAGACGACGAGGATGCCGCCGGTGAAGAGCAGCTTGTTGCGCAGCTCGGGCAGCCGCAGGGCGCTGTAGAGAGCCTCGAGCAGGTTCATGTGGAGGCGAGACCCCTAAAAAGCCGCTACTCCTCGGCGGGAGTGGCGGCCTCCCCTTCGGCCGCCTCCGGCCGCTCCTGCTCGGGCTCGCCCAAGATCCTGACGCTCCCCCCCGCGCCCTCGATGGCGGCGCGAGCGGCCTCGCTGGCCGCGCTGGCGACGATGTCCAGGCGGCGGCGCAGGCGTCCCGAACCGAGCAGCTTGACGTCATCTCCGGGCTTGGCCAGGCCGGCCTCATAGAACCCGTGCAAATCGACGCTGGAGCCGTCGGCGAAGCGGTTGAGCTTGGTCAGGTTGACCACGGCGAAGACGCGCTTGAACGGGTTCTTGAACCCGCCCAGCTTGGGTAGGCGCTGGGCCAGCGGCATCTGGCCGCCCTCAAAGCCCAGGCGAAACCCCTCTCCGCGAGCGTTCTGGCCCTTCTGGCCCCGGCCCGACGTCTTACCCCGGCCCGAGCCGGTTCCCCGACCCACACGCTGGGTACGGTGCCGGGAGCCCTCGGGCGAGCGCAGTTCATGCAGTTTCACTTCTTTGCCTCTAGCGTCCTCTCATGTCCTTCTTGTTGGAGCGGGCGCGGGGAATCTTGTAGCGCGCGCGGCGCTGCTGGACCCAGGGCTCGCCTTCGACCGCGACCAGGAACGAGACCTTGTTCAGCATCCCCCGCACGGCGTCGGTGTCGGGCAGCTCGCGGACCTGGTTCAAGCGCCGGAAGCCCAGAGAGGCAACCGTGGCCTTCATGTCCGCGGAGTAGCCGATGGCGCTCTTGCGCCAGGTGGCGCGGATCGGCTCCGAGCTCATGCCGTTCCCTCCTCCGCCTTCTCCGGGCGGGCCCCGCTCGCCGCTCGGTGGGCGAAGGCCAGGCGCCGGCCGACGATGTCCTCGATCTGCTTGCCGCGAAGCTCGGCCACGTCCTGAGCCGAGCGCAACGACTCCAGCGCGTCGATGGTGGCGCGCACCGTGTTGATGGGGTTGTTGGTGCCCAGGCTCTTGGTCAGGATGTCCTTGATCCCGGAGACCTCGATCACCGCGCGCATGGCTCCGCCCGAGATGACCCCGGTACCGGGCGCGGCGGGCTTGAGCAGGACCTTGGCCGCACCCCACTTGTGGTGCACCTCATGGGGAATGGTCGTGCCCACCATGGGCACCGTGATCATGTTGCGCTTGGCGATTTCCACGCCCTTGCGGATGGCCTCGGCGACCTCGCGGGCCTTGCCCAGACCGGCGCCCACGCGGCCGTTGCCGTCGCCGACCACGATCAGGGCCGAGAAGGAGAACTTACGCCCTCCCTTGACCACCTTGGCCACCCGGTTCAATGACACGACCCGCTCGGCGATGTCGGAGGTGGGATAGCGCGATGACATCTAAAACTCCAGTCCCGCTTCGCGGGCAGCCTCGGCCAGGGCCTTGAGCCGGCCGTGGTAGAGGAAGCCGCCGCGGTCGAAGACGGCGGAGCTGACGCCCAGCTCCCGGGCTCGAGTGGCGATCTCCCGACCCACCGTCTGGGCCGCCTTGAGGTCGTTGCCACCGGTTTTGAGGGCCAGGGTCGAGACCGCGGCCAGGGTGCGGCCCTCGACGTCGTCGATGAGCTGCGCGTAGACGTGGTTCAGGCTCCGGAACACGCTCAGGCGGGGTCGCTGCGGGTTGCCGCTGACGCGGACACGGACGCGGCGGTGCCGCTTGACGCGGGCCGCCTTACGGTCGAACTGCTTCAGCATCTCTACTTGCTCCCCTTCCCGGCCTTGCCGGCCTTGCGCCGAATCACCTCTCCCCGGTACATCACGCCCTTGCCCTTGTAGGGCTCGGGGGGACGAAGCTTGCGCAGATCGGCGGCCACCTGGCCCACCTTCTCCTTGGAGATGCCGACGACGGCGAACTTGGTCGGTTCCGAGACCTCGATCGCGATCCCCTCCGGGGGCGTGACCCGGACCGGGTGCGAGAAGCCCAGGCTCAAGACCAGCTCGGGTCCCTGCATCTGGGCCCGGTAGCCGACGCCGACCATGTCCAGGTCCTTGCGGTAACCGGAGAAGACGCCGGTCACCATGTTCTGGACCAGGGTCCGGCTCAGGCCGTGCATGGAACGGTGCTCGCGACCATCGGTGGGTCGCTCGACCAGGATCTGGTCGGCATCGACGCTGACCTTGATCTGCGCCGGCAGGGCGCGTTCGAGCCGGCCCCTGGGGCCCTCGACCGTGACCACGTTGCCCTGCACGTTGACGCTGACCCCGGCCGGAACCGGGATCGGCAGCTTGCCAATTCGACTCATCTCTTCCTTATGACCTCACCAGACGAAGGCGAGAACCTCGCCTCCCACGCCCGCCCTGGTCGCCTGGGAGCCGCTCATGACGCCCAGAGAGGTGGACAGGATGGCGATGCCCAGGCCGCCCAGCACCCGCGGGATGTCCGTCTTGCGCGCGTAGATGCGCAGACCCGGGCGGCTGATGCGCTTCATCCCGGTGATCACGCGGCGGCGATCTGGTCGGGACTTGAACACGATCTTAAGCGTCTCCCCCGCCTCGGCGTCGGAGCTCTCGACCTGGTACTCCAGGATGTAGCCCTCGTCCTTCAGCACCCGCGCGATCTCTATCTTGAGCCGGCTGTTGGGCACCCGCACGTCCTGGTGACGCGCGCTGTTGGCGTTGCGGATCCGGGTCAGCATGTCGGCGATGGGATCGCTGACAACGCCCATGGTGTGTGCGCTCATCGGCTCACCAACTCGACTTGGTCACGCCCGGCAGGCGCCCTTCGGCGGCCAGGGTGCGAAAGCAGATGCGGCACATGCCGAATTTGCGCATGTAGGCGCGCGGCCGGCCGCAGAGCCGGCAGCGGTTGTGGAAACGGACCTTGAACTTGGGCGCCTTGGACCAGCGCTCGATCGATGACTTCTTCGCCATGTTCTCTCTAATCCCTCTTGCGGAACGGCATACCCAGCTCGCCGAGCAGGGTTCGGGCCTCTTCATCGGATTTCGCGGTGGTGACGATGGAGACCTCAAGACCGCGAATCTTGTCGATCTTGTCGTACTCGATCTCAGGGAAGATGATCTGCTCGCGCAGCCCCAGGGAGTAGTTTCCGCGGCCGTCAAATCCGCTGTCGGAGATGCCGCGGAAGTCCCGGATGCGGGGCAGTGCGACCCCGATCAGCTTATCCAGGAAGTCCCACATGCGCTGCCCTCGGAGCGTGGCCTTGATCCCCACCGGCATCCCGGCGCGGAGCTTGAAGGCGGCCACCGACTTTCGCGCCTTGACCACCACCGGCTGCTGGCCCGTGATCTGGCGCACGTCGTTTACAGCGGCGTCAAGGGCGCGTGCGTTGTCCTTGGCCTCGCCGATGCCGATGTTGATCACCACCTTGGCGATTCGAGGCACCTGCATCACGTTGTCGTACTCAAAACGCCGCTGCAGGGCGGGCACCGCCCGCTCCCGATAGCGGTCGCGCAGGGGCGCGGTCTGGGTCTGCATCTCCACGCTCACTGGGCCTCCGTGCGGCGCACGCGCTCATAGGGCTCGCCGCAATGGCGGCACTGGATCACGCCCGCGCCGCTCTCCAAGAGCACGTGCCGGATGCGGGTCGGCCGGCTGCAGCTGGGGCAGACCAGCATCACGTTGGAGTAGTCGAGGGGGGCTTCAAAGTCGATGATGCCGCCCTGCATGGCCGAGGTGCTGCCCGACTGATTACCCGCCTTCACGTGGCGCTTGACGATGTTCACGCCCTTGACCACGACCTTGCCGCGGGCGGGGATGGTGCGCAGCACCTCGCCCTGCTTGCCTTTGTCGCGGCCCGCCAGCACGAGCACGTTGTCGCCTGGAGCCAGGTCCAGCCAGCGCCGCTTGGCCGGGTGTTTGTTGGTCAGCATCTAGAGCACCTCCGGGGCCAGGGAGACGATCTTCATGAAGTTTCGCTCCCGCAACTCACGCGCCACCGGACCGAAGATGCGGGTGCCGCGAGGATTGTTCTGATTGTTGATGACCACGGCGGCGTTGTCGTCGAAGCGGATGTGGGAGCCGTCGGTACGCCGGTACTCCTTGGCCACACGCACCACCACCGCCTTAACCACCTCGCCCTTTTTCACCTGTCCGCCGGGCTGGGCCGACTTGACCGCGGCCGTGATCACGTCGCCGACCGAGGCGTACTTGCGATAGCTGCCGCCCATCACCCGGATGCATAAAAGCTCGCGGGCGCCGCTGTTGTCCGCCACCTTAAGGCGTGTCTCTTGCTGAATCATCGTCTACCTGGCCTTCTCCACCACTTCGACCACGCGCCAACGCTTGTCCTTGGAGATGGGCCGCGTCTCCATGATCCGGACCAGATCTCCGATCCGGCACTGGTTGACCTCGTCGTGCGCCTTAAAGCGCGTGCGGCGACGGATCACCTTCTTGTAGAGAGGGTGGCTCTTGAGGTCGGTGATCTGCACCACCACCGTCTTGTCCATCTTGTCCGAGACCACCAGGCCCGTGCGCACCTTGCGAAAGGCGCGCTCGGCGCTCGCGGTCTCCACTTCGTTGGCCTCGCTCATTGTTTGTCGCTCTCCTCCGCCGCGGCCGGCTTTCGGGCTCGGGTCCGCTTGGGCTTGGTCTCGGCCGCCGGAGCCGGCTCAGGGGCCGCTTCCACGGCGTCGGGTGTGGCCTCCATGGGTTCTGCCGCGGGCGCCAGAAGCTCGCTCGCCGTGGGAGCCGAGGGCACCGCGGCAGCGTACGTGCGCTCCACGTCCTCTCCCAGCTGGCGCTCGTGCACCACGGTCAGGATGCGCGCGATGTCCTTGCGCACCCTTAGCACCTGCCGGTTGTTCTCCAGCTGGCCCACCGCGAGCTTGAAGCGCAACTCATAGAGTTCGCGCCGCGCGCCCTTCAAACGGCTGCTCAGCTCCTCGGCGTCCAGGGTTCGAAGCTCCTCGGCCTTCAACATCACGCGGGCTCCTCCACCGGCGCTTCAGCCTGGTGGTGCACGGTCGCCTCAAGGCTCAAAAAGCGCGTCCGCATGGGCAGCTTGGCGGCCGCCAGACGCATCGCCTCCTTGGCCACCTCGGAGTCCACCCCGCCCATCTCGAAGAGTATCCGGCCCGGCTTAATCACCGCCACCCAGCCCTCGGGGTTGCCCTTGCCCGACCCCATGCGGGTCTCGGCCGGCTTCTTGGTCACCGATTTGTCGGGGAAGATGCGGATCCAGATCTTGCCTCCCCGGCGCACGTGCCGGGTCATGGCGCGACGGGCCGCCTCGATCTGGCGGTTGGTCATCCAGGACGCCTCCAGAGCCTGCAGCGCGAACTGACCAAAGGCGATGCTGGCGCCACGCGTGGCCACCCCGCCCCTCCGGCCCTTGTGCTGCTTGCGGTGCTTGACCCTCTTAGGCAGTAACATCGCCACCCTCCTTGGGGGCCTGCTCGGATTCCGCCGACGCCGACTCGGGGGTCACGCTCGCGACCGGCTTGGGGGTCGCGCTCGCGGACGGCTCGGGCGTCGCGCTCGCGGCCGGCTCGGGCGTCGCGCTCGCGGCTGGCTTGGGGGTCGCGCTCGCGGCCGGCTTGGGGGTCACGCTCGCGGCCGGCTCGGGGGTCGCGCTCGCGGCCGGCTTGGGGGTCACGCTCGCGGCCGGCTCGGGGGTCGCGCTCGCGTCGGTCTCG
>DATLSE010000036.1:0-3553 GCA_035534295.1 Nitrosotalea sp.
GCCGGCCGTGAGTAGAACCAGCGAAACCACCCAGCTGCGCATATCCAGAGCTATTTCTCCAGCGTTCGCGGCGTACTGAGCCCCCGGATTCAAAGTCGAGTTCGCCTTGGCTGTATATCCAGTCCGAGGCACTTCAAGGCGGGGCCACGCAACCTCGGGCCCGTTGAGTTCGTACGCCTTAAGAAAATACGGGGCAGGCTGCGGTGACCTGGTTCAGCCGGGATCGGGTTCAGACGAGTAGGGCGGCGACTTGCGGATGTCGTTCCACCGCTTCTCGACGCGTGAAACGACCAACAAGCACCTCCTTCGGGTGGGTGAAGACTCCCGACCAGATCCTCGCCAAGGCATCAATGCACTACTAGAGTGCCGTCATGCCCGAGCCCTTCTCCCGGCGTAGCCCCGGCGCCGTCTTCAACCGGGTCGCGGCTTCCCTGGAGAGCGTCTGGGCTTGAGCCATCCAGAGATACTGAACGCGCTCCGGCGGGCGCGCGAACTCAGCGACCGCGAATTCGCCCAGCCGCTCACCCTGGACTCGATGGCGCAGGCGGCGCACTTGTCCAAGTTCCACTTCGCGCGGGCGTTCACTAGGACTTACGGCGGCACACCTTAAGGAAACCGCCATGACGGCGGGCCGTCACCGGGTGGTGATGAAAACGGTGTCGGGAGCGAGAGAGGAACTTATTTTCGTAGCAAATACGGGGCACGCAGCGTGAATTGGGTAGAGCCAGAGCCGTCGCGCCCCGCTGGGATGCTCGACGATGCCGTTACGGCTTCTCCAGCAGCCGGGCGAGGAGCGACTTGGCGATTTGTTGGTCGCTGGCCTCGCCGATCCCACCTAGACGACGCTTCTTGTCGGGAAGACGGGACACGGTTTGGTGACCTGAGCCCGGAGAACTGGGCCAGATCACCTTGACCACCAATCGGGGACCCGTCACGGGTGGCCTGACCCCCGAGAGCGGATCCATGTGGACGTGCCCAACGCGACCGTGATGCTGATCGAGGGTGCAGACCGCTTCGGGCTGGCCCAGCTGCATCAATTCCGGGGCCGAGTCGGCAGGGGTACGGCCGCCTCGCAGTGCCTGCTCTTGAGCGAGGACGCGTCTTCTGCCGCCCACGACCGGCTCCAGCTGATGGCCACCATCCACGACGGTTTCGAACTCGCACGCCGCGACCTCGCTCTGCGCGGCAGCGGCGAGCTGATGGGGCTGCGCCAGCACGGTGCCCCCGATGTAGCCATGGACGCGCTCCTCAATCCCGAGCTCTTGAGCGAGGCCCGCGAGGAGGCCGAAGCCCGGGCCGCCATCGATCCCACCTTCGCCGCCTGGCCCCGGCTGAGGGCGGCGGTGGAGCGGCGTCTGAAGGGCTGGGCGCCGAGCTGAGCGCGGCGGGGGCGGTGGGCAGGGTCAGCCTAAAAATGGCGCCCGGACCGGGGTTGAGCAACTCCAGCTCGCCCCCGTGGGCGCGGGCCAAGGCGCGGCTGAGGGCGAGGCCAAGCCCGGCTCCGCCGCCTTCTGCGGTCCGGGCGCGGTCGGGCCGGCCGAAGCGAGTGAACAGGTGGGTCGTGAAGTCAGGTTCGACTCCGGGCCCGGAGTCGGCCACCTCGATGGCCCACGTCGTCGCTTCTGCACTGGCGCTGACGCGTACCCGGCCCCCGCCCGGCGTGTACCTGAGCGCATTGTCGAGCAGGTTGTCCAGGATTCGACGGATCAGACCCGGATCGGCTCCGAGCGAGCCGTAGGCGGGGGCGCCGAGCACGATCTCGATTCCCGCCGCCTCGGCCCTCGAACTCCAGCGGGCCCACGTCTCGTGGAGCAGGTCGGCGACGTCGACCGCCTCGTGCGCCGGCACCAAGACGCCGGCGTCGGCCCGGGCCAGGAGCAGGAGTTGGTCGGTGATCCGCGCCAGGTGTTCGGCCTCCTGACCGACGGCGTGCAGGACTCGCCGGTACTCGGTCCCTCCGCGCTGGGACCTGAGGGCAACTTCGACCTCGTTTCGGATCAGGGTCAGGGGCTGCCGGAGCTCGTGCGAGGCGTCGGCGGTGAATCGCTGCAGGCTGTCGAACCCGCCCTCCAGGCGCGCGAGCATGCCGTTGAAGGTCGCCACCAGCTCGCCCAGCTCGTCGCCGCCCGCCGCCACCTCTACCCGGCGATGAAGGTCGCGTTCGCTCAACTCGCGCGCGGTCTTGGCGATGACGCGGACCGGGCTCAGGATGCGCCCGACCACCCAGTGGACCAGCCAGGAGCCGAGGCCGACGGCCACGATCGAAAATCCGGCCAGCACCAGGACCAGGCCGTGGAGGGCGGACGTGAGCTCGGAGATCGAGCGGCTGACGACGAGCACGTCGCCCGAGCCCTGGTCCCCGGGCAGGGGCTCGGCGTACACCCGGCGGGGAACGCCGCCGGGCCCGTTGACGCTCCAAAACGCGGGCCGCCCAGATCGAACCTGCGCCGCCAGGGCGCGCAAGAGCGACCCCGAGAGCGTCTCCTGAGGGGAGCGGTAGACGACCCCTTGCCTGGTCACCACGGCGACGTCAACAGCGACCCCGCCCCCGGTCTCGTTGGGCACCTCGCCGCCCGCGAAGGTGACCTGATGCCCGCTCTCCTCCAGGCCTGAGCCCAGAGCCGAGGCCTGCCCGGTGAGGCTGGAGTCGGCGCTGATGGTGGCCACGGTGGAAACCGAGATGAAGATGGCCACGTCGGCGATCGCGGCCGCCAGCCCCAGGACGATGACGGCAACCAGGGTCAGTCGGGCGCGGGTACTGACGGCGCGGAGCTTCACCTAGCCGCGGGTTGAAAGCGGTAGCCCGAGCCGCGTATGGTGACAAAGGGGTCGGACTCGCCCGCCTCCTGAAGCTTGCGCCGAAGCCTTCCGATGTAAACCTCAACCAGGTTCCCGGTGCCTTCAAAATCGTAGTCCCACACGTGTTCGATGATCTGGGTCCGGGTCAGCAGCCGTCCCCGATGGAGCATGAACAGCTCCAGGATGGCGAACTCCTTGGCGGTTAGCCGGACCTCGCCACCGTTCACCTCCAACCGATGGCCAGCGGTGTCCAGGCAGATCCCGGCGCTGGAGAGTTGAGATCCCCGCTCAGGCAGGTGGCGCCGCGCCAGGGCCCGGAGGCGGGCGACGAGTTCGCGCAGCGCGAAGGGCTTCACCAGGTAGTCGTCGGCCCCCGCCTCCAGGCCGCGGACACGGTCGTCGATCGAGTCCCGCGCCGTCAGCATCAGGATCGGGGTCTTGATCGAGCGCTCGCGCAGTCGGCGCGTGAGCGCGAGGCCGTCGAGGCGGGGCAGCATCACGTCCAACACGATCAGGTCGTAAGGCGTAGCCAGGGCCGCGCTCCAAGCCTCCTCGCCGTCACTCGCGGTGTCGACCGCAAACCCCTCCTCGCCCAAGCCCCGGCGCAGGCTGGCCGCGAGCCTGGCGTCGTCTTCGACCACCAAGACCCTCATCGCCAGAGTATCGTGACCTGACCTGAAGGATTCCTGAAGCCCAACTCACGCCTTCGGTTCAGGGCGGGTTCAGTTCGGGGGGTCAGTGTGTTGATGACGGT
>DATLSE010000037.1:0-5779 GCA_035534295.1 Nitrosotalea sp.
CGGGCTCTCGCCGCCCACGATCACCTGCTGGACCGCCCTCGCTCGGATCTCGGCCAGGGTTCCGTGGGACAGGGCACGACCGTCTCGCTCAGCCACCCCAGCAATATACCCGGCGTCGCCTTACTTATGCTCGCCTTAGTATGTGTTCTTCGCAGGCCCCGGGGCCGGAGATCAGCCGCCGGGCTCGGGCTGGAGTAGCGACGGGAACCAGGAGTCATGCGACGGCGACCACCGCCCTCTTGCCGCGGTGAGCGTCGAGTGGCGACGATCGCTCAGGCCCGCGTCGACCTAGCGGCAAGGAGTTGGTCGGCGCAATCCGGGGGAGTCTGCTCCGGGCTGACCGGGTGGGACTGCCTTGGCCCGGCGATCAGGGCTTCGACCTCGAACTCGCCCAGGGCCTCAGGCCCCTCGTTGAACGGACCAAGCGCCGTGCAGGACCGGAAAGTAATCCTTACGCTTAGGATGCAATGACCATGCGCGACCCGTACCGCATCTACGTCGATCGTCGGCAGAGCAAAGGGTTGTTCCCGACACCTTGCGCGCTCTGCCTGGGAGCCGAACGAGGCTGGGACTACGCCTTCGATGACGCCCAAGGCCAGAAGTTCCATGTCTGCAGTGTCTGCGCCCAGGCCGAGCCTCAGCGCCTGCGGGTGCGCGTCCGCATCGCGGCCGATGAGATGGAGCGAGCTGCGAGGACTCTACGTGAGATCGTCGATGAGCTAGTCCCCTTCGATCCCCCGTCACCCTAAACCAGCCCGCTCCGGTGATTAGGCAAGTGGGGTCTATTTCGGGTCAACCGGCTACCTCTTCCCCAAAGAATTCCTTCGGGCCCAGCATGTCCAGACGGTGCCTGGCGAGCTGGCATCTCCCTTGTCGCGCACCTTCACTTATCGCCTCTAGGGACCGCAAGTGGACAAGAGCGGACAGTTCCCTCTCGAACCGGGTCGGACCAACTAACTAGGTGGGGCCGCCAAGAAGTCGATGATGGCGTCCGCGATGACCTGCGGGCGCTCGACTATAAAGGGCGTGACTCGCGTCAATCGAAGTGATGCACACGTTGGGGTGCTTGTCGGCCAGTCGGGCCAAGTCCCTGGTGAGGCCCGTCCGGTAAGCAGCGATCACCTCCTGGACCCACGGCGGACTCGTAACCCAAAACGGGGTAGTGGCGATGAAAATCAGGAGCGGGCAGTGCACGCGCGCATATAGGTCCAGCAGATCGAGGCGTTTGCAGGCGGCGATGATCTCGCGGGCCAACCCGCTTGGATCCGGACGGAGCCAAGTCTCCTCGTTCTCCTGCCGCAGGCTCCGCCTGAAAGAGTCGAGGATGATGTCCTCCGCAACCCCGGCCTTTGCGGCCAGAGCACGCTGCCGCGCCAGCAGGTCGTCAACTTGAGCTGGCTGCAGGGGGCCGGCAAACTCCTCCTCCGAACGCGTCAGCCGGGCTTCCACCTCCTGCTGCTGCTGCGCGGTGGTGCAGCGTTGTCCCCACGGTCGACGTAGGCAGATTGTCCAGTTAAGTGGTGTCTCTTAGATCAAAAGAGCCCAGGGCGGGGATTGAACCCGCGACCTCTTCCTTACCAAGTATTTGAAGCTAAGCGCTGTGCGCCTGAGATCTGGGCGCCCACCATAAGTTGTCCACTTATGTTCTCTACGCAGCTCGAAAAAAACGGTGGAGCGGCGGCGCTTTGGACGCCCCGCCCCGTGACCGCAAGGAGGTTAGTCCATGCGATGGGACCATGTTATCGACCGAGTTCGGCTATGAACTGGTGGGGTCGGGGCCCTGACCCGGACGAGGAGAGCTGGCCCCACATGATCTTGGGCCTGGCGGTGCTCGCGGGTACCATATGGCTGATTCTGGTCCTGGTGGGGGTGGTGCTGTGAGCCAGAGCCTCGTGGCCGTCTTCGCGCCCGAGCCGAGCGCCAGCCTCATTCCGGCCGACGTGCCCTGGGAGCGTGTCCTGGACGCCTACCTGAACACCGCTCTCGACTCGCCTGAGTCGGTGAGGGCGTACCGGCGCCAATGCACGAAGGCGCTCCGGCGCATCGGGGTCTTCAGCCTGACCGAGTTGACGGGCGAACTACTCGCGGAGTATCGAGCCGAAGTGACTGGGACTCCGAGCCTCGCTCCAGCGAGCCAGAGCCAGGCGCTCGATTGCCTTCGCGCCTTCCTGAAATGGGCTGGCGGGTTCGGGGCCCACCGGCTGGACGATCGAATCATCACGAAGTGCCTCAGATCACCCAGGGTCCAAGTGCTCGATCCTCATCGGCTGCTCAACGCCGACGAGACGGCTCGCCTTTGGGTGGTCGCTGCGCGGAAGCCCAAGGTGTACGCGCTCTTCTGTCTGCTCTTCGGCGCCGGGCTCCGTAGAGCCGAGATAGCCGCCTTGCGGACAAGGGACTGCCACGAAGACCTAGATGGTGGCCCGGCGATCCAGATCCGGCACGGGAAAGGCGGCAAGGACCGCATCCTTCCCCTGCTCGAGGCTCATTTCGCCGGGATCGTCGCCTACCTGGAAGCGACGGGGCGCACCTTGCACAGCCCCGGAATGCTCTTCATCGCGAGCGACCGGGCGGCGGGCGCCCGCGCACAGCCGGAGCAGATCTCCGGGGCCGGGATCGCGTTCCTTATCCGGTCCACGTTGGAAGAGGCTGGGATCGACACGCACCACCGAGGCGCTCACGCCTTCAGGCACGGATATGCGGATGCGGTACTTCGCAACGGGGGAAATCTGGTGGCCGTCCAGAAGTTACTGGGTCACGCCCACCTGATCGCGACCGAGACCTACGTGAGCCACCAGAGTCTGGGCGACTTGCGAGCGGCCTTACCGGGCTACGTCCCCGCCGTCGCACCTCCTGCTCGGCCAACGTTCGCTCCCCCGTGTCCCCCTCCGGTATGGCCCGAGCCGACCCTGACCAGCGCCGAGGCAGCGGTAATCTTGGGCCTCCAGCCAAGGGAGGTGCGTTACATCTGGCATCAGGGGAAACTGGAGGGCCGGATGGTCGGGGGGGTGCTGCGCCTCGACCCCCTGTCGGTCCAGGGCTTGCTGGTGGAGCGCCGGACGCGGGCGCTGCGGGCTTCGGGGCGCCCGCGCTTCCCCTGTCCGACGTGATAAGCTCATCGGCATGAGGAACGGTCCCGACAATGCGTCCGACCAGGCGACCGCGCTGACCCTACCCGAAGGCGTCTCGCTGAGTCCGGCAACGCCCAGCGGCCAGGTTAGGACCAACCGGATGTTGGTCTCCGTCCTGATCGACCACGAGGATCGGCTAGACAGGATCGAGGCGGCGCTGCGGCGTCTCGGCTACGAGCTGTGAGCGCCAACCCCGACGGCTGGGTGCTCCTCGACGATGAGGACACGCTACGCCGAGCCTTCGCCGCCTACTTTCGATATTCCGACAACGCCTACCCCATCCAGCCCGCCAACGACAGCTACCACGCCGAGTTCCAAGGCAAGGAGTACGTGGTCCTGCAGAACGCCAACGGGGTGCTGGCGGTCTACCGGGTCCGGAATGACGGCAAGCTCAAGCGCCTACGCCGCTGGCCAGGCGCCCTCTGAAGATGCCTCTTGAACTGAGTCGGCAGACCTACGCATCGCCACTGAGCTTCGTCGGGTCCGCTCGGCGCATCAACCGGCGTGGATCGGCCCTGTCTCGGGCCATCAGAGGGAAAGACCAGCCTGCAGCGTTGGCACTACTCCGGCTTCTTCCGGCCGCCCTTTGGTGGGCCGTGGTCGTAGTGGCCATCGCCGCCGCCTGGTCAGGGGTCGCAGCCTGGTACTGCGTGATCTTCGGAGTGTTCGGGGTCTTCGTGATACCGTTCCGCCTGTTTCGACGCGCCCAGCGGAAAGACCAGGCCATCCGGCTGGCCCAGCTCGCGGAACAGGAGCGCGCCGACGATCGCTAGGGTCGGGGCCCTGGGAGTCGCGGGACGGCCTCATCGGGGCTGAGGATCGCTCCCAGCGTCATGGTTTGCGGGCAAGTCCGCCACCCTGAGCCGATCGGCCTCGCGTCGATCGTCCTCCAGGTATTGCAAATGGTCGAGACGGCGCGGGCGGTAGAATCCCCGCCTTTTCCGAGCGCTCCACTCGCGCTCTCGTAGGCGGTACGGATCGGGAGCGTTCATCAGCCGCCAGCCCGGGCGATCTGCAGAGCGGTGCGTTGCTGCTGCTGAATCGCGTTGACCATCGTGGCGCTGACCTTGGTCGAGATTGCCGCACCAGTCGGAGCGGCGCCCTCGACGTGGATGGCTGCCTCGATCCGCTGCAGCGCGGCCAGGACCGCGTTGTTGCCCATGCCGGCCACGCTGACGGCGCCCGAGACGCCCACCGAGGCCATGATCGCGGAATTACTCACCAGACCGAGGTTGCCAGGCCCGGTTAGGCCGCTCAGCATCCCCCGGCTGGCCGCGTTGACCTTGTTGGTCGAGGCCAGCAATCCGGCCGCGAGTCCCTCGCCGATGTTCTGGCCGATCCCGTAGAAGACGGTGGAGGGGCTGCTGATGCCCAGCACCTTCTTCGCAACGCTGGTGAGGCCGCTGATGGCGTTGCCGATCCAACTTGTCACCTTGTGCCATGCGTTCTGAATCCCCGAGAGTAGGCCGCCGACGATGTCCTTGCCCACTTGGAGCAGGATGTTCCAGGCGACGCCGATCGCGCCGACGATCCGGCCTGGCAGCTTCTGGAAGAAGCCGACCACGTCGCCGATCCGCTCGATGGTCCAGATGATCAGGGTGATCGCGGTGCCGATGGCGGTCGTGATGATGGTCCAGGCGATCGAGACCCCATTGAAAATGAGAGACCAGACCAACGCGAGAGCTGGAACCAGCAGCACCGCAGCGCCGTGGATGATGCTGGTGATCACCTCCCAGGCGATCCGAATCGCGCTACTCACGATGTTCCAGGCGATCGAGGCGTCGTCGGTGATCTGCGCCCAGTGGGTGTGCAGCCAGCGGCCGAGCCCAGCGATGATCTGCGATATGAAGCCAGCCAGCTTGCCGAAGCCCGCGGCAATCGAACTGAGCGCGCGGCTCACGAACTGGTTCAAGCCAGTCATGTGGCCGTACCACCCGATGATCGACTTGACGACCGTCCCCACCCACTTGACGACGGCCCCTAACGCCGACCCCGTGGTCACGCTCAGGGTCGCGAGAAACCCGACGACAGAGAAGACGCCGGCGGCCACGTCGCCGAACAGCTTGGCGACCTCCGGGAGCGTCTTTTTGGCGTCCGCAATGAAGTTGGCGAACCCCTTAGAACTCACCAGACTCATGGCCCACTTCTTGAACGCCTCGGTCATGCCCACGAAGCCCTTGGTGACCAGGGGCACCAGCGGGATGAACGCCTGCGCCAGGTTGGCGAAGCCCTCACCCAGGCTAGCCAGGGCCTTTCCTGCGCCCCCTAGCACCGCTGGGGCGACCTTGGCCATCTGGCTCGTGAACTGCCCGAACGCGGGGTTAGTGAAGGCTGGCATCAGGTTCTTGGTGAATGCCTCCATGCCCACGCCGCCTGCAGCTATCAGCGGCAAGAAGGTTGGGAGGATCTTGATCCCGACGCCGATCACCTGGCCGACGATCTTGGAGATCACCGGCATCTCCATCTGCGTGACTCGGTCGAAGAAGGCTCCGAAGGCGCTCTCCCCCGCCAAAAGCTGAGCACGAAGGTGCTTCAGCCAGGGGTCCATGCCAGCACCGCCCGCCAGCGCTGCGGTGACTGCGGTGAAGGCCACCGCTCCGAACGCCCCGGCTGCTAGAGCCGCCGCCCCAAACGCCGTCGCCACCCCG
>DATLSE010000038.1:0-5289 GCA_035534295.1 Nitrosotalea sp.
GCCAGCCTTCAACTGGGCCTTGCGATTCGGCACGTGTCGTCGCGTGAGGGCGCGCAGCCGGGCGACCACCTCGCGCAGCGCAAAGGGTTTGACCAGGTAGTCGTCGGCGCCCGCCTCCAGGCCACCTACTCGATCGTCGACGCCGTCCCGCGCGGTCAGCATCAGGATCGGCGTCTCGACTCTCTGCTCGCGGAGGCGGCGCGTCACTTCCAGGCCGTCGAGCCGCGGCAGCATGACGTCGAGCACGATCACGTCGTAGGGAGTCGAGGCTGCCGCCGCCAGACCTTCCTCGCCGTCGTGGGCGACGCCGACAGCCATCCTCGACTCGATCAGGGAGCGGCGCAGGCTGGCGGCAAGCCGCCGGTCGTCCTCGACAACCAGGACTCGCACGAGGGAATGGTGCGCCGAGCATCTAAAGGATTACTAAACGATGTCGTGGGCCCGGTTTAGGGCTGGTTGAGGAACGGGGATCAGGCTCGTGGTCAGCGGTCAGAGGACCGTAATCCCATAAAGAGGTGTCTCAGATCATGAATTTGAAACGTAAGTTAGCGCTGTTGGCGGCACCTATTGCCGCGGTCGGGGCGCTCGGAATCTGGGCAGCGCCGGCACTTGCTGGGTCGGGGTCGGCCACCCCGGGTTCGGACAGCACCACGAAGGCTCCTGCTGCTGAGGCGGGCGACGTTGGACCCGATCTCGGCCCGAACGTCGGACCCGATGTCAATCTCGAGCAGACCGGCGGACTCAATGTCAACGATGGGCCCGATGTCGCTGGAGGCAACTAGCAACAGGCTCGCTTAGGCCCAATTGCACCATTCAGAGGGGAGCGTCGCGCTCCCCTCTCCCATACCTCTACTGCCGGACCGCCAGAGTAGGGGCCTTCCTACCCAGGGCCCCTGCCTGGTGGGCGATTTCGGCGCCCTCACATCCCCAAGTTGGAGGAGGTCCATCTACCAAAAAAGAATACGGTGGTTGGTAGCGACCGGGCATTCGCCGATTGTGCCCAAGGTCAACCCGCGTCGGCCGCCTCAGTCTCGAACTTGTCGCCCAGCGCGTGAGCGCTTAAACCTCGACCGTCGTCTCGCCGCCCGGCCAGCGCAAACCGGTACGGCGGTGCGGGCGCGGCAGCGACATGGACGCCCCACCCGCGGCCAGGAAGAGGGACCCCACCGGACGCGTCGTCGACGGTTTGCCCTGCCCGCACTGGCCATCCGTCTTGCCGTGTGCTCTCGGATGATCCGCCGAATGCGACCTCGCCACCTCGCCCTGCCCGCGCTGAGTCTGGCCGCCGCCCTCACATTGGCCGCCTGCACGGCCGGCAGCCCGGCGAATAACGCCACCAGCCCGCAAGCTGGTGTCCGGCCCAGCCCGACCCGCCCGGCGGGTCCGCTGGTGCTGGACGCCGCCCAGGCCAGCTGGCGCCTCCCCAGCCCGCTGCAGCGCGCGGTCGTACTCGCCGAGGGCGGCCGGCTACAGATCCTCGGCGGCCTGACCGGCGCCGGGGTCTCGACGACCGCCGTACATCAAGTAGGCGGAGGTCGTCTGGCGTGTCGGTTTCCCGTAGCTGAGCCCGGGGCGGATGTCGCGCCCGGGCTCACCGTTTGTGCGCGATGCCCGGGCAGGCGGTGCTAATAAACTGCGAGCTTCGTGAAGCTCGAGAAGCGACCCCAAGCTCTCCCTCGCCGCCTACTACCAGGGGGAGACCGCGACCAGGAAGTACGGCATCTACCCCTCGAGTCGCTCCTACGTCGACGGGGTCTGGGCACTCAGGAACCGCTTCCAACAGCAGGGAAGCTGACGGAGGGGGAGCCGCTGGGGGCGAAGGCCATGGACGGCGCCAAGAACTTGGATGTGCAGCGCCCTAATCTAAGAACCCGTCGGCGCATAGGAGCGGAACTTCACGCAGCAAAGGCGCGGAACAGGAGATATCCGTGTCGCACCAGCATCAATGGCCGCAGACCGCCAACCTGCGGTAACCGGAGGGAATGGTGCGCCGAGTATCTAAAGGATTAATAAATGGAGACGAGGGCCCGGTTTAGGGCTGGTTGAGGAACGAGGATCAGGCTCTTGGTCAGCGGTCAGAGGACCGTAATCCCATAAAGAGGTGTCTCAGATCATGAATTTGAAACGTAAGTTCGCTCTCGTGGCGGTACCTGCGGTACTCGCCTTGGGGGGCGGGGCGCTAGCCGTTCAGGCCTCTACAACGCAGACGCCGGGTCCCTCCACCCCCGCATCCCAGACGGGCGCGGAGCCCACCGAAGCAATTGGAGGCACGGAGAAAGTCGACACCACCGAGGCGCCAGGCACGCCCGATGTCGGTCACGCCGATGCCCCCGGTGCCAACGTCGACCACCAGTTCGAGGGCAACGAATAGGCATTGGCCGTCTCGCTGCCCCCGGTGGGGTTAAAGGGCGATGGCGGCATTTAGGTAGGAAGAGATGTCTCGACGCAGGATGGGCATGGTCACCACCACGGGCATCGTGGTCGTCGGGTTTGTCGTATCTGCCCTCGTTGGAATCTTCCCGGCTCGGGTCGCACCCCAGACAACTGTCGCGTCCACAAGGACGGTGTCAGTCAGCGGCGACCCGTCGGCGCCCCTGCCCAGGCCTGCCGTCATGCCGTCAGCCACCGGACTGGGCCTGACCCCACCGATGGGATGGAATGGCTTCAACCATTTTTACCTCCGCGTGACTGCAGCGACGGTCGAGGCCGCGGCCCGTGCCCTCGTCGACTCAGGGATGAAGGACGCCGGCTACACGTACGTGAACCTCGACGGCGGGTGGGATCTGCGGTGGCGCAATGCCACCGGCACGCTCCAGCCCAACCCCGCCAAGTTTCCCCAAGGCATCAGGCCCGTCGCCGACTACGTACATTCGCTGGGCCTGAAGTTCGGGATCTATACGAGCGCAGGAACCCAGAACTGCGCGGGTACGAGCGCGGGCAGCTACGGGCACTACCGGCAGGACGCCGCGACCTTCGCCTCTTGGGGTGTCGACTACCTCAAGCTCGACTGGTGCTCCATCCCATATCGGAATTACCCGCACCTGACCCCTCGGCAGCTCAGCCAGATGCTGGCCGCGCAGATGCGTGACGCGCTCGCCGCCACCGGGCGCCCGATCGTCTACGACGTCAATGACTGGACCAACGACGAGCCCTGGAGCTGGGCGCGGGGGGTGGCGAACCTGTGGCGGACCACTCCGGACGTCCAGGACAGCTATCCAAGCATGCTCTGGAATTTCACCCACAACGTGAGCCACCACGTGCAGGCCGGGCCAGGCGGCTGGAACGATCCGGACATGCTCGAGACCGGCAACGGCGGGATGAGCACTACCGAGTACCAGAGCCAGTTCAGCCTTTGGGCGGAGATGGCGGCTCCGCTGATCGCCGGCAATGACCTGACCACGATGTCGGCGACCACGCAGAGCATCCTCACCAACATTTCGGTGATCGAAGTGGACCAGGACCCGTTGGGCCGGCAGGGCTACCTGGTGGCGAGCGCGGACGGACACTGGGTGTTGACCAAGCCCCTGGCAAACGGGGGCAGGGCCGTCGTCCTCTTCAATCAGACCGACACGCCGGCGACCATCTCCACCACGGCGGCGCAGGTGGGGTTGGCATACGCCCCCAGGTATATGTTGCTCGACCTGTGGAGCGACGCGGCGACGGAGACCGCCGGCGTCATCACCGCCGACGTGCCCCCCCACGGCGTGGTCATGTACGCGACTTATCGCGGGCGCCCTCGGCTGTCAGGCAACACAAATTCGTCATGGCCAGACATTCCCGCCTGGTCGAGCCAATTTGGCGCTCCATGTGCGAATTCGCCCTGGGCGCCGCGATCGGAGTCTTGATCACAGCCATACCGTCGGCCTCGAACACGCGGTCGGAGCCACCGCCGTACTTGTCGTCGTGATCGTGGATCAGGAACCGCGCCAGCACGCCCAGCTGGTTGAGTTCCCAGCTCACATTCCTGGCTTGCTGGCTCACCCACTGAGCGTCTGGCCTGTCGGTCACCGCGAACCAGATCACCCGCCTGGTCGCCAGCTCCATATACAAGAGGACGTACAGCCGCTTCAGAAGCACGGTGTCGACGCTGAGGAAATCAGTGAGTACGATCGCCGACGCCTGGGCTCGCAGGAACGTGTCGGGTTCAAGAAGTCCATTTGCGCATCCCTAACCTCCTCCCGGCCCCCTTGCTCGGACGCCATCCCGACCGCGCTGAGCCAGATCACCGCCGCCTGCCCCGTATTTCCTAAAGGTGTACATCCTCGGCGGACACCAGATCGAGTCCCCCTTTCGGGGAGACGGATCATCGGGCGCGCCCCGGGGGAGCGCGGCTCAAGTTAATGCCGCGGAGTACCTCGAGTTCAGTGCCCCCGACTGGATATACAGCCACGGCGAACTCGAAATCCCACCCGGGGCTCTTCTATCTGCTGAATCGCCCCACGAGACAGGGATTTTGAGAGGTTTGGAGCTCAGTCGCCTGCTGACGGTGAGGGGCACACAAACTCGTATGAGGTCAATCGACAACCCAAAGAGGTGGCCGGTCGCCGGATCGGCCGGCCCAGTTCGACCGGGACGAAGTATCCGGGGCGGCAGCCGGGACAGGTGCAATCCCTCCTGAGCTCCGGGTTCAGCTCCCGCGCTCGCCAGTGTCCTCGACGCGTATTCGCAGAACCGTGCCATCCCGACGGTCTTTCCGCGCGTCTCGGGTGGCCTCTTCGACTTTGGCTTCGAGCTCAGCCGTCCGGCGCCCGGCCGACGGATCTCAGTCGCCTATCGCTTGCGCACCTTCAACGTGTTCAGCCGTACCGCTTCGAGAATGAGCGCCTTCAACGCAGCCTCATCGACAGGGTCACCGTCGTGGAAGTCGAACGCCCGGGGCTGGAGACGGCTCAGCCCCTGGCGGGCTTGAGTCAGGCGGCGCGATCGTCATCCTTCGAATCTGATCAAATCGGAACGGTGAAACGCTTCGAGCGCGGCGACCTACTCGATCGCGCCTTCCTTGTCGGGATCGTGCTCAAAGGGCTTGACGGGGTCCTGGAGGTCACCGGCGGCGTGATCCTGCTCCTGGTCTCCCCGAGCACGATTGATCGCGTCACACAAACGCTGACCCAGCACGAGCTGTCCGAAGATCCCCACGACTTCATCGCCAACCACCTGCTTCACGCAACCGGTGCTCTGACCGGAGCTTCCCTCCGGTTCGGCGCTGCGTATTTGCTCTCACATGGCCTGGTCAAGATCGTGCTGGTTGCGGCGCTGCTGAGAAACAAGCTGTGGGCCTATCCGTGGATG
>DATLSE010000039.1:0-78244 GCA_035534295.1 Nitrosotalea sp.
CTGCCGGTGGGATCCCGCGGCTCTCCAGGTAGAAGAGCTGCTCGTCGGAGACCTTGCTCACCGTGGCCTCGTGGCCGATGCTGACCTGGGACTCGTCGCACTCGATGTAGGGGTAGGTGTCGGAGATGGAGTGCTCGTCCAGGAGCAGGGCGTCGCACTTGACGAAGGACTTGACGTGATGAGCCCCGGGGTGAACCTTGACCAGACCGCGGTAGCTGGTCCGGCCGCCCGCCTTGGAGATCGACTTCGAGGTGATGGTCGAGGTGGTGTGCGGCGCCACGTGGACCATCTTGCCCCCCGCGTCCTGGTGCTGCCCGGCGCCGGCGAAGGCGACCGAGAGCACGTCGCCACGAGCCCCGGGCTCCATCAGGTAGACCGAGGGGTACTTCATGGTGATCTGCGACCCGAGGTTGCCGTCGACCCACTCCATGGTCGCGTCGGCGTAGCACACGGCGCGCTTGGTGACCAGGTTGAAGACGTTGGTCGACCAGTTCTGAATCGTGGTGTAGCGGCAGCGCGCTCCGCGCTTGACCACGATCTCGACCACGGCGGAATGGAGCGAGTCGGTGGTGTACATCGGCGCCGTGCAGCCCTCGATGTAGTGCACGAAGGAATCCTCGTCACAGATGATCAGAGTTCGTTCGAACTGACCCATGTTCTCGGCGTTGATCCGGAAGTAGGCCTGGAGCGGGATCTCGATCCGCACCCCCTTGGGCACGTAGATGAACGAGCCCCCCGACCAGACCGCGGTGTTGAGCGCGGAGAACTTGTTGTCGGCGGCCGGGATCACGCTGCCGAAGTACTCCTCGAAGAACTCGGGGTGCTCGCGCAGCGCGGTGTCGGTGTCAAGGAAGATGACCCCCTTGTCCTCGAGCTCTTTGTGCAGGGAGTGGTACACGACCTCGGACTCGTACTGGGCGGCAACGCCGGCCAGGAACTTGCGCTCCGCCTCGGGCACCCCCAGGCGGTCGAAGGTGCGCTTGATGTCCTCGGGCACGTCATCCCAGCTCTGCGACTGCTTCTCGGTCGACTTGAGAAAGTAGAAGATGTTCTCGAAGTCGATCACCGAGAGGTCAGCGCCCCAGTTCGGCATCGGCTTCTGGCGAAAGATGCCGAGCGAGCGCAGGCGCAGCTTGGCCATCCAATCGGGCTCGCCCTTCATCCAGGAGATCTCCTTGACGATCTCCTCCGACAGCCCCCGCTTGGCCTTGAAGACGTACTTCTCGGGGTCGAAGAAGCCGTACTTCTCGCGGTAGTCGTCCCCGACGTTGATGCTCGGGCTCAAGGCCATGACTCAGTTCTCCCCAGCCGACAGCGCGGTCGGCTCATCCACCCATTCTGCGTAACCCGTCCGCTCCAGCGCCTCGGCCACCTCGGCCCCACCCGAGCGCACGATGGCGCCATTGACCAGGACGTGAACCCGGTCCGGTTTGACGAATTCGAGGATCCGCGTGTAATGGGTGATGATCAGCACCCCCAGTCCAGGCCGTCGCATCTCGTTGATGGCCTCGGCCACGTATTTAATGGAGTCGATGTCGAGCCCGGAGTCGGTCTCGTCGAGGATGGCGAGCTCGGGCTTAAGCAGCGCCATCTGCAGGATCTCCGCCCGCTTCTTCTCCCCGCCCGAAAAGCCGTCGTTGACGTAGCGGCTGAGGAAGCTGTCGTCGATGCGCAGCGTCTGCATGGGCTCTTTTAGAAGCTCTCGAAACTCTCGCGGCGAGATCGCCTTGGACTTGTCCTTGCCGTCATATCCGCGCTTGGCGTTCACCGCCGAGCGCAGGAAGTTGGCCATCGTCACCCCGGGCACGGTGGTGGGGTACTGGAACGCCAGATAGAGTCCGAGGCGGGCGCGAGCATCCGGTGCCAGGGCGAGCAGATCCTGCCCCAAGAACGTGGCCCGGCCCCCCAAGACCTCGTATCCCGGGTGGCCCATGAGGGCGTTGGAGAGCGTGCTCTTGCCGGAGCCGTTGGGGCCCATCACGGCGTGCACCGAGCCCCGGTCGATGCTGAGCGTGATGCCCTTTAGAATCTCCCGGCCCTCGACTCCGACGCGCAGGTCTTCGATCTCGAAATCAGCCAATTTGTGTCCCCTTGTTCTCTGCGATGCGATAGGTGCAGGCGGCATCGCCGCCGCCCTGCCAGCTTCCGCGCTCGACCTTGGAGTCGAGCAGCCGGGCGTACATGTCCTGCTCGTGCTGGCAGGGGTGGGTGTCGCGCGCAACCACGTCCTTGATCGGGCAGTTGCGGTGCGTTAAAGAGAGGCCGCCAGGTCCATCCAAGACCTCGGTCAGATGGCCGCTCGAGGTGGCCAGGCGCGCCAGTTCGCGCACCCGATCCGTCCCCTTAAGTCCGGCCAGCTGGGTGGCGTACTCTGCCTCCAGTCGGGCGGACCGACCGGCGAAGAAGCGCTCCAGCTCGCCCATCTGGAAGAACTCGACCAGCTCTCCGGCCAGCGCTCGATCCCGGTTCGGCAGGTGGGCCGAAGCCGAGGCGGTGAGTCGATAGCTATGCTGGGGCCGGCCCGGACCCTTGTGCTCGGCGTTGGCGGTCTCGACCAGACCCGCCGCCTGAAGCGCTTCGAGGTGGCGCAGGGCCCCCTGTCTGGTCATTCCAAGGTGCTCGGCGAGCTCGGCCAGGAGCGCCCCGGGGTGGGTCTCGAGGTGGGATAGGATCCCGGCGCGGCGATCTGTCACCCATCGATTCTACCAATTTGTCAACGGCGTCGTTGACAAACCGGGGGCGCGGTGAGATTACGGTGGGTGCCATGTCGAGCCCTCTATCCGAGCTGGACCCCGATGAACTCGAGCACCGTCTGAGCGAGCTCAGAGGTCGTCTCCGACCCCTGGAGGAGGCGCTGGCCGAGCTCAGGTCCGAGCGCGATGTACTCCTGACCGAGGTGCGTCGCCGCCAGCGTGCGCAGCGCCTGGCGACGCGCTCCCGGGTGCGCGCGGCCACGCGCGAGGGCGAGTTGACGAGCCTGCTCGAGCTCATGGCCGACGCCCAGGGTGGTGCCCTGGACGATTTCGCCTACAGCCTCAAGACCGGGGGCGATGTGCGACTCGGGTTTGCCGGCGCCAGGAGCCAGAGCGTGACCTGGACCGACGGCCGGCAGAGCGCCCGGGCGGACGATCTTATTCGCTGCAGCGAGCTCTTCCAGCTCGGCTGGGAGCTGGGCAGCCCGGGTCGAATGGGGGTCAGGATCCACTTTGCTGGCTCCAAGCAGGAGCGTCTGGTCGATCCCGCCGACGTCTTCGCTCGCCCGCGTGCGGGCGCCGTCCCCGCGCCGGACAGCGGGACCCAGGACGGGTTAGGGTGAGATGAGCATGCGGAGGCCGCTCGGATTCCTGCTCGCCGTCAGCCTGAGTGGCTTGGCAGTGGGCCTGGCGGCGATCTGGATCACGAGCCGCGATCGGGTCCCCGGTCTGCCTCCCCGCCCCACGCTTCCAGACGGCGTCGAGCTCGTCAGCGAGGCCCCGGTCATCCCCCTGGCGGTCGCTCGACCAACCCCTGGCGGCCGGGCGGCGAGTCGTCCTCGCCCGCCCCGGGCAGCGCGCCGCTGACCCCCTCGGCCCAGGCTGCCCAGAGGGGAGAGCCGTCCTATGTGTGGCGGGCGGGACAGGACCGCCGGCTGGAGATGATCCGCCGCGCCGTCCCCGCCTTGGAGGGCGCCAGGGTGCTCGACGACGGCTGTGGACTGGGGGCGTATGTGCTCGAGCTGCACCGGCGGGGGGCGCTGGCGTTCGGGCTCGACTACGAGCGCGAACGTGTGATTGAGGCCCAGCGACGCACCGGGCTGGCCGTGTTCGCCTGCGCCGCCGCCGAGCACCTGCCGTATCCGGACGCCAGCTTCGACGTTGTCATCTCCAACGAGGTGATCGAGCACGTGGACGACGATCAGGCGGCGCTGTTGGAGATGGCGCGGGTGTTGAAACCGGGCGGCCGGGCGGTGATCTTCTGCCCCAACCGCTGGTATCCGGTGGAGCAGCACGGGGTCTTCTGGCGCGGCCGCTATCACTTCGGCAATGTGCCCCTGGTCAATTATCTTCCCCGCCGCCTGCGCGACCGTCTGGCGCCCCACGTGCGCACCTACAGCTGGCGCGCGCTGCGTCGCCTGCTCGTCCTGGTACCGCTGCAGCTGGTGAGCCATGAGGTGGTGTTCGGCGGTTACGACAACCTGGTGCAGCGCTGGGGGCGCCCGGGGGCGGGGCTCAGACAAGTCCTCCATCGGGCTGAATCCACGCCTCTGCGCGTCCTCGGGCTCTCCCACCTGGTGGTGCTCGAGCGGGTGGCCGGGGGGCGGGTCGCTACAATCGCCAGCGCCGACAGGCCCTCATGAGAGCGCTTCCTCGATTCACCACCCGCTCGGGGCGCCGCCCCCGAGCCAGACTCCACTCCCAGTGGTCCCCGGGCGGGCGGCGACGGCATCGCAAGGATCTGCTCCGCATCGTCGCCGCCGTCGCCGCCGCTCTGGTCGTGGTGGGAATCGTGGGCTACGCCTACGCGGTCTCGTTCGTGGACGGGCTGCCCTCGGTCAAGGGGCTGACCTCGGCCGCCTTCTCGGGCGACACCTTGATCTACGACCGCAACGGCGTCCTGCTGGCTGACCTCTCCCAGGGCGGCGACAGGCGCATCAACGTCAGCCTGAACCAGGTCGCTCCGGTGCTGATCAAGGCGACGGTGGCGGTCGAGGACAAAAACTTCTATTCGAACCCGGGCTTCGACATCCTCGGTATCGCTCGCGCCGCGCTCGCCAACGCGCGTTCGGGGAGCATCGTGAGCGGTGCCTCGACGATCACTCAGCAGCTGGTCAAGCGCCTTTTCCTGAGCCCCCAGCAGACCTACAGCCGAAAGATTCGCGAGGTCATCCTGGCCTATGAGCTGAGTCGCACGTACAGCAAGGACCAGATCATGGAGCTGTATCTGAACGAGACCTATTACGGCGACCAGCAGTACGGGATCCAGGCTGCGGCCACCACCTTCTTCCACCGCGACGCCAAGGACTTGGACCTGGCCCAGGCGGCGATGCTGGCCGGCCTGCCCCAGGCGCCCGCGCTGTGGAGTCCAGACCTCCATCCGGTCGCGGCTCGGGTACGACAGAAGCAGGTCTTGGACGCCATGGTCCGGGTCGGTGACATCACTCCGCTCGAGGCCCAGCAGGCGGCCGCCGAGAAGCTTTCCATCTTCTCCCCCGTCAACACCTTCCTCGCTCCTCACTTCGTCGACTACGTGAAGACCGAGCTCGAGTCACTGGGCTTCTCGGTCGGGGCCCAGCAGCTGGTGGTCAAGACCACGCTCAACTACACGCAGCAGCAGCTGGCTCAGAACATCGTGGTCAACAACCTCAACGCCAACAAGTGGCGCGATCGCAACGGACTTTTGAGCTCGGCCATGGTCTCCATGGATCCCAAGACGGGCCAGATCCTGGCCATGGTCGGCTCGCCCGACTACAACGCCCCCGGGGGCCAGTTCAACTACGTCTCGGACGTGCCCTTGAACCTGGGCTCGTCGATCAAGCCCTTCATGTACGGCGCGGCCATCAACGCCCGGGTGGCGACCATGGACACCCCCATCCTGGACGGCCCGAGCCCCCTGGTCATCCCCCAGGGCCAGGGTCTGGCCCCGTATGAGGTCTACAACTACGACCGGCGCACCCACGGCGTGCTTCCCCTGCGCGAGGCGTTCCTCAACTCGCTCAACATCCCCGCGGTCAAGACCGAGCTCGCGGTCGGGGTGCCGGCGGTGGTCAGCTTCATGCGCAACGTCGGTCTGCAGCCCCGCATCGGCCACCTGAACCCCGACGGTACCGCGTACTACACGACCAACGACTCGGTCTACTCGTTCGGTCCCAGCCTCACCCTCGGTGGCTACCCGATGACGCTTCTGGAGCAGGTCGGTGCTCTCTCCACCTACGCCGACCTCGGCATGTACCACTCCCCGGAAGCGATTCTGCAGGTCACCGACCTCAAGGGTCACGTCCTCTACCAGGCGGATCCCAACCGGGGGGCGCGCCAGGCGGTTGATCCGGGGGTCTCGTTCATCATGGCCCAGATGATGTCGAACGACCAGAACCGCGCTTTGATCTTCGGCACCAACGGGCCCCTGCACCTGCCCGACCGTACGGCGGCGGCCAAGACGGGAACCACCGACAACTTTAAGAACGGCCTCACCGTGGGTTTCACCCCGGATCTGGCGAGCGTGTTCTGGGTCGGTGACATCCTGGACAACAACCACTACATGGTGGCGGGCTCGGACGGTGTCTACGTCGCCGCGCCGGCGTGGCATCAATTCATGGAGGCCGCCCTCAAGGGCGTGCCCAACGACTGGTACCAGCCCCCCGCCGACGTGGTCCGGGGGGCGGACG
The DNA here is from genome assembly GCA_035534295.1 of Nitrosotalea sp. Lineage (GTDB taxonomy): Bacteria > Chloroflexota > Dormibacteria > Dormibacterales > Dormibacteraceae > DATKQJ01. The sequence continues at coordinate 6,362 of DATLSE010000039.1, forward strand.
GAAGCTACTTCCTGGCCGATGCCACCAGCATCGCGCGGCTGCCCAACGACAACCCGAGCCCCTCGCCCTCCCCGACCAGCACCACAATTCCCAACGACCCCAACCAGGGTCCGGTCCTGACCCAGCCCAGCCCGACGCCGCTCGTATCGCCCAACGCCGCCGGGCGGCCGGGCCCGCCCTGACCTGGCCGCGGGGGCGGCCCCCTCGGTCGGGCTCGGTAGAATCCCAGGGTTGTGAGCCCGCTCGAACTCCAGATCCAGACTGAAAATCTTCCCGGCAGCCTGGTCGGGGTCAGCATCGAAGTTCCCTCCCCCGAGGTCGACCGCGCCTACGAGCGCGTGCTGTCCCGGCTCCAGCAGAGGGCGCGGATAGAGGGCTTCCGCCCCGGCAAGGCCCCACGCGAGATGGTCCTGGCTCGGCTGGGAGAGGCCGCCGTGCGGGAGGAGGCGATCGATCTGTTGATTCCCGAGGTGGTGGGCCAGGCGCTGCGCGAGAAGTCGATCAGTGCCATCGACACCCCCCGGGTCGACATCGCCGAGTTCGAACGGGGCCGGCCAGCCCGCTTCACCGCCCGGGTGACCGTGCTGCCCGAGGTCAAGCTGCCCGACCTGGATTCGATCCGGGTTCCTCGCATCGAGACCGAGGTGGGGGAGGGGGAGGTCGAGCGGCGGCTGAGCGAGCTGCAATCGCGCCTGGCCGAGCTCCACGTGGTCGAGCGCGAGGTTCGTCTGGGCGACGTGCTGGTGGTCGACCTCGACGCCGAGGTCGACGGTAAGGAGCTCGAGGCGGAGCGGCGCCGGGCGATGGAGGTCGAGGTCCAAGAGGGGGTGTTGATCCCCGAGCTGCTGGCCGTCCTGCCCGGCCTCACGCTGGGCGAGAGTGCTCGGGCTGAGGTCCAGATGCCGGACGATCACTCCAACCCTGACCTGGCGGGGCGCCTGGCCGTGCTGGTGATGACCGTCCGCGGGGTCAAGGAGCGGCACATCCCCGAACTCACCGACGAGCTCGCCGCCCAGATCAGCGGCGGGGAGCAGTCGAGTGTGGATGCGCTGCGCCAGGCGGTGGCCGACGATCTGCGCCAGCAGGCCGCGCGCTCTGACCTCCTGGCCACCGAGCGAGAGGTGCTGAAGGCGCTGGTGGAGGCCTCGGAGGTCGAGGTGCCCGAGGCCCTGGTCGAGCGCGAGGTCGAGGGCCGGATGCACGAGCTCGAGCACCAGCTCGCCCAGCAGGGACTGAAGCTGGAGCGCTACCTCGAGTACGCGGGCAAGACGGCGACGGAGCTGGCTGCGGAGATGCGCCCGGAATCGCTCGAGCGGGTGCGCGTGGACCTGGTTCTGGGCGCCGCGTCCGACGCCCTGCAGGTCTCGGTCGAGGAGGGGGAGGTCGACCAGCAGATCGAGGCCGAGGCCGCGGGCGATCCTACGGCTAACGCGGCCGAACTCCGCGCCAACCCCATCGCCCGCGACCATTTCCGGCACCGCCTGACCCGGCTCCGGACCCTGGAGGAGCTGGTCCAGCGCCTGGCCGTGGCCGCCCCCGAACCCCCGGCCAAGAAGGCCCCGTCCGCGCCGCGCCGCCGCAAGGCCAAGGCGGGCGATGCCGAATAGAGCGGGGATGCCAACCTACAATGACCGCATGGGTATAGACGGTCCGGCGGGATACATGGTGCCGATGGTGGTCGAGAGCACCAACCGCGGAGAGCGCGCCTTTGACATCTACTCTCGATTGCTCAAGGACCGCATCATTTTCATCGGCACCCCCATCGATGATCAGGTCGCGAACCTGGTCATCGCCCAGCTTCTGTTCCTGCAGAGCGAGGATCCCGAGCGCGAGATCGCGGTCTACGTGAACAGCCCGGGTGGGGGCGTGACGGCCGGACTTGCGATCTACGACACCATGCAGTACATCCGGCCCACCGTCAGCACGATCTGCATCGGCATGGCCTACTCGATGGGGGCGGTGCTGCTCGCTGGGGGCGCCGATGGGCATCGCTTCGCCCTGCCCCACGCCAACATCCTGATTCACCAGCCCTGGTCGGGCGGAATCCAGGGTCAGGCCTCGGACATTCAGATCCACGCCCAGGAGATCCTGCGCACGCGCGAAGTGCTCAACGGGATCCTGGCCAAGCACTGTCATCAGCCCCTGGAGCGGGTCCAGCAGGACACCGAGCGCGACTACTTCTTGACCCCCGAGCAGGCCAAGGCATATGGATTGATCGACGACATCATCACCTCCCCGGAGATGGCCATGGAAAAGGCGACGCCCGCGGCGAAGAAATAGCGCAATGGGCATCTTCCGACGCCGGGGGGACACCCCCAAGGTCGTTCGTCATCAGCCCCACTGTTCCTTCTGCGGCAAGCCGCGGGGACAGGGGGTGGAACTAATCGCCGGTTCAGGGGTTTACATCTGCAGCGAGTGTGTCAGTCTTGCAAACGAGATCCTGCGCGGCCAGCGGCCGCCGGCTCCGGCCTAGACCACCCATGCTGACGATCCTGATGGTGCTGAGATGAACGACCGAGAAGACCGTCGCCGCTATACCCGATGCTCCTTCTGCGGTAAGGGCCAGGACCAGGTCAAAAAGCTGGTTGCCGGACCTGGCGTGTACATCTGCGATCAGTGCATCGACCTCTGCCAGGAGGTGCTGGAGGAGGACAACCGGAGCGCCGGCTCCAAGAAGCCCAAGAGCGGCTTCATTCCCAACCCCAAGACCATCTCCTCGTCCCTTGACCAGTACGTGATCGGTCAGGAGCACGCCAAGAAGGTGCTCTCGGTTCAGGTTTACAACCACTACAAGCGGGTGTCGGCCTCCAAGCTCGTCGGCGACGTCGAGCTCACCAAGTCCAATGTTCTGCTCGTCGGTCCCACCGGCTGTGGCAAGACCTATCTCGCCCAGACCCTGGCCAAAATCCTGGACGTCCCCTTCGCCATCGCCGACGCCACCAGCCTGACCGAGGCGGGCTACGTGGGTGAGGACGTGGAGAACATCCTGCTGCGGCTGATCCAGGCGGCCGACTTCGACATCAGCCGGGCCGAGCGCGGCATCATCTACATCGACGAGATCGACAAGATCGCGCGCAAGTCGGACAACCCCTCCATCACCCGCGACGTGTCGGGGGAGGGTGTGCAGCAGGCGCTGCTCAAGATCCTGGAGGGCACGGTCGCCAACGTTCCCCCACAGGGCGGACGCAAGCATCCCCACCAGGATTTTCTCCAGATCAACACCACGAACATCCTCTTCATCTGTGGGGGGGCGTTCGATGGCATCGACCGCATCATCGAGCAGCGCATCGGCAAGCGGAACATCGGCTTCGGTGTCTCCGACACCAAGGTCGAGCGCAAGGAGCGGGCCGAGATCCTGGCCCAGCTCCAGCCCGAGGATCTGCTCAAATACGGCTTCATCCCCGAGTTCATCGGACGGTTGCCGATCACTGTCACGCTGCACCCGCTCGATGAGGCGGACATCGTCCAGATCCTGACCGAACCCAAGAACGCGCTCGTCAAGCAATACCAGAAGTTCTTCAGCCTCGACAACGTGGAGCTGGTGTTCGAGCCCGCCTCGCTCAAGGCCATCGCGGAGAAGGCGGTGGGACGAGGTACCGGGGCACGCGCGCTCAAGTCGATCATCGAAGAGGTGTTGCTCAACACCATGTTCGAGATCCCCTCCCGGCCTGAGATCAAGCGCTGCACGATCAGCGCGGCGTCGATCAAAGAGCGCCTGGATCCCGTCTTCGAATTCGGCGACGACGCGGACGGTCCGCGCGCGGTGGGCGAGTCGGCCTGAACCGGCCCCGAGCCCGATCCTTTTGACCGTCCTCCGCGGCGCCCGGGTCCTGCTCACCGGCGCCTCACGCGGGATCGGCCCTCACATTGCGCGCGAACTCGCCCGCGCCGGCGCCAGCCTCGTGCTCACCGCGCGCAGTCAGGCGGAGCTGGCCGAGCTGAGCTCGCAGATCCCCGGTTCGAGCTTCGTCTGCGCTGACCTCGGCCGCCCGGAGGCGCTCGCAGCCCTGGTCCAGGACGCGGGCCCGATCGACGTCCTGGTGGCCAACGCGGGCCTTCAGGCCACCGGCCGCCTCTCTGCTCTCGATCCCGGCGACATCGACCTCGCCCTGGACGTCAATCTGCGGGCGCCGATCCAGCTCAGCCGCGCTCTGGTGCCGGCCATGGTCGAGCGGGGACGCGGGCACGTCGTACTCATCGCCTCGCTGGCGGGTAAGGTGCCCGGCCCGGGGGCTTCGATCTACAACGCGACCAAGTTCGGCCTGCGCGGCTTCGGCCACGCCCTGCGCGTCGAGCTCCGCCGGACCGGCGTCGGGGTGAGCCTGGTCTCCCCGTACTTCGTGGGCGAGACCGGCATGTGGGCCGCCAGTGGCCGCCGCTCGCCCTTTCCCGAGGTCTCCCCCCAGCAGGTGGCTCGAGCGGTGCGCCGCGCCCTGGAGGAGAACCGATCGGAGCTGGTGGTGGCCCCGCTCTGGCCTCGTTGGGGCGCGCGCCTGATCTCGGCCTTTCCTGAGGCTCTGCTGAGCCTCGCCCCCACCCTGGGCTCGATCCCGCACCGGTCGGCCGGAGGCGACCACTGAAACTGAACCTGAGGCGCTGGCCAGGAGGCGACCGCCTCGCCATCCTGATCCACGGCATGGTGAGCGACTCCGGTTCCTGGACGTCGGTCGGGCCGGAACTCCAGCGCCGCGGCTACACGGTCCTTGCCCCCGACCTGCGCGGTCACGGGAAGAGCGAGCGCGGGCCCTACGGGATCGATCCTTGGGTCGAGGATCTGATCGAGAGCCTGCCCCCCTCGGCCGACGTCATCATCGGCCACTCGCTCGGCGGCGCGCTCCTGGCCCGTGCCGTCGAGCGCCTGAGGCCGGCCCGCGCGGTCTACGAGGACCCGGCCTGGGTGATCGAGTCGGATCGCCATGAGCTGACAGCGATGGCGCTGCGCTGGGAGGGCACCTGGGACGAGGCCCAGGTCAAAGAGGACGGTCCGCGCTGGAGTGACGCCGACGTCGCGGCCAAGCTGGCCGCGCTCAAAGACTGGGATCCGGACACCACCGAGGGTTTCTACAACGGCCAGCCGATCGACCTGGTCCCAGATCGGCTGGCCGTACCCAGCCTGGTGCTGCTCGCCGACCCGACCTATCAGGTGCCAGAGGAGGCACAGCAGCGGTTGCTTGAGCTGGGATTCACGCTGCGCACGGTGGCCGGGGCCGGCCATTCCATCCACCGCGATGACCTGGCCGGCTTTCTCGCCGCGCTCGAGGGCTGGATCTAGAGCGGCGGCCCGCGCGCCCGTAGACTTAGGCGCAGCGTGATGGCCTCATCCCTACCCGTCGGCGTGTCCACCGTCGTCAGGCGCTGAGGGTGAAGGATCCCGAGCCCATCGTAGGGTCCGATCCGTCGCGGTCCTCTGACCACCCGAGCGGGATGCCGGCCGCCTTCGATCCGGCCGCGATCGAGCAGGAATGGAGCCGGCGATGGCAGGCTGCGCGCTTGTTCCAGGCCAACCCACGGTCCGGGCGCCCGCACTATTCGATAGCGGTTCCGCCCCCCAACGTCACCGGGGAGCTCCACATGGGGCACGCCACCAACGCCACGCTGCAGGACGTCTGGGCCCGCTACAAGCGCATGGGTGGCTACGAGGTGCTGTGGTTGCCCGGCACCGATCACGCCGCCATCGCCACCCAGAACGTGATCGAACGGCAGCTCGCGCGCGAGGGTAAGAGCAAGGAGGAGATCGGGCGCGAGGCCTTTGCCGACCGCGTCGAACGCTGGTACCAGTCGGTCGGCTCGACCATCATCGCCCAGTTCGGGGAGCTGGGCGCCTCGCTCGACTTCAGCCGCCTGCGCTTCACCATGGACCCGGGCTACGTGCGCGCGGTTCGCGCCGCCTTCGTCCATTACTTCGAGCGCGGCTGGCTCTACCGCGGCCCGCGCATCGTGAACTGGTGCCCGACCTGCATGTCCGCCATCTCCGACCTCGAGGTGGATTGGCGCGAGCATGATGACGAGCTCTTCCAGGTCGCCTACGACCTCGAGGGGGGAGGTCGGATCGCCATCGCCACGGCTCGGCCGGAGACCATCCTGGCCGACAGCGGCATCGCCGTCCATCCCGACGACCCCAGGCATCGCGAGTTGGTGGGACGGACCGCGATCTTGCCCCTGGGCGGACGCCGGCTACCCATCGTGGCCGACGCTGCGGTCGATCCCGATTTCGGCACCGGAGTGCTGAAGATCACCCCGGGGCACGATCCGCTGGACTGGGAGATAGGTGCCCGTCACGGGCTTGAGGTGCGATCCTGCATCAGCCCGCGCGGTCTGATCGAGGCCCCCGGGTCGGTCTACGACGGCCTGCCCGTGGCCGAGGCCAGGGATCACGTGGTGGCGGACCTCAGCGCCGAAGGCCGGCTGCTCCGCCGGGATCCCCTGCGGCACCAGGTTGGGCATTGCGATCGCTCCGGTGACGTGATCGAGCCCCTGGTCTCCGAGCAGTGGTTCCTACGCATGGAGGACCTGGCGCAGCACTGCATCAGGGCCAGTCGCGAGGGTGCCGTGCGCTGGCATCCGGAGCGCTACGAGAAGACCTATCTCGACTGGCTCGGCGGGATCAAGGACTGGTGCGTCAGCCGCCAGCTCTGGCTCGGTCACCGGATCCCGGTCTACACCTGCGATAAAGCCCACGTGTTCGCCGCCGTGGAGGAGCCGAGGGTGTGCCCCAACTGCGGCTCGAGCGCGCTGACCCAGGATCCCGACGTCCTCGATACCTGGTTCTCCAGTGCTCTGTGGCCCTTCGCCACCCTGGGCTGGCCCGAGCCCGGTGACGAGCTCGAGGCCTTCTACCCCACCGCCCTCAACGTCACCGCACGCGACATCATCAACCTGTGGGTCACGAGGATGATCTTCAGTGGACTCGAGTTGACCGGGCGGGTGCCCTTCAGCGACGTCATCGTCCACGCCACCATCCAGGCCGCCGATGGTCGTCGGATGTCGAAGTCGCTCGGCACCGGGATCGATCCCCGGAAGATCATCGCTCGCTATGGCGCCGACGGGCTCCGCGCCTGGGCCAGCCTGGTCGGGATGTCAAGCCAGGACGTGCGCTTCGACGAGAGCCGGATCGAGGGTTTCCGGCGCTTTTCCAACAAGCTCTGGAACGCCACCCGCCTGATCCTGGGCGGGATGGGGAAGGAGCCGCCGCAGCGGCCGGGGGCGATCCTGGAGGTGAGCGACCGCTGGATCCTCTCTCGCCTGGAGGCAACCCGGGCCGCGGTGGTGCAGGGGGTGGAGGGCTACGCCTTCCAGAACTCGATCAACGCGCTCTACGACTTCACCTGGCACGACCTCTGCGATTGGTACCTGGAGGCGGCCAAGTCGCGCCTGGGGGCGGGAGAGACGACCGTCAGATGGGTCGCCCTGGAGGTCTTGGATCGACTGCTCCGGCTGCTTCACCCGTTCATGCCGTTCATCACCGAGGATCTCTTCCAGCGCCTGCCCGGGGGTCGTGACTTTCTGGTCCGCTCCCCCTGGCCCTCCCCCGAGCCGGGCTGGGTCGATCCTCGGGCCGAGCAGGAGATGGCGCGCCTGGTGGCGGTGGTAGAGGAGATTCGCCGCCTCCGGCGCGCCGGAGGCCGGGCTGGAGTCGGACGGCTGAGCCTGGCCTCGGGCATCGAGCCAAGCCTGAGGCCTCTGGTGGCCGAGCTGGCCCGGCTCGAGCTGGTGGACGATGTCGGTGAGGGGGCGCTCGAGCTGACCGAGGCCGTCGGCCGGGTCCAGTTCGCGTCCGGTTCTGATCCCCAGCGCACGCAGTCCGAGCGCCGGCGCCTGGTCGAGGACATCGAGCGCACCGAGGCCAGCCTGGCCAATCCCGAATTCGTGGCTCGGGCGCCGGTGGCGGTGGTCGCGGCCAAGCGGGCCCGGCTGGAGGAGCTGAGAGCGGCGGTCGAGCGTTTGGGCAGCGCCTAGGCCGAATCCGGCTCATGCCTGCCTCGATACTGCTCGGCCCGGCCGCGGTCTTGCTGGCGGGCGCTGCGCTCATCCCGCTGGGCCGCCGGCACGCTCGCCTGCTAGCCGGGGCGGCCGCGTGGGCCTCGCTCGCCGTGGTGGTGCTGATCTGGCGCCAGGGGGGTCAGGTGCCGCTCCAGTACAGCGCCACCCCTGGCCTCGGCGCCTCGCCCCTCGGACTCGATCTGGACGCGGTCTCGCTGCTCTTCAGCGTCGCCTTGTTGGTGCCCGCCGCGCTCCTCCTCACCTTTCAGGAGCGGACTGTCCACGAGGGCCAGATCGCGCTTATGGCCCTGGCGGCGGCGCAGGTCGCCATCTCGGCCTCGAGCATGTTCCTGGCCGCCGTCGGCCTGGGCGCAGCGGCGGTCCTGCTTTGCGTTGGCCTTCGCACCACTCAGCCTCGCGCCATGCGGCTGTTCTGGGCCTCCCAAGTCACCGCCGGGACTCTTCTATTGCTGGCCTCGGCCTCGACCGAGGCCTCGGCCGGCACTTCGGTCTGGAGCGCCATCCCCGCTGGCGGGCTGTCCCCCGGGGCGTTCGCTCTACTCGCCGGAGCCGGCCTGCTGAGCTGCGGACTTCTGCCCTGGCGCTGGTGGCCGACCCGTGCCTGGCACGGCCCCAGCATGGCTGCCGGCACCCTCGCCGTGGCCGTGGTCATGCCGGTCGGACTGAGCCTGCTGGCGCGCGCCTATAGCGCCGGAGCTGGCACCTGGCCCAGTGCCTGGTTCAACCTCGCGCTGGGCGCGCTGGGCACGGCGGTCGCCCTGGCGGCGGGACTGCGAGCCCAGGCGGCGAGCGACCGCCGCGGCTGTCTGGCCGAGATGGTGCCATTGCAGGGCGGCCTGGCGCTGGCCGCCCTGGCCCTGGGCACCCCGATCGGCCTGGCTGCGGCGGCGACGGCCGTTCTTGCCACCCAGGCTCTGGCCGGGATCCTGCCCCTGATACCGGAGTCGCGCTCGCGCGTCGTATTTTGGGGCCTCGCCATCGGAGCCGGAGTTCCCCCCGGCCTGGTCTTTGGAGCCAGGCTCCTGAGCCTTGAGGCGGCCTTTGGATCGGGCCCTCTGCCGGCACTCTTCGCACTCCTGGGAATGGCCGCGTGGCTCCTGGCCATCGCGGCCCTGGTGCGCTCGGTCCGGTTACCGGGAAGTCGACGGAGCCGGCGCAGTCCGGGTTCGATCCCCGGAGTGCTGCTGGGCGTTGGAGCGTCCCTGGTGGCCGGAGTGGGGCTGGGCGCGGCCGAATCCGCGCTCGCGATTCCGGCCGCGGCGGCTCTGGTCCGCTTCCCCCCGGGGACCCTCAGCGGAGGTCTGGCGGGGGTCACGACGGCGAGCGGGAGCTGGCCGTCCCTGGAGCTGGCACCACCCATGCTGGTGCTGCTCGTGGTGGCCCTGATGCTCGCCCGTCCGGCACTGCCGCCGCCGGATGAGCCCGAGCTCCCCGCCTTCATCGCGGCCTCCGCTCACCTGCCCCAGATCCCGGCGCGCATGCGGCGACGCCCCAATCTGGGTGGGGTGCTATCGCTGCGCACATTGGGGGCGGCGGCCACCAGCTCCAATTCCTGGTATTGGCTGGTGGTGATGGCCGTCCTGGCTCTGGTGGTGACGCGCTGAGCGCGCTTCTGGCCGTGCTTGCCGTCGCCCTGGCCTGGACCGGCGGATCTCTGGTCGCGCTCTCCGACGGCCGTCGGGGGCTCGCCCTGGGCCTGCTCCTGGCCGCCTCCGCGATCGGGCTGGCTCAGAACCCGGTGCAGACGGCCGCGCAGATCGGGCTGATCGTGGGGCTCGGCGTGGCCGGCGCCGGTCTGCTTCTGCTTCAAGGACCGACGGGCTGGGGCACGCTCGCCGCCGGCAGTACGCCCCGCCTCATCGCCAGCCTGGGTGCACTCTTCGTGCCCCTGGCGTTTTGGGCCTACGCCCTGAGCCGGCTCGGCGGTCCAGCTCTACTCTGCGGTCTGCTGATCGCCACAACGGGGGCCATCCGGGTGCTCTCGGCGGGATCCCGCGCCCCGGCCCTGGCTGGGCTGGCGCTGCTGGCCCTCGGCGCCGGTGCGATGGCGGGGTCGCCCTGGGTGTTCTACGGGGGACTGGCCGCGGGCCTGGTCTTACTGCCCTCGCCGGTGCCGATATGGGGTCGACCAAGTGAGGATTGAGGCTCCGCGAGCGCTCCGCGCGGCGGCCGGCTCGCTCGCCCCCACACACTTGCTGGGCGCCCTGGCGCTGGGCTCGGTGCTCGTCGCGGGCCCCGGTATCGCTCTGATTCGCCCCGAGCGGGTGCTGCTCGCCGCCATCCTCTTGAGCGTGCTTCTGATCGGCCTTTTGAGCGGATCCCGCAGGTGGGCTCTGGCCCTGTTGCTACCCGGCCTGGCCGCCGTTGTGCTCGTCGCGCTGGCCGTGGCCGGCCCCGGCGTGAGCTGGACCCTCCTCGTGCTGTTGGTGTTGGTCGGGGGTCAGATCGCGCTCGAACCCGCTCTGGCCCTGCGCTCGAACCTACGCGGTCCCGCGATCGCCGTCCTGCTCTTAAGCGTCGGAGAGCTGCTGCTTCGCGCTCCCAACAACCCTGGCCTGGGACGGGTGGGAGCCCTCAGTCTGGCCCTCTTCATCCCCGCCCTGGCCGGACTGGCACCGTTCCACCGCCAGCCCGACGCCGCAGCTCCGCTGCTTGCCTCGAGCCTGCTCTGGACCGCACTGGTCGCGCCCGTGGTGGCGCTCAGCCTGCCCCTGCTCCTGACTTCGCGCCTGAACGCCGACGAGGCCTCGGTCTTCAGCTCCGTCCTCCTCGCCGTGGGCCTCATGAACCTGGTCGTGGGCACCATCGGGGCCTGGCGCGCGAGCGAGATCGATCAGGCCTGGCACTTCTCCTGCGCTGCCGATTGGGGGCTGGTCCTGGTCGGTCTGGCACTTTGGAGTCCGGATGGCCGCGCGGCCAGCTTTCTGGCCCTGCTCGGCATCACCGCCGTGCGCCTCCCGCTCTGGGCCTGGTCGCGCCGCCCTGGGCGCGAGGAGCACGAGCCGTCCGGGGGACTGAGCTTGATCGTGGGCGCAGCGCTGGCCGGCGCCGCCCCCTTCGCCGGATTCAGCGCTCGGCTGATCCTGCTCCGGGCCAGCGCCGCCGTCTCCTGGCCTCTGACCGTGGTCTTGATCCTGCCCCTGCTGCTCTGGCCCCTGCACTCTCTCCGGCTCGGTCGAAGCCTGGGCCGCCCGGGCGGCGGAATGCGCCTGGGGGTGGGAGTGGTCCTGGCCGTGAGTCTGGCTCTGGGCCTGCTGCCTGGCCTCTTCCTCGGTCTGGCCGGTGACTAAATTGGCCCGCCCTGACGCCCGCGGTGCCATCGGCCGCAGGACACTGGAGAGTGAGCCCCAGAGCCGGCGCCGGCAGGTCTTAGAGCCGGTGGTGCGCTCCGCGGTCGCGCCTGAGCCGCGGGTCTAGGTTCGAGGATGTCCCTCTCAGCCCAGCTCGCGGCCACCCTCGCCCTTCTAGTCTTCCCCGGAGGGTTGCTGGCCCTGGCCGTGGGTGCCCTGGCCGAGGTGCTCGCCTCTCGGCTGGGGCTCGCGGCCGCGGCCCCAGGTGGGCGAGCCTGGGTCGCCCCCGCGATCGCCATCAGTCTCCTTGCCTCAGCTCAGCTGGCGATGCCGCTGAGCCCCCTCTCCCCGCTTGACAGCGACCTGGGGGTGGCACTGGTGGCGCTGGCGCTGGTTGGCTGGCTGGCCTGGGCCGACCTCGGCGGGGCGGCGTCCGCGCGACGATTGCTGATCTATCAGGGACTGTGGTCGCTGGCCGTCCTGGCCCCGGGTATCCCGGCCCAGAACCTGCGTCCCCAGGTGGTGGCCGTGCTCTTGGTGCCCGGGGCGACAGAGGTCAAGGTCCTGGCCGGTGTGCTCTACGTGCTTTGCCTGCCCGGACTGCTGGGCCTGTCGGCCCGGGCGCCGATGGCGAGACCGATCCGGACCCTGCTCTGGTTTCCGTACTGCGGCCTGTTCGTGTCCGAGTTCATCTTTCCTGGCTCCGGCGACGCCGCGGGCGCCGCCCGATTCATCGCTTTGAGCCTTCTGTTGGCGCTCTTCGTCCTGGCTCTGGCGGGGCTCTGGCGGCGGCACCCGCTGCGATGGCCAAATAACTCGTAGGGCCCTAAATATTGGTGCGATAACCGCGCCGGAGCACCACCTGGAGTGTATTATCGCGCTGGGGATCGAGTCCGGCCCAAGTCCAGTTTCTGCACGCGTCCCAGAACAAAACGTGAACCTAATCAACTCGCTTCTCGGCATCTGGTCGGCGGACATGGGGGTGGACCTCGGTACCGCCAACACGCTGGTCCACGTGCGTGGCCAGGGTGTGGTCATCGACGAGCCCTCGGTGGTGGCGGTGAGCCGGCGTAGCGGCCAGGTCCTGAGCGTGGGGGCCGAGGCCCGGGCCATGCTCGGGCGCACACCGGCGGACATCGTTGCCCTGCGTCCACTGCGCGATGGGGTCATCGCCGATTTCGACCAGGCCGAGCAGCTCATCCGCTACTTCATCGCCCGCGCCCACGATCGCCAGTGGCACGTCTCGCATCCCCGGCTCCTGCTCGGCGTCCCCTGCGGGGTGACCGAGGTCGAGCGGCGGGCGGTGATCGACGCCGCGCTCAGCGCCGGTGCCCGCGAGGCGCATCTGATCGAGGAGCCAATGGCGGCCGCGATCGGCGCCGGACTCCCAGTCCAGCAGGCGGGCGGATCGATGGTGGTCGACATCGGAGGCGGCACCACCGAGGTGGCGGTGATCTCACTCGGGGGCGTGGTCGCCGCGTCCTCGATCCGCATCGGCGGGGACGAGATGGATGAGGCCGTGATCCAGTACGTGCGCCGCAATCTGGGCCTTCTGATCGGAGAGCGCACAGCGGAGGAGATCAAGCGCTCGATGGGTTCGGCCTTCCCCTTCGCCCAGGAGCGCTCCTTCACCGTCCGCGGCCGCGACCTCATGAGCGGACTCCCCAAGGTGGGCGAGCTGACCACGGCCCATGTGCGCGAGGCCCTGGCTCCAGTCCTGGTCGAGATCATGCGCTCCATCCGCTCCACCCTCGACGCCGCCCCCCCCGACCTGGTTGCAGACGTGGCCGAATGCGGAATCGTTCTCTGCGGGGGAGGCGCGCTCATCAGCGGCCTGGACCAGTTGGTCGCGCACGAGACCCTGATGCCGGTGCGCGTGGCCGAGGCGCCCCTGGCCTGCGTGGTGCGCGGCACCGGGGTGGTGCTGGAGGGGCTGGAGACGATGAGCCGGCTTTTGGTCAAGGAGCGTCGGGTGCGCGCCCTCAGGTACTGAGGCCGGCGTTGACCAGGTCGATGCCTTGAGGCGCTCCCGGGTATCGCCGGCGCGCAGCTTCGCCCTGGTCGCGTGCGCCCTGCTGGCGATGCTCTTTGTATTCCAGACGCCCCTCATGACCGCCCCGGCCGCCTCGATGCGGGGCCTGATGGCACCTCCCGAGCAGCTTGCCACCTCGCTCTGGGGAGGGCTGGGCCAGGGTCTGTCGGTGTTCGGCGACATCTCCAGTCTGCGCGCGCGCAACCGCAGCCTGGCGGCCCAAAACCAGGCCCTTCAGGCCCAGATCGCCGGCCTGCAGGCGCAGGGAGCCGAGAACCACAACCTGCGCTCGGCTCTCAACTTTGAGCGCAGCTTCGGCGGCGCCATGGTGGCGGCCCAGGTCATCGCCGAGAGCGCAGCCGGGCTGGACTCCAGCCTGACGATCGATCGCGGTTCCAGCAGCGGCGTCGCCCCGGGCATGGTGGTGGTCACCGGCGGCGGCCTGGTCGGGATCGTGAGCGCCGCCGCGGTCGCCTCGGCCCAGGTCCAGACCCTGGCTGATCCGCGCCTGCGGGTCAATGCCTACACCGCCACCTCGCAGCTCAACGGCACCGTCAGTGGGGGGCCCGGCGCGTTGCTCATGAGCGTCATTCCAAGCCCTGGCGTGGTGGCCAGAGCGGGTGAGGCGGTGCTGACATCGGGGGTGGGTGGGGAGTTCCCACGCGGCATCATGGTCGGGCGCGTTGTGAGCTTCGCCAGCCGGCCGGCGGCGATCCTGGAGTCGGCCCGGCTGGCCTGGGCCAACCATGTCACCCAGATCAGCGTGGTCTTGGTTCTGACCTCATCCCCCGGTCGATGAGCGTCCTCCGCCTTTTTCTCCTCTTCCTTTTGGTCCTGCTCCAGGTGACGCTGCTCGACCGCCTGCCCCTGCTCGGGGTGCCCTCCGCACCACTCCTGGCGGTCGTGGTGGTCTGGACCTGGACCCGGGGACCTGCCGGGGGCATCGGCGCCGCGGTGGGCGCTGGGCTGCTCTTGGATCTGTCGTCTTCGGCTCCGCTGGGAGTCCACGCCCTGGCCCTTTTGGCCGCGGCCGCGGTGGCGGCCGCAGCCGCCCGCCATCTGACTCCGCGCGCGCCCTGGGTCGCGCTCACCGCCGTCGCCGCCGCCGCCGCCTACACCCTGAGCCTGGCCCTATCCGGCCTCCTCCTGGGCTGGGCTCGCCCCCTGCCGGGGCTCGTCCTCGGGCTCAGCCTGGGCGCTGCAGCCGGCGCTGCCCTCATCGCCCCGCTTGCACTCCCGGTGCTGGGCCGGATGGCGGGATCGGACCGGTTGCGGGTTTGATCGAGGCCGGGCGAAGGGGCAGATCAGCCCGGAGCTTGCTCTGGACTCCGGGCGGAGACAACCGCCTGCTGGCGGCGTCCCTGATCGCGCTGCTGGCCGCCTCCATGCTCGGCCTGCGCCTGTACCAGCTCCAGGTCCAGCAGGGGGGTGCCATGGCCGCGCTGGCCTGGTCCAACAGCACGACCCGGATCGTGCTGGAGCCGGATCGGGGCGTCATCTACGATCGCCACGGCACCCCGCTGGCTGTGAACCAGGCGGCCTATACCCTGCAGGCCGTGCCGGCGCAGCTTTCCCCCCAGGCTTCATCGCGGGCGCTCGAGCTGCGCCGCCTGGCCAGCTTGAGTGGTCGTAGCCTGGCCCAGTTGACCCAGCTCCTGGAGAGCCCGAAGAACTACTTGAGCCGGGTCAACCTGGCCACCGGGCTCGACCCCGCGCAGGCCCAGGCGGTGGAGGAGCTGCTCCCCAGCCTGCCCGGGGTCTACCTGCCCGCGACTCCGCAGCGAACCTACCTCGAGCCGGAGGTGTTCAGCCACATATTGGGCTACACGGGCAGCATCAGCCCGGCCCAGTATCAGCAGCTGCGTCCGAGCGGCTATGCACCCACCGACAGCATCGGCCAGCAGGGCCTCGAGGCCGGTCTCGAAAGAGAGCTGCGCGGTCAGAGCGGCTGGCAGGAGGTCCAGTACGACGCTGCCGGCAACCCGGTTCGGACCCTGGCCAGCAGTCCCGCTGTGGCCGGCGACAGCGTGTATCTGTCCATCGACGCCGGATTCCAGGCCGCCACCGACGGCTATCTCCGCCAGGAGCTGGCGCGCGCTCACAAGGTGGCCGGAGCGGCGGTGGTGGTGGACACGCGGACCGGCCAGGTCCTCGCCATGGCCTCAGAGCCCACCTTCAACCCCAACCTGTTCAGCGCCGGGATCAGCAGCAGCGCCTACCAGCAGTTGCTGGCGGATCCCGGCCGCCCGCTCTACGACCGCGCTCTGGACGGTCTCTACGCGCCCGGATCGACGTTCAAGATGATCACCGCCGCCGCCGCGCTGCAACAGGGCACGATCTCCCCGTCGACGACCATGGACTGTCCCTCGCAGATCACCTACGACGGCTGGACCTATCGCAACTGGGCCGGTTATGACATGGGCACGATGAACGTCGAAAAGGCGATCGCGGTCTCCTGCGACACCTTCTTTTACCGCACTGCGCAACAGCTGGGGGACCAGCAACTGAGCGCCTACGCGCGGGACTTCGGGTACGGAGTCGCCCCTCAGATCGAGATCCCGGGGGCGGCGGCGGGGGTCGATCCCAACGCCGCCTGGCTGGCCCAGAACTGCCCCGCGGGAACACCGGCCTGCGTTTGGGATCCGGGCCAGACCCTGATCATGGGGATCGGACAGTCCTACCTTCTGACCACGCCCCTGATCCAGGCCATGTACATCAGCGCGGTGGCCAATGGAGGCACTCTGTGGCGGCCCAGCGTGGTCTCCCGCACCACCACCGCCTCCGGCGCCGCGATCTCGACCACCCTGCCCCAGGTCGTGGATCAGGTTCCGGTCTCCCCCCAGGCCATGGACGTGGTCCGAGCCGGGATGCATGATTGCCTGGTCGCCCCCTACGGCACCGGATATGTCCTGCGCCAGATGCACTTCAGCTGGGATGGGGGGTGCAAGACGGGGACGGCACAGTACGGTGGTTCGGGCACCAACCTGCCCACCCACGCCTGGTTCGCACTCTTTTCTCCCTATCAGAATCCCGAGATCGCGGTCGTGGTCCTGATCGAGAACGGTGGCGAGGGCAGCGACGTCGCCGCCCCCGTGGCCGGGGAGATCGCCAACTATTACTTCGCCCATCGCGCCCAGATCCTGGCCCCGAGCGGGATCTGACCCATGCCCGCACGCGAATTCGATCCCATCCAGGCGCTGGCCGCCGGCCTGCTCGCCGGCCTGGGGCTGATCACGCTTTATTCGGCCTCGCCCCTCGACTTTCGGCGCCAGGTGCTGTTCGTGCTCCTGGGAGTGGCCGTGTACGTGGTCGGCGCTCGATTCGACTACCGGCTCCTCAAGAGCCTGGCCGCTCCCGCCTACGCCGCGGGCGTCGTGGCCCTGGCCGCGGTCGCCGTCCTCGGTCACACCCGGCTTGGGGCCCAGCGCTGGATCGACGTCGCCGGGGTTCCCGTGGAGCCGAGCGAGATGGACAAGCTGGTCATGATCGTGGTCCTGGCGGCTCTTTTGAGCCCGGCGCGGAGATGGACCTGGAGGCGGTTGGGGGGCGTCCTGGCGGTGGCCGCTCTGCCCGCCGGCCTGGTCATGCTCCAGCCTGATCTGGGGACCGCGATCGTGTTCGCCGCCCTGCTGGTGGGACTGCTCTTTCTGGCCGGGGTCCCCGGACTGCAGCTGGCCGCCGTGGCCGGCGCAGGTCTGCTCCTGCTGCCGCTGATACCCCACCTCCTGCACGGATATCAGCGTCAGAGACTGCTCATCTTTCTCGATCCCAGCCGAGATCCCCTGGGGGCGGGATACAACCTGATCCAGGCCCGCATCGCGGTCGGCTCCGGGGGGCTCTGGGGACGGGGCTGGGGGCAGGGCGGCGGTCAGCTCGGGTACGTTCCCGCCCGCACCACCGACTTCGTGTTCGCCCTCTTCGCCCAGCAGTTCGGCCTTATCGGCTCGCTCGTCCTGCTGTTTGTGTTCGGAATTCTGATCTACCGTCTGGGCCGTAGCGCCGCCATGGCCCCCGATCGCTTCGGGCGCCTGATCTGCCTCGGCCTGGCCCTGGTCCTGGCGGTGCAGGTGATCCAGAACGTGGGTATGAATCTGGGACTGACCCCCATCGCCGGCATTCCCCTGCCCTTCATCTCAAGCGGTGGCTCGTCCCTGGTCACGCTTTCCGCCGGGCTCGGCCTGGCCCAGTCCACGCTCCGTCAGCGCGGCTCCCTGGCGCACCGCGCTCCACTAGCCTCGCTCACCCACGTCCCCGCTCCGGGTGGAACCGTCCATCTCGGCTTGTAGTAGAATTCCCGTTCGTGTCCACGCCTAGCGCTGCGCTCACGGCCGTCGTAGTGAGCGGTGGCAAGCAGTACAGAGTCGCCTCGGGAGATCGGATCCTGGTCGACCGGCTGGCTGCCGCCCCGGGATCGGAGATCAGCCTGGGCCCGGTTCTGATGCTGGCCTCGCCCGATTCGATTCGGGTTGGGGCCGAGCTCGCGGACACCCTGATCCAGGCTCGGGTCATCAGCCATTCCCGCGGGCCCAAGATCGACGTCCTCCGCTACAAGTCGAAAAAGCGGGTGCGCGTCCATCGCGGCGCGCGCGCCGACCTCAGTGCGATCGAGATCTTGAGCCTGGGTGATAGCGCTCCGGCCCCCTCGCGGCGACCGGCGCGACGCACCCTCAAAGCGGCCGAGAGCGAGCCCGCCCCGGTCGAGGAGGCTGGCGATGGCGCATAAAAAGGGCGGTGGCTCCTCCCGCAACGGCCGCGACTCCAACGCCCAGCGTCTGGGAGTCAAGGTCTACGGCGGGGAGAGCGTCAACGCGGGTCAGATCCTGGTTCGCCAGCGAGGCACGGTGATAACGGCCGGTTCAGGAGTGGGGGTGGGTCGGGACCACACCCTGTTCGCCCTCGTCGAGGGAAGCGTGCTCTACCAGCGCGTGGGCCGGGACGGTCGCCGCGTATCGGTCGCCGGCGAGGTCTGACCGGGTCTGGGGCGCGGGTGCCCGCGTTGGCGCAGCATCCTCCCCGCGGCCACTTCATCGATTCCGCGCTGATCCGCGTGCGCGCCGGCCACGGCGGGCGGGGCGCGGTATCGTTCCGCCGGGAGCCCTTCGTGCCCCGGGGCGGGCCCGACGGAGGTGACGGGGGCCGAGGTGGCTCGGTGGTGGTCTTCGCTGACCCTCAACTCTCGTCCCTGGTCGCCTACGTTCGCGTGCCGCAGCGCCGTGCGGACGACGGCCGGCCCGGGGCCGGAGGCCTCAAGGCGGGGCGAGCGGGGGCCGATCTGCGGCTCGCCGTCCCCCCCGGCACCCTGATCGAGGACGCGCTCAGCGGCGAGGTGGTCTCCGATCTTTTGCGCCCGGGCGAGGAGGCGGTAGTGGCTCGCGGCGGGAGCGGCGGCCGGGGCAACGTTCACTTCAAAAATTCGGTCAGGCGCTCGCCTGAGGTGGCCGAGCCCGGACGCGCGGGCGAGGAGCGAGAACTCCGCTTGGAGCTCAAGCTCATCGCCGACGCCGGGCTGGTGGGCGCTCCCAACGCGGGTAAATCGTCGCTCCTGCGCGCGCTCTCCAACGCCACGCCCAAGGTCGGCGACTACCCCTTCACCACCCTCGACCCGGAGCTGGGCGTGGTCGAGACCGGGCGCGGGCTGCGCCTGACCATGGCCGACGTGCCCGGGCTCATCCCGGGCGCGGCCAGCGGCGCCGGTCTGGGCCTGCGCTTCCTCCGCCATCTGGAGCGCACCCGGGTCCTGGTCCTGCTCCTGGACGGGGCCGCCGAGGACCCCTTTGCTCAGCTCGAGAGCATCCGGACCGAGATCGCCGCCTACTCGCCCGAGCTCGCCGCGCGGCCGCACCTGGTGGCGGTCAACAAGCTCGACCTGGACCAGGTTCGGATCCTGCGCTCGTCCCGGCCCCGGCCCGGGGTGCTCTGGTGTTCGGCCCACTCCGGTGAGGGCCTGGAGGAGTTGGTGGAGGCCATCGTCGCCGCCCTGGCCCGTGCCCCCATCCCCGATCCGGTCCCGGTTCCGCGCGTTCTTCGTCTGCGGCCCAAGCGCGGCAGCCAGGAGCCGGTCGAGGTGAGCCGCCGGGGCAGCGGCTTCGCGCTCACCGGGGACCGGCTTAAGCGCCTGGTCGAGGTCACCGACTTCAACTCCCCCGCCTCGCTCCAGCGTTTCCAGGTCCAGCTGGATCGGATCGGGGTGTCGACCCTGCTCGAAGAGGCGGGAGCCCAGCCCGGCGACATGGTCTCGGCCTGCGGGATGGAGTTCGAGTACCGACCATGAGGGTGGGAGTGGTCGGCGGCACCTTCGATCCCATCCATCTCGGTCACATCGCCATGGCCGCCGCCGCCCGCGATTGCGCCGGCCTTGATCGGGTCCTGCTGGTGCCCTCCGGCGAGCCTCCGCATCGCGCCGACGCCATCGCGGGCTCCAAGGAGCGACTCCGCATGTGCCGCCTCGCGGTGGAGGGCCACCCGGGCTTTGAGGTCTTGGATCTCGAGGTGTCGAGGCCGGGACCCTCGTACACGGTTGACACGCTCGAGTCCTTGACTCAGAGCCGCCCCGAGGACGAGCTCTACCTGGTCTTAGGCTGGGACGCGGCTCGCGACATACCGTTGTGGCACCGCCCCGAGCGCGTGCTCGCCCTGACCCGACTCGTCATCGTGAGCCGCCCGGGATGGCCGGAGCCGCAACCCCAAGACCTCCGCGCCGCCGGCATTGATCCCGCCCGGGCCCTGCTCTGCCGCGCCGAGACGCCCGACATCGAGGCCCGGGAGATCCGGCGCCGGCTCGAGGAGGGAGAGGCGCTGGACGGGTTGCTCGACCCCCGCGTGGCGCTCCACCTGCGTCAGCACCGGCTCTATCCGGCGCCAACGGCGTGAGGCGGACGACGTGGTGAGGGAATACAGCAGCAAGGACCTGGCCGACCTCCTGCTCACCGTCGCGGCCGACAAGCTCGCCTTCGAGCCCGTCCTCATCGACCTGGCGGGGCGGACCTCGGTGGCCGACTACTTCGTCATCTGCGAGGGCGAGACCGACCGCCAGGTGCGCGCCATCGCGGACGCCATGGTGGAGTCGGCGCGCGCCGTCGGCCAGCGCCCGCTCAAGGTCTCCGGATACCAGGACGCAAGCTGGATCCTGATCGACTTCGACGCCGTACTGGCCCACGTCTTTCTGCCCGGTGAGCGCGACTACTACGACCTGGAAAGCCTTTGGTCGGCGGCCGCGCGGCGGCGCGGCGAGGC
Source organism: Nitrosotalea sp. (assembly GCA_035534295.1). Taxonomy (GTDB): domain Bacteria; phylum Chloroflexota; class Dormibacteria; order Dormibacterales; family Dormibacteraceae; genus DATKQJ01. Next base: position 26,918 of record DATLSE010000039.1, read on the forward strand.
TCGAGACCCGCTCTCAGATCAGCCGTGAGCACGGGGGCGGGACCCCGGAGCCTTCGCCTCGGGGTCGACCTGACCGCCTGCTGGAGGCCCCGGGTGGGCATGGTCACGATGGCGCTCGAGCTGGTCCGGGCGCTGGCCGAGCTGGTGCCACTGGTCCTCTTCGCCAGCCTTGAGCGTCCGACCTCCCTGGCCCGGATCGAGGCCGAGTTCGTCCTCTCCCCGCATCGCCACGAGCTCTGGAACAAGCTCGTCTGGCTGCCTTCGGTGGAGGCGGCGAGCCAGCTCGACGCCATGCTCTATCCCTACTGGCCGAGCCCGCCCCGGCGCCATCGCGGTGCCCCGCCCGCGCTGGTCATGATCCACGACCTGGCCTACCGCCTGCGTCCGGAGTCGGTGCCCTGGCAGCAGCGCCTTTACCTGGGCACGCTGGTCCCGGCCGCGCTGCGCCAGGCGGACCTGATCCTCACCCCCTCCCGCACCAGCCGGGACGACCTGATCGCACTTCACCCACTGCCCGGGCTCGCCGAGCGGGTCCACGTCATCGCGCCCGGGCGCTCGGGCGAGGACTTGGCCCCGGGGCCGCTCCCGCCGAAGATCAGGCCCGGTTTCATCCTCGCCGTGGGCACGCTCGAGCGCCGCAAGAACTACCTTCAGCTGCTCTCAGCCCACCGCCTGATGACGCCCCGACCCCAGCTCGTCATCGTCGGGCGGCCGGGCTGGGGGTCGGACGACCTCCAGCGTCGCCTGGCCGCCGACGCCGAGGTCGTGTTGCTCGGCCACGTCGACGACGCGGTGCTGCAGACCCTCTACCGCTCCGCCTCCCTGCTCGCGTTTCCGAGCCTGTATGAGGGCTTCGGATTGCCACTCCTGGAGGCCATGACCCAGGGCCTGCCGGCGGTGGTGTCGAGCGCGGGTTCCCTGCCCGAGGTGGCCGCGGGAGCAGCCCTGGTGGTTCCCCCAGACCAGCCCCAAGAGCTGGCGCGGGCCATGACCTCGATCCTGTCCGACCCCGCCCTGGCCGAGGAGTTAAGACTCCGGGGCCGCACGCGCGCGCTCGAGTTCGACTGGGGCCGCTCCGCCCGCTCCCTCTTGGAGCTGGTTCAGGCCAGTGTCCGAACGGCTCCCGCCCGAGAGGCTAGATTGGGAGGATGACGGAGCCCGACGCCGGCGCCCTGCGCTTGGTCCAGGATCGCGAGGACGCGCGACGCCGTCGCGACTGGGCCCAGGCCGATCAGATCCGGGCCGAGCTCGCCGCTCTGGGCTGGGATGCGGTCGACTCGGCCGACGGGACCAGTCTTAGGAGCCGGCTCAACCGGGTCGAGAATCCGGACGGACGTCCATCCCAGCTCGGCTCGGACGACCTCTACGACTTCTCCCTACTCATCGTTCTCTATGGCTGGCCCGAGGACGTGCGCCGTCTCCTGGCCGCGCTGGCCGGGCTCAAGTCGAGTCTGGAGGCGGTCGTGGTCGACCTCTGCGAGGCGGGGTGCGAGCCCGAGCAGGTGTTTGATCCCGCCCCCCAGCGCAGCCTGCGCTTTCTGCGTTCGGCGCGGCCCGCCGGGCATGGGGCGGCGCTCAACGCCGCGCTCCACCAGGCCCGGGGCAGGATCGTGGCCTTCACCGAACCCAGCTTGGAATTCGGCCCCAGGGTGCTCGAGGAATGTGAGGGGGCGCTGCGCGATCCCAAGGTTGGTCTGGCCGGCCCCTTCGGGCTCCAGAATTTCGACCAGCACCACTTTGAGCCCGCGCTCGGGCCCAGCGCGGACGCGCTCGAGTACCTGCTCGCGTTCCGCCGCCGCGACGCCGCCCTTTTGGGCGACGTCGATCCCCGATTCCGCTACTACCGCAATTTCGACCTCGATTACTCCTATCAGGCGCGAGCGGCGGGCCTGGGCCTGGCGGTGACCCCTAGTGAGGGCATCACGCGGCACACCCATCGGGTCTACGCCGCCACCCCCGAGCCCGAGCGCGAGCGGCTGAGCCGGCGCAACTTCAACCTCTGGATGGATCACTGGGTGCGGCGATGACCAAGATTCACGTCTTCAACACCCTCGGCCGCGAGCTCCAGGAGTTCGTGCCCCTGCGCGAGGGCGAGGTCGGGATGTACACCTGCGGGCCCACGGTCTACCGATACGCGCACATCGGCAACTTCCGCACCTATCTCATGGCCGACCTGTGGATACGGGCCTTCGAATATTTCGGCTACCGCGTGCAGCAGGTCCAGAACATCACCGACGTCGGCCACCTCCAGGACGACTCCGACAGCGGGGAGGACAAGGTGCTGGTGGCGGCAGAGGCCGAGCGCAAGACGCCCGAGGAGATAGCCGAGTTCTACACCGCGGCCTTCCTGGCCGACGCCGCGCTGCTGCGCATCCGGCGCCCCGATCACCTGCCTCGAGCGACCGATTACGTGCCCAAGATGATCGAGCTGGTGCGCCGCCTGGAGGAGCTGGGTCTGACCTACAAGGTCGGGGGCAGCGTCTTCTACGACGTCAGCCGCCGGGCGGACTACCCCAAGTTGTCTCGCAACCGGATGTCGGATCTGCGCGGCGGCCACCGCATCGCGGTCGACGCCGCCAAGCACAATCCGGCCGACTTTCTGCTCTGGAAGGAGGCCGGCCCGCGCCGGCTGCAGGTCTGGGATTCACCCTGGGGACCGGGCTTTCCGGGCTGGCACATCGAGTGCTCAGCCATGTCGCTCGATCACTTCCCCAATGGCATCGACGTCCACACCGGGGGCGTGGACCTGGTCTTTCCGCATCACGAGGACGAGATTGCACAGTCCGAGCCCGTCTACGGGGGCCGGGTGGTGACCTATTGGATCCACGGCGAGCACCTGCTCATGGGCGGGCGCAAGATGGCCAAGTCGGCGGGCAACATCGAGCGCGTCTGGAGCCTGGTGGAGCAAGGACACGACCCGCTCGCCTTCCGCTACCTGACCATGAGCACGCGCTATCGGAGCAAGCTGCGCTATACCCCTGAATCCCTCGAGGCGGCGGAGCGGGGCCTGAGCGCGCTGCGCCAGCGGGCGTCCCGCCTGGCCCCGGCCAGCGAGCTGAAATCTCCCCCGGGGTCCAGGTTCCAGGAGCGCTTTGAAGCCGCGCTGGCGGCCGATCTGGACCTGCCTCAGGTCCCGCCCCTGATCCAGGAACTGCTCCACTCCCAGGTGCCCTCGGGGGAGCAGCGCTGGCTGCTTCAGGATTGGGACCGGGTTCTCCAGCTGGGCCTGCTGGAGACAGCTCCGGCCGCGCCGGAGGCGCCCATCCCGGCCCCGGTGCTCGAGCTTTCGGGGCGCCGCGACCAGGCCCGGGCCGACGGCCAGTGGCAGGTGGCCGACGAGCTGCGAGCTCAGATCGAGGCCCTGGGTTACTCGGTCGTCGACACCAAGTCCGCCAGCCGTCTGTCCCCGCGTTGAGCCGCCTCTAACCCCTTAGGGCTCAACCTGCTCGACCACGGCCGCGGGGAGCGGGGGCCAGAGCTCGGCGGGCGCGCGCAGCCGGCGCCTCGCATCCGGTCCTCGGACCAGCAGCGCCAGGGCCAGGAGCGCGCCCAACTCGAGCGCGGGCCACCGGTTCAGATCTGGGGACAGCCCGAGTGCAAGCGCGATCGGGCTGGCCAGGAGCCAGCCCGCCGCGATGCTCGCGCGCACCACCGGCAGGGGAGCCTCGTTCCAGACCAGCCACGCCGCCGCCAGCAGCAGGCAGAGGTCGGAGGCGTGGAGATAGGAGGAGATGAGGAGCGAGCCCAGGATCGCGACCGCCAGCACCAGGCCAGGATGGGCGCGCAGCCGGCGCGCGAGCACCAGGCAGGCCCCGACCACAACGCCGCGGGCCAGGAGCGCGGTCGCGCCCTGGATGCCGAACGCCCCCTCCAGGGTGAGCGCGGACGCGCCTGAGGGCGGATGCAGCAGCTGCTCTGAGTACGAGCGCAGCCCGGGCCCGCCCACGGCCACCAGGGATAGGATCGTCAGCGCGCTCACCGCCAGGGCGCCCGCTGCCAGTGATCGGCGCTGCCCGGCGACCAGAAGCGCCGGCCCGACCAGGAGGGCGGTGTTCGGCTTGAGCGCGAGGACGGCCAGGGCGAGCCCGGCCAGAACCGCACGCTCCTGGCCCAGGAGGCGCCAGCCCACGATCAGGGCGGCGGCCAGCAGCGGCGTCACCTGACCTACGTGGAGGGCCTGCGCCACCCACCAGGGAGCAACCGCCACGGCGACGGCCAGGGTGCGCAGGCGCCAGCTGGGAGGCGCCGTCCAGGCCACCGCCAGGGCGAGGGCGGCCAGGCTCAAAAGTGCCCACAGGGCATAGGCCCAGGCGAACGGGAGGAGCAGCGTTGGCGCCACCAACCACGCAACCGGTGGGGGGCTCAGATAGGGCTGGACTGCAAGCTGGGGCGCCAGGCGCGCCTGCGCCAGGTCCACGAGCCGCTGGTCGTAGATTTGGCCCCAGCCGTATTGCAGACCGGTGCGGGCGGCGGCGGCGTAGGTGTGGAAGTCAATCCCGAGCGGTGCTTTGAGCAGCAGGCCGACGGCAAACGCGGCCAGGGCCAGGAGCATGACGCCGCCCCAGAGCGCCCTAGGCGGGAGCGCCGGCCTCCCCTGATCCCGCCGGGTAGGCGGCCAGGGGCTTCGGTCTCTGCCCCTCGTCCTGGTCCCCAATCCGGGGCCCGAGAACAGGGCATTGCTGACTTGCCCATCTGAACCCACCCCTACCAGTTTGCGTCCTGGGCGGGGACCGAAACGAAAACCACCCCGGGGCCGGACCGGCGTCAGCCGGAGTGGGCGCGGGCGGGCGCGGCGCTCTTTAAAGTTAGAAGCCGAGGATGTGGCTCCAGAGGCGACGGTGTAGCGGCGCGAATGGGGGGCGCACGCCGGGGAGGCAAGGGTGCACGCGGCCCGCTCATGAGGGCGGCCGTGGTTCAGCGCCAGGTGCTGCCCAGCGGTTAGCCTTCGAGCAGATGGAGCCCGCCGCAATCTTTTCATGGCTACCCGCCATCGCCGCCGGCCGGCTTCCACGCTCCCTTGGCACGGCACCAGCGATGGGTCGCGCGGCTTGCTGACGAACCCGCCGCGCGCCCTGGGCTGGGTTCTGGTCGCGCTCCTTCTGGCGGCGTGTGGCGCCCCCCAGGCCAGGCTGGCGCGATCCCACCCGCCCGCCGTCCGCCTCACCCCGACGCCGGCTCCCGAACCGTTGATGCTCACCTCGAGCACCACGCCCTGGCATCTTCCGGCACCCCTGCAGCGCGCGGTCGTCCTTGCCCTGAGCGGCCGCCTGCAGGTCATCGGAGGACTGACCGGGAGCGGTTCGACCACCTCCCAGGTGACCCTGATCAACCCCGCGACCGGTGCCATCAGCACCTCCTCATCGCTACCTCGACCGGTGCACGATGCCGCCGGAGCGATCATCTCCGGTCAGCCCGTGGTGTTCGGAGGCGGGGTCTCCAACTCGGTCAGTACGGTCCAGGGCCCGGGCGCCGGGATCATTGGCGCCCTGCCCGCGGCGCGCTCCGATCTGGCCGCGGCGCAGGTGGGCGCGACCGCCTACCTGGTCGGCGGCTACGACGGTTCGGCCATGAGCCCGCAGATCCTGGCCACCACGGACGGGCGCTCGTTCCGGGCCGTGGCCTCACTCCCCCAGGGTGTCCGCTATCCCGCCGTGGCCGCCGTGGGCAGCCTCATCTACGTCATCGGCGGCCAGATGAACAACGGCAATAGCAGCTCCACCATCCTCTCCGTCGACCCCGTCTCCGGCCAGGTCGTCACCCTGGGTCAGATGCCCCAGCCCGTGAGCCACGCGTCCGCCCTGGTCCTGGGGGGGCAGCTCTTCGTGCTCGGAGGCACGGACGGGAGGCAGACGAGCGACCAGATCTGGCGCATCGACCTCAAGACCGGCGCGGCGACCTCGGCCGGCGTTCTTAGCTACTCGGTATCTGACGCCGCGGCCGTGGTCCTGGGCGGAATCGGGTATCTGGTCGGGGGCAGTGGGAGCGACGGCAGCACCCTGGCGTCAGTGATCAGACTGACGGCGACTCTGGCGCAGCCGCCGGCCGCGGGCGGGCACCTGGCCGCGGGCTCCGACCCCAGCGTGCTGCCGGGTCCGGTCCTGATTGCCGACTCGGACAACAACCGGCTGCTCGAGGTCAGTCCCAGCGGACACCTCCTGTGGCAGTTCCCCGAGCCCGGCGACCTGGCCCCGGGGCAGACCTTCTTGACCCCCGACGACGCCTTCTTCTCACCCGACGGCAAGGACATCATCGTCACCGAGGAAGACGATTACGTGGTCAGCGTGATCGACGTGGCGACCCACAAGATCGTCTGGCGGTACGGTCTGCCGGGCGTGGCTGGCTCGGGTCCCAATCGGCTCTCCAACCCTGACGATGCCATGGCGCTGCCCAATGGCAACCTCGTCGTCGCCGACATCAAGAACTGCCGCATCATCGTCATCAGCAAGGGCGGCAGCAGTATCGACCACAGCTTTGGCACCCTGGGTTCCTGCCGCCACAATCCCCCCTACCAGTTCGGGAGCCCCAACGGAGTCTTCCCGCTCCAAGATGGAAACTGGCTGGTGACCGAGATCAACGGCGACTGGGCCTCGGAGATGGCCCCGGGGGGCCGGGTGCTCTGGTCGGTCCACCCGCCTGGCGTCGCCTACCCGTCTGACACCAACCAGGTCGGCCCCGATCGGTATCTGACCGCCGACTATTCATACCCCGGACAGGTGGTCGAGTTCGACCAGGCCGGGCACACCCTCTGGCGCTACCGGCCTAGCGGTTCAGCGGCGCTGGACCACCCCTCGCTCGCCCTGCCCCTGCCCAACGGCGACGTGCTCCTCAACGACGATCACAACGCGCGAGTGATCGTCGTCGATCCGCGCACCAACCAGGTGGTGTGGCAGTATGGGGTCACACACCGGGCGGGCAGCGCGTCCGGGCTGCTTGACGATCCGGACGGGGTGGACCTAGCCCCGCCATTCTCGCTGATGTGGACCCACGCCTCCACCTTGCAGACGCCCTGAGTCTAGGCCGCCGCCCGCCTACTGCGTGACCTCGACCGTGGTGCCGATATCAGCCCAGGCATAGAGCTGCCCGGCGACGGAGTTGGGCATGTGCACACACCCGTGGCTGGCGAAGGGCCCGTACTCGGATCCGGGTCCGAACACCGACGGCGGCTCCCAGTTCGCGGTGTGCAGGAAGGTTCCGTCGCCGACGAACTCCATGGCGTCGTAGACCCACGTGGTCGGATACCACAGACCGCTGGAGGGTGGCCAGGGTGACACCATCTTGTACGCGGATGCCTTGTAGAAGATGTGGAACGTGCCCTGATCGGTGGGGAGCTGGGGCATTCCGGTGGTGACCAGCGTGCGCATCCAGGGGCAGCCGTTGTCGTAGGCCACTAGCTGCTGGGTCGAGACGTGAACCACGATGAGCTTGGCGGGGGCGCCGCTGATACAGCCGACTCCACTCACGCTGAGCTGGCCCGAATCCGCCGTCCGCATCTGCTGGATGAGTTGGGCCAGTTGGGCTGAGCTCTGGGCCAGATGGGGTCCGCCGCCGGGTTGGCCCAGGATGGATTGGATCTGGTGAGCGGTGGCGTCGTAGGGGCCGCCCAACCCCAGAGCGTCGGTGGTCGCGAGCACGCCGGGCAGCGCTTGGAGCAATGAGCGGGATTGCTCATAGGCGTCCAAATTCTGCTGCGATGCGTTCTGAGCTGAGATGAGCTCGGCCTCGAGGGAGGCGTGGAGCCCGAGCATCACCGGATAGCTGAGCGAGAGGTACCAAGCGGCATCCGCCTTGGCCTGCAGGGCGGTTGCGTCCGGTAGCCCCGCGGCCTGCAGTGTGGGGAGCATCGCGCCCAGCGCATTGAGGTGTGTCACCACGTCAGCCGGCAGCCCACCAGCCAGGCCCCCCGACCCCTGGGCCAGAGCGGACCTGGTCCGGGTGGCCTGGACCTGCTGCCAGACCAGCCCGGCCGACACCCGTTCAAAGTCGGCCGGGGTACGAGCCTGGGCCAGGTCGGCCTCAAGCCCACCCAGATCCCACCTCGCCCCGAACTGGAGTTTGATCGCGCTCATCTCCCCTTCGGCCGCGGCGCGGGTCTGGGCCAGGGTGCTGACCCGGGCCCGCCGCAGCCCGCGCTCGACATTTGAGAAGGGATCGGCGAGAACGGCGTTGCGGGTCAGGGCCTGGGGCAGGGCGCTCATCGCCCTCAGGCGGGCGACCGAGTTGCGCAGCGCGGCCGCGGGCACGCCCTGGGCCTGGGCCCGCGCCAGCGCGCTGTCGACCTGGTCGGCGCGCAGATAGAAGCAACCCAGATTGGCGGCCAGGGTCAGGGCCGACACCAGCCCCAGGGCGATGGCGGCCCGGGCCCCCCTGCGGGCCCAACGCGTCCGCAGGCGCCCGCTCATCTTTAGGTTACGGCCACCTCTCCGTCGGCCTCGACCCTGCTCTCGTCGTCCTCGATGGGGGTCACGGGCGGGGTGGCGCTCAGGATCGGTACCACCTGGCGGAAACCGTCCAGCGTGCGCTCCCAGTCGTCGAGCAGGGTCCGGGCGAGTCGACTCTGGGTGCGCGTGTGGTGCTCTTCGATCAGAGCTCGCAGTCCATCCGCCTCCGAGTCGGGGACGGGCCGGATCAGGACCGAGTCGCCGTTCAGCTGCTCCCATTCCCGAATGTAGGCCACGCCGCCGGTCATGCCCGCGCCCACGTTCCAACCCACCCGGCCCAGCGCCACCGCCACCCCACCGGTCATGTATTCACAGAAGTGATCCCCGGCCCCCTCGAGCACGGCGACCGCCCCGCAGTTGCGGACACAGAAGCGCTCCCCGGCCCGACCGGCTAGAAATAGTCGGCCCCCGGTGGCTCCGTAAAGACAGGTGTTGCCGGCCAGTACCGGGTCGAGAGCGGCGTCCTCGGCGAAGGGCCGGATCACGATCACGCCCCCACCCATGCCCTTGCCCACGTAGTCGTTGGCCTCACCCTCCAGGGTCAGCTCGGTGCCCTCGTCGCACCAGGCGCCAAAACTCTGGCCGGCGCTGCCCACGTAGTGGCGGGTCTGACCCGGGATGTCGGCGCCCACGGCGCGGTGCGAGTTGTCGATCGGTCCGCTCGCGGGGCTGGGGGCGGGCACCTCGCCGTTGCGCGCCCAGAGCCGGCGCCGCGGGGCGGCTCCATCACTGGGGGGCTGGATCAAAAACGACAGGTCGAGGCCCTGGGCGGGAAGAGAGCGCAGATACTCGACCCGTCCAACCACCTCCTCCATGCTCCGCGCCCCGACCAGGGCCAGGTAGCCCCGTGCCTCTTCGGCGATCAGAGTCAGGTAGTTGATCACGTCCTCGGGCCGCCCGCTGAACTTGGCCCGCAGGTCCTCGCGCTGGGTGGCGATGCCGGTCGGGCACGTGTTGAGGTGGCACTGGCGGGCCATGTCGCAGCCCAGCGCGACCAGCACGCCGGTGCCGAATCCGAACTCCTCGGCCCCGAGCATCGCGGCCAGCACCACGTCACGCCCGCTGCGCAGCCCGCCGTCGGTGCGCAACGAGACGCGCTCGCGCAGGCTGTGCTGGACCAGGGTCTGCTGGGTCTCGGCCAGTCCCAGCTCCCACGGCGTGCCCGCGTTCTTGATCGAAGACATGGGGGCCGCGCCGGTGCCACCACTATGGCCGCTGATGAGGATGAAGTCGGCCTTGGCCTTGGCCACCCCGGCCGCGATCGTGCCCACTCCGGACTCGGAGACCAGCTTGACCCCGACCTGGGCCCGGGGATTGATCGCCTTCAAGTCATAGATGAGCTGTGCCAGATCCTCGATCGAGTAGATGTCGTGGTGGGGTGGAGGCGAGATCAGCTGCTGGCCGATCTGGGCGTGGCGCAGGCGAGCGATGAGTCCCGAGACCTTGATCCCCGGGAGCTGGCCGCCCTCGCCCGGCTTGGCGCCCTGGGCGATCTTGATCTCCAGTTCGTCGGCGCGCTTCAGATAGGCGGGGGTGACGCCGAATCGGGCCGAGGCCACCTGCTTGACCTTGTTGTCCTGGCGCGGGCCCTCCATGGTGTAGAAATCGGGGTCTTCGCCTCCCTCACCGGAGTTGGAGCGGGCCCCGATCGCGTTCATAGCCACCGCCAGGGCGGTGTGGGCCTCGGGGGACAGCGCCCCCAGGGACATGGCGGTGGAGACGAACCGGCGCCGGATCTCGCTCGCCGGCTCGATCTCGGCCAGGGGGGTGGGGGCAGCGGCAGGGCGGAACTCCAAGAGGTCGCGCAGATCCTGGGGACCCTCCATGCTGGAGAGCTGCAGCCAGCGCCGGTACTCCTCCACGTCGCCCGTCCGCGCCGCCTTCTGTGCTGCGCGTACCGAGAGCGGGTTGTAGGCGTGCATCTCGCCCGCCTTGCGGAAGCGAATCCGCCCGTGGTCTGGAAGCCCGCTCTTGTCCACTCCGACCTGCTCTGGGGTCCAGGCCCCGAGGTGCCAGTCACGCAGGCGGTCCTCGATCTCCTTGAACCCGGCGCCGCCGATGCGCGAGGGTACCGCGGGCATGCAGATCGACATCACCTCGGCCCCCAGTCCCAAGACCTCGAACATCTGGGACCCGCAATAGGACGACACGCAGCTGATGCCCATCTTGGCCATGACCTTGAGCAGTCCGTGGTCCATGGCCTTGCGGAAATGGTGCAGTCCGTCGTCCCCGAGATGAGCCTCAGCGCAGGCCAGGGCGACATGCGGATGCACCGCTCCCGCACCGGAGGTCACCAGCATGGCCAGGTCGTGCACGTCGACCGCGTCCCCCGCACTGGCCACCAGGTCCTTGGTCATGCGCTGCCCGGCCTTAAGCAGGGCTTCGTGTACCGCTCCCACGGCCAGCACCATGGGAACCGCGAGGCGCTCCGGTCCAGCCCTCTGGTCGGACAGGATCAGGATCCCCTCGGGCGCGTCCACCGCCTCCTGGCAGAGCCGGCGGATGGCGCCGGGCAGGTCCCCGGCGAGCTCGAAGGTGGCGTCCAGAACCACCGCCGACTCCATGATCCGAGCCATCTCCCCGGCCCCCAGGACCGGCGACTCGAGCTCCAGGAGGGGGCTGTGGCTGGCCACTGCCGCAGGGTGCAGGCGCTTGCCCAGGAGCTCGGACTCCGCGTTGCCCGGTCCCAGGGTGCGACCTCTGGAACCGAGGACGACGCGCAGCGACATCACCGACTTCTCGCGCAGCGAGTCGATGGCGGGGTTGGTGACCTGGGCGAAGCGCTGGCGGAGCTGGTTGTAGAGCCGGCGCGGCGTGCGCCCGAAAGAGGCGATGGGGATGTCGTCGCCCATGGAGTAGGTCGGCTCCAGTCCGGTCTCGGCCATGGCCTGGACGACCATGCGCACGTCCTCGGATCCCCAGCCGAGCATGCGCTGCAGGCGAGCTAAGTCGGGCACCTCGCGCGCTTCCACCGCCCGGCGCTCGATCGGGACCAGTACGCGGTCGGCGAGCAGGCCATAGTCGTGGCGCGCGGCGACGTGCTCTTTGGCCTGGTGATCGAATTGCACGCCCGCCGTCTTGAGCTCGCAGAGCAGTAGCTGGCCCGGCCCCAGGCGGCCGCGCTCCACGACCTCGGACGGAGCCAGGGGAACCACCCCGGCCTCCGAGCCGGCCACGATCATGCCCGAGCGCGTGATCTGGTAGCGGATGGGTCGAAGGCCATTGCGGTCCAGCGCCACCCCGGCCACCAGGCCGTCGGAGAAGCTGAGCGCAGCGGGGCCGTCCCAGGGCTCGAAGCGAGTCGACTGGAAGCGGTAGAAATCGCGCACCTCGGGCGACATGTCGCCACGTCCCTCCCAGGCATCAGGGACCAAAGTCATCAGCGCCTCGGCGGTGCTGAAACCGCGCCGGACCAGCAACTCGGCCGCGTTGTCGAGGGCCGAGGAGTCGGATCCCTCGGGCCAGATCACCCCGCGCAGGCTCTCCGGCAATTCGACCTCGCGTGCCCGCATCCAGGCGATGTTGCCGGCGACGGTGTTGATCTCACCGTTGTGGGCGAGCATCCGGAAGGGCTGGGCGTTGCGCCAGTCGGGCAGGGTGTTGGTCGAGTAGCGCTGATGGAAAACCGCCACCTGGCTGTGCGCCCGGGGATCGATGAGGTCGAGGTAGAAGTCGGCCAGGTGAGTTCCGGCCATGAGTCCCTTGTAGACCATGGTGCGGCAGCTGCAGGAAGCGATGTACATGCGCACGCCCTCGCTTGACGCTCGGCGCTCGGCCAGGCGGCGGGCACGGTAGAGCAGCTCCTCCCATTCATCGTCCGAAGCATCCGGACGGCTGATCACCGCGTGCCAGACCGCGGGCATGCTCTGTCGGGCCCGCTGACCGAGCGATTGCGGCTCCAGCGGTGGCCGGCGCCAGTCCACGACGCCCATGCCGAGCTCGGCCAGGGCGGCGGCCAGCACCTCGCGCGCGCGAGCGTCCCACTCAAAGAGCACCGCGACTGCGTGCTCGCCGAAGAGCAGGCGTGGGATCTGGATCAGGAGCCCGGCCCCGTCACCACTCTTGCCATCGGCGTCGAGGCCGCCGCGGTGGCTCAGGCGGGCCAGGGCGGTGACCCCGAGCGCGATCACCTGGTGGCTGGCGGGCGCGCCCGGGGTGGCGATAAAACCCATGCCGCAGGCCGCGCGCCAGGCGCGCTCGCTCCCGGGCCAGGCGGCGTTGGGGTGCAGATGACCTCGGGAGAGGGGCACGATGGGTTATTTTAGCCCCGCGCTCAGCGCCGGTCTAGTCGTCCAGCACCAATAGACCAGCTTTGATCTGGTGCCCTCCTCACAGGTCGATCAGAGCCTGCACGCGCAGGGCCACGGCCAGGTTGAGTCGCGTCTCCGGTTCCTCAAGGTTGGCCCCGCTGATCTCACGCACGCGCTCGAGCCGGTAGCGGAGGGTGTTCGGGTGCACGCCAAGGCGGCGCGCGGCCGCCTGCTGCTCGCCTCCCTCGAGGTAGGCGCGCAGGGTCTCGAGCAGATTGCCATGGCGCTGACGGTCGTGTTCGGCGAGGGGGCGCAGGTGGCGGTTGGCAAACTCGGCCAACCGCTCGTCGCTGACTCCCGCCAGAAGGCCGGTCAGCCCCAGCTCGCTCACCCCCAGGACCTGGCCCCAGCGCTTGAAGCGAGCCAGGGTGGCGAGCACGCTCTGCACCTCGCGATGCGCGCTCTGCACCCCGGCGGGGGCGGGGACTGGAGAGCTGAAGGCGACCGAGACGCTGAAGCCCGGATTCCAGTCGGTGATGGCGGTCGCCATGGTCTGGGCCAGGCTTCGCACCCGGGCCAGCTCGCCCTGCTCGCTGGAACAGGGAATCAGGGCCAGGACCGAGTCGGAGCGGGCATGGAGCAGGGCCTTGGGCCGGGTCTGGCGCACCGGCGCGGAGATCCGGCGCAGAAACTCGCGCTTCAGGGCCTGGATCTGGACCTCGGAGACCTGGTGGCTGCGCAGAAACCCGCGGAAGTCGTCGATGTCGGCCATGACCAGTACGTGGCCGCCAGTGAGCGGATAGCCCAGGTGACGGGCCCGTCGCTGCGCCGCGGCCTCGTCGCCGTAGGTGCCCTGGACCAGGTCATCCAGGTACTCGCCCCGCAGTCGTCCCTCCACCTCGGCCACCTCCCGTTCCTTGGTCAGAGCCAGGGCGACCACGATCGCGGCCTGCTCCACGGCCATGAAGGCGAGTTCTTCATTGGCGGGGTGGTCGAGCACTGAGATGTAGCCCAGGAGTTGATTGGAGGTGGTGATGGGCGCGATGAGGCGTTCGCGCACCATCCCCACGTGGGGGAAGGCGGGCACCATCATCGGGTGCCGCCCCTCGGCCACCCGGCGCAGCATGGCGCTGACCTGCGGATCGAAGCTGACCCGTGGCGGTGTGCCGTGATGGGCGATGGTCTCCTTGCGGTGGGGATCGTGCATGGCACTGCCGGCGTGGGCGAGAAGATGGAAGGAGGCGTCCTCGACCGTGACCGAGCTCTCCAGCAATTCGGAGAGCGTGCGGCAGATCTCGTTCACGCCCTTGCCATCGAGAACCAGGTCGGTGAACCGGCTGTGGATCTCGATTGAGCGCTTGAGGCGCCAGTGCTCGGCGTTGATGATGCGCTCAAGGAGCGGATTCATAAGGTCGCTCCACGGCGTCTCGGGAGGCATGGTGAAGAGCGGGACCACGAGCCGGTCGGCCTCGCTCTCCATGGTCGCGGGGAGCTGGCTCAAGTAGTCGCCGAGCTGGATCACCAGCCCCGCTCCGCCTCGGGCGGCGATCGATGCCAGGACGTCGAGCATGGCCTGGGGATCGTCGCGGATCGGAAATCCGGTGGTCAAGAGCAACTCATTGGCGCGCAGCCGGGCAGCCGTGCGTGGGGTCTCCATGACCCGCACCCATTCCACCGGGCGGTCCAGGCCCGCCGCCCCCGCGACCAGCGTGGCGCGACGGAATCCGCCAATCCCCATGGCTTCGCGCAGACTGGGAGGGGGAGAGGGGGCGGGTTCGAGATCGGAGCTGGGCACGCCACGATTATGACCCCTCAAGCTGTGCCTCATCCCCAATCGACGGTGCTCTCGGTTGTGCTCAAAGACCTAACTGAGGCGATCGAACTCGCGTAGCGTGTCCTGAGTCGAGGCGATCGCAAGTGCGATCGGGCCGGCCGCCGGGCCGGGTCTTCGGCCACAGCGGGTATCCACAGCTAGCGGGGTCAGATCATGACGGAATGGCGGACGGTGGAGGGCGAAGCCCGCAGCGGGCCTGCACCAGAGTTTCCAGAACTCGACGAGGCGGCGCGCAGGCGCGCAGGGGCGCGGGTGGACCAGGGCGCCGATGAACACGCCGCGATGGCCGCCGAATCGGTGGCGGCGCAAATGATGGCGGCCTACGCTCGACCGCTCTAGGCGCGAGCCTAGAGCCGCGCCATCATCTGGCGCAGGACTAAAGGAAGCACGCCGCCGTTCTCCAGATAGGTGACGTCGGCCGGGTTGTCGATCCGCGCCAACACCTTGAATCGTTTCACCTCGCCGCCCCCGGTGGTCGCCTCCACGCTGAGTTCGGCGTGAGGTCGCAAACCTTCGCTCAGGCCTGATATGGAGTAGGTCTCCTCGCCGCTCAAGCCCAGGCTCTGGCGCGACTCCCCGGGCATGAACTGCAGGGGCAGGATGCCCATCCCGACCAGGTTGGCGCGATGGATGCGCTCGTATGACTCTGCGATCACGGCCTTGACCCCGAGCAGGTTGGGGCCCTTGGCCGCCCAGTCCCGGGACGAGCCCGAGCCGTACTCCTTGCCCGCCAGGATGATGAGGGGCACGCCCTCGGCCCGGTAGCGCTCCGCCGCTTCAAAGATGCTCATCAGCTCACCCGAGGGCTGATGGCGGGTGTAGCCACCCTCCTTGCCTCCGGCCAGCTCGTTGCGGAGGCGGATGTTGCCGAAGGTCCCGCGCACCATGACCCGGTCGTTGCCGCGGCGGGAACCGTAGCTGTTGAACTCGGGCGCAGAGACGTCGTGTTCGATCAGGTACTGGCCGGCAGGACTGTCGAGCGGGATGGCCGAGGCGGGTGAGATGTGGTCGGTGGTGACCGAGTCGCCGAGCTTGACCAGCACGCGCGCGTCGATGACGTCTCCCACCCCCTGCGGCTCGGCCGAAAGCCCGACCAGGTAGGGCGGCTCCTGAACGTAGGTCGATGCTGGGCTGAAGGCGTAGACCTCGCCCCGTGGCGACTCCATCTGGCGCCAGTGCTCGTCGCCCTGATAGATGCGCTCGTACTCGTGGTCGAACATCTCGCGGCTCAGGTTGGCGTTGATCGCCTCTTCGACCTCGGAGGGCGAGGGCCAGAGGTCGGCCAGCATGATGGGGGCGCCATCGGGGCTGGTACCGAGGGGCTCGCGGGTCAGATCCAGGTGGATGTTGCCGGCCAGGGCATAGGCCACCACCAGCGGCGGGGAGGCCAGGTAGCTGGCCCGGACCAGGGGATGGATGCGGGCCTCGAAGTTTCGATTCCCCGAGAGCACCGCGACCACGTTCAGGTCCTGGTCCTGGACGTCGGCCTCGACCTCGGGGCTGGCCAGTGGACCGGAGTTGCCGATGCACGTGGTGCACCCATAGCCGACCAAATAGAACCCGAGTCGCTCCAGGTAGGGGGTCAGACCGGCCTGGTCCAGATAGTCGGTCACCACCCGCGAGCCGGGCGCCAGGGAGGTCTTGACGAAGGGCTTGACGTTGAGCCCCGCCTCCACCGCCTTCTTGGCCAGGAGTCCGGCCGCCATCATCACCGAGGGGTTGGAGGTGTTGGTGCAGGAGGTGATGGCCGCGATCACGACCGAACCCTGCTCGACCTCGGTCCGCGCCGCCGTGGCCACCGCGCCCCCCGGACTGGGGAAGGCGGTCTCAAAGCTCTGGCCGGCGGCGCTGAGCGCGACTCGATCCTGAGGCCTTCGGGGCCCGGCCAGGCTGGGCTCGACGGAGGCCAGGTCGAGCTCTAGGTACTCGGAGAATTCGGGCGTCGGCTGACCGTCGAGGCGAAACATCGACTGCTCGCGCCAGTAGAGCTCGACCAGCTTCACCAGCTCCTCATCGCGTCCGGTTGCGCGCAGGTAGCGCAGGGTCTGCTCGTCGACTGGGAAGAGGGCCGAGGTGGCGCCATATTCGGGGCACATGTTGGACAGCGTGGCTCGGTCGGCGACGGTGAGCGAGGACAGGCCGTCGCCGCAGAACTCCACGAACTTGTTGACCACGCCGTGCCGGCGCAGCATCTCGGTCAGGGTCAAGACCAGGTCGGTGGCCGTGGTGCCGGCTGGCAGGGAGTTGCTGAAGCGGACCCCGACCACGACCGGCGCCGGCAGGTACATGGGCTGGCCCAGCATCGCCGCCTCGGCCTCGATGCCGCCCACGCCCCAACCCAGCACGCCCAGACCGTTGACCATGGTGGTGTGGGAGTCGGTCCCGACCAGGGTGTCGGGGACGGCGATGCGTCCGCCCTCGTCCTCTCGAACCTGGACCACCCGGCTCAGGTGCTCCAGGTTGACCTGGTGGCAGATGCCCATCCCGGGCGGGATGACGGTGAAGTTGCGCAGCGCCTGCTGGGCCCAGCGCAGAAGCGCGTAGCGTTCCCAGTTGCGCTCGTACTCGCGCTCGATGTTGCGCTGGTAGGCGAGACCGGAACCGAACGCGTCCACCTGCACGGAGTGGTCGATGACGAGGTCGACGGGAATCTCGGGGTCGACCTCGCCCCCGGTGCCACCGGCGCGGCGCATGGCCGCCCTCATGGCGGCCAGGTCGACCACGGCGGGCACCCCGGTGAAGTCCTGCATCAGGACTCGCGCGGGCCGGAAGGGAACCTCGGCCGAGGTGTCGGGCCACCGGGCCAGGGAGCGCACGCTGTCCTCCTCCACCCGGCCTGCGGCGTGACCGCGAAGCAGCATCTCGAGCAGGATCTTGACCGTGACTGGTAGGCGGGTCACGTCCCCCAGGCCGGAGGCGGTCACGGCGTCGATGCGGAAGAGGTCCAGTTCGGTGCCGGCGAGGCGCGCGCGGGAGGAGATCATGGGCCAAAGATACTCCGGCTTCCTCCCCGCTCGGGTCAGGCGCTGAGGAGCCGGGAGAGCTCGCGCAGGCGGGGCTGAGCCAGCACGTCCTCCAGCGGGAGCGGCAGCGCCCGGCACCAATTCCTGGCCTCGGCTCCCGTCCCCGGGAGGTTGGCGCGGGCCTCGATCCCGAGTGCGTCCTCGATCTGCATGAAGCGCAGGCGCGAGCGGCTTCGTCCCAGCACCCGGTGGGCCTCGGTCACCGCGCGCGCCGGCTCGGCGTCCCCCGGCAGGCCGGTCCAGGCGGCCAGCCGGGCCCTTATCTCCGGATCGGGATCGAACCCGCTCCACAGGCCCGCCACCGTGGGTAGGTCGTGGGTCGAAATGAACGCAGCCGACGACTGCGGCCAGAGCTCGGGCGCCTCGGCCTCGAAGTAGAGCACCCGGCAGCCGAGCACCAGGCTCTGGGCCAGAGTCGAGCGCACCTCGGGCGCGACCGTGCCCAGATCCTCGCCGATGACCAGGGCCTGCGCTCGGTGCGCTTCAAGGGCGAGGATTCTGAGCAGGTCGCGCTGCGGAAAGCGGACGTAAAGACCAAGCGCGGGATCGGATCCCAGGCCCACCCAGTACTGCCGGAAGAGCCCCATGACGTGGTCGATGCGGAGTCCGCGGGCGTGCCGGAAGCCGGCTCGGAGGACCTGCCGCCAGGGCCGGTAATTGAGGGCGCGCAGCCGCCAGGGGTCGAAGGGGGGCAGACCCCAGGTCTGGCCCGCCGAGTTGAACGGGTCGGGGGGGGCCCCGAGGCTGAATTGGGGCAGCATGGCGTCCTGCCAGGACCAGGCGTCATATCCGTCCCCAGCCGAGCCCACGGCCAGGTCCAGGACCAGGGGCAGCTCTCCCGCCGCGGAGTAAAGTTGGTCGTCCAGTAGCACCTGCAGCCAGCGGTGGAAGTCGATGCGCCCGCGGTGCGCCGCGGCGAAGCTCTCCAGTTCGGCGCTCCCGGGCCGGCGGAACTGGTCTGGCCAGGTCGCCCAGGGCCCGGGCAAGACCTCGCAGAGGACGCAGAAGCGGGCCCATCCCTCAACCTCGAGGCTGTCCTCGTCCGCCCAGCGTGGACTCTGGGTGGGGCCCGGAGCGCGCTCCCAGATGCGCGCCAGCGCGTCCATCTTGAGCTCGAGTACCCGGTTGCGATCGATCAGCGGCAGGCGCGATAGTCCCTGCCCGGCGCGCTGCAGCGAAGCCAGTTCAGGAGCCGCGGCCTGGGCTCCCGGCACCTCTTCAACCCGCAGGTAGAGGGGGTTGAGCCAGCGCCGGCTCGAGGGGTGATAGGGGCTCGCGTCCTGGGGCGCCACCGGAGACCCGGCGTGGAGCGGGTTGACCATGACCATGCCCGCGCCACGCCGGCGCGCGCCCGCCGCGAGCAGGCGCAGATCGGCCAGATCCCCTACGCCCCAACTCCGTCGCGAGCGCGCGGCATAGAGCTGGCAGCTCAATCCCCAACCCCGCAAGCCCTCCGGGAGCGGGCATTGGCTCGGCGCCACGATCAGTTCGCGCTCCTGCCCCCCCACGATGAGGCGGTGATAGCCCAGAGGCAGATTCGCCGGCAGGACGCCGTCGACCGCGAACCCCTCGCCTGACTCGGTCAGCACCTCGCCCCTGCCCACGTGCGCCTGCTCTCCGGCCTCCAAGACCAGGGCCGCGGGCTCAGGAGGAGGGCTCGATCCGGCGCCCATTGCGGCTAGGACGGCCGCAACGCGATCCGGAGTCGCCTCCACCCAGTGCCCGCGGGCGTCGCGGTAGCCCGGCTCGATGCCCCAGGCGTCGGGATCGATCACCATCTCCACCACGCGCGACGTCCCGCGGCCATTCGAATCTCCCATGTCACGCCATCACCGCGGGTGCGGAGGCGACCGATGATCGTGCCCGGGCGGCCCTGGGCCTGATCGGATCCTAGCCCAGCCGGCCTTGGCGATCGGCTCGCGCGTTGACACCTTGGCGGCGTGGGCATGATTAGACTAGGTCTGCCGATCGCTACCAGACATAACGTCCCCTACCGCCCTCGGCGACGCTCAAGACGGCCCTCCCGGGCCCCCTGGCTGCTCGTTGCCGCCGCCATCGTTGTGATCGCGATGGTGGCCGTTTCACGCACCCTGGAGCACACGCACACGGTCAGGGCCGAGGCGTCGTCGACACCGCACACCACGCCGGTCGTGGCCAAGGCGCCCGGCGGGCCAGTTCAGCTGGCCGTACCCGGCCTGGTACCCGGCGCCTGCATGGCTTACGCGCCAACCCACGGCAACCGGGGCCAGACCATCTTCTTGGATCCCGGCCACGGTGGCCCCGACCCCGGGGCGTCAGGGACCGATCTGTCCGGGAACACGGTTCTGGAAAAGGACGCCACGCTCGGGGTGGCGCTGAACCTGCTTCCCCTGCTTCGCGCCGACGGCTACCGCGTGGTCCTGTCCAGGACCACCGACTCCTACGTGATCCAGCTCCAGAGCGCCGACCTGAGCCAGGGCGTGCTCACCTCAGACGCGGTCCGACGCGACCTGGTGGCTCGCGTGGCCTGCGCCAACGCGGCCCACGCTGCGGTTCTGCTATCGATCCACTTCGACGGGTTCAGCGACCCCACGGTGGGCGGCGCCGAGACCCTCTACGACGCCGTCCGCAGCTTTGCCAGCCGGAATCAGACCCTGGCCCAGGACCTGCAGACGGCGCTGGTGCGCAGCCTGGGCGTGCCCGATCGCGGCATCATTCCCGATGACCAGTTGGTCGCTCCGACCCTGACCGACGCCGCCGCCAACTACGGTCATCTGATCGAGCTTGGACCGGCCCAGTCGGGCTGGGTCCAGAATCCCTCGCAGATGCCGGGGGCGCTGGTCGAGCCCCTGTTCGTGACCGACCCGGCCGAAGCTCAGATGGTGGCCACCGCCGCCGGGCAGCTCCACGTTGCGCGCGCCCTGCAGAGCGGGCTTCTGGCCTTCCTGCAGCCCCACGCCTAGGGCGTACATCGCCGGGGCCGACAATGGGGGGATGACAAGACGCCGGGTGCTCGCCGTCGTCGGAGTCGCCCTGGCCCTGGCCCTGGTCCTGGCTTGGAACCTGAGCCCGTCGATGCAGGACGTGCAGACCCGCGTCGCCCAGCGCGCCCATTTAGAGCACGTACCACTGCTCGAATCGGGTGCGGTGCCACCACTTCTGGCTGAGGCCGTGATCTCGATCGAAGATGAGCGCTTCTATCAGGATCACGGCATCGACATCGTCGGCATCGTCCGCGCGGCGCTCTTCGATGCCACCAAGCGCTGTCTGTGCGAGGGCGGGTCGACCATCGACGAGCAGCTGGTGAAAGACATCTACCTGGGGGGAGACGACCACGGGCCGAGCAAGCTGATGGACCTGCTGCTGGCGGTCAAGCTCCAGACCAAGCTCTCCAAACCGGTCATCCTGGCCGACTACGTGAGCACCATCACCACCGGACCCAACCTTTACGGGGTGGCCGCCGCCGCCTGTGCCTACTACGGCAAGACCCTCGATCAACTGACCCTGCCGGAGGACGCCCTGATCGCGGGGCTGACCCAGGATCCGGCGCTCTACGATCCCCTGGTCCATCCCCACGCCGCCGCGGCCAGGCGGCAGGAGGTGCTCGTGGCGATGCTCTCTGAGGGTTACATCACCTCCCAGGCGGCGTCGGCCGCGGCCAACGCCGCCATCGCGGGCACCCCGGGCACGAGCTGCGCCGCCTGAGGAGGGCGGCGGTCAGCTGACCGATTGATGACAAATTGATCCCCGTTCGGCTGCGATCATTTGGACCGCATGAGGCGAATGGGCGTGGGCTGGCTTTTGACCTGCGCTCTGACCCTGAGCGCCTGCGCCGGGTTCGCCTCCAACATCCCCACCCGGGGGACGCTTAAGGTCCTGGCCCTCGGGTCCTACGGCTCGGGCACGGGCTCGGCGCTGCTCGGCAGCCTCAATTACGAGGCGTCGCGGATCAACGCCGATGGCGGGGTCGCAGGTTACCGGATCAAGGTCGTGGCCCTGGACGACGGCGGCGATCCCAACCGGGATGCTGCCCTGCTGGCCCAGGCGGCAGGCGACCCCACGGTCAAGCTGGTGGTATCCAGCTTTGCGGGGGGGACGCTGGCCGGCCTCGGACCGGCCCTGGCGAGCACCGGGCTGCTCAGCTGCTCGACCAGCTCACAGCCCCAGTCCGCGCTGAGCACGGCTCGCGAGTTCACGATCTCGAGCCAGGACAACGAGGCGACGGCGCTGATGGACTACGCCGCTCGCACCCTTCACCTCAAGCGGGTCGGGATCATCGCCGCCTCCGATGCCACCGGCCAGGCCGAGGCGCAGATGATCTCGAGCGCGGCGCGCGGCGCTGGCGTCTCCGACGTCGGGGCTCGGTTGGTGGCCTCCACCCAGATCGATCAGGGAAGTCAAATCCGGCAGTTGGAGAACCTGGGCGCGCAGGCGCTGGTGCTCTCGACCGATCCCTCGCTGGCTGCCCGCACCGCCATGTCCCTGAACGCTCTGGGGCAGGGCACCCGGCCCCAGCTCCTCGGCCTCGCACCACTGGCCGGCTACTCCTTCGCTCAGCTGGGGGGAGCGGGGGCGGCCGGGACCCTGGTCGTCGCCGTCGATCAATCCGTTCTCAGCACCCTGGCTGCGCCCGCCTGGGGGTCGAACTACAGACTGTTCATCCAGTACATGCTGGCCAACTTCGGGACCATGATCGACGGCTACACCCCGAAGGCGGTTCCCGCCGCGGCCGATTGTCTTTTGGGTTACGCCAACGCAGCCAACGCGGCGTCTTCGATTCTGGCCTCCAGCGTTGCTCGCGCCTGGTCGCAGCTCGACCTCGCGCCAGGTCAGGATGTCCTGGCCATGCGCGAGCGCTACACGGGCGGCGTCGCCATCAGCCCGTCCTCCCTTGACGTCTACAGCTGGGTCCAGATCGGGCCGCGCTGGGAGCTGAAACCGCTGGCCTGATTGGGGTCCCGGGGCTTAGCCCGCCGCCCTCTGCTCCCTGGCCCCCAGCGCGGCCAGAATCAGGTTTGCGGTGGCCAGATTGGTGGTGAGGGGAACGTCGTGCACCCGGCAGACACGCTGCAGGCCCTGAATGTCCGGCTCGTGGGCGTGCCGGTCAAGCGGGTCGACCAGGAAGATGACCGCGGCCACCTCTCCCTGCGCCACCCGAGCCGCCACCTGCAGGTCGCCTTCCTCAACGCCGGAGAGAACCCGCTCCACCTTGAGCCCGACCTTGCGCTCGAGCAGGCGCCCGGTGCTGTCGGTCGCGACCAGCGGCCAGCTGGCCAGGGTGGATCGGTTGAACATGGCGAAGGCGAGCATGTCCGGCTTCTTGCCGTCGTGGGCGATGAGCGCGATGGAGGGTTCCATCCAACGATGGTGTTCGAAGAGGGGGGGTGACCGGTACGTTGAGAGCACACCAAGGCGCGGGGCCGGCTCCGGTGCGGAACTTGGCGCCGGGCCGATGATTCTTCCCTCAGCGTCCTTGCGCCATCGCCTCCACGGTCTCGTCCATCTCCTCCACCAGCTGGCGCCAGCGCCCCTGCAGATCGGTGCGGGATCTAAAGGCGCGCACCAGTCCCCGGTAATAGCTCAGCTGCGCGTCTGCTCCGGCATTGAACGGTTCCCAGAACGCCGGCCCGAGCACCGCGTGGTCGGTTCGAATCGCCCGAGCGTTGTACAGCTTGTCCGCCAGCGACACCTTGACCGCGTCGAGCGATGCGTCCTTCAGCGACTCGATGTATCGCTGCTTGCGCCCTAGCCAGCTGGTCTGGTCGCGGGGCTGGCCCGGGACATCAACCTCGGAGTCGCTGCATTCCTCCACGATGCTGGCCACTCGGGGGCCGAACTCGCGGGCCAGGAGCTCAGCGTTCACCTGTTCCGGCTGGTCCTCCAGGGTGTCGTGGAGGAGCGCGGCGGTGGCCAGGGTCACATCGCCACCGGCCTCGATCACGATCGCCGCAACGCCCATCAGGTGGCCGACGTAGGGCACCTCGGGCTTGCCCTTGCGGCGCTGGGTACGGTGCCACTGGACCGACCGCGACAGGGCGAGTTCAAAGTCCGGTTGGCCCGGGCGCAACGCATTCGGATGCCAGATCTCTCCCTCCAGTCGGCTCACCTCGTCTGTCATCGTGGGCAGAATCACGAGCTCGCGTGAGTATCTCGACATGACGAGGGCGGAGACGGCGGCGTCGAAGGCGTCCGGGCTGGAGCCGGCCCGGGCTCGAAGGGCCGGGCTCTGATCGAGCGCGCTCGTGGACAGATGGACCTCGCGGGCGGCGCGGGACGACTTTCGAACCGGACCCGTGAGCAGGCGGGGATAGATCTCGACCACCAGGGGCCAGCGCGGCGGATCGAAGGGCCAGATTGAGAATCCGGCACGGCGCAGGGCGGCCAGGACGGGCATGCCGCGGATGGCAGCTGTGCCCACCGCTCCCGCCCCCCCAATCTGAAATCCCGACTTGGGCCGGATCCCGGCGGTGGGAGGGCAGGAAAGATCGGTCTGGCGAAAATGGCTACGTCCCCCAAGGTCGGGTCGTGCTCGCCGGCCCCGACCCCAGAAGGGTGGAGCGCAGTTGGCCAGCCATGTCTCGCCTTCGGCCGCCGCCAGATCCCAGAGCTCAGGGGCGGAGGTAAGGCCGCGCTCGCGAAGCCACCAGCCCGGCAAGGAGAAGGCGAAGTCAAGCCCCACCACCAGGCGAGGATCCCGAAGCGCCCAGCGCTGAAGCAGGCTGGCGACCTCGCTCCCACGGCGTCCATTCTCGAGCCTGCGCAGCCTTCCTCGCTCGACCCTGGCCATCCACATGGTGTGCTCCGGTCTGGCCGCGGCGCCCGACCAGTCGACGGCGATCGCGGCCGCCAACTCATCCCCTACAGTCGTGGGAGGCACCGTGCGCTCGCGCCTGGCGCTCCCCAGCTGTAGGTGACCGGCCCCGGGGGAGCTCCAGGGGACGTGTCATAGCGCTGGCCACCGGGTCGGATTGGATCAGGCCTCACGTCGATGAATGCTCGTAAGCCAGCGATCAATACGAAATTGGACGAGCTTATGGGGACTGTGGATGCTTAGCTTGATCCCAGCATCAGGCTTCCCACAACGCGCTGATCGGAGTAACCCGGAGTTGGTCCCCAAATGGAAGGGTCTGAGACCCCGTATAGAGCACGACCCCTGCACAGAACCGGTCTCCTACTGCGGCCTGCAGTTGCCGCAGACCCTTGAAATCCCCGCTGTTCACCGTGCTTGCCGATTTGACTTGGATTCCAACGACCCTGCCGTCAGGTGTCTCCAGGATCAGGTCGACCTCAGCTCCCTCGCGGGTTCGGAAATGATACGGCCGCGGTCTCGTGAGCATTCTGCGGCCCATTCGTGGTCATACCGAGGGGTCTTGTTGAGCATTCCGCGGGCCCTGGTCTGTGATCTGCTTCGGGGTCGAAGGCGATCGCCATCGTCGGACGAGCTGCGACACCAGATGGGTATCCGCGGCTGGGGTCAGACAGGGTTGGCGCGGGAGGCGCGTAAGCATGGCCACGATCGCCCGCGCCATGCAAGTAGGAGTTGGTGGACCTAAGTGTCGGCATAAGAACCGTTCGGACGAATTCGAGGGGATCCCGTACGAGGTGGCCGGCGCCGAGTAGGGAATCGCCGTCAGACGCGGATCACGTCCAGTCCGGATATCGAATCGTAGTCGCCGTCCTGGGTGACGATTGGGACGCTCTCGACGATCGCAGTCGCCGCGACCAGGGCGTCGAGGATCGGCACTCTCCGTCCGCGGGATCGGAGATCCGCGACGATTCGGGCGAATGTGCGACCTACCTCGGAATCGATGGGCAATGGGTCCCACGCCGATTCGACTGCCGTCAGGGTCGCGAGCCTTCGCGGCCGACCAGACTCGCTCGCCATGAGCACTCCCAGAGTGAGCTCAGCGAGCGTGACGACCGAGATATCAGTCTCGTCCACCCCGACCATGGCCCCGAGAGGACGACCCGATTCCGTTGCGACGAAGAAGGAGGTGTCTAGGAGCGCTCTCATAGGTCGTCGGTGGTGTCAGGCAGTTGAGTGCGAAGCTCCGCCAAGAACCCCCGATCCGCAGATTGGCGCGACGCAATGCTTAGTGCCTCACCTACAGGCCGAGCCCGCCGCCGGCGGAGTGGCACCAGCTCTGCGACTGGCCGGCGATCCACCGTCACTGTAACGCGCTCCCCGCCCTCGACCCTTCTCAGTACTTCACTGACCTTGTTTCGCAGCTCCCTGACAGAGACGAACGAATCCATGCTCATAGCGTAGCACATGTAGCCACGCATGCCTACACGGACCATGACGCCCTCTGAGATCAATCGGCCTGCGACTAACACCATCGGCGCCAGTACGACCTCAAAAACCTCCTTGCTACCCTGAGACGCACGCTGCCGTATGGCCGGCTTCGAATTCAGCCGGGTACTCGAGCGTAAGGTCGCGGGCGACTGCAAGCCCCTCGAGGAAACGAGCCACGTGGGACTGCTGGATCGCGCCGGCGCTCGAAGAAAACTATTACGAGGGTCCGATCCTCCTTTCCGACGAACTCGATTGCCGGGTTGGCGCGAGCCGCGATGGAGATCGCCTCCGCCAGCGGCACGGCGCCGGCAGCAAGAACTGCCACCTGTGCGGCCACCCGGTTCGGGCTGGCTCGGTAAGGGACGCGGGCGGTCCGTCCGCTCGATCACGCCGTCGTCGAGCAGGATCTCCAGAGCGCGTTGGACTGCACTGGGCGGGGCATCGACGGCGTGCGAAAGTTCGGTCAGAGTGAGCTCTCCCGCCGCGGAGAGCGCCAGTGCGGTTCTCAGGGCGGGGTCAGAGCTGACTATCCGCAACTCGTCCGCATCCTACGCTGTCCGCGTAAGCCTGAAACCATGATGGAGGTCCATGCCCGCAACTTGGAGACCGCACTCTGACGGAGAAATTAGGATTGCTGAACTGTGAAGGTCGGGCGCAACGAGCCGTGCCCCTGCGGGAGCGGCCTCAAGTACAAGAACTGCCACCTGGGGACGGAGGCGGGGAGCCGCCCACCTGACGATCTCTGGCATCGGTTGCACGCGCTGTCGGCGCGACTGCCCACCGAACTGCTTCGTTTCGCCAGCAACCGCTATGGGCGCGAACTGCTCAACGAAGCGTGGTTGGAGTTCGCGCCTTTTGAGGACCAGCAGCCCTTCGATCCTGACTCCATCCACATTCCAGTCTTCATGCCCTGGTTCTTCTATCACTGGCGGCCGGAGACCGAGAACACCGTCGTTCCGCGGGACCAGGTCGACCGCTTTCCGATCGTCTCCCTCTACCTGAGCCGGCGTGGGCGCCGCGAGGAGCCCTTGGTTGTCCGCTACCTGGAGGCCTGCCGACGCTCCGCTCTCAGCTTCCTGCAGATCGACGAGGTCTCGGTTGGAGCGGGCCTCAGCGTCACCGACACGCTCACCGGCTGGCAGGGCTTCGTGAGCGAGCGCTCCGGCTCGGAGTCGCTCAGACGCGGCGACATCGTTCTTGCCAAGGTGGTCACCCTCGACGATGTCAGCGTCCTCGACGGCTGCTCGCCGATCGCGTTTCCTCCTCTCGAGAAGGCAACCATCATCAAACTCCGAAACCATATTCGGAAGGCACACCGCTCGATCACACCAGAAGTCGTGGCCGACTACGACCTGGAGTTGCTCGAGGTCTACCATTCGATCGCCGAGCGGCTGCTGAATCCGGCCCTGCCCGAGCTCAGCAACACCGACGGTGACCCACTCGAGTTCTGCCGCCTGACCTACGAAGTGCCCTCGCCCAAATCGGCGCTCGACGCGCTCCGCCACCTCGCCCTCGGCCACGATGAAGCCGAGCTCCTCGCCGGGGCAACCTTCGATCAGGGTGGTGAGCTGCTGGCCGTTGAGGTTCCCTGGCTCAAAAGAGGTAGTGCCCGTCTGGGCATGGGAAAGGTTGGCCTGGGCTCGATCAGGATCGAGGGTCGCCGGTTGGTGGCTGAGGTGAACTCGCAAGCGCGGGCACTCCGCTTCCGGAAGATCGCTGATCGCGCATTACCGGCCGGCAGTCGCCACCTCTCGACGGTGGTCGAGCCGATCGAGGCAGCGCTCAAGGCCTTTCGGGAGGAGACGCCCGACCCCCCGCCGGACGATGATCTCAACCAACGGCCAGAGATCCAGGCTCTATTGAAGGAGCATCTGCGGGCCCACTATCGCGCCTGGGTTGACGAGGCGGTGCCGGCTCTGGCGGGGAAGACCCCTCGGCAGGCGATGAAGACCAAGGACGGTCGGGAGATGGTTGAGGCGCTCCTACTCGGGCTGGAACAGCGAGCCGGCCAGCAGCCGGGCCTGGACCACGAGATCGTGGCCGAGCTTCGGGCGACCCTGGGGACTCCGACATCCTCCCGAAGCCGGTCGGGCGAGGGAAGCAGTGGCGGCCGCTGAGATTTACTCGGCGGATGTGTAAGGAAATATGTGGTGGTCAAAACCACCTCGAAAATGGGCTTGCTGAGCGCGGAAATTTGGTGGAGCGAATGGGATTCGAACCCACGACCTCCTCCGTGCGAGGGAGGCGCTCTCCCAGCTGAGCTATCGCCCCGCGGGCCAGTATACGGGGTATCTAAAATGGCCGAATGAGGCACTGGCCGGAGTTCGCTCTGGCCCTGGCGGTGGCTCAAAGTGCCCTTTTGGGCTTCGCCTGTGGACCGCCTCACGCAGTGCCTGCACGCCCCCTCCTGGTCCCCTCCCGGAGCCTGTCGGCGGCGGACGCGATGGTCTGGGAGGGGAGGTTCGACGCCGCCGAGGCCGCATACGGTCGGCTTAAGGCATCCGCAGTGGTCGACGCGCAAGCGCATCTGGCGACCCTATTGGACTATGAGGGTCGCTACCACGAGGCGGTGGCCCAAGCCCAGGCGGCGGTGGCGGCCCACCCCGACTCTGACTCCGAGGCACGACTGACACGCGCCCTCGATTGGTCCTCTGACTTCGCCGGTGCGCTGGCCGCCGGCGCCCAGGCGGTCGCCGCGCGCCCACTCGATCCGCTGGCCCCGCTGTTCGACTCCGAGGCTCTCGCCGACGCCGGGTATTTCGCCGCCGCCCAGCGCCAGATCGACGCTGCTCGAGGTATTCAGCAGGACGCCTTCGGGCGGGCCGAACTGGACCGCGAACGCGCCAATCTCGACCGCGACCTTGGGAACAGTCAGTCCCAGCTCAACTGGCTGGAGCTGGCTCGAGCCGTGCAACCAGCCTTTCCGGAGCGGGTACTCGAGCTGGCCAGCTACCGCTATCTGCTCAATCAGCCGACGCTGGGGCAGGCCGACCTGGCCAGCGTTGTGAGCGCGCATCAGGCCGACTCCGGCGTCCTCCTGAGCGCTGCCTCCACCGCTTTAGTCGGTGACGATCTGGTCAGCGCACTGGGCCTTTATCAGGCGGCGGACAAGATCCGGCCGGGCGGGGCAGCCGCACTCGGGGTGGCCGAGTTACTAATCGCGTCCAAACAGGACGCCGCAGGCGCCCGCAGCGGTCTTGAGGCCGATCTCGCCACCAACCCGGGCGATGCTGCCGCTCGGGACCTGCTGGCCCAGCTTGATCAGCAGGTCCTGAAGCAGGATCCCGCCCCCGATCTGCCCCCGACCTCCGGCCCCGACCCCGCCATCGCCGCGCGACAGCAGCTCTTTCAACTCCTCAATCAGGCTCGCACCGCTGCCGGGCTGGGCACCCTGGTCGACGATGCGGGGCTCGACGCTGCC
Source organism: Nitrosotalea sp. (assembly GCA_035534295.1). Taxonomy (GTDB): domain Bacteria; phylum Chloroflexota; class Dormibacteria; order Dormibacterales; family Dormibacteraceae; genus DATKQJ01. Next base: position 56,159 of record DATLSE010000039.1, read on the forward strand.
GCTCGCGCTCAGGCCTACTACCTGCTCTTCAACCTGGGCCAGGTGGCGGGGGGGGCACAGATCGCAGAGGCGAGCCAGCTCACCGGATACACCGCGGCCGATCCTGCGGCTCGGGCCAAGCTGTTCGGTTATACCGGGGTCAGCCTGGGAGAGGTGATCGGGCATACCTTCTCTGAGTCGGGTGACGTCCAGGGCTGGCTGGACTCGGTCTACGACCGGGTCCAGTTGTTACAGCCCAAGGCCCAGTCCGCGGGCTACGCGCGGGTCGAGGTGGGGCCGTTCGCCATCACCGTCCTCGATCTCGGCGGCAGCGCGGGAACGCCCCAGGCTGCGGCCTGGCCCCCCGCCGGCGCGACGGGCATTCCGGTGGCCTACGTGGGTGGCGACAGCAGCGATCCCCTTCCCGTTCTGGCCGCCATCCCGGCCGGCTATCCGGTGACCCTGCAGAGCAGCGCCGATCTGAGCCTGAGCGGGGCCGCGCTGCTTGATCCGACGGGGAAGGAGGTGGCGGCCTACACCCTTGGACCGGGCGGAACCCTGGCCGCCGGGCAGTGGGCGCTGATCCCCCAGCACCCCCTTTTGCCCGCCACCACCTACGGCGTCGCCCTCACCGGCACCCTGGGTGGTAAGCCCCTGGCTGAGCGCTGGAGCTTCACCACCGGGCGGCCGTGAGGCCACGATTGGGCGACAATCAAGCCCATGGGTTGGTTCAGCAAACCCTTGCCTGAGGGTGTCGATAAGGCTCGAATTCCGCCCGGGCAGACGGTGTCGCAGAGATGGCCGGTGCTCCACTTTGGCCCCGAGCCCAAGGTCGACCTAAAGACCTGGGACCTCAAGGTCTTCGGGCTGGTCGAACACGAGCTGAATCTGAGCTATCCCTCGGTGCGTGCGCTGCCGCAGAAGAGCATTCAGGCCGACGTGCACTGCGTCACCAGCTGGAGCCGGCTCGGTGACAGCTGGCAGGGAGTGGCGATCCAGCAGATTCTGGATCGGGTCGGTCCCCTGCCCCAGGCCCGATATGTGATGGCGCACTGCGAGTTCGGTTACACGACTTCGATTCCGCTCTCCGTGCTCAACGACGACGACGTGCTGCTCTGCCACGGCTGGAACGGATCCGACCTCACCGTGGAGCACGGATTCCCGCTCCGCCTCCTGGTTCCCAAGCTCTACCTGTGGAAGTCCGCCAAGTGGCTGCGCGGCCTTGAGTTCATGGCCCGAAACCGGCTCGGATTCTGGGAGCAGCGGGGCTATCACGACGGGGCGGACCCATTCTTGGAGCAGCGCTACTGGTAGGGGACGGTCGGTGACGCTGGTCAGCCTGAGCTCCGACTTCGGAGCCGGCTCACCCTACGTGGCCACGATGAAGGCGCTCATCCTGAGTCGCTGTCCGGAGGCGACCCTGATCGATCTCAGCCATCAGCTGCAGGCCTTCAGGCCCGAGGCGGCCGCGTTCACGATCTGGGCCGGCACGGCGTCGTTCCCCGAGTCGTCGGTCCACCTCGCCGTGGTCGATCCGGGCGTGGGGGGACGGCGTCAGGCGGTGGCGCTGCGGGTCGGCGGGAGCTGGTACGTGGGCCCCGACAACGGAGTCTTCGGCCTGGTCCTGGCCACCGCGGATCAAGACCGGGTGCCGGTGGTGGAGGCCTGGTCACTCAAGGTGCCGGACGGCGCCTCGCCCACCTTTCACGGCCGCGATGTATTCGCCCCCGCTGCAGCTCATCTGGCCGGTGCCGGTCCCGCCAGTGACCTGGGGCAAAAGTTGGATCCGGCCGGGCTCCAACGCGTCGCCCTTGATCCGCCCCGAGTCCTGTTCGCCGACAACTTCGGCAACCTTGTGACCTCGCTGCGTGGGCCCCTGGCCGGGGTTCGGCTGGGCGGTCACGACCTGCGCGTCTGGGCCTCGACCTACGCCGAGGCCGAATTCGGCGTGCCCTTTCTATACGTGGGGAGCACGGGATTGATCGAGATCGGGCTGCGCGAGGCTCGTGCCGATCAGGCCCTGGAGGCGGACGTGGGCAGCCTTTTGATCCCGATCGAAGACGAGCAGCGCTGAGCTAATGATCGGAGCCCACACCGGGGCCCCGCCGGGGCGGGGTCAGACCCCGGCCCGGCTGCCCTGATCAGCGGGGCTTGAGCGCAGCCAGGCCTACCTAGGCGTGCGCCCGACGCTGCCACCGCGTCTTCTTCAGCATTTTCTTGTGCTTGTGCTTGCGCATCTTCTTGCGCCGCTTTTTGATAACCGAACCCAAGGGAACTCCCGTGCACGCGATATCGAATAAATGGGGACCGGGCCCCGCGGGGGCCTCGGGAATCATACTCCTGCGATGAGGCGGAGCGCCCCCGGGGCGCCGGGCCCGCCCACCGGCGCGGCCGAGGAGAGCGGGGGCACGGGGCGCAACCTTCTGATTCGAGGTTGCCGGCCGGAGCTGGCGGTCGATGCCCGGGGAGAGATCATCGCCAGCGGACGCTGGGCCGAGGCGGCCGCCGGGCCAACAGCCGAACGCCTGGAACTGGAGGGCGAAGCGCTACCCGGTCTGGCCGATTCCCACATCCACCTCGAATGGATGGCCCAGAGGCGCCGCTGGTGCGACCTGAGCGGATGCCGGACCGCGGAGGAGGTGCGGCGGGATCTGGGCGAATTCTGCCGCCTCCGGAGATCTCCCGCCTTCCTGGTCGCCTCCGGTCTGGATCGCGGCCTGGGCCTCCGCGCGCTCACCCGCCAGGCGCTCGACGAGGTGGGCGGCGGACGCCCACTGCTGGTTCTGGCCGGCGACGCCCACAGCGGATGGGCGAGCACGGCCGCGCTCGTCCTGGACGGCATCGGCCCCGACTCAGCCGCCCCCCGCGGGGGGGTGGTCGGGCGCGATGAAGGCGGGGAGCCGACCGGGTTCCTGGGCGAGATGGCGCTCTGGTCGCTGATTCGGCACCTACCCCAGCCCAGCCCCGAGGAAGCGGAGGAGGCCACCGAGCAGGTTCTCAGCGAGCTCGCCGAGTTGGGCCTGACCTCGATCCACGTCATGGACTCGGGGGCGGGATTTTCGACCCTGCAGCGTCTGCAGGAGCGGGGCCGGCTGAGGCTGCGGGTGAGCTGGTTTGCGCCCATCGATCTCCTCCCTGAGTTGATTCGGCTCCAGATGCGCTCGGGCTGGGGTGACGAGCGCCTGCGCCTTTGGGGGGTGAAGGCCTTTTTGGACGGCACCCTGGGCAGTGACACGGCCGAGCTGCTCGCGGGCGGGGGGATGGTGGTCACCGAGCAGTCCGACCTCATCCGGCTGACACGCCAAATCGCCAGCTCGGGATTAAACCTGGCGCTGCACGCGATCGGGGACGGCGCCGTCCGGCGTGCCCTCGACGCCTTCGCCCCCTGGCGCGGGGCCCATCCCCGATGGCGGCCGCGGATAGAACACGCGCAGCTGGTGGAGGCGGGAGACCGGGACCGATTCGCACCCCTGGGCGTGATCGCCTCGATGCAGCCCGTGCACGCGCGCTCCGATCGTGAACTGGCTCGAGCCAGATGGTCGGGCCGGGGCGCCGACATGTACGCGTGGGGGGCTCTGGCCCGCTCCGGGACCCAGCTCGCCTTCGGCTCCGACGCGCCCATGGAGAGCGCCGATCCCCTCCTCGGCCTCAGCACGGCTGTGGACTGGCGGGCTCAGGTGGCCTGGCATCCCGAGCTCGCCCTCAGCCCCGACCAGGCCCTTAAGGCCTACACCTGGGGGGCGGCCTACGCCGTGGGCATGGAGGCCAGGCTGGGATCGCTGGATCCCGGTCGGCTCTGCGACCTGACCGTGGTCAAAGCCGGTCGGGTGGTGGCCAGCGTTGTCGCTGGGCGCCTGATCACTCCGCCTTAAAAGCGGCGAGCAGCTTCTCCCGGGTGCTGGCCAGGTGCTCTGGAATGACCTTGGTGGATGCCAGGACGGGCATGAAATTGGTATCCCCCGACCAGCGCGGGACCACGTGCACGTGGAGGTGGTCGACGATGCCGGCGCCCGCGGCCTGGCCCAGGTTCAAGCCCACATTGAAGGCGTCCGGCGCCATCAGACGGCGCAGGATCCCGGTGCAGCGAGCGACCAGGCCGAACAGCTCCAAGGTCTCGGGCTCGGTGAGTTCCCCCAGCTCGGCGGTGTGGCGGAGCGGGGCGACCATCAGGTGGCCCGGGTTGTACGGATAGCGATTCAGCATCACCAGGCTCGAGCGCCCCACGGTCACGACCAGGGAGTCGGCCCCGTCGGAGCCGGCCCCGGCCCGGCAGAACAGACAGCCGGGCTCCCTCTCGCCTTCCAGTAACTCCATGCGCCAGGGGGCGTAAAGGTTGTCCATGGACGCCGACGCTACCATTTCAGCTCACATGCGGGGCGCGGAGAGGCACGGCTACGTGCCACAGGAGATTGAGGCCCGCTGGCAGCGGGAATGGGCGGAACGGGGCGTGATGCGAGCCGACGACAGCTCGCGCCGGCCCAAGTTCTACAACCTGGTCATGTTTCCCTATCCGAGCGGGGATCTGCACATGGGTCACATGCGCAACTACGTCATCGGCGATCTCATCGGGCGCTACCAGACCATGCGCGGATTCGAGGTCTTGAATCCGTTCGGCTGGGACGCCTTCGGCCTCCCGGCCGAGAACGCGGCCATGAAGGCGGGGATCCATCCAGAGGGCTGGGTCCGGGCCAACATCGGTCGGGCCAAAGAGCAGCTCGGCATGATGGGGGTGCTCTACGACTGGGCGCGCGAGGTGACCACGTGCGCGCCCGACTATTACCAGTTCACCCAGGAGCTGTTCCTGCTCTTCCTCGAGCGCCGGCTTGCCTACCGCGCCATGGCCCCGGTCAACTGGTGTCCGATCGATCAGACCGTGCTCGCCAACGAGCAGGTGATCAACGGCTGCTGCTGGCGCCATCCCGAGACCCCGGTGGAGCGGCGCGACCTGGAGCAGTGGTTCCTGGCCATCACCCAGTACGCCGACCGTCTACTAGACGACCTGGCGCTGCTCGGGGAATGGCCGGAGAAGGTGCGCGTCATGCAGCAGAACTGGATCGGCCGCAGTCGCGGTCTCGAGGTCGACTTCGAGCTCGAGGGCCATCCCGGTGAGCGCCTCAGCATCTACACCACCCGCCCGGACACGCTTTACGGCGTCACCTTCATGGTGCTGGCGCCCGAGCACCCGCTTTTGGATCGCATCACCCGGCCCGATCGGGCGGCGGAGGTCGCGGCCTACGTGGGGCGCAGTCGCACCCAGACCGACATCGAACGCCTCTCCACCGAGCGCGACAAGACCGGAGTCGACACCGGTGCCGTGGCCATCAACCCGGTCAACGGAGAGCGGGTGCCGGTCTGGATCTCCGACTACGTCCTCATGACCTATGGCACCGGCGCGATCATGGCCGTGCCCGGCCACGACAGCCGTGACTTCGCCTTCGCGCGCCAGTTTGGTCTACCCGTGCGCGAGGTGATCGTGGGCCCCAAGGGCCCCCAGGGGGAGCTCGAGGAGGCCTTCTTGGAGCACGGAACCATGGTTCACAGCGGGCGCTACGACGGGCTCGACTTCGAGCGCGGGTTCGAGCGCCTGGCCGACGATCTGGGGGCGCGCGGACTGGGCCGTCGGGCGACCAAGTTCCGGCTCCGCGACTGGCTCGTCTCCCGCCAGCGCTACTGGGGCTGCCCGATCCCCGTGGTCCACTGCCCCAGCTGTGGCATCGTCCCCGTCCCCCGCGGCGAGCTCCCAGTGCTGCTGCCCGAGCGATACGCACCGCTCTCCGCCCAGCCCGAGTGGTACCAGGTGCCCTGCCCGGCCTGCTCGTCCCCGGCCCGGCGCGAGACCGACACCATGGACACCTTCATCGACTCCAGCTGGTATTTCCTGCGCTACACCAGCGCCAAGGACCGATCCCAGCCCTTCGATCGCGCTCTCGCAGATCGCTGGATGCCGGTCGATCAATACACCGGCGGCGTCGAGCACGCCATCCTCCACCTGCTCTATTCGCGCTTCTTTCAAAAAATCCTCCACGACGCCGGGCGCACCGCGGCCAGCGAGCCGTTCGAGCGCCTGTTCACGCAGGGCATGGTCAAGCGCGGGGGCCAGGTAATGAGCAAATCTCGCGGCAACGGGGTCGCGCCCGACGACCTGGTGGCGCGTGAGGGGGCGGATGCGGGCCGGGTCTACGAGATGTTCATCGGACCCCCCGAGGAGGATGCGGAGTGGACCGACGCCGCCCTCGCCGGTCCGGTGCGCTTTCTGCACAAGGTGTGGCGCCTGGCCCTGGAGCCGGAGTCCTTTGCCGGAGCGGGGAGCGCCGACCCCTCGGTGCTCGAGCGCCGCCGCCATCAGGCGGTGGCGCGGATCAGCGAGGACTACCAGGGCTTTCACTTCAACACCGCGGTGGCGGCGCTGATGGAGTTCGGCAATGCCCTCGAAGCCCATCTCCGCTCGGGCGGAGCGACCTCGGGAGTGTTCGAGGAGGCCCTGCGCACATTCCTCCTCCTCCTCCACCCGATGGCGCCCCACATCACCGACGAGCTCTGGCAGCGCCTGGGACAATCCGGCCTCTGCATCGAGCAACCCTGGCCCGCCTTCGATCCCTCCGCGGCGCTCGAGCCCGAGGTGACGTTGGTGGTGCAGGTGGCCGGGCGTGTCCGCGAGCGGCTCAGAGTGCCACAGGGAAGCACCCAGGACCAGGTCCTGGCCCATGCCCTCAAGTCCGAGTCGGTGCTCCGGGCGCTGGGCCAGGGGCGGCCGCCGGCGCGCGTTATCTTCGTTCCCGACCGGCTCTTGAACCTGGTTCCCCAGCCCGATTGAGTCCTTGGGGCCGGCCGGGTCTCAACCTGCCGGCGGCTGCGACCCCGCAGCAGGCAATCGAACTGGCCCACCTGGCCGAGATCGGCGGGGCGGGCGCGATCTGGGTCCCGGACGTGCGCCGCGATCCATTCGTGCTCGCCGCGGCCGCCGTCGCCGGCTCGGTCAGCGTGGGCGTGGGGACCGCGGTGGCGGTCGCCTTCGCGCGCTCGCCCACGGTCACGGCAGCCTCGGCGTGGGACCTGCAGAGCTGGAGTGGGGGGCGCTTCACCCTGGGGCTGGGGACGCAGGTCGCGGCCCTGCTCAGGGCTCGCTTTGGGGTTCAGGCGGAGCATCCCGCGGCGCGGATGGCCGAATACGTGACCGCGGTGCGAGCCTGCTTTGCCGCCTACCGGCATGGTTACGGTGGGCACCGGGGGGAGTTCTACGCGATCCGCCGCCCGGCGCTCGACACCGGTCCCGATCTGGATCCGCCGTCCGATCCGCCGATCCGGCTGGCAGCGGTGAATCCGCACATGGCCCGCGTCTGTGGACGCGTCGCCGATGGTCTGATCGCCCACCCGTTCAGCACTCCGGGTTACCTGGAGGAGGTGGTGCGGCCGGAGCTGGCCCGGGGCGCGGCCGAGGCCGGGCGCGAGGCGCCGCCCATATCGGTGCAGCTGGTCGTGGCCTCGAGCCTGGAGCAGGCGGCGATGCAGCTGGTTCCCTACGCGGTTCCCGCCTACGCCCGAGTGATGGCCCACCTGGGTCTGAGCGGGCTCATCGACGAGGTCGGGGAATTGACCCGCGGGGGCCGGCTCAAATCGGCCGCGGCCATCCTGGCTGATCGCGCTGCGGGCGAGCTGGGGGTGATCGTGGCCCGGGACGCGAGCGAGCTCGCCCAGGGCCTGGAGCGCTGGGCCCCCGTCGTCGACGAGGTATCGCTCGGCGTGCCCTGGTTCGGCGTCGGTGCGGCTGAGCAGATCCAGGCCTCGACGGCGCTGGCCGGCTGGCTGGCCGAGATCTAGCCCGGGCGGCTCTCCCGGCTCACTACGATGGGACCATGGAGGATGAATTCGAGTACCGCTGGGACCACGTTCAGCTCGCCATCCCACCGGCCTCCGAGGACGCCTGCCGCGCCTTCTACGTTGGGCTCCTGGGTCTGCGCGAGGTACAAAAGCCCGATCCCCTGGCGGCCCGCGGGGGCCTCTGGCTGCAGGGCTCCGGGCTCCAGCTGCACCTTGGAGTTGAGCTGGACTTCCGGCCCGCGCTCAAGGCCCACCCGGCGCTGGCGCTCGATCGCCTCGACCGGCTGGCCCAGCGCCTGGAGCGGGCCGGGGTCGAGGTGGGGTGGGACGATAATCTGCCCGGACGCTCGCGTTTTTACGCCCACGACCCGGTCGGCAACCGCCTCGAGTTCGTGTCCGCGGCCGGTTGAGAGCTGCTGGGGCGGAAGGGATCGAACCTTCGATCGGGGATCCAAAGTCCCCAGCCTTACCACTTGGCCACGCCCCAATCGCAGCGTGGGCTAGGGTACCGCGCCCTCGCCGACGCACCGTTTAGGATCGTGCCCGAGGTGAGCGAGCCGACCACCATCCACCTGATCCACGGCGAGGAGAGCTTCCTGGTCCAGGAACAGGGGACGAAGATCCTGGCCGGCTGGCGCCAGGGATTGGTCTCGGATTTCGGGCTCGACATCCTCGATCCCGCCGCCGGCGCCGACCATCTCCGCGACGCCGTGATGCAGGCCCCCTTCCTCGATCCCCACCGGGTGGTGGTGGTGCGCTCCGTCCCTCCCCGGCGCGCCGACTCCCTGGCCCCAGCGCTCGACTTCGTCGCCGACAGCACCCGGCTCCTTATCACCGTGGCCGGCCCCGTGCGTGCCTCGAGCCAGCTCGTGAAGGCGGTCAAGCGGGCGGGGGGACAGGTGAGCGAACACGGCCGGCTGAAGCCGCGCCAGCTGGCGGATTGGATTCGGGAGCGCACCCGCGCCTACGGACTTCCCGCGCTGGCGGCCGCGAGTCTGGTCAAGGGCGCGATTCCCGATCTCGGGGTGATCGACTCCGAGCTCCAAAAGTTGGCCGCGTACCGCGCCGGAGGACACGAGCTGGACCCGGCCTCGATCGCCGAGCTGCTGGTCGCAGGGCGCGAGGGCGACATCTTCAATCTCACCGACGGCATCGTCCCGGTCCCGGGAGCCGACAGCATGCGCACGCTCGACTCGCTGCTCGGATCGGAATCGCCGACCGCGATCTCGTTTCGCCTGGCCCGGCATCTGGCCCTGGTGCTGGAGGTGGCCACCCGGCAGCGCCGGGGCGAGTCCCTGGCTCAGGTCCAGGGGGAGCTCAGCCAGCATCCGTTCGTGGTTCAAAAGGCCTACGAGGCGGCGCGCCGGACCGAACCGGAGCGATTGGAGGCTGGACTTGAAGCCCTGCTGGACTATGAGTGGAAGGTCAAATCGGGGCAGATCGACGCCGAATGGGGCTTGCGGGTCGCCCTGACCAGGCTCTAGGCGCCGGTGGAAGACCTACTTGGTGGTCTTGGGGCTGCGCGTCGTCTTGGTGGTGGACCCGGCGGCGGCGCGCGCGGTGCCGGCCTTGGCCTTGGGAGCAGCTTTGGCCTTGGGAGCGGCCTTGGACTTGGGAGCGGCCTTGGACTTGGGAGCCGGCGCCTCAACCTCGCCCATCTGTCCCAGCCGACGCATCACGCGTGCCTTGCGCCGGGCCGCATTGTTGGCGTGCAGGATGCCCTTGGACGCGGCCCGATCGAGGGCGGAGACCGCGGCCACGGCCAGCTCCTGAGCCCCGCTCGTCTCGCCCTGGGCGACGACGCGCCGGAACTTGGTCACGCTGGTCTTAACCGCCGACTTGACCGAGCGATTCTTTAGGGCTCGCTCGGCGCTACGCCGAGCGTCCTTCTTGGAGGAAGGGATGTTAGCCATGGGTCGTCCTGAGGTGGGAGCTGAGCACGAGTCTAGGATTATAGGGCCAATGCCGCTCTTCGAGCTCGACGGGCGCAGCCCTCAGGTCCACCCCAGCGCTTTTGTCGCGCCCACCGCGGTGCTCATCGGCGACGTCGTGGTTGCCGCCGAGGCCAGCATCTGGTTCGGCGCCGTGCTCCGCGGGGACCAGGCTCGGATCGAGATCGGGGCCGGCTCCAACGTCCAGGACGGGGCGGTCATTCACTGTGCCCAGGGTCTGCCCACTCAGGTCGGAGCCGGGGTCACGATCGGGCACGTGGCGTGCATCGAGGGCTGCGTGATCGAAGACGGATCCACCGTGGGCACCGGCGCCATCATGCTCCAGCGCAGCCGCCTTGGGACCGGTTCCATGCTGGCCGCAGGCTCGGTCCTGACCGAGGGACAGGAGGTGCCCCCGGGGATGCTCGCGGCCGGGGTTCCAGCGCTGGTGAAAAAGCCCCTTTCAGGGTCATCGGCGCGCTGGGCGAGCGAGCCCGCGCAGCGCTATCGCGAGAACCGTCTGCGCTACCAACGGGGCCTGCGGCCGGTCGATTGAAGCTGGCCCTCGGCGCCCACGCCAAGCTCAACTTGGAGCTCAGCGTCCTGGGTTCGACCGGGGACGGGCAGCACCTGGTCCGAACGGTCCTGCAGGCCGTGTCCCTGCACGACCTGATCTGGGCCGAGCCGGCCGCGCGGACCGAGCTCGTAGGAGGGACCACCGACGACCTCGTGCTGCGCGCGGCGGCGGCCCTGGAGCAGCGGAGCCAGAGGAACCTACCTACGCTTTTCGGACTCGAAAAGCGGATCCCGGTCGGCGCCGGATTGGGCGGAGGGAGCTCGGACGCGGCCGCCGCGCTCCGCCTCATGGCCCAGATCCATGGCCTCGATTTGGCCCTGGAGCCGGTCGCGGCCGGGCTCGGAGCCGACGTCCCCTTCTTTTTGTCGGGGGGGCGCCAGCTGGGGTTGGACCGGGGTCAGATCCTCTCGCCTCTGGGTTTTGAGCCGGGCTGGTATCTGCTGGCGTGGCCGGGATTTGGCCTCTCCACAGCCGAGGTCTACGCGGCCTGGGACGAGGTCGGGGGGGAGGGGACCAACCACCTGCTGCGGGCGGCGCTGACGGTCGAGCCGAGGCTTTTGGAGTTCGCCCGCGAACTGGGAGCCCACTGGTCCATGAGCGGCAGCGGATCGGCCTTCTACCGCGCCTTCAAAACTCCCGAGGAGGCCGAGGGGGAGCGCCTTCGGGTGGAGCGGCTGGCGCCCTGGAGTGGACTCTACCGAGGCCTTGGAGCGTGGGCATGATGCGCAGCCGGGCGGCGGTGGTGGCGGGCAAGACGGTCGGCGCGCTGTCGCGCCTGACCCGGCGCGGGGGTGGCACGACCTTTCCCGGCGACGTGGCCCGCGCGATCGATCCCGGGGTGCTGACCCGCCTTGCAGCCGAGCTCGGCTCGGGCTCGGTGGTGGTCACCGGGACCAACGGCAAGACCACCACCGCGCGCCTCATCGCCGAGGCGCTGGCGGCTCTGCCCGCGCGCGTGGTCGCCAATCGAGCGGGTGCCAACATGATCTACGGGGCGACCGCGGCGGCCCTGGGGGCGGCGGGCTGGGGGGGTGGACTGAAAGCCGACTTCGGCGTCTTTGAGGTCGATGAGGCCGTTCTCCCCCAGGCCGTGGATGAGATCCGGCCCCGGGTGGTCGTGGTGGGCAACCTGTTCCGTGACCAGCTCGATCGCTACGGCGAGTTGGAGCAGCTCGCGCTCACCATTCAGCGCGCCCTGGGTCGGCTCCCCCTCTCGGCCCAGGCGGTGCTCAACGCGGACGATCCGCGGGTGGCTCAGATCGGGCTCGGGCTGGACCGGCCCCCGCTCTGGTACGGCCTCGACGACGCTTCGGTCTCCGCTCCCGAGCTCCCCCACGCGGCCGACGCGCGCACCTGCCCCCGTTGCGGCCGGGGGCTCGCGTTCAGCGCCGTCTACGTCGGTCACAACGGTCACTGGCGCTGCCCGGGGGGGGACTTCGAGCGCCCCACACCCCAAATCACGGCGACCTCGATCGTGCGCCACGGGCTCGAGTCGCTCGAACTCCAGATCGGCGGCCAGAGCTTTGCTCTGCCCCTGGGCGGGCTCTACAACGCCTACAACCTGACCGCCGCGGTGGCGGCCCTAAGCCAGCTCGGAATCGATCCGGCTCGGGCGAGGGCGAGCCTGGCGCGCGCCCAACCGGCCTTCGGGCGCCAGGAGCGCTTCAGCCAGGGAGGTAGATCCTTCACCCTTCTGCTGGCCAAGAACCCGACCGGTTTCAATGAGATCCTGCGGGAGGCGGCGGGGGCGCAGGAGGGACGTTTTCTGATCGCCCTCAACGATCGCGTGGCGGACGGCACCGACGTCTCCTGGATCTGGGACGTGGACTTTGAGATTCTGGCCTCGCGCCCCGAAGCGGTGATCCCGGCCGGCCGCCGCGGCCGCGACCTGGCGCTGCGCATGAAGTACGCGGGGGTGGCGTGCGAGCCCGCCCAGGATTCCTTGGAGAGAGCTTTGGATCGTCTCCTCGAGGTCACCCCGCCGGGATCGCAGGGATACATCCTGCTCACCTATACCGCGCTCTTGGAGATGCACCGAGTGTTGGTCAAGCGGGGCTGGCTGCGCCCCTTCTGGGCGTCGTGAGCGAGCTCGTCGTGGGCTGGCTGTACGCCGACCTGATGAACATCTATGGCGACCGGGGCAACGTTCTGGCGCTGACCCAGCGCGCCCTCTGGCGTGGCATCCAGGCCCGGGTGCTGAGGGCCGGACTGGGGGCGGAGCCGGAGCTCGCCGCGGCCAACCTGATCTTCTTCGGCGGGGGCCAGGACAAAGAGCAGTCGCTGGTCTATGGCGATCTGATCGAGCACAAGGCCGCCCTGCTGGCAGACGCCGCTCAGCGCGGGGTACCCATCCTCGCGGTCTGCGGCGGCTACCAGCTCCTGGCCCACCACTACCTGACCTCAGAGGGCGAGCGGCTGCCCGGCCTGGGCCTGATCGACGCCCACACCGTGGCCGGGCCCACGCGCCTGATCGGCGACGTGCTGGCGGAGGCGGACCCCGCCCTGGGGTTCAGCCCCAGCACCCTGGTTGGATTCGAGAATCACAGCGGGCGCACCCACCTCGGTCCCCGGGCCCGGCCTCTGGCCCGGGTCATCGTGGGCGGGGGCAACAACGGAGACGACCGGGGGGAGGGCGCGATCTGCGGCAGCATCATCGGCAGCTACCTGCACGGCAGCCTGCTGCCCAAGAATCCCCAGCTCGCCGACTACCTCCTGGCGCAGGCGCTGGGAGGTCCCCTCAAACCTCTCGACGATCGCATCGAGCTCGACGCCCATGAGCAGCTGGTGGCTCGCACCCGGGGGCGTGCTCACCCCTCCTAGGGCACGATCACGCTCGCCAGCAGGGTCTTGAACAGGGTCGTGTCCGAGCCCGCCGCCGCGGGCTGCTTAAAGTCGAAGAGCATGGCCATGGAGCTGAACTGGGCCCGGACCACGAACTCAAAGTCGCCCGAGCTCAGGCGGTAGACGGTGAGGTAGGTGGTCTGGCCGTAGACCAGCACCGGGGACTCCTGTCGCACCACCGTGGAGGCCGAGGCGGGAGCCGACATGAGTCCGGCCAGCGTGGGCGCGGTCTGGATCAGGAGGCTTTTGCCCAGGGCCTGACTGGGTGGCGTCGCCATGACCGCGGGGTTGCCCGGCTCCAGGCCCCAATCACTTGGGAAAAGATTTGAGTAGCCCGAGGTCGACTCCACGTGCTGGCTGACGTCAAGGCTCGTGACCAGGCTCGGGTCGGAACTCACGTAGCCGCTCTGGGCGGCGGCGGCGTAGCTGACCTGGAACCAACCCGGGCCCGAGGCGGAGGCGGGCAGCGATCCCAACACCCGCAGCTTGGAGCCCCAGCTCAAGGTGGTCAGGACGGCCGCGTTGGGATCGGGCTGCGAACGCAGGTTCAGACCCAGGGGGCTCAGGACCCAGATCGCCGCCGGCAGTGGGGCGGCGCTGGGCGAGGCGATGCGCGCGGCCGAGCTCGGAGCAGGACGGACGGGGGCGATCGGGGGGGCGCAGGCGGCGAGCAGAAGCACGCCGAGCCCCAGGGTCCCGGCCCCTATAATTCGCCTCACCCTAGCGGGGACAGCCATTTGAGTGACATACCACTCTCCACCGTCATCCTAGCCGCCGGTTCTGGAACCAGGATGCGTTCCCGTCGACCCAAGGTGCTCCATCCTCTGGCCGGCCGGGCCATGATCGATCACCTGCTGGCGACCTGTTCGGAGGTTACGCCGGGCCGGGTGACGGTGGTCGTACCGGCGCGCGGGAGTGAGATCCAAGATCACCTCGCCGGGCGCTGCCACACCGTTCGTCAAGAACAGGCCCGAGGCACCGGGGACGCCCTGCGCAGCGTGGGCGAGGAGGCCTTGAGCGCGGGACGGGTGCTGGTGATGAACGCCGACAGCCCGCTCATCCGCGCCTCCACCTTGCGCGGGCTCGCGCAGCGGCAGCTGGAATCGGGCGCCGAGGCCGCCCTGCTCAGCGTCCACGACCCCAGCCGCGACGACGGCCGGGTCCAGCGCGACCCCAAGGGGCGATTTGAGCGCATCGTCGAGCACCGCGACGCCGGGCCCGATGAGCTCGCGAGCGCGGAGATCAACGCCGGCGTCTACTGTTTTTCGGGGCCACCGCTGTGGGCGGCCCTGGCCCGACTTGAGCCCCATAACCAGGCCCACGAGCTCTACCTGACCGACGTCTTCGGTCACCTGGCGGAGGTGGAGGTGGTCACGGCTGCGGACCCCGACGAGCTCATCGGGATCAACGATCGGATCCAGCTGGCGCGGGCCCAGGCCTGCTTGCGGCGCCGCCTGCTGGAGGAGTTGATGCTCTCGGGGGTGAGCGTGACCGACCCCGCCAGCACCTGGGTCGACGCCGGCGTGGTGGTCGGCCAGGACACGGTTCTGGAGCCCTTCACCCGACTTTTGGGTCAGACCCGGATCGGATCTGACTGCGTCATCGGACCCTTCGCCGACGTCGGCGACTGCGAGATCGGCGATCGGGTCCGCATCGACCACGCCTGGTTGCGCCAGAGCTCGATCGGATCCGACTCCGATTGCGGTCCCTTCAGCAAGCTGCGGCCGGGCACCCACCTGGGCGAGCGGGTGCACGTGGGCAGCTTCGCCGAGCTCGTGCGCAGCCGGGTGGGGAGGGGCAGCAGGGTGCCCCACGTCTCCTACCTGGGGGACGCCGAGGTGGGTCAAGACGTAAACATCGGAGCGGGGACAATCACGGCCAATTACGATGGCGTGAACAAGAACCAGACCGTGATCGAAGACGGCGCCTTCATCGGCGTCGACACCATGCTCCGAGCCCCGGTCCGGGTGGGGCGTGGGGGCCGGACCGGGGCCGGTTCGGTGGTGACGCGAGACGTACCCGAGGGGGCGACGGCGGTTGGAATGCCGGCCCGGGTTTTAAAGCGCGAGGCTAAGGGAGGCGGCGGCGACCCATGATTGGCAGACTGCAGACGGCGGTCGAATTCGCGCGTGAGGACGCCTCGCCCTGGGGTGAGTTGAAACTCATCTCGGGCTCGGCCAACCTAGATCTGGCTCGCCTCATCTCAAACGAGGTGGGGGTGGCCCTGACCGATCCCCGGGTGGCGCGCTTCAGCGACGGGGAGATCGACGTCAAGATCCAGGAATCGATGCGCGGGCACGACTGCTTCGTGCTCCAACCCACCTGCCATCCGGTCAACGAGAACCTGATGGAGCTGCTGATCATCCTCGACGCCCTGCGCCGCGCCTCGGCCGGGCGGGTGACCGCCGTCATCCCCTACTACGGCTACGCCCGCAAGGAGCGCAAGTCGCAGCCTCGAGAGCCGATCACGGCCAAGCTGATAGCCAACTTCGTGACCCTGGCCGGCGCCGACCGGCTTCTGCTCATGGACCTCCACGCCGACGCCATCGAGGGCTTCTTCGACGTTCCCACCGACCACCTGAGCGCGCACAAGATCCTGGCCGCCCACGTCAATTCGCTGAAACTGGGGGCCTGCACCGTGGTCGCGCCCGACGCCGGGGGGGCCAAGCGAGCCGAGGCCATGGCGCGGCTCTTGAACGCGCCCCTGGTCTTCGTCTACAAGCGCCGCCCGCGGGAGGAGGTTTCCGAGATCCTGGACATGGCGGGCGAGGTGGAGGGACGGGACTGCGTGGTGGTCGAGGACATCATCTCGACCGGGGGCACCATGGTCGAGGTGGCGCGCTCGCTGCGGCAGCACGGGGCGCGCAGCGTAATCATCGCGTGCACCCACCCCGTGCTCACCGCCGGCGCCGTGCAGCGCCTGCGCGAGGCACCGGTCGACGAGGTGGTCGTGACCAACTCGATCCCGGTCCCCGAGGACAAGTTGGGGCCGCCGCTGACCGTGCTCAGCATCGCTCCGCTGCTGGCCGAGGCCATCGTCCGGGTGCACGAGAATCGAAGCGTCAGCGAGCTCTTCAGGTAGTCCATGAGCCCCACCGTGGGGGGGGACGCCGCCCTCCTGATCGTCTGCGTCGTGCTCTCCGCCCTGGCCTCGGCCACGGAGACCGCGCTGACCTCGGTGGGCAGGATCCGGATCCGCCACCTGGCCGAGGAGGGGAGCCGCTCGGCCCGCGTCCTGCACCACCTGCAGCAGGATCCGAACCGGTTTCTCTCCACCGTCCTGGTGGTCAACACCGTGGCATTGATCGTGGCCAGCGTCTCGGCCACCCTCTTGAGCCTGCACTTTCTCCCCGCCGCCTGGGGCTTTGGAGGCACCCTGGCGGCCTCGCTCGTGCTCAGTGTGTTCCTGCTCATATTCGCCGAGGTCACCCCCAAGTCGCTGGCCATTCGCCACGCCGAGAGCGTGGCCCTGCTCGCGGCCGGGCCGGTGGATACCCTGGCCGAGGTCTTCCGGCCGGTGCTCTGGGTCACCACCGCCCTGGCCCGGGCGGTGACCGGGGGCCGGGCGGCGCACGCGCCCTACCTGACCGAGGAGGAGCTGATGACGCTGCTCCACGTGTCCGAGGAGCAAGGCGTGATCGAAGAGGAGGAGCGGGAGATGATCCACGGCATCATCGAGATCGGGGACAAGGCGGTGCGCGAGGTCATGGTCCCGCGAACCGACATCACCGCCGTCGATCGCTCGCTCCAGCGCGACGAGGTGGTGGCGGTCTTCCGCCGCCACCACCTGACCCGTCTGCCCATCATGGACGGGGACTTGGACCACATCGTGGGACTGATCCACGTCAAGGACCTGCTGGAACTTCTGGCCGAACCCGAGCGGCCCTTTGATCTGGCCCGACTGACCCGTCCCATCCAGCACGTCCCGGAGCAAAAGAAGGTGGACGAGCTCCTGCATCAGATGCAGATGGAGAAGGTGCACATGATGGTCGTGGTCGACGAGTACGGGGGCACCTCGGGCCTGGTCACCCTGGAGGACCTGCTGGAGGAGATCGTGGGCGAGATCCGCGATGAGTACGACGCGGCCGAGCAGGACCTGCTCCAGATCACCGGCACCACCAGCGCGGTCGTCGACGCCCGTCACCCCATGGCCGAGCTGGACGAGATCCTGGACCTTGGGGTCGAGGAGAGCGAGGACTACGACTCGGTCGGCGGCTACGTCCTGGCCACCCTGGGCGAGGTGCCGTCGGCGGGGACCACGTTCCGCACCGGCGAGGTGGACTGGACGGTGGAGGAGGTGCAGGATCGCAGGGTCAGGTCCGTCCGGCTCGAGGCCCAGAAGCCCTGGCCCTCGACCGTGCTGATCGAATTCGGGTTCGAGGCACCCCCGCCCGGGGACGCCAGCGAGGGCGGGTACAGCTAAACATCGCCACCTACCGCGACCGGGCCGTGGTCCTGCGCAAGCTCGACTACGGTGAGGCGGATCGCATCTACACCCTGCTCACCCGCGACCACGGCAAGGTCGGCGCGCTGGCCCGGGGGGTGCGGCGCAGCACCAGCCGGCTGAGCTCGGCCCTGGAACTGTTCTCGCAGATCGACGTCGAGCTGGCTTGCGGGCGCAGCCTCGACATCGTGACCCAGGCGGTCCGGCTGCCCGGACCCAGGATCGGCCCCGACTTGGAGCGCACCGCCTACGCCGCCCTGGTGGCCGAGGTCGCCGATCGCGTGAGCGAGGACCGCCACCCCGCCGAGGGCGTCTTCGAGCTCACCGTGCTCGCGCTTGCCGACCTGGCCCAGGGGCCGCCGCGCCCGGCCGCGGCCTGGTTTCTGCTCGCCGCCCTCGATCAATTGGGTTACGCCCCCGAGCTCGGCGAGTGCATCGGTTGCCGGACTCCGCTTCAGGACCGTCCCCACCTGTTCTCCCCCGCCGGGGGCGGTTTTCTGTGCTCGACCTGCGCGCCCCAGGAGGCCGTCCGGGTGGACGCGGCGGTGATCAAGGTGCTGCGCATCATGGCTCGGGCCGACATCGATCTTTACCGACGCCTCAAACTTGAGCCGGACCTGCTGGCCGATTTGGAGCGGGTGCTGGAGGCGCAGCTCGAGCATCACCTCGACCGCCAGCTGCGCTCCCTACGCTTTCTAAGACAGATGAGGTTCGTCCCATGACCATCGATCCCTCCCAGCTCATGGACAAGGTGGTGGCGCTGTGCAAGCGCCGCGGCTTCGTCTATCCCTCGAGCGAGATCTACGGCGGCATCAACGCGCTCTACGACTACGGACCCTACGGCGTGGCCCTGCGCCGCAGCATCCGGGCGCTCTGGTGGCGGCACGTGGTCGAGCTCCGCGACGACGTGGTGGGTCTGGAGGCCTCGATCATCATGAATCCCCAGGTCTGGGCGGCGAGCGGGCACGTGGGGGGCTTCACCGACCCCATGGTGGACTGCCTGGGCAGCTGCCACCGGCGCTGGCGCGCCGATCACTTGGAAGGCGATCGCTGCCCGGACTGCGGCGGTCCGCTGAGCTCGGCGCGCCAGTTCAACCTGATGTTCAAGACCTACATCGGTCCGGTGGAGGACCAGGCGGCGCAGGTCTATCTGCGTCCGGAGACCGCGCAGGGCATGTTCGTCGACTTCAAGAACGTGGTCAATTCGATGCGGGTCCGGCTCCCCTTCGGCATCGCCCAGCAGGGGCGCAGCTTTCGCAACGAGATCTCGCCCGGCAACTTCATCTTCCGACTGCGCGAATTCGAGCAGATGGAGATGGAGTTCTTCGTGCCCCCGGGAGAGGACGAGGCCTGGCATGAGCACTGGATCGAGGAGCGCCGGCGCTGGTACCTAAAGACCCTGGGACTGGACCCCGCCCGAATCCGCGTCCGCGCCCACGGGCCGGATGAGCTCTCCCACTACGCCAAGGCGACGAGCGACATCGAGTACGAGTTCCCCTTCGGCTGGGGTGAGCTCGAGGGCATCGCCAATCGCACCGACTTCGACCTCCGGCAGCATCAAGAGGCGAGCCGCCAGGACCTCACCTACACCGACCCGGTGAGCAACGAGCGCTATCTACCCTTCGTCATCGAACCCGCGGCGGGCGTGGACCGGATCATGATCACGCTTCTCATCGACGCCTACCGGGAGGAGGAGGTGCGGGGTGAGACGCGGGTCCTGCTCCAGCTCAAGCCCGAGCTCGCCCCAGTCCAGGTGGCGGTCATGCCGCTGTCCAAGAAGGAGGAGCTGATCGGCCCCGCGCGCCAGGTGCAGGAGCTTCTGCGGCGTCGATTTCGGGTCGAGTACGACCAGACCGGTGGCAACATCGGCCGGCGCTACCGCCGTCAGGACGAGATCGGCACGCCGTACTGCGTGACGGTGGACTTCGAAACCGTGAACGATGCTGCGGTCACGGTGCGGGAACGTGACAGCATGGCCCAGGAGCGGGTCCCGATCGCCGAGCTCGCCGACCGCCTCGACGCCCGCATGCAGGAGTGAGCCGGACAAAAAAGTGACCCCGACGAACCGCCTCTTGAAGCGTCGGCCCAGCGTCGCCGCCGGTCCGCCGCCCCCAGAACGTGTCCCTCGGGGCCGCTGCCTAATCTACGGCCCCCAGCGCTTTAGGGCAAGCACGAGATGCGCGCCGTCGCCAGGCGACCGCCGGTAGCCGCCGTCCCCGCCCGCGCGCCGGGCGGCCGCCCACATTAGGGGGTGCGATGCCGCTACTTTATTGAGCCATGAGGGCTGCTGTAGAGAACGCAACCAAATGGGTCTACCTCTTCAACGAGGGCTCCGCCGAGATGAAGGATCTGCTCGGCGGCAAGGGCGCCGGCGTGGCCGAGATGACGCGCGCCGGGATGCCGGTTCCACCTGGATTCACCATCACCACCGCCGCCTGCCGGGCCTACTACGACTCCGGTAAAAGCTTCCCCGAGGGGATGTGGGAGCAGGTGCTGGCGGCCCTGGCCGAGACCGAGCGCGCCACCGGTAAGGGATTCGGCGACGCCGCCAACCCGCTGTTGGTCAGCGTCCGCTCGGGGGCCCCGATCTCGATGCCGGGGATGATGGACACGATCTTGAACCTGGGCCTGAACCCGCAGACGGCGCAGGGTCTGGCGGCGCTGACCGGAGATCGCCGATTCGCCCTCGACGCCGAGCGTCGTTTCGTCCAGATGTTCGGCAAGATCGCCAAGGGTTTGGACGGCGATCTGTTCGAACACGAACTGGCCCAGGCCCGGGCGCGGGCGGGGGTGAAGACCGATCCCGAGCTCGGCCCCGAGGAGCTGACCCGGCTGGTCCAGAGCTTCCACGAGATCTACCGAGCCCAGACCGGTCAGGACTTCCCCCAGGACCCCAAGGAGCAGCTGCGTCAGGCCGTGGAGGCCGTCTTCGAGTCCTGGAACGGGCGCCGGGCGCGGGATTACCGGCGCCAGGAGCGCATCTCCGACGACCTCGGCACCGCGGTCAACGTGCAGATGATGGCCTTCGGCAACATGGGTGACGATTCCGGCACCGGTGTCGCCTTCACCCGCAATCCCATCACCGGGGCCAAGGAGCTGTACGGCGACTACCTGGCCAACGCCCAGGGTGAGGACGTGGTGGCGGGCATTCGCGAGACCGAGTCGATAGCCGATCTCAAGCGTCGTATGCCCGAGGTTTACGCCCAGTTCGAGCGCTACGCCGAACAGCTGGAGCAGCACTACCGCGACGTCCAGGACTTGGAGTTCACGATCGAGCGGGGCCAGCTCTACATGCTCCAGACCCGCAGCGCCAAGCGCACCGGAGATGCGGCCGTGAACTCGGCCATCGACATGAACCGGGAGGGCCTGATCAGCCGCGAGGAGGCCGTCCTGCGGGTGCAGCCGGACCAGATCGAGCAGCTCCTGCATCCCCGAATCGACCCCGCCACCAAGTCGGTCCCGATCGGTCACGGCAAGCCGGCATCGCCCGGTGCGGCCACCGGCGCCGCCGCCTTCGACGCCGACACGGCCGAGGCCTGGGGGCTCCAGGGCCGGGCGGTGATCCTGGTCCGAATCGAGACCAGTCCCTCCGACGTCCACGGCATGATCCAGGCCCGCGGCGTTTTGACCTCGACCGGAGGCACGGCCAGCCACGCCGCGCTGGTCGCCCGGGGCATGGGCAAGCCCTGCATCGTGGCCGCCTCCGAATTCGACGTCGACCTCGCTGAGCGCAGCTTCAAGGTCGGAGCGGCAACCGTGCGTGAGGGTGAGGAGATCACCATCGACGGCAGCACCGGGAACGTGTATCTGGGCTCGGTTGAGACCATCGAGCCCATCCCCTCGGAGAATTTCCTGACCCTGCTGGGCTGGGCGGACGAGTTCCGTCAGCTCGAGGTATGGGCCAACGGCGACTATCCTCGCGACGCCGACAAGGCGGTTCAGAACGGGGCCCAGGGCATCGGGCTCTGCCGCACCGAGCACATGTTCATGGAGGAGGATCGCCTGCCCATCGTGCAGGCGATGATCATGGCCTCCTCGACCGAGGCCCGGGAGCGGGAGCTGGCACGCCTGCTGCCGATCCAGCGCGGCGACTTCGAGGGCATCCTGCGCGCGATGTCGGGGCGCCCGGTGATCATCCGGCTCATCGATCCCCCGCTGCACGAGTTCCTGCCCCGCTACGACGAGCTGGTCGAGCGCACCACCGAGCTCCGCCTGAGCGGGTCCGACGCCTCGGAGCTGGAGCGTCTGGAGCGGATCCGGACCCGGGTCGAGGAGTTGCATGAGGTCAACCCCATGCTCGGGCTGCGCGGCGTGCGCCTCTCCATCCTCTACCCCGAGATCACCCGTATGCAGGTGCGCGCGATCATGGAGGCCGCCTGTGGGCTGGTGCGCGAGGGCCTGGATCCGCGGCCCGAGATCATGATCCCGCTGGTGAGCACGCTGGAGGAGCTGAAGGTGGTGAAGGCCCAGCTCGAGCCCGTGGTGCGCGAGGTCGA
>DATLSE010000040.1:0-7698 GCA_035534295.1 Nitrosotalea sp.
CCGGGCGGCTGCTGGCAGAGTCCGGCGCCCGCACCGAAACGGTCCAGGGTTTGATCGTGGCCTCGCGTCGAGCCCTGGCGCGTCGGGTGGGGCTGCACATCGATCCGACCCGATCGGATTTCCACCGCCTTCTCGCCGCCAGGGATCCGGAGACCGCCGGCGAGCTGGCCCGGATCGAGGCCGACTCGGCCTCGGCGGCAGCAGACGACGCCAGCGTGGCCGCGATTGCGGCCGCCCTGCACGGCCTGGTTTACCCTGGGCAGGCCCGATGAGCGCGCCCCAGTTCTACGATCGTTTTCGAGGCGAGGTCGCAAAGGCCCTGGTGGGCCAGGATGAGGCCATTCGGCTCTGCGCCGTGGCCTTGGTCGCTGGAGGCCACGTCCTGGTCGAGGGCGTGCCCGGCCTGGGGAAGACCCTGCTCGCCAAGTCCATTGCTCGGGTGTTGCAACTTGAATACCGGCGGGTACAGTTCACGCCCGATCTGATGCCGGCGGACATCGTTGGGACCTCGGTCTACGACCTCGGCGCCCGCGAGTTCCGGGTCCGCCCGGGGCCGATCTTCGCCAACGTTGTGCTGGCGGACGAGATCAACCGGGCTCCGGCCAAGGTTCAGGCCGCTCTGCTCGAATCGATGGAAGAGGGCGGGGTGACGCTGGAAGGTGAGCAGATGCCCCTGCCCAACCCCTTCATCGTCCTGGCCACCCAGAATCCGATCGAATACGAGGGTACCTACAACCTTCCGGAGGCGCAGCAGGACCGGTTCCTGTTCAAGGTGGTACTCGACTACCCCACCCCGGGCCAGGAAGAGGAGGTGCTGGCGCGATGGGATCGCGGCGTCGAGTTGCGAGACCCGGAGAAGGCCGGCGTGCAACGCGTCCTCACCGCCGCAGATCTGATGCAATGTCGGCTTGAGGCGCAGGCGGTGACAGCCGACGCCGGAATCAGGCGCTACATCGTTGAGCTGGCCCACGCCACCCGCGAATCCCCCGAATTGATGCTCGGAGCCAGCACCAGGGCCGCGGTGATGCTGCTCCTGGCGACCAAGGCGGCGGCCGCGCTGGAGGGCCGCGACTTCGTCACCCCGGACGACGTCAAGGAGCTGTTGCCCGCCTGCTTCCGGCACCGGCTCATCCTTCGCCCCGAGGCGGAGGTGGCCGGTCAGACCGTTGACGGTTGCCTGGCGGCGGTGGCGCTCAGGGTCACTCCACCACGCTGACCGAGCTCCGCTCCCTGGTCCCACAGCCTCGATTGCTGTGGGCGCTCGGGATCGGCGCCGCGCTGTACGCGCTGACCAACTTAAGCCTTGCCATCTGGCCGCTAGTGATCGTCTATCACGGGTTTGTCATCCTGACCGTCATCAGGGATGGGCGACGCCTGCCTTCGCCGGCGGCGTTCACGGTCCGGCGCGAGATGGATCGGCCGCTCTCGCTCGGAGTGCGGCAAGAAGTGGAGTTAACGGTCACAGCTAGGGGATCTAAAGCTGGCTGGGCCAGGATCGCGGACCATGCACCGGCGTCCCTTGCGGCCGAACCTCGGGAGACCACCGTGCGGTTCTCCGCCTCCGGCGTCGCCCACTTCAGCTATCAGGTGCTACCGGTTCGACGGGGCGCCTACACGTTCGGTCAGGTCGACGTTCGATATTGGCGATCTGGCTCCATGCTCGCCCGCCAGGTGGGCATTCCGGCGTCCGAGGAGGTCCGGGTCTTCCCTGACGTGGTACAGATTCGAACCTACCAATCAAACCTGCGCCGCGGTCTGCGGCCCCACGCGGGAATGCGCCGAACCCGGCCGCCGGGCGCGGCCACCGCCTTCGCCTCGCTTCGTGACTACCTGCCGGGCGACGATGTGCGTCGCGTCAATTGGAGGGCGACGGCCCGGCGGGATCGGCCGATCACAGGTGAGGTCGAAGCGGAGAGAGGCCAGGAGGTGGTCCTCGCCATCGACTGCGGCCGCCTGATGGCGGGTCGATCAGGCGCCCTGACCAAGCTCGATCACGCCATCAACGCAGCCCTTCTGCTGGCCTGGACGGCGCACAGGCTGGGCGATCGCGTCGGCCTGGTCACCTTCGCCGACCGAGTGCTCGGATACCTTCCGCCCCGGCCCGGGGCGGCTCAGGTGACCAGCATCAATCACGCCCTCTGCGCCATTCAGGCCAGCACACTCGAGCCCGAATACCAGGGGACCGCCGCCTTTATCGCTCGGCGCGTACCCCGTCGCTCTCTGGTCGTGATGCTGACCGACGTCCTCGACCTGGCCGCGTCCGCCACCCTGGTGGCCAGCTGCCTTCAGCTCGCTCATCGACACCTGGTTCTGGTGGCGGCTCTCTCCGACCCTGCGGTCGCCGAAGCCATCGCGCTGCCGATAACGCACGCCGCCCGAGCCTATGAATGGGTGGCGGCCGAAGAACTCGTCGCCGAGCGACGCACCGCCTTCGAGGCCTTAAGGAGAGGCGGGGTACCCAGCCTCGACGTGCGGGCGGGGGAGCTGAGCGCGCGCCTGGTTGAACGCTATCTGGAGCTCAGGGAGAGGGCTCTGATCTGATCCTTCGACCCGCCAGCAGGAGGTAGGAGTAGAGGAGTATCCCGCTCGTCAATCCGACACCCAGCTTCAAGCCGGAAGGCGCGGCCGAAGGGCTCAAGTTGCCCTCGATGAGGCCGGCCACAACCAGAGCCGGAGTCAACCCCAGGACCAGGATCGCAGATCTGTGCGCCGCCAACGTCAGCGCTTCCCCCCGCCGGCGATTTCCAGGTTGAATCAGCGCCCATCCCATCATCAGTCCCCCCGCCCCCGCCGCCACCACGACCGAGAGCTCGATGAAGCCATGACCGGCGACAAACCCCAACAGACCGCCGGACAGCGCGTAGCTCTGGGTCAAGCCCAGCGCCGCCCCGAAGCTGACCCCGTTGCTCACCAGCACCAGCGCCGTCGGCACACAGGCGCCGATGCCGAGGCCGTAGGCGAGAACCGAAACGACGATGTTGTTGGTCATGATCGAGACCGAGGCGAGCGGTCGCTGCGAGCTCGCGATCTGGGTCCAGAGCTGGTGCCGGTGCACCGCTCGAATCATCGAAGCAGGGAGCAGGTTCCAGGCCAGATCCGGGTTGGCCGTCACCGCCACGAAGGTGATCAGGAGGGGTCCAAAGAGCAGGGCGGCGGAGGCCAGAACGAAGGGCCAGGCGCCCCTCCACGTGCGCGGCAAGGTCGATCCGTAGAAGCGCCTGAGGCCGTGCCACGGGGACAGGGACTCTCGGTAGAGCGAGGCGTGGCCCCGCGCCACCAGAGCGTTCAGATATCCGGTCATGGCCTCCCCGGGCCAGCGCCGCTGGGCCAGGGCGAGATCGGCTGTGGCGCGGCGGTAGAGGGAGATCAGCTCCAGTGCTTGGTGCGGTGAGAGAGCTCGGCGCCCCCCGCCTCGGGGGCGCTGGAGGATTTCCTCCAAGCGCTGCCAATCAGCGCTCCGCAGCGACAGGAAATCCTCCACCTTGGCGTTACTCTAGCCCCAGCGTGCCGGACCCGGACCCCTACACCGACCTGATCGTCGAAACTCCGGAGCTGGTGACGTTTCAGTACCGGATCGCTGGACTCGGCACCCGATCGCTGGCCCAGCTTTTGGATGGCTGCCTCCTCATGGCCGGTCTCTGGGAGTCAATCATCCTCGCCTTGCTCATTGCCCGGCTCGGGGGCGAAGCCTCCGCCGTCGTCGCCCTGATCGTCCTCCCGTTCCTGCTCCTGGCCGGGTACTTCCCCGCCTTCGAGCTGGCTTGGAGCGGTCAGACGCCGGGCAAAAGGGCGCTCGGCATCCGGGTCGTGGGAAGAAGCGGCGAGCCCGTGTCGGGCATGCAGGTGGCCATAAGGAATCTGCTTCGGGTCATCGACTTCCTGCCTGCCTACTACGGAATCGGAGTGGTCACGATGTTCATAAACCGGCAATCTCGCCGCCTGGGCGATCTCGCGGCCGGCACCATCGTGGTGGAGGCGACCTACCAGCCGACCCTCGAGCGGCTGCGCGCCAGACTTGAGGACGAAAATCCCCTTGGGGGCTCCCCGGTCGACATCCTCGAACCCAACCTCCGGCGGCTCGTGATCGCTTACAGCATCCGTCGCCCCCAGCTCGCATCCCCGCGCCGCCAGGAGATCGCCGCCGGCGTGGCCGACGCGCTGGCTCAGGCCGACCCGCAGGGCTACGCGGCCGGAGGCGCGCTCTCAGTGCTCGATCGGCTGGGGGACGAAGCGCACTCAGCCCACGGCGAGCGGCCTCAAACAGCGCGCGCGGCCGCCCGGGCACGGCGCCTGGGAGGAGCCGCGGTGATCATGTCGGCGGCTTTTCCGCCACTGGTGATGGTCCTGGGGCCTCTGGCGATGAGGGCCGGCTCACGCGCTGTCGAGCGGGCCGAGGCCGGCGATTTTGAGGCCCAAAGCGCCGGGAAGACGGCACGTCAACTCGGTTTCATGGGACTCTTCGCCGGCTCGTTGGTGACGGCGACCGGCTTAGCGCTCCTGGCCGTGTACCGGGGTTAATACTCCGGGGGAGGTCGCCCTCGAGCCGAGCAAACCTCGCTTCCCGACCCCACTCAACCGGGTCGGTGGGCACGACCGGACCCGAACGCGGATCACCCAGATCCAGTCTTGGGGGACCAGATCACCCGGGTCCGGTAAATCAAGACCTCACCAGAGCAGTTCCGATGCGACTTTTCAAGCTCGCGCGCGCAACTTCTCCAGCCGGTTGACCTTGGTTTGGAGCGCGGCTCGAAGCGCCCTCGCCAGCTGAACGTCATTCATCGGCACCAGGCGAAGCCGAGCCTCCAGTGCTCGCACCTCCACCTCGGCGTTGGTCAACTCAAGATCAAAAGCCTTCAACCTCGCCTCCACGCACACCCGTGCGCACCTTGATAGATCGTTGTATGAGCCGGCATGAGATCGGCCTCAGGCGCGGTCAATCGACGTTGATGGCGTCGCGCAGGCGCTCAAAAAAGCCCTTTGACACCTTCTCCGGCTTACCCGTCAGCCCACCCATCTTCTGCAGCAGGGCGCGCTGGTCGGCCTTCAGATCCTTGGGGATCACGACCTGGACGACCACGAACAGGTCTCCCCGGCGGCCGTGGCGCACGCTCGGCATGCCCCGCCCGCGGAGCCGGAAGGTCTGCCCGTACTGGGTTCCGGGCGGGAGCTTGACCTCGGCCGCGCCCTCCGGCGTCGGCACCTCGATGGTGTCGCCGAGCGCCGCCTGGACCATGTTCACGTGGAGCTCGAAGACCAAGTCCTGATCCTGCCGGCGAAGCTGGGGATGGTCTTTGACCCGGAGCACGATGTAGAGATCGCCCGCCTCGGCGCCGCGCAGTCCCGCCGCCCCCTCGCCGCTCAGGCGGATCTGAGATCCGGTGTCGACCCCGGCCGGGATCACCACCCGCAGGCGCTTTCGGCGCTCGGTGCGCCCCTGCCCGCGGCACTCGCTGCAGGGGTTCTGGATCACGCGCCCCTCCCCCCCGCAGGTGGGACAGGCGACCACATTGACCATGGCCCCGAAGATCGATTGGACCTGGCGCTGGACCCGCCCCTGACCGCGGCAGGTGCTGCACGTCTCCGCGCCCGAGCCCGACTCCGCCCCGCTGCCCCCGCAGCGCTCGCAGGTGGCCATGCGCGGCACCTCGATCTCCCGCTCGGTGCCCTCGAACGCGTCCTCAAAGCTGATCTGGAGGTCGTATCGCAGGTCATCGCCGCGGGTGGAGCGGGAGCGGCCCCGCCCTCCCCCACCAAAAAAGCTCTCGAAGATGTCGCCAAAGCCGCCGAATCCCTCGAACCCCGCCCCGCCCCCGTTGGGGTCGACCCCGGCGTGGCCGAACATGTCGTAGGAGCGGCGCTTCTGGGGGTCGGACAGGACCTGGTAGGCCTCCCCCAGCTCCTTGAACTTCTGCTCCGAGGCCGGATTGTCCGGGTTGCGGTCGGGATGGTGCTCGAGCGCGAGTTTTCGAAAGGCGCGCTTTAAATCCTCGGCCGAGGCCTCTCGGCTCACGCCCAAGACCTCGTAGTAGTCGCGCTTCACCGCCAAGGCAGGGCCCCGCTCACGTGCTGCGGGGTCGCGCCAGTCGAACCAGGGTCGGACGCAGGACGCGCTCGTGCATCCGGTAGCCGCGGCGCAGCTCTGCGACCACGGTGTCCTCTGGATGCAGGTCCGACTCCTCCGATCCGATCGCCTCGTGCAGGCTCGGATCAAACCTCTGACCCACCGCCTCGATCACCTCCACCCCGGCCGCCTTGAGCTCGGCCTCCAAATTGGCCACGGCCAGCTCCAGACCCTTGAGCCATCCCTCGTCGGTGCCCGTGGGGGCGTGGGAGAGCGCCAACTGAAAGTTGTCGAGCACCGCCAGCAGGCGCTCGGCCAGGCGGGCGCTGGCAAACTGGACGGTCTCCGCCTGCTCCTGGCGGGAGCGCTTCTTAAAGTTCTCAAAGTCGGCCGCCAGCCGCAGGTGGCGGGCGTTCGCCGCCTCGAGCTCGGCTGAGAGCTCCGCCTGGGCGTCGCTCACCCCCGCGCTCTCCGCCTCCGGCTCGAGCTCCTGGGGTCCGTCCGCGGACGTGGGTACACGCTGTCTTTTGGTCGCCATCGCCTCTTCTACTTACCGGAAATGAATGGGGTTAAAACCCACTTCCGGGATGAGCCTCCGCCATGCGCTCGCTGGCCAGGTGGGCCACGCTCTGCAGCCGGCCCACGATTTGGCCGTAATCCATCCGGGTCGGACCGACCACCCCGAGCACACCCTTGACCCGCCGCGATGGTCCATAGGTGGTCAGGATCACGGTGCAGGAGCGGAGCTGCATGGTCGAGTTCTCCGAGCCGATCACGATCTGCAGATCGCTGTCGCCGACCAGCTCCAGCAAGAGGCTGGACAGATAGCTGCTCTCCTCCAGCACCTCTAAGACCTCGCCCAGGCGCGCCGCCTCGGCGAACTCGGGCTGCTGGAGGAGGTTACGGACCCCGTCGTGCACGACCAGGGTCTCAACCCCGCGCCCCAACAGCTCTAAGGCCTCGGCCAGCCGGATCATGATCTCCCGCTCCAGTCCCTGCGGGCGTCCGGCCGCGGACGCGGCCACGTCCTCGGCGTTGCGGCCGTCGAAGTCGGAGTTGATGCGGTTGGCGATGCGGGTGAGCTCGGCCTGATCTGCGATCTGGTCCAAGTGCAGCACCTGCTGGCGGATGATGTTGCCGTCGACCAAGAGCACCATGAGCACGTCCTGGGGCTCAAGGGAGACGAAGTCGACGTGCTTGATCCGGGCCAGAGCGCCGCGCGGGGTGGTCGCGATGGCCGCGTTGCGGGTCACCGTCGCCACCGTGTTGGCCACCTTCTCCGCCAGGGCCTGGGCCTCGAGCGGGACCGAGCGCATCTCCTCGTCGATGTAGGCCAGCACGGGAGCGGGGATCGACTCGCGGCTCATCAGGAAGTCGACGAAGTAGCGGTAGCCGCGGTCGGTGGGGATGCGTCCGGCCGAGGTGTGACGCTGGGCAAGATAGCCGAGCTCGGCCAGCTCGGCGAGCTCGTTGCGGATGGTGGCCGAGGAGAGGTTGATGAAGCGGCCCCGGGCCAGCGATTGCGAGCCGACCGGAACCGCGCTCAGGGTGAACTCCTCCACCACCGCCTTCAGGATGTCGTTCTTTCTCGGCTCCATGGGTTTTGCTGGACGCTCGCCTCGCCCCCCAAGTCTACC
>DATLSE010000041.1:0-42538 GCA_035534295.1 Nitrosotalea sp.
TCACCGTCGCCCGCGAGTTCGTCGACGTCGAGACCGCCAAGCAGGCCGGCCGCGGCAGCTTCGGCGAGATGCTGACGTTCCTCGCCCGCGAGCGCTCCTGCCGCGCGATCCTCGTCGAGAAGACTGACCGGCTCTACCGCAACCTCAAGGACTGGGTCTCGATAGACGAGCTTGAGCTTGAGATTCACTTCGTCAAGGAGAACGTGGTCCTCTCCCACAGCTCGCGCTCGGCCGAGAAGTTCATGCACGGGATCAAGGTCCTGATGGCCAAGAACTACATCGACAACCTCGCTGAGGAGGTCTCGAAGGGGTTGCGCGAGAAGGCCGAGCAAGGGATGTGGCCATCCTTCGCGCCGCTGGGCTATCGCAACGTGGTCGGCGAGGACGGCCGGCACGGGATCGAGCCCGACCCCGAGCGAGCGCCGCTCGTCCGACAGATCTTCGAGTGGTATGCGACCGGCGAGCACTCGCTGAAGGAGATCGCCGGGATGGCTCGCCAGGCCGGCTTCACCTTCCGCAAGAGCGGCGGGCCGCTGCCGACGCCCACGATCCACAAGATCCTCCGCCACCGGATCTATACCGGCGAGTTCTCCTGGGCTGGCCGCGTCTACCAGGGCACGTATCAGCCGGTGATTTCGAAGGACCTGTACGACCAGGTCCAGGACGTGCTCGACGGCCGCGGTCGGCGCCACGCCAAGCGGCGCCGCCACAAGTTCGCCTTCTCCGGGCTGGTCCGCTGCGGCCACTGCGGCTGCTCGATGACCGGTGAGACCCACAAGGGCCGCTACATCTACTACCGCTGCACCGGCTATAAGGGCAAGTGCCCTGAGAAGTACGCCCGCGAGGAGTCGATGACCGAGCAGTTCGCCGAGCTGCTCCAGGGTCTCCACGTCGACGCCGAGATCCTCGCCTTCGTGACCAAGTCCCTCCGCCAGAGCCACCAGGACGAGAAGCGCTTCCACGACGAGGCCTTGGCCCGGCTCACCGCTGAGTACGACCAGCTCCAGAACCGGCTCGACACGATGTACGTCGACAAGCTCGACGGCAAGGTCAGCGAGTCATTCTTCGAGCGCAAGGCTGGCGAGTGGCGCGCCGAGCAGGACCGGATCGGCGAGGCGATCCAGGATCACCGCCGCGCCGATCGGAGCTACGCGGACGCCGGTGTCGAACTGCTCGAACTCGGGAGCGGTGCCCATGACGCCTTCCTGAGTAAGGGAAGTGATGAGCGGAGGCGCCTACTCAAGGAGGTTGTTTCGAACTCCTCCTGGAAGGAGGGCCGGCTCGCCGTCGAGCTCCATCAGCCCTTCGATTTGATCTTGAACGAGG
Source organism: Nitrosotalea sp. (assembly GCA_035534295.1). GTDB lineage: Bacteria > Chloroflexota > Dormibacteria > Dormibacterales > Dormibacteraceae > DATKQJ01. The sequence goes on from DATLSE010000041.1 coordinate 1,327, forward strand.
TCACGAAGGCCCGCGAGGCGGACGTGGCCGACGCCGCGGCCGGGGTCGTGAACGCCGATTTTGAAAACTGGCGGAGAGGGTGGGATTCGAACCCACGAAGCGGTTGCCCGCTTACGGCATTTCCAGTGCCGCGCCCTCGACCAGGCTAGGCGACCTCTCCCCGCCAACCAAGTCTAGGCATGAGGTTCCATCGCCGTGGGTGCTACACATCGACCTCAGCTCCATCCTGACCCCAGCGGGTGTGAAACGACTGACCGGGATCGCGATCAAGGCGACGATAGGTGTGCGCACCGAAGTAGTCGCGCAGGCCCTGGATCAGATTGGCCGGACCTCGTGCCCGCCGATATCCGTCGTAATACGCCAGTGCGGATGAGAACGCAGCGGTGGGCACACCGTGATCGATCGCGGCCTTGACCACGCTGCGCCATGCGGTTTGACCCGCAGTGACTGCCTCGGTGAAATAGGGAGCCAGCATGAGGTTGTCCAGGTCCGGTGTCTCGTCGTATGCCTCCTTGATTCGATCCAGGAAGCGAGCCCGAATGATGCAACCCCCACGCCAAATGCTGGCGATAGCGCCGGGGTCGAGGCGCCACCCGTACTCCCGAGCCGCCATCCGCATCTGGTCAAAGCCCTGGGCGTAGGCCACGACCTTGGAGGCGTAGAGCGCTTTTCCAATGCTGTCCACCAAATCGTCCGGGGCGGCTACAGCGGTGTGCCGAGGGCCGCTCAACACCCCTGCCGCTGCAATCCTCTGCCCCCTTTGAGCTGACACGAATCGGGCGAATACCGCCTCGGTGATGGCCGTGACCGGAGATCCCAGGTCGAGAGCCGATTGCGAGGTCCACTTGCCGGTACCCTTCTGGGCTGCCTCATCGACGATCACGTCGACCAGAGGCCGCCCACTGACCGCATCGGTCTTGGCCAGCACCTGGGCCGAGATCTCAATCAGATAGGAGCCCAGTTCGCCCTGGTTCCAGCCCTCGAAGATGGAGGCAATCTCCGGGGCCGTCATGCCCAGAGCGTTGGTCATCAGGTCGTACGCCTCGGCGATGAGCTGGATGTCGGCGTACTCGATGCCGTTGTGGACCATCTTCACGTAATGACCCGCCCCATCCGGTCCAATGTGGGTGCAGCAGGGCTGACCATCAACCTGGGCGGCGATCCGTAGAAACACCGGTGCCACCCGCTCGTAGGCCGCAGCCGCCCCCCCGGGCATGATGCTGGGCCCATTCAGAGCCCCCTCCTCCCCGCCGGAAACGCCCGTACCGACGAACATGATGCCGCGCTCGGACAGCTCCGACTCCCGACGCCGGGTGTCAAGGAAATGTGAGTTCCCCGCATCGATCACGATGTCCCCAGACTCGAGATGGGGCAGGAGCTGAGCGATGGCCTGGTCCACTGGGTCCCCCGCCTGGACCATGAGGAGGACAGGGCGGGGCCGAGCGATCGCGGCCACCAGTTCCGGCACGCTGTACGCGGGCGTGAATCGACCCTCCTCGCCGTGCTCGGCCATGAGGCGCTGGGTGCGGACTGGAGTCCGGTTGTACACGGCCACCGTAAAGCCCTTGTGGGCCATGTTGCGGGCCAGGTTCTGGCCCATCACGGCCAGGCCATAGACGCCGAAGTCGGCTCCGGCCGTGCTCATGCGAGGGTTCCCATAATTTCTACTCCCGACTCATCGGCCAGGATGCAGGCGCTGGCCAGGCCACTGAAGATGCCGTTCTCGATCACGCCTACGATGTTATTGATCTCTCGGCCGAGATCTACGGCGTCTGCCACGCCCGGTCCCAGGCGAAGATCCAAGATCAGATTGCCGTTATCGGTCAGGTAGGGGCTCGCCTCCCCCCCGCGCAGGGTCCACTCCGCCCCCAGATCCGACAGGCGACGCGCGGTGCGCGACCACAGGAAGGGCAGCACTTCGACCGGCAACACCCCCTGTCCAAGTCGGGAAACGAGCTTGGAACGATCGGCAATAACGACGAATCGTTCGGCCGAGGCGGCCACCATTTTCTCCCTCAACAACGCTCCGCCGCGTCCCTTGATCAGGTTCAGGTGGGGATCGATCTCATCCGCCCCATCCACGGCCAGGTCGATGGTCCCGTCGAATTCGAGCAGCACATCGATACCCAGGCGACGCGCCGCATCGGCGCTGGCCAGAGAGGTCGGCACCGCGCTCACCTTGAGCCCCCCGCGCACCAGGTCGCCCAGACCACGGATGAAGTACGAAGCGGTGGAGCCCGTGCCCAACCCCAACACCATGCCCGCCCGCACCAGTTCCAGGGCCCGCCGGGCGGCGGCCTGCTTGGCCTCCTGAGCGCTATCCAATTACGGCTCGAAGCGCAGCGATGCCCGCTCCAGCTCCGCCCGGGTGGCCGAAGACCGAGGTCCCGGCAACCAACACGTTGGCGCCGGCCGCGATGGCCACCTGGGCCGAGTCGGAATCAATCCCCCCATCGACCTCGAGGTCTATCTCAGGCAGCAGTCGGCGCACACGCTCGATCTTGGCTGCGCTCGCCGCAATGAAGCGCTGGCCGCCAAATCCGGGCTCGACCGTCATCACGTTCACCATCTGAATCTGCGAGGCGACCTCGCGCAAGACCTCGATCGGGGTGGCCGGGTTCAAGACCACCCCCGGACGGCAGCCACAGGCCTCGATCTCAGCCAGAGTGCGCTGGAGGAGCGGGGTCGACTCCACCTGGATCTGGATGAAGTCGGCCCCGGCTCGGGCGAAGGCGGCCACGAATCGCTCCGGGCGCTCGACCATGAGATGAACCTCGAGCTGCAGCTTGGTGATGCCGCGCACGGCCGCGACCAGGTCCGGTCCCATGGCCAGATTGGGTACGAAGTGTCCGTCCATGACGTCGATCTGAATCCTGTCAGCGCCACCCTGCTCGGCCGCCCTCACCTCCTCGCCAAGCCGGGTCAAATCCGCGGCCAGCAGGGAGGGCACGATCAGGATCGGGCGTCGAGGGCTCAAATTCGCGCCGCCGCCAGGCGGTCCACCAAGAACTCGGCCGACGGCAGCAGCCCGGCCGGAACGCTCCCCTCGCGGGCTCGGACCAGAGCCTCCGCCTTGTCCTCGCCGGTGACCAGGACCACCACCCGTCGCGCCTCGCGCAGAGCCCGCAGGGTGATGGTCACCCGGTCCGCGGGCGGCTTGGGCGCGTGGTGCACGGGCGCGGCCAGCCCGGTAGCGTGAAGCTGCGGACTGTTCGGAAACAGCGAGGCGCAGTGACCATCCTCACCCATTCCGAGCAGAACCAGGTCGAGTGGGCCAAGCAGGTCGAGCAGGTGGTGATAATCTGCCGCCGCCACCTCCGGGCCCAGTTCAGCGGCGATGCGCAGCACACCTGCGGGGTGAACCCCCTCGAGCAGGGTGCGCCGGGCCATCGAGTAGTTGCTGAGCGGATCGTCCGGTGGCACGCAGCGCTCATCGCCGAAGAGGACGAGCACCCGGCCCCAATCGAGGCTCTGGGATCGCAGCCGCATGTACGCACGTTCCGGGGTCGATCCCCCCGCCAGTACCAGGGTGCGGGCTCCGTCCGCGATCTCCGAGGCAATGAGAGCCGCCGCCTCCCTCGCCACCTCGTCGGCGTCGGCCAGAATCCTAAGCCTCATGCCGATTCCTCTCCTCGCCTGGCGCCACCCCACCATCTTGGCAGCGGCCGGCCAGAACACGCGCCCCCCAAGACCGCCGCATCCCCAATCGGCTCCAATCCCGACCCCAAGGCGTCCCCCCGGGGAATGCTCGGGGTCGGTTTCACTCGATCTCGACCAGGGAGGCCTCGAGCTCGCTCCAGCCTCGGCTGGGATCCGAGCCGAGATCGACCCTCAAAACCGGATAGCCGCGCTTTTGCAGCGAGCTCAGGTCGCCCAGCGCCTGCGCCGCCTTGAGCGTGGAGAAACCGTAGGCGCGGCCGGGGATCTCGACGTCGCCCTGATCCTGCTGCACCACCTGCAGGAAGATGCCGGTGGGCGGTCCGCCCTTATGCAGCTGTCCGGTGGAGTGGAGAAATCGGGGTCCATAACCGACGGTGGTCGCAACACCAGCGCGCGCGCGAACCCAGCTCCGCAGACGGGCCAGCGCCTGTTCGGAGGCGGCCGTCTGCTCCACGTAGGCCATGATCGCAAAGTAGGCCGGAGGGGACGCTGTTCCGAGCAGGCTCGCGACCATCGCGCCGGTGCGCTGCGGCGGTTCCGCCGCCACCTCGGGCAGCCGCCCCTGGCGGGCGAATTCCTCCAGCACCTGGGCGGTGTTGTCCTTGCTCTCCTGGACGTTGGGCTGGTCGAAGGGATCGATGCCCAGAATCGAGCCGGCAATCGCGGTGGCCAGCTCCCAGCGCATGAACTCGGCCCCCAAATCGTCGGCCGAGCCCAGGGTCAGGGTCACGACCGGATGCCCGGCCTGGGTGAGCGATTGGATGAACGGATCGTGGTCCTCTTGATCCAGGCGGACCTGCACGAACAGCCGGTCGGCTCCATAATCCTGCGGCTCCCCGCGGGGCTCTTGGTTCACAGGCACGATGCCCTGGCCCGCTTTACCCGTTGATTCGGCGATGAGCTGCTCGACCCACGCCCCCAGCGAGGCTAGCGGCGGGGTGATGAGGAGAGTGAGCTTGTTCCGTCCCTGTCTGGCCATGTCCCCCAGGACCGCGCCCAGCCAGACCCCCGGGTTCTGCTTCGGCTCGACCTCGGGACCCGACTCACGTGCCATCCGCTCGGCCGCCGAGAGCACCGGCTCCAGGTCGACGCCGGCCAGGGCCGCCGGGATCAGGCCGAAGAAGCTGAGGGCGGAGTAGCGGCCGCCGATGTCGGGTGGATTTAGGAACACCGATCGAAAGCGGTGGCTCCGAGCCAGCTGCTCGAGCGGGCTCCCGGGGTCGGTGATGGCGACGAAGTGGTCGCCCGAATCGGACACCCCCGCGAGTTCCACCGAGCGCTTGAAATGGGAGAAGTGGGCCAGGGTCTCGGTCGTGCCGCCCGACTTGCTCGCCACCACGAACAGGGTTCGGGCGGGATCGATGCGCGACTCGAGCTCGCTGATCGAGGCCGGATCCGTGGTGTCCAGGACCAGCAGTTGGGGATGACCGGGGGAGGATCCGAAGGCCTGAGCGAAGACGCTCGGCGCCAGGCTCGAGCCGCCCATGCCCAGCACCACGACGTGGGCGAAGCCGCGGGCGGCGTCAGCGGCCGCCTCAATCTCGACCTGGTGCCGGCGCGCCCAGGCCGGAGCGCCAAGCCAGCCCATCCACTCCGCAGGGCGCGCCGCCGCCGGCCACAGACTCCGGTCGGACTCCCAGAGGCGCTTGCCGACGGCCCCCTCCTCAAGCTCTTTGAGACGTCGCTCGAGCGCAGGCTCGAGCCGGCCCAGGGCGTGCCACTGGCGTGGTCCCCGGCCCCGCCGGGACTGTTCCAGCTCCCGCTCTAGGGTGCCGAGAAGACTCTCGAAGGACTTGCTGAAGGAGTCCACCCCCTCCTCTTCCAGCTCCTGGGTGATCTGATCCAGGTCCACCCCCAGGCGGCCCAGGGATTCGATGTCGCCGACGGCGGCGTCGACGTCCAAGTCCAGTGTGCGCTCGACCCGCCCATGGTCCCGCAGGGCGACGAGGGTCTGAGGCGGCAGCGTGTCCACGGTCGCGGGCCCGATCAGCGCGTCCACGTACATGGTGTCCGAATAGCGCTCGTCCTTGGTCGAGGTACTGGCCCAAAGGCAACGCTGAGGGCGGGCTCCGGCCGCCGCCAGGGCTTCCCAGCGCGGGCCCGAGTGAAGTTCCGCCCAACGCCTGTAGGCGAGCTTGGAATTGGCGATCCCGATCTTGCCCCGGAGCCGCTCCATTTCGCCCCGCCGAACTGGGTCTGCCTCGGCCTGAAGCCGCTGATCCAGGGCCTGATCGACCTTGGTGTCGACCCGGCTGACAAAGAAGCTGGCCACGCTCGCCATCCGGCTCAGATCACCCCCCGCTCGCGCCAGGTCCTCGAGGCCGGACATGAACGCGTCCACCACCTCGGCGTAGCGTTGGACCGAGAAGATCAGGGTGACGTTGATGTTGATGCCGGCCGCCAGGGCCCGCCGGATCGCCACCAGGCCCTCCTTGGTGCCCGGAATCTTGACCATCACGTTGGGTCGATCGCAGCGGCGGTGCAGATCGCGCACCATGGCCAGGGTGGCGTCGGCGTCGCGAGCCACCCCGGGGGCGACCTCGATGCTGACGAACCCGTCGGCCCCCGCGCTCGCCTCCCAGGTGGAATGAAAGACGTCGGCTGCGGCCTGGATGTCCTCCACCATCAATTCCCACAGCGCCGCGTCGGCCGACTTACCGGCTCGCGCCAGCCGGGCCAGGCCCTGGTCGTAGTCGGTTGATCCGCCGACCGCCTTCTCGAAGATGGTGGGGTTGCTCGTCACGCCGCTCACTCCAGCGTCGCGCAGCGCCTCCAGCTCACCACTGGTGATGAGTCCACGGCGGATGTTGTCGAGCCAGGGGCTCTGCCCCTGTTCGTGCAGGAGGCGAAGGACGCGATCCGTCGCCACCAGGGCCGACGCCGACTTCTCCGACTGTGCCATCAGCTCACCTCCCCAGCAGCCGCAGGGCCGCGCGCACTATGTGCGGCGGCGAGATCTCGGCAAAATCCATGAGTTCGGCCGGGGTGCCCGACCCGGGCATGCGGCGCACCGCGCACTGGGCCACCTGGGGAGGCTGGGAGCGCAGAGACAGTGCTTCCATGACGGCCCCGCCCAGTCCCCCTTCGGGGTGGTGGTCTTCGACCACGACGAGCTTGCCGCCGGTCACCTCGCAGGCCTCCTCGAGCACGGCCAGGTCCACCGGCTTAACGCTGTAGAGATCAATCACGCGTGCGGTCACTCCGGACCCGGCGAGCTCGTCCGCCGCGGCCAGGCAACCGTGAAGCGTGACCCCGGCGCCGATCAGCGCGACCTGGTCCTGAGGCGAGGATCGCAACACCCGGGCGCCCCCGATCAAGAATTCCTCGTCGGGGCCATAGAGGGTGGGGTAGGCCCCGCGGGTGGTGCGCATGAAGACCACGCCGGTGCGATCGACCATCTGCGCGACCAGGCGGGCGGTCTGATTGGGGTCGCAGGGATAGAGCACGGTCGAGCCGTGCACGGCACGGAGGTTGCTGAGATCCTCCAGGGCCATCTGGGAGGGCCCGTCGGCACCGATCTCAACCCCGGCGTGAGAGCCGACGAGGCGAATGTCGGCGCCGGAGATGGAGGCCATGCGGATGAAATCCTGGGCTCGGCTGAAGAAGGCCGCGAAGGTCGAGGCGAAGGGTACGTAGCCCCGGATCCACATGCCGACCGCGGCCGCCACCAGCATCTGCTCGGCGATGAAGACCTCAAAGAAGCGATCGGGATACTTGGCGGCGAATTCATCGGCGTGGGTGGAGTTGGAGACCTCGCCATCCAGCGCCACCACCTGGGGCAGAGCACCCAGGGCCAAAAGCGCGTCCACGTACGCCTTGCGCGTCGCCACCTTGTCCTCGCGTCCATACCGCGGCAGGGTGGCGGCGCTGACCGGCAGCTGCTCGGGAGGCGCCCCCTCCCGCTCCGGAGCGGGAGGTTGGACCCGGAGCTGGCTTGGGCCTCCGAGCGCGCTCACCGCCCGCTCGGCCAGGTCCTCGGGCAGCGCCTTGCCGTGCCAGCCATCGAGGTTCTCGATCTCCGGCACGCCCTTGCCCTTGACCGTGCGGGCGATGATCACGCTCGGCACCTCAGGTTGCTGCCGCGCCTCCGACAGGGCCTGGTCGATCTCGGCCAGGTCGTGTCCATCCACGACCAGGGCCCGGCAGCCGAAGGCCTCTACGCGGCGCCTGTAGACCTCAAGAGCCCATCCAAACTCGGTCTCGCCCCGCTGACCCAGACGGTTGACGTCGAATATGGCAGTGAAGTTGCCCAGCCCGTAGTGCGCCGCTTTGTCCAGCCCCTCCCAGATCGATCCCTCGGCCAGCTCGGAGTCGCCGCAGAGCGTGTAAACGTGAAAGGGCAGGCGGTCCAGGGAGCGGCCGGCCAGGGCCACCCCGACCGCGATGGGAAGCCCCTGGCCGAGCGAACCGGTGGCCACGTCGACCCAGGGCAGCGCCGGGGTGGGGTGACCCTGCAGGCGGGATCCGAATTCCCGATAGGTCATCATCTCCTCCTCCCCGATCGCGCCCACCACGCGCAGGAGCGCGTAATAGAGCGGCGAGGCGTGACCCTTGGAGAAGATCAGGTGGTCGTTACCGGCCAGCTCGGGGCGGCTCCAATCACAGCGCATGTGGCGGCTGACCAGGGCCGCCATGAGGTCAGCCGCGGAGAGCGAGGACGTGGGGTGCCCGGACCCGGCCCGGGTGCTCATCCGGATCGAGTCGACGCGTAGCTGGCGGGCCACGGCCGCCATCTGATTGAGGTCGGTGACGCTCGACTCAGCCATCTTCATGCTCCTAAATACTCACCCGCCTTCATTCCCAGCGCGGCGGGCCGGCGCTGGCGCTGGGCGGGAGTGCCGGCGGTCGGCCTCACGGCTCCGCCAGGCGCTCGACCTCGCTCACCATGGAGTCGATGATGTCCAGTCCCTGGTCCCAAAAGCGGGGATCGGCGATGTCCATGCCGACCTTTTTAACCGCCAATTCAGGCGCCATCGATCCCCCGCTGGCGAGGAAGTCGAAGTAGGCGTCGGTGAATCCGGTGTCGCCCTCCAGGTGCCGACGATAGAGCGACAGCGCGAGCAGGTTGCCGTAGGCGTAGGCGTAGACGTATCCCGGCGTGTGCACGAAGTGCTCGACGTAGCTCCACCACACCCGGTGCTCGGAGGTGAGCTCGAGAGAGTCTCCGAACATGGCCTGGACCCGGCTCTGCCAGAGGTCGCCAATCTGGTCCGCTGAGAGTTCGCCCTGCGTCCGCCGGGCCTGGTGCACGGCATCCTCAAAGCGGTTCATGGCGACCTGGCGGAAGACGGTGGCGAAGGACCCCTCAACTTGGTGGCAGAGCATCGACAGCCGAACCCGGGGATCGCTCTCCTCCGCCATGATGCGATCAAAGGTCAGCGTCTCTCCGAAGACGGAGGCGGTCTCGGCCAGGGTCAGAGGCGGGTGATAGTCAAAGATGTGGTTGGCCCCCGCGGCGAGCACGTCGTGCAGTCCGTGCCCGAGCTCGTGGGCGAGGGTCAGGGCGTCGTTCAACTCGCCGTTGAAGTTCAACATCACGAAGGGATGCAGGTCGGGGGTGGCAAAGGCGCAGTAGGCGCCTCCCTCCTTGTTGGGACTGATCGGAGCGTCGATCCACGACTCGGCGAAGAAACGCTGGATGATCTCCCCGGCGCGGGGAGAGAAGCGGGAGTAGGAGCCCTGGACCAGGTCTTGGGCCTCAGCCCAGGTGAGGCGGCGTGAATGGCTGTCGATGGGAGCGTAGCGGTCCCATTCGAAGAGCCGGTCCAGACCCAGGAGCCGGGCTTTGGCGCGGTAGTAACGCGCCACGATGTCGTAGCGCGAGGTGACCGCGTCGACCAGCGCCTGAACGGCGGCGTCGGAGGTCTCGTTGGCCAGGTTGCGCGAGCTGATCCAGCTCGGATATCCGCGCAGGCGGTCGCTGATCGACTTCTGCTGCAGGAGCACATTGAAGATGTAGGTGCGCGTGCGCAGATCGGCGCCGAGCCCGAGCGTGATGGCCCTGCTCGCCGTCTCGCGAACCCGGCGATCAGGGTCGCGAATCCGCGCCAGAGCGCTGCTGAGGGGCAGGTGCTGGCCCTCGAGCTCGACCCCGATGGCCGCGCAAAGCTCCTCGAACAGCCGCGTCCAGGCCCCGGTCGAGGTCGGGCTGAGCTCGGTTAAAAGCCGCTCTTCGATCTCAGTCAGCTGGTGCGGGCGGTAGATCCTCTCCTGCTCGATGGCGTGCTGGTAGCGCGCCCCGGCAGGATTCCGGTAGAACTCGGCGACCTTGTCGTCGGGCAGCGCGGCCGCCTCCAGGGGAAAGAAGACCAGGTGCCGGTCGCGCTCGGCTCCGACCTCACGGATCCGGGCGATGAGCCATCCGGCGGCGTGATCCTGGGTGTCCTGGGTGTGGAGCAGGTGGGCATATATGGCCGGGCGCGCGGTCTGGCGATAGTGCTCACCCAAGGCCTCCATCATGGCCACGAACTGGTCCGGATCAAGCTCGGCCAGGCGCCCCTTGTAGCGGGCCTCAAAGTCAATGGCGAACGCAACTCCGGCCGCCAGATCGGCCTCCAGCTGCGGATCCTGGGGCGATTGGTAGAGCTCGTCCAGGCGCCAGCGAACCGACTCTGCTCCGGTCTGCTCGTCCACCAATGTCATCCCTTCTACCTTATCCGCTTGCGCCAGCGCGCGAGGTCTGCGGGGGCCGGCCAACGCCCGCCGTAGACGCCGTCGTTAACCGCTCGAGTGAGCTCCAAGAGGACTTCGGGCGGGTCCGCGCTAGAGCTCCGGCGGGCGTATTCGAGCGGTGTCTCGGGCGCCATCCGGGCCAGTCGAGCCCGGCCCTGGAGGCGCTCGTAGAGCTGAAGCAGATCGAGCTCGGTCCCTCTCCGCCTAACGATTGGGAGGCGGCGGCGCAGCCACCAGAGCGCCAGGGCCCCGACCAGGACGAGCCCGATGGCGGCGGCAGGGATGAGGGCGATCCGGCCCACCAGAAGCATCGATGGGGCGCCCGAGAGGGCGATGTGGGGGATAAGACGGGCCAGCCCGGAGGCGGCCCAGCGGTCGGGAAAGCGGCTCGCGGCCAGCGCCGGATATCCCGGTGAGGGGTCGACTGGGACCCAGCCCCGCCCGGGGAAGTGGACCTCCACCCAGGCGTGGGCATCCTGCGCGCGCACCACGGACTGGTCGAGATTGGGGTTGTAGCTGCCGGTCGAGTAGCCGGTGGCGAGACGGGCGGGAATTCCCAGACTGCGCAGCATCAGGGTCTCGGCGCTGGCGAACTGCTCGCAATAGCCGGTCCTCGAGTGGAACAGAAACCAGTCGACGGGATCCTGGCCCGACGGCACGTGGCCGAGCTCTTGGGAGTAGGTGTAGTGCTGCTGCAGGTAATTGGTCAGTGCCATCACGCGGTCGTAGCGGTCGGGCGCCGCGGTCGCCACCGCCGTTCGCGCCAGCGCCCGCGCCGCGGCCGAGAGCGGACCCGGATCGAGGTAGACCGGGTTCACCGGATCGGGTCCGCTGGCGGCACGCAGACTGACCGGGCTGAGATCGGGCAGGTAGGAGACCACCGAGTAGGTCTGTCCGGCCGGGATTCCCGAGTTCACGTGGAAGGTGCCGTAGGGGTCGCGGTTCAGCGCCAGGGCGGGATAGTAGAGGCTCTGCACCGGGGCCGCTGCCAGGATCACCCCCGGCAGCGGCGCCACCACTCGGTAGACCTGCAGGAAGGTCCCCAGCTGGGGTGCGGCGGGGCCGGGCAGGAGGCTGGGGTCCACGTAGGGCGGATAGGCCCGCAGGGTGGTCAGACTGGCGGTCCAGACACCTGCCCGGTAGGTATCGAAGACCAGGCCGCGCCAGTAACCAGGGGCTCCGGTGCGCACGTACATGACCACCCGCTGGCCGAGCCGTCCGCGGTAGTGGAGGTCAACCGAACTGCCCTGGGCGCCCGGACCGGACAGGCTGACCAAGGGCAGTACCGGGTTCTCCACCTCGCCCCGCAGGGGCGCCACCGCCGGGAGCGAGAGCACCAGCGGACCCGGGGGGTTGGCCTGGGGCTGGGGCAGGAGCCAGAAGACGCCCAACCCCACGCCCAGGCCGGCGGCGAGCGCTGCCACCGCGACCGGGGGCAGCCTGGGGGAGACGCCCAGGCGGCGCAGGTGGGAGGCGCACCAAAACCCGGCTAGGCAGAGCATCCAGGCCAGCACCAGCACGCCGAAGGGATAGTCCCAGGCATATACGGCAGCCAGGTAGAGAACGGCCAGGCCGATCCAAAAACTCGAGTACAGATTGCGTCGGGTGCGCAGATCGAAGCTCGTTACAGCCGCCAGCAAGAGGGCGAAGTTGGCCTGGGGCAGGGTGCCTCCGAAGAGGCCGACCACGGAGTCGGACAGGAAATAGGCCAGGCAGGCCAGGATCAGGAGCGCAAGCACGACCTGTCCCGGCCAGCGCCGCCCAACGTGGCGCCGGCGATGGCTGACCAGGTGCCCCAGCCCGGCCAGCGCAACGCAGGCCGGAGCCAGGATCAGATCGCCTCCATAGATGGCGATGGAGACCCCAGCCACGGCCAACGCGGCCCAACAGAAGACCCGCGCCAGCGCCGAGTCCTCGATCGGGCTCCGCGGCAGGTGCAGGGACCTTAGAGAGGCCATTCAAGTCCCACCGGTCTGAATTCGATACCTGACTCCCGCCGGATCTCATCCGCCTGCCCGACCAGCCATGCCCGCACCCTACCCCCCGCTCTCGCCGCGGCCATACCGAACTCCAGCAGGCGGGGATCGGGCTCCGTCCCCAGGACCAGAATCAGGTCATCAACCGCCGGCGGCCGGGACCCCTTGGCGGGCCGATCGGGCCAGCGCGCCAGCCGTTCCAGAAGCGGCCACAGCTGCGTCCCCTCGGACCCGCCGGTCGGAGCCAGACCCGGCCCCCAGAGCACCACGCGTCCGCCCTCCTCCAGGCATTCGAAGGTCTCGCTGGCGGCGATGCGAACGCCCTGCTCGATGCTCGCCGAGCCCGCCGCCAGGTCCAAGAACACGCCCGTCAGGCGAAGTCCGGGAGGCTCGTACTCCCGCATCACGAGATCGCCTCGGTGAGCGCTCTGAGGCCAGTGGATCCCGCGTAGGTGGTCTCCCGGACGGTACTCGCGCAGCGCCAGCACCTCGGTCCCAGCTCCCGCCCGCAGGAGCGGAGCCGCGCTCTCCATCCACTGGCTGCGCGCGGGCGACTTGAGGCGGCCGAACCGGGGCAGCCCCAGGGCCAGTTCCGATCCGGCTCGCGCTCGGCGGAGGGCAATCACCCCGAGCGGATCGAACGCCTGCAGGCGCCATGGTTCCGCCCCCAGGGGTCCGCGCACGATCTGGACCGCGACCGAGCTCGGCTCGGGCTCGGCGCCGCGGACGCGGGCCCGAGCCAACGAGATCTCCACTCCTCCCACCCGCCCCGCAAGGCGAGCCGGACCCCGTCCCCGCCCCGCGCTGCGAAGGCCCACCCCCACCTCCACCTCGTCGCCCTCGAAGAGCAGGGGATGAGGGGCGCCAGCCCAGAGCCGGCGCGAGAGCAGATCGCGCGGCCCCTGGGGCCCGGCGCGCGCCTCGCCCAAGGCAAGGCTCACCTCCAGGCCGGCCGCATTCCAGAGCGCGTACCCGAGCCCGGCCAGGGCCAGAGCCCAGATCCAGATCGCGATCAAAAACAGCCACGCCACCTCTGAGGTGGCGCCGAACCAGTAGAGCACCAGCCCCAGCGCCACCACGCCCAGGAGCCGCGGCCAGGCTCCCATGGGCTAGGGCCGTCCGAGCGCCGGCAGCGGTATCTGCTCCAGGACCCGCGCCACCGTCTCCGCTCCTCCCTCCTCCCCGCGCAGTCCGATTCGGTGCCCGAGCACGGCGCCGGCCAGGGCCTTGACGTCGTCGGGCAAAACGTAATCACGCTGGTCGAAAAGGGCCCAGGCCTGGCAGGCTCGTTGCAGCGCCAGGATGGCTCGGGTGCTGGGTGGCACCAGCACCCGCTCCAGGCCGCGCAGAGTCTCGAGCAGCAGCACCAGGTACTCGCGCAGGGCTGGGCTGACCCCGACCCGCAGCACTTCGGCCTGCAGCGCCAGAACCTCCTCCGGGCTCAAAACCGCCTCCAGCGTGGCCATGGGATCGCCGTGCTCTCGGCGCTCCAGCACCTCCATGGTCTGCTCGGGCGTGGTTGGGCCCATCCGGGTGGCGATGAGAAAGCGATCCAGCTGGGAGTCGGGCAGCGGATAGGTGCCATGCATTTCGAGTGGGTTTTGGGTGGCGATGACGAGGAAGGGTCGATGCAGCCGCCGGGTGGTGCCCTCCAGGGTGACCTGACCCTCGGCCATGGCCTCAAGCAGGGCCGACTGGGCACGGGGCGTAGCCCGGTTGAGCTCGTCGGCCAGGACCACATGGGCAAAAACCGGCCCGGGACGGAACTCGAAACTCAGATCACGCTGATTGAAGACGGAGACGCCGGTGATGTCGGAGGGCAGGAGATCGGCCGTGCCCTGGATTCGCCGGAAGCTGCCGCCCACCGACTCCGCCAGGGAGCGGGCGAGCATGGTCTTGCCGGTGCCGGGCAGGTCCTCGAGGAGCAGGTGCCCGCCGGCGGCGAGCGCCACCAGCGCCAGCCGCACCACCTCATCCTTACCCACGATGACCGAGCGCACATTGCGCTCCAGTCGCTGCAGAAGCCGGGCCGACATCTCCACCCCGGACAGGCCGAGGTCGGCGTCAGCCACGGGCGCGAGGTATGGCGCGGGGCACGGGCCGATTGTAGGAAGCTCGCCTGCCGCGAGCGCCTCAGTGCGTGCCTGAGATCCGGCTGATGACCTCGACCAGGTTCGGTCCCGCCTTACCGAAGGGCACTGCCGGCAGGCGGTGGGCAAACACCATCTCCGCCACCTCGGCCACGTGGCGCGGCTCCACCACGTCCGACTTCTGGTAGGCCGCACCCGCCTGGGCGGCTCGGGCGCAGACCAGGTCGGAGCGATGACCGTCGACCTCGAGGGCGATGGAGAGCTGGGCGATCAGGCGCAGCACCTCACGCGGGAGCCGAACCTCGGGATGATGGGCGATGGCCTCGCCGATGGCCGAGCGAAGCTCGGACTCCCCCTGCTCGCGCCCGACGTAGAAACCCAAGGGATCCTCCTCCCAGGCCGCTCTCTGCTCCACGATCTCGACCCTACGATCCAGATCGCGGATGCCCTCGACGTCGACGCAGAGTCCGAAGCGGTCCAAGAGCTGCGGCCTCAGCTCTCCCTCCTCGGGGTTCATGGTCCCGACCAGGATGAAGCGGGATGGGTGCATGATCGACACCCCCTCGCGCTCGACCACGTTGACCCCCATGGCCGCCGCATCCAAAAGCACGTCCACGATGTGGTCGTCGAGGAGGTTGACCTCGTCCACGTAGAGGATGTTGCGATTGGCCTCGGCCAGGACTCCGGGTTCAAATTTGCGGGCTCCCTCGCGCAGCGCCGCCTCCAGGTCGATGGTGCCCACGACCCGGTCCTCGGAGGCATTGATCGGTAGCTCGACCACGCGCATGCGGCGGGTCGCGGTGGGGAGCGGATCCTCGCCTCCGGCAAGTCGCTCCCGGCACTCCGAGCACAGGTTCTCGCGGTCCTTCGGATTGCACCCGAACGGGCAGCCCGAGACCACTTCCTGTTCCGGTAGGAGGCGGGCCAGGGCGCGCACCGCGGTTGATTTGGCGGTGCCCTTCTCGCCCCGGATGAGCACTCCTCCGATGGCTGGATTGATCGCATTCAGGATCAGCGCCAGCTTCATGCGCTCCTGACCGACGATGGCGGTGAAAGGGAAGGTGATTCGTTCTATGGCCACGGGTGGCAAGTTTACCGGTCCGGTCCGGAGCACCGCGCGCGACGCCTCAGCGCTGGCCCAGCGACTTGGCCACAGCGGAAGCGATCTCCTCCCGCGAGAGGTCGTAGAGTCCGTAGTAGCGGGCGCCCATGCGCTCGGCCAGATCGGCGCAGGCGTTCATGGCGTAGGACTGGTACATGGGCGCCACCCGGGCCAGGTGCTGAACCGAGGGCAGGTAGCTGAAGTCTCGCGCCGAATCGATGACCAGGCAGTCGATCTTCTCCGATTGAATCAGCGCGGCCATCTTCTGGGCCTCGATGAGCGGCTCCTCCTTGAACATGGAAATGTTGCCGCGCCCGTCGGATATGAGCACCAGCAGGGGCCGGATGGAGGGGTCTCGGGCGAGGGCGGACTTGATCACCTTGTAGCCCGACATCAGGCCGTGGGTGAGAGGGGTCGTCCCCCCCACGCTGAGCCGCTCCAGCCGGCGCTGGGCCAGGGCGATGGAGGAGGTGGGGCGCAGCACCACCTCCGAGCTCCGGTTCTTGAACACCACCACCGCCACCCGATCACGGCGGACGTAGGCGTCCTGAAGCAGCGAGAGGATGGCCCCTTTGGTCGCGGCCATGCGCTGCTCGGCGTCCATCGAGGCCGAGGCGTCGACGACGAAGACGATGAGGTTGCCGACCTTGCGCTCCCGCACCTTCTGCTGCAGGTCGTGGCGCATGAGGCGGATGTTCTCGCCCAGCTGGCGCCCGCGCCGGACCTGGTGCGGGGCGGCGGCTCGAACCGTGGCGTCCACCGCCAGGTCGGTGACTCGCTCCTGGTTTTCGGCCCTCACGTAGCGACCGCGGCGGTCGTTGGACTTGCTGGTGGCGCGCTTGCCGGTCTGTTTGCGGGGCGCCCGTTTCTTGGGTAGTTCGATCTTCTTGAGCTGAAAGGTCTCATCGGTCTGAGGGTCGCCCTGGACCCCGGCGGACCCCTCGCTGGCCTGGGTCTCGCTGCTCCCGGTGGCCTGCTGCCCGCCGTCCTGCTCTCCCTGCTCCTGGGCCCCGTCCCCGCTCGCCTGGGCGCTCTCCGAATTGTCAGCCTCGCCCGGCTCGGTGGACTCGCGAGTCCCCTCCGACTCCTCTCCCTCGCCCGGCGCCTGGCTCGGCGGGGCGTCCTCGCGTTCCCGCTCGATGTTGGCGCGGGAACGGTGAGCCAACGCCAGCTCGGCCGCGTCATAGACGTCGTCGCGGCTGGGCGCGGGGTGCCCGCGCCACGCGGCCAGGGTCTGCGCGGTGCGTGCGGTCACCACATCCCCACGATGGCCCTGGACCCCGGCCTGAACGCAGATCTGGGACACCAGGCGGTTGCGGGCGGCGTCGAGCTGGACTTGGGGCCAGGAATCGATGGCCTCCTGGATCATGCCCGCGATGAGCTGATCCTGAGCCTGCCAGTGCTCGACGAAGCCGGTGTCGCCGGAGCGGAACAGCGCCTCCCGCTCGGCGATCTCGACCCTCAGGTCGGCGTCGCGAATGCCCTCGACGTCGACGCAGAGTCCGAAGCGGTCCAAGAGCTGTGGCCTCAGCTCTCCCTCCTCGGGGTTCATGGTCCCGACCAGGATGAAGCGGGAGGGATGGATGACCGAGATCCCCTCGCGCTCGACCACGTTGACCCCCATGGCGGCCGCATCCAGCAGCACGTCCACGATGTGATCATCGAGGAGGTTGACCTCGTCCACGTAGAGGATGTTGCGGTTGGCCTCGGCCAGGACTCCGGGGTCGAACCTTCGATGCCCCGAGCGCAGCGCGGCCTCAAGGTCGATGGATCCCACCACCCGGTCCTCGGAAGCGTTGATGGGGAGATCGACGACCCGCATCCGGCGGGTGGTAGTCGGAAGCGGATTCTCCCCCGCCTCAAGGCGACGCCGGCAATCTATGCAGAGGTGCTCTTGAAGCTGGGGGTCGTCGCCGAACGCGCAGCCCTGGACCACCACCTGCTCTGGGAGCAGCCGGGCCAGGGCGCGCACCGCGGTTGACTTGCCGGTCCCGCGCTCGCCGCGGATCAGCACCCCGCCGATCCCCGAATGGACCGCGTTCAGAATCAGGGCCAACTTCATCCGCTCCTGGCCCACGATGGCCGAGAAGGGATACGTGTGCCGTACCTCGATCACCCTCAAAGCATAGTGGGAGCCCATTGGCGGTCCCGGCGGCGGCGCTCGACAATACCTAGACTGAGGGAAATTTTCGGCCCGGGCTTGGCTCCGGGTGCACGCCACGGCAGTGGCGGTGGGAGGCGAGGACGACATGGCGGAACCAAGCGGCGGTCGCAGACCGATGCGGGTGGCGGTGTCCGGGGCGGCGGGCCAGATCGGATACCAGCTCCTGTTCCGCATCGCCTCGGGGCAGATGCTGGGGCCCGATCAACCGCTCGTGCTCCAGCTGCTCGAGGTCGAGGCCGCCTTACCCGCCCTGCAGGGCGTGGTCATGGAACTCGACGACTGCGCCTTCCCGCTGCTCCAGGGGGTGGAGACGTCAAGCGAGGCGAGATCCGCCTTCGACGGAGTCGACCTCGCGCTCCTGGTGGGGGCGATGCCCCGCCGCGAGGGCATGGAGAGGCGCGACCTGTTGAGCGCCAACGCCCAGATCTTCTCGGTCCAGGGTCGCGCCCTGAACGAGGTCGCCGGATCCGAGGTGAGAATCCTGGTCGTGGGCAACCCCTGCAACACCAACTGCCTCATCGCCCGCTCGAACGCGCCCGAGATCCCGCTCGAGCGCTGGTTTGCGATGATGCGGCTGGATCAGAACCGGGGCCAGAGCTTGCTCGCGCGCCGGGCCGGGGTCGCAGTTCAGGAGGTGACCAATCTGGCCGTCTGGGGAAATCATTCCGCCACCCAGTTTCCCGATGCCCGCCAGGCTCGGATCTCGGGCCGGCCCCTGAGCCAGGTCATCGACGACGAGGATTGGCTTCTGGGCGAGTTCGTGACCACCGTGCAGCAGCGGGGATCCGCGGTCATCAAGGCCCGGGGACTGTCCTCGGCGGCCTCGGCCGCCAACGCCGCCATCGACTCCGTGGTCAGCATCCGAACGCCCACCCCGGCCGGCGATTGGACCAGCCTGGCGGTCGTGAGCCGGGGCGAATACGGCATCCCCGAGGGTCTGCAGTTCGGCTTCCCGGTGCGCTCCGACGGGAGCTCGTGGACGGTGGTCGAGGGACTGGACCAAGACCAGCGCGCGATGGAGCTGATCGGTCGCAGCCGAAGCGAGCTCGAGGGCGAGCGCGAGGAGATCCGGCACCTGCTGCCGTAAGGGCAGGGACGGGGTGGTCGCCGGAAGGCGGCGGCCCAAATCGCGGCTAGAAGAAGCCCTCTCCCTCGGCCTCGAAATGGCCGTCGCCGGCCAGGCGCCGGGCGAAGGTCAAGAATCCGGTGTGGGCCACCATGCGATGCGCCGGGCGCAGACTGCGGCCGCGGATGGTCCAACCCCGCTCCAGCAACTCGACGGTCTCGAAGAGGCCAAATCCGCCGTTGTCGCGCAGGGCGTCGAGCAGGCGCTGGACCTGACTCACGTTGGGACAGTGAGCGAACAGGATGCCGCCGGGCACGACGAGGCCTGAGAGCTGGGGACCCACCGACCAGGGTTCGGGGAGATCGATCAGAACCCGATCGAACAGCACCCCCTCGGCAACCTCGTCCAGTGGCTCGTAGGCGTCGCCAAGCTTGAGCTCGAGGTTGTCGGGCAGCTGCCCGAGGTTATCCTCCAGCGCCTCCCGCGCCGCGCTCTGGAGTTCGGGCTTGAGTTCGTAGCTGACCAGCCTCCCCTGCGGCCCCACCGCCCGCAGCGCGACCAGGGTGAGCGCCCCGGTCCCGGTTCCCAGCTCGAGCACGCGCAGGCCCGGGCGGAGGTCGGCGTGGAGCAGGATCGCGCCCAAATCCTTGGGGTAGATGGGCTGGGCCCGTCGCCGGCGCTCGACCACACTTTCGCCCAGGGTCGGGCGCAGAGCCAGGAGCCGGCTGCCGAGCCGCGTGGTGACGATGCTGCCGTCGGGCTGACCGATCAGGTCGTCGTGGGCCAAGGCACCCGAATGCAGGGAATGGGTGGCCCCGACCTCCAGCCGGAGCCGGTAGCGCCGGCCGGCGCGGTCGTGCAGCAACACGACCTCCCCGGGGCGGAGCACGCCACTCATTGGCGCCGGGCTCGGATCAGAGCGTGCCAGTAGGCGTGGTGGAGCCTGCCCTCCCGGCGCTCCGGGCGCAGGGCGGCGAGCGCGGGCGCGGGCGACTTCTCGACCAGGCTCTCCAGCGCCAGGCGCGTGGCCTGAGGCACGGCCATGTTGTCCATCCAGTCGTCGAAGGCCCAGAAGAGTTCGCGCCGCTCCGCGCTCTCCACCTCCAGACCGGCCCGCTCCAGGAGGGCGGTCCATTCGTCCAGCGAGCGGCTGCGAACGTGCGAGGGATCACGCCGGATCTCGATCTCGTGCAAGACCTCGGCCACCTCGGGTGGCGGAGAGCAGTCGACCAGGCACACCCGCCCCCCGGGCCGGATCACGCGCGCAGCCTCGAGGAGGGCGCCCTGAAGGTCGGCAAAGTGGTGCGGCGCCGCGCGCGCCGTGTAGACGTCGAAGCAGGCGTCGGCGAAGGGAAGCCGATGGGCGTCGGCGTTGACCCAACTCACGTTGGCCAATCCCCGCTCGCGAGCCAGTCGATGGGCCTGAGCCAGCATCTGGGGAGTCAGATCGACTCCCACCACCCGGCGCGCAAATGGAGCGCTGGCAAAGGCCGCGTTGCCGGTGCCGGTGGCGACGTCAAGCACGAGCTCATCGGGCTGGGGGCGGGCCAGGTTCACGATCTCGTCCAGGTGCGCAGGGTCGGTGTGGTAGGTGGCCACCGCGTAGTTGGCGGCCACCGGTCCGAACCGGGTCCGGGGGTCCTCAGGCATTGGCTCGAAAGTCTACGATCGGGGGCATGAGTAAGACTCTCGTGCGCTGGGCGGGCACCAAGACCAGGTTTGTCGTCGAGTCCGGATCCGGTCACAGCGCCGAGATCGACGAGCCGCCCCTCCTCGGCGACGACAGCGGCATGCGTCCGACCGAGATGCTGCTCTCCGCTCTGGGCGGTTGCAGCGGAGTCAATGCGGTGCTGCTGTTGAAAAAGCACCGGCAGCGCTTCAGCGCGCTGGCGGTGGCGGTGAGCGGAGAGCAAGCCGAGGCCTGGCCCCGCGCCTTCACCAGCATCGAGATCGAATTCCAGATCACCTGGGAGGATGGCTTCCAACCTGACCCGGAACTGGTGGAGAAGGCGCTGCAGATGGCCTGCGAGGTCTACTGCCCGGTCCACGCCACGCTCTCGGCCGGCACCAGCTTGAGCCATCGACTTCAGAAGGGCTAGCTGGAGGGGGCGCCAGCAGGCGCTGGCGGCCACCTTCTAGAATTAGGGCCGTCACCTAGAGCCCCGCCTCTGTTGGAGATCGAGTGCTGTCCGACTACGTCCCGCTCCTTGTCTATAGCGTCCTGGTGATCGTCGTGGTCTCCGCTCTGGTGGTCCTGTCCTACGTGCTGGGCCCCCGCAAGCCCTACCACGCCAAGCTCATGACCTACGAGTCGGGGATGGTGCCCACCGAACCCGCCCGGCAGCGCATGTCGGTGCGCTTCTACGTCACCGCCATGCTCTTCATCATCTTCGACGTGGAAGCGGTCTTCTTCTATCCCTGGGCCGTGATCTTGCACCAGCTGCGCTGGTACGGGGCGATCGAGATGTTCGTGTTCATGGCCATCCTGGTCGTGGCCCTGGCCCACATCTGGAAGAAGGGGGGCTTTGAATGGGAGTAGAGGCGCTCCAGGACATGCTCGGTGACAGCATCATCACCACCACGCTGGGCAAGCTCGTGTCCTGGGGCCGCGCCAACTCGGTCTGGCCGGCTCAGTTCGGACTCGCCTGCTGTGCCATGGAGATGATCACCATGGCCGGCCCACGCTACGACGTCGGCCGCTTCGGCTCCGAGGCCATGCGCGCCTCGCCTCGTCAGTCCGATCTCATGATCGTCTCCGGGCGCGTGAGCCAGAAGATGGCCCCCGTGCTGCGCCAGATCTATGACCAGATGCCGGAGCCGAAGTGGGTCATATCGATGGGGGCCTGCGCCTCCACCGGTGGGGTCTTCAACAACTACGCCCTGGTCCAGGGAGTGGACAAGATCGTGCCCGTCGACGTCTACGTGCCCGGTTGTCCGCCCCGTCCCGAGGACTTGATCAACGGCCTCATGATCCTGCAGGAGCGGATCAAGGCCCAGGGCCTGAGGTCGCAGCTTTGAAGACGCCGCGCAAGGCGGTGGCCAAGGGCGGGGAGCGCGACGAGCGCTGGATCCAGGTTGCCCCCGCCGACCTGCCCACGGTCCTGGCCGACCTCAAGCAGCAGGGTTTCGCCAGCTGGTGCTTTCTGACCTGCGTCGACCATCTGAACACTCCGCTGCTGCTGCAGCCGCCCGAGCGCTTCGAGCTCGTGTACCAGCTCCGCAACATAACGTCGCGAGAGTTGATCAGGGTTCGTGCCTACATTGCGGAGTCCGAGCCCAGTGCCCCCAGCGTGCACTCGGTCTACGCCCCTGCGGCCTGGGACGAGCGCGAGGTCTTCGACCTCTTCGGCATCACCTTCAGCTCCCATCCCGACCTCAGGCGGATCCTGCTCCCCCCCGACTGGGTGGGCCATCCGCTGCGCCGCGACTATCCGGTGGGGGGAGAGCCGGTGGAGTTCTCTGATGACCACCAGAGCTGGCAGACCGCCCCGGCGGAGGCCTAGATGGACTCGCTGCAGGCCGAGGGCATCACGCTCTCAAGGGAGAGCGGGCCGGACGAGCTCAAGGGAGAGGTCCTCACCGTCAACTTCGGTCCCCACCATCCCTCGACCCACGGTGTTTTGCGGCTCGTGGTCGAGCTCGACGGCGAACTCGTGGTGGGGGTCAAGCCGCACATCGGGTATCTGCACACCGGAATCGAAAAGCAGATGGAGGCCCTGCGCTACCAGCAGGCGGTGGTGGTCACCGACCGCCACGACTACCTCTCTCCCCTGTTTAACAACCACGCTTACGCACTGGCGGTGGAGAAGCTGATGGGGGTTGAGGTACCGCCGCGGGCCCAGGCCCTGCGCATCATCATGAGCGAGCTCTGCCGGATCAGCTCGCACCTGGTGTGGCTGGGAACCAGCGCCCTCGAACTGGGGGCCATGAGCCTGCTCATGTACTGCTTCCGCGACCGCGACCGGGTCATGGATCTCAATGAGGAGATCTCCGGCTTTCGCATGCACACCTCCTACATCCGCCCCGGTGGGGTCATGGCCGACGCCACCCCGCGCTTTTGGGATCTGCTGGCTCGCTTCCTCAACGACATGCCGGGGAACATCGACGAATTCGAGAACCTGCTCACCGCCAATCCGATCTGGCGCGCGCGCACCATCGGCGTCGGGCGTCTGTCGGCCGAGGACGCCCTGGCCCTGGGGGCCACCGGGCCCATGCTGCGAGGCTCGGGTGTGAGCTGGGATCTGCGCCGCGACCTGCCCTATTCGGGCTACGAGAAGTACGACTTCGAGGTTCCGATCTCGGATCAAGGCGACTGCTACGGGCGCTACCTGATCCGGGTGGCGGAGATGCGCCAGTCGCTGCGCATCATCGGTCAGGCGGCGAGCTCGATCCCCGACGGCCCCTGCAACATTGACGATCGCAAGATGCTGCCCCCACCCCGGGAGGAGCTGGAGACCTCGATGGAGGCGGTGATCCACCACTTCAAGCTCTTTACCGAGGGTTATTCGCCCCCGCCCGGCGACGTCTACGCCGCGGTCGAGTCCCCACGGGGCGAGAGCGGCTGCTACCTGGTCTCCGATGGCACCCACAAGCCGCGCCGGGCCAAGTTCCGCGCCGCATCCTTTGTCAACCTGCAGGCGCTGGAGAAGATGGCGCTGGGAGGGATGGTGGCCGACTTGATCGCCATCATCGGTACCGCGGACACCGTGCTCGGGGATGTGGACCGCTGATGGGTCTGTCCGAGCACGCCGTGGCCGAGATCAGGGCTCTCCCGGCGCGCTTTCCCCAGATGCGCAGCGCGGTCATGCCGGCCCTGGACGTGGCCCAAGAGGAGCTCGGATACCTGAGTCCTGAGACCATGGCCGAGGTGGCGTCCATCCTCGGCCTGGACCCCGGATACATCGAGGGCGTGGCGAGCTTCTACAGCCTCTTCCACCTCGAGCCGGTGGGGCAGCACCACTTCTACGTCTGCACCAACCTGTCCTGCATGTTGCGCGGCGCGCGTGAGGTGGTGTCCCAGATCCAGAGCCGCACCGGGGTTCAGCGCCCCGGGGAGGTGAGCGCGGATGGCCGCTTCAGCTACGTCGAGGTGGAATGCCTGGGGGCGTGCGAGTACGCGCCCATGCTGCGCTACCAGAACGCCTACCACTACGACCTCACCCCGGAAAAGGTCGACGCGCTGATCGACCAGGCTTCAGGTGGGGAGGCCGGCGGGTCCAGCGGAGGGCACCGTGGCTGAGCTCCGCGGCAGCCACGGCAGCCAGCCCGGCCACCTGCTCACGGGCCTGTTCGGGACACCCGGCCTGGAGCGGCTCGAGGTCTACCGTGCCAACGGTGGGTTTGAGGGTCTGGAGCGCGCCCTGAGCATGGCTCCGGCGGCCATCATCGATGAGGTCAAGGCCTCGGGCCTGCGCGGGCGCGGGGGCGCCAACTTCGCCACCGGGCTCAAATGGAGCTTCATGGCACCGCCCGACGGCGGCCCTCGATACGTGGTCTGCAACGCCGACGAGTCGGAGCCGGGCACGACCAAGGATCGATACCTGATGGAGAACTCCCCGCTGATGCTGCTCGAGGGGGTGCTCATCGCCTGCTACGCCATCCAGTCCCACCAGGCCTGGATCTACATCCGGGGCGAATACGACCGGCCCCTGAGTCTGATTCTGGCCGGGATCGCAGAGATGCGCGACGCCGGCATCCTGGGCCCGCGACCCCTGGGCCACGAGTACGCGCTCGACATCCAGGTCTATCGCGGTCACGGAGCCTACATCTGCGGCGAGGAGACCGCGCTGCTGGAGTCGCTCGAGGGTAAGCGCGCCCAGCCCCGGCCCAAACCCCCCTTCCCCGCCGTCAAGGGCGCTTGGGGTCGGCCGACCCTGGTCAACAACGTCGAGACCCTGTCCACCGTACCCTGGATCCTGCGCCACGGAGCGGCGGCGTACGCCGCTCTCGGGACCGAGAAGTCCAAGGGCACCCGCCTCATGTCGGTGAGCGGGAACGTGCGCCGACCGGGCGTCTACGAGATCGAGCTCGGGACCAGCTTCAGGCACATCATCGACGAGCTCGCGGGCGGGGTGCCTGAGGGCCGAGAGCTGAAATGCTTCTGGCCCGGGGGCAGCTCCCAGCCCGTCCTCCTGCCCAACCAACTGGACGTCGGCTGTGACATCGAGGCGGTCGCGGCAGCGGGTTCGGCCGCCGGTTCGGCGGGCTGCATTGTGATGGACGACAGCGGCTGCGCAGTTGAGGCCGCCCTGCGCCTGTGCGAGTTCTACGCCGTCGAGTCCTGCGGCAAGTGCACGCCCTGCCGGGTGGGCGGGAACTGGGCCGTGCGCGTGCTGCGCCGGGTTCTAGACGGCGTCGGCGACGCCGGCGACCTTGAGCTCCTGGACCGGATCCAGGGCAGCCTCCAGGGCGGCCGCTGCCTGTGCCCGCTGGGCGACTCCGCGGGGGCCGTGATCCTAACCCTGATGACCCACTTTCGGCCTGAGTTTGAAGAGCACGCGCTGCGGGGCGAATGCACCCCCCGGGGCCGGGTCGGAGCCAGTGCCCGTGTCTAGTCCCCCCCAGTCGGATCTGGTCACCCTCACCATCGACGGCCGCCAGGTCAGCGTGCCCCGAGGCACCCTGGTGGTAGAGGCGGCCCGACGCCTTGAGATCGAGGTGCCCGTTTTCTGCTACCACCACAAGCTGGATCCGGTGGGGGCCTGCCGGCTCTGCCTGGTCGAGATCTCCCCCGGTCCGCCCAAACCCGCCACGGCGTGCACCACGCCGGTGGCCGAGGGCATGGTGGTCAAGACCAACAGCGCCATGGCCGTGGCGGGTAGGGCCGACATCCTCGAATACGAGCTCGTGAACCATCCCCTGGACTGCCCCGTCTGCGACAAGGGGGGAGAGTGTCCGCTCCAGGATTTCACCTTCCGCCACGGTTATCCCACCAGCCAGAACAGCTCGCCGCGGCTGCACTTCCGCAAGCCCATCCCGCTGTCCAATCGCATCGCCCTCGACCGCGAGCGCTGCGTGCTCTGCTACCGCTGCACGCGCTACTACGACGAGATCGCCTGGGAGCAGGAACTGACCAGCGTCAACCGGGGTGCGGAGACCTACATTGCGACCCAGTTCGATCAGCCTCTGACCTCGCTCTTCAGCGGCAACATCATCGACCTCTGTCCGGTCGGAGCCCTGACCTCACGGGTCTGGCGCTTTGAGTCCCGGTCCTGGGACATGGCGAGCCAGGCGTCCGTCTGCAGCAAGTGCGCGGTGGGCTGCAATGTGACCCTGTGGCAGCGTCGCAACCAGCTGGTTCGCATCACCTCGCGTGAGAACGACGCCATCGACGACGGCTGGATCTGCGACCGGGGCCGCTTCGAGTACACCGACGTCAACCGGCCTGACCGGCCCCGGATCCCACTCCTCAAAGGCGGCGCCAGCACCTGGGTCGACGCCCTGGACGCGGTGCGCCAGGGTTTCGAACAGCGGTCGGTGGGCCTGCTGCTGCCTCCAGATGCGACCAACGAGGAGCTCTTCTTGATCCAGCGCCTGGTCCAGGGCCCGTGGAGCGGGGCCCGGATCTCAATGCACGGCCGGACCAGGATCTCCGCTCCCCTCTCGCCCACCCTGGCCATTGCCGACCTGGACCGAGCTCGCACCATCGTCGTCATCGCCTCCGACACCCGCGAGGAGGCACCGGTTCTGAACCTGCGCATCAAAAAGGCCGTGAGCAAGCGGGGCGCCAATCTGATCCTGGTCAACGCCGGGAATTTGGACCTCGACCGCTGGCCGGAGGCGCTGCACGTACGGCCCCAGGCCGGGGCGACCGCGAGCGCGGTGACCGCGCTCGGCGACCATCCCCTGCTCGCTAAGGGTCCGGTGGCGATCCTGTACGGGGACGGCGGGGGCAGCGAGGACATGGTGGCGCTGGAGTCGGCCGTGCGCGCCCTGGCGGATGCGACCGAGGCCGGCGTGATGCCGATTTACCGCGCCACCAACGAGCGCGGGGCCCTGGCCCTGGGGCTCGAGGTGGGCTCTGACCTCGAGGGCTGCGAGGCGGTACTTGTATTCGGCCAGCACGATCCGGACTCGATCCCGACCAGCGCCACCTTTCGCGTCTACTGGGACAGCGTCAAGCGTCCAGAGCACGATGATGCGGACGTCTTCCTCCCCGCCGCGACGTTCGCCGAGACCCAGGGCAGCCTGACCTCGCTTGAGGGTCGAGTTCAGTTCCTGCGCCCGGTTATCCGCCTCCGGCAGCCCCAGATGGAGAACTGGGAGGTGTTGCTGAACCTGCTTCAGCGGCTGGGCCAGGAAGCCGCCTACCCCGGGATCTTCGCGCTCCAGCGCGAGCTTGCGGCGGCCTGTCCCGAGCTCGTGGCCGCCGCCGAGCCCCCCGATCCGGAGCCAGCGACGACGGCGGTGCTCTATGGGCCGGCGCGACCATGATCCTGGCCGCGCCCGATCCATTCGGCGTCTTCCTAAACCCCGTCGGCCACTGGGTGGTGGTGGTGGTGGCGATGCTGATCCTGGTTTTAGTCCTGCTCACCGCCACCGCGTACACGGTCTGGTTCGAGCGCGTGGCCCTGGGTCGTCTTCAGAGCCGCCCGGGTCCGAACCGGGTCGGACCCTTTGGTCTGCTCCAGATGGCCGCCGACGGAGTCAAGCTCGCCTTCAAGGAGAGCTTCGCCCCGGCGGGGGTGGACTCGATCCTGTTCGTGCTCGCGCCCATGATCATCGTGGCCTCCGCGTTCCTGTCCTGGGCGGTGATCCCGGTTGGTATCTGGTACGGATTCAGCTACTGGATCGCCGATCTCAACATCGGCGTCCTGCTTATCTTCGCCGTGGGCGCGATGAACGTTTACGCGATCATGCTCGGCGGCTGGGCCTCGAACAACAAGTACTCGCTCCTCGGCGGTCTGCGCTCGGCCGCGCAGCTGATCAGCTATGAAATGTCGCTCGGCCTCTCCCTGGTGCCCATCTTCATGATCACGGGCTCGCTCCGGCTCCAGACCATCGCCACCTATCACGTGCACTGGGGTTGGTACAGCGGTCCCCTGCCCCTGATCGTCCTGGCCCCGGTCAGCTTCGTGCTCTACCTGATCTCGGCCGTGGCCGAGACCAACCGCACGCCGTTCGATCTGCCCGAGGCCGAGCAGGAGCTCATTGGCGGCTACCTGACCGAATACTCGGGGCTCAAGTTCGTGTGCTTCTACCTCGGCGAGTACGTCAACATGGTCACCGTCTCGGCCGTGGCCTCGCTCGTGTTCCTGGCCGGTTGGTACCTGTGGTTTCTGCCCCCCATCCTCGCCCTGGGAGCCAAGATCGTGTTCTTCTTGTTCCTGTACATCTGGCTGCGGGCCACGCTGCCCCGGCTCCGCTACGACCAGCTGATGCGGCTGGGCTGGAAGTTGTTGCTGCCCATCTCACTGGCCAACGTCGTCGTCACCGCGGTCGTCGTGGTGGCGGTCTCCTAGGAGGTGTCGATCCATGCCTGAGCAGACCGGGATGGACTCTGGGCATCCCGACCAGAGCGTGCTGAGCGATCTGGCCGCGGTCGGCAAGGGGCTGGCGACGACGTTGCGCGAGATGCTCCGCAAGCCGGTGACGCTGGAGTATCCGGAGGCCAAGTCGCCGCGCTCCGAACGCTGGCGCGGGCGCCACTACCTGCGCCGCTATGAGAACGGACTCGAGCGCTGCATCGGCTGCGAGCTCTGCGCGGCCGCCTGTCCGGTCGGCTGCATCCTCGTCATTGCGGGCGAAAACACCGAGGAGCATCGCGTCAGCCCGGGTGAGCGCCACGCCAAGGTCTACGAGATCAACATGCTGCGCTGCATCTTCTGCGGCTATTGCGAGGAGGCGTGTCCAGTACAGGCCATCGTGCTCGGTCCGCAGTACGAGCTCTCCGACACCGCCCGTGAGAAGTTCGTCTACACCAAGGAGATGCTGCTCGAGCCCGTGCCCGAGCAGCAGGAGCCGCTCTACGTGCGGGGGCGAGCCTAGGTGGCCACCGCCGTCTTCTGGGTCGCCGCTGCGGTAGCCGTTTTGGGCGCCCTGGGGGTCGTGGTCTCGCGCCAGCCGATCCGATCGGTGCTGAGCCTGGTGGTGGTGATGCTCGCCCTCTCCGTCCTCTTCCTACTCCTGTCGGCCCAGTTTGTGTTTGCGGTCCAGATCATCGTCTACGCCGGCGCCGTGATGGTGCTGTTCCTGTTCGTGGTCGCCCTTTTGGGTCCGATCAAAGAGTCGGCAGGGGGCCGGCTTCGTCTTCAATTCAGCGCCGCGCTGATCGCGGTCGCGATCCTGGCCGCGTTTCTCTGGGCTCTGCTGCGCGGGGTGCAGTTCCACTCTGCGCAGGGCATCGATCAGCGCCTGTTCGGTTCGGTCGAACAGATCGGGGTGGGCCTGTTCACCACCTTTTTGTATCCCTTCGAGCTGACCTCGGTCCTGCTCCTGGTCGCCGCTGTGGGCGCCGTCTACCTCTCTCGCGCCGATCGAGGCGGCCCGCGATGAGCTCGGGAGCGATTCGCATCGGCGGCGAGACCCTGGCCAGCTCCAACTTCCTGATCCTGGGCGCCATCCTCTTCCTCATCGGCACCGTGGGAGTCCTGGTGCGGCGCAATCCGATCGTGGTCCTGATCTGCATCGAACTGATGCTGAACGCCGTGAATCTGACCCTGATCACCTTCTCGCGCCAGTTGGGCAACATCGATGGCCAGTTGTTCGCCCTGTTGGTCATGGTCGTCGCCGCCGCCGAGGCGGTGGTGGGACTGGCCGTCCTGGTCGACATATTCCGCTCGCGCGACCTGGACGACATCGATGATCTGAGCGAGCTCAGGGGCTGAGGTGAGCCTGCAGAGCGTCGCCCTGGCCCTGTTGCTGCTGCCCGCCCTGGGCGCCTTGATCCTCGCCCTGACCGCGCTGCGCGTACCGCGCGCCGTGGTCAAGGTGATCGGGCCGGGCTCGATCTGGCTCGCCTTCGTCTGCGCGCTGATCCTGCTCCACGACCAGATCCCCCGCGCCGCGACCCACGACTTCACCTATTGGACCTGGATCCGCTCGGGTACCTTCAGCGTCCCGGCCGACCTCCTGATTGACCGATTGAGCGTCTTCATGAGCTTGATCGTGACCGGGGTGGGGGCACTGATCGTCACCTATTCGGTCGGGTACATGGATCACGAGGACGACGCCAGCTACGCCCGCTTCTTCGTCTACATGGACCTCTTCATCTTCTCCATGCTGCTCTTGGTCGCGGCCGGCAACTTCGTCTTCCTGGTCATCGGTTGGGCCATGGTCGGCCTCAGTTCCTATCTGTTGATCGGCTTCTATTACTGGCGCCGAAGCGCGGTGCTGGCCGCGCGCAAGGCCTTCGTCATGAACGTCATCGGCGATGTGGGGCTGATACTCGGCGCCTTCGCCATATTCGTCAACTTCCACCAGGTGCGCTTCCTTGAGGTGTTCGCCCGCCTCCCCCACCAGGACTCATCGGGGGTCGAGCTGATCGCCTGTCTACTGCTGGTTGGGGCCGTGGCCAAGTCCGCCCAGCTGCCTCTTCACACCTGGCTGCCCGATGCCATGGAGGGGCCCACGCCGGTCTCGGCCCTGATCCACGCCGCCACCATGGTCACCGCCGGCGTCTATCTCATCGGCCGCATGCATCCCATCTTCGATCTCGCCCAGTACGCCCACGATGGCGCCGCCGTGATCGGTGCCCTGAGCGCGATCGTCGCCGCCTCGATCGCGATCGTCCAGACCGACATCAAGCGCGTGCTTGCCTACTCCACCATGAGCCAGATCGGGTACATGTTCCTGGCCGTGGGCCTGGGCGCGTACGGGGCCGCATTCTTCCACCTGCTCGCCCACGCCTTCTTTAAGGCCCTGCTCTTCCTTTCCGCCGGCAACGTCATCCACGCCATGGACGACGAACAGGACATGCGCCGCTTCGGAGGGCTGCGGCGCCAGCTACGCCCGACCTCGATCGCCTTCCTGATCGGATCATTGGCCCTGGTCGGCATCTTCCCCCTGGTCGGGTTCTTCTCCAAGGAGCTGATTTTGGGGGCCGCGTTCAGCAAGCCCAGCGCCCACGGTCTGCCCCAGGCGCTGTGGCTGATCGGATTCGTCACCGCCGTCTTGACCGGCTTTTACACCGGGCGCATGTGGTGGATAGCCTTCGGCGGCCGGCCCTCGCCCGACCGGCCGGTCGAGCACCCCCACGAGGCGCCGCGGGCGATGCTCTACCCGGTCCTGGCTCTGGCCGTGCTCACTTTGGTGGGCGGTCTACTTCAGATCGAGGTGGTGTGGCACGGCGGCTGGCGTCTGGTGAGTGATTTCCTCACCCCCGCGGTCGGGCGCACGCCCTGGTCTGAGGGCGTCGTGGGGTACTTCCTCGCCGCCCTGACCATGATCCTGGCCGGGGTCGCGTTCATGGCCGCGTACAACATCTATGTGCGGCGAAGCTGGCAGCCCTGGAGCCGGCGCTTGCCCCGGATTCAAAACCTGCTGGAACACAAGTACTTCTTCGACGAGATCTACAGCCGGATCTTCGTGCGCGGGCTTGACGACCTCTCCTCGGCCGCCTTCGACCGAGTTGACCAGCGGGTCCTCGACGGGGCCCTGCGCCTGGTCGGGCGCACCACCGGAGACGGTGCCGATGGACTCTCCCAGATCGAGACCGGATACGTGCGCAACTATCTTTTGGTCTTCACCGCCGGGGTCGCGGCGCTCGCAGTGATCTTGGTCTTAAGGTTCTTCGGCTGATGCTAAGCGCGCTCTGGTTGATACCCGCCCTGGGCGGTCTATTGGTCGCTCTGGCGCCGCGGCGCTGGGCGCGAGGACTCGGCCTGGGGGTGGCACTGGCCGCGCTGGTCGTGGCCGCGCTCATGGTCGCGGGCTTCAACCCTCAACACTCGGGGTGGCAGTTCGCCGAGAACGTGAGCTGGATTCCCCAGTACGGCATCCGCTACCACCTGGGTGTCGACGGCCTGAGCCTCTGGCTCCTCGTGCTCAACGCCTTCCTTACCGTTGTGGCCCTGGCCAGCGCCTGGCGGCTGTCGCGAGCGCGCGGCTTCTTCGCCCTGATGCTGCTCTTGGAGGCGACCATGGCCGGCGTCTTCATGGCCGTTGACCTGCTCTTGTTCTACGTCTTCTGGGAGGCCATGCTGATCCCCGCGTTCTTCCTGCTCTGGCTTTGGGGCGAGGGTGCGGGGGCCCGGGCTGCAGCCCTTAAGTTCGTCCTCTACACCCTGTTCGGCTCGCTGCTGATGCTGGTCGGGGTGATCGGGGAGTACGTTGTCGCGGGCGGGGCCGCGCACGGCTTTGATCTGGCCCAGTTCGCCGCCCACCCACCCGCGCCTGCGCTTCAGTTCGGCCTCTTCTTCCTCTTCGCGATCGCATTCGCGATCAAGACCCCGCTCTTCCCCTTCCACAGCTGGCTGCCCGACGCCTATGCCGCAGCCCCCGCACCCATGCTCGTCACCTTCGCCGGAGTCATGGGCAAGACCGGCGCCTACGCCATGCTCCGGATCCTGATCCCGCTCTTTCCTCACCCCGACGGTCTTTGGACCTGGAACGCGGTTGTCCCCGTGCTGGCCGTGATCGGGATCGGCTGGGGAGCCCTGATGGCGATCACCCAAAGGGACATGAAGTCGCTGGTGGCTTGGTCGTCGGTCAGCCACATGGGCTTCATCGTGCTGGGTATCTTCGCCTTCAATCAGCAGGGCGCCGAGGGCGCCGTGCTGCAGATGGTGAATCACGGGTTGATCGTGCCCGCCCTCTTCCTGCTCGTGGCCTGGGTCGCCGCCCGGACCGGGACCCAGGATCGCTCGATCCTGAAGGACCTGGCGCCCCGGATGCCGGTGCTGGCCGCGATCTGGCTCATCGTGACCATGGCCGCGCTCGGATTGCCGGGGCTGAACAGCTTCGTGGGCGAGTTCACCACCATGCTCGGGGCCTGGCAGTATTCGCCCTGGCTCGCCGTCGTCGCCTGCATCGGCTTGGTTCTGGCCCCGGTCTACATGCTCCGACTGTTTCAGGGCCTCATGTACGCTGGAGCGGGCCAGACGACGGCTGAGCCGGCACCCGTTCGGCGTGACGACATCCTCGCCCGCGAGCTGGCCGTCATCGCCCCTCTGGTGCTCTTGATGTTCCTGCTCGGGCTCTACCCCTACCTTCTGACCCACGTCATGGGCGCGTTGGGATACGCGCTGCCGGTGCCCTGGCGATGACGCTGCTGGCCGCCCTTCCCACTGTCTCCTACTCCTGGTCTCAGGCCGCCGGCGACCTCTCTCAGATCGCATCGATCGCCATCGTCACGGTCGCACTGCTCCTGGCCGTGGTGCTGGACCTGATCCTCCCGCGCCGCCTGAGCGGCTCCGTGGTCGCACTGGTCTCGGCGCTGGCTCTGGTAACAGCACTGGTCGCGGCCTGGATCCGGATCGCCCAGGGGGGTGGGCACTCCGCCTACAGCGGATTCGTCAGCGGCGACGACTTCGCGCTCTACTTTGAGGTGCTACTCAGTCTGCTCGGGCTCTGCACCCTCGCCGTCGGCCACGTCTACGCCCGGCGCCGCGACCTCGCCGAGCCCGAGTTCGTAGTGCTCGTCCTCGCCGCCCTGGTGGGCATGATGGCCCTGGCCGCGTCCACCTCCCTCGTCACCGTGTTCGTCGCGCTCGAGACCTTCAGCGTCGCCCTCTACGTCCTCTGCGGGTTCCTGCGCCGGGACACGCGCTCGCAGGAGGCGGCGGTCAAGTACCTGCTCGTGGGTGGTTTCGCCAGCGCCTTCGTGCTCTACGGGATGGCGCTGGTGTATGGCGCCACCGGGACCACCCAGATCTCAGCCATCTCCTCCCAACTCGCCTCGGGCTCGCTCACCAACCCGCTCGTGGTGTTGGGGGTACTGCTGATGACGGTCGGCTTCGCCTTCAAGATTTCCGGCGTCCCCTTTCACCAGTGGACCCCTGACGTCTACGACGGCGCGCCGCTGCCGGTGACCGCGTTCATGTCCGTCGGCACCAAGGCGGCGGGGTTTGCCATGGTGCTCCGAGTCCTGCAGGGCGGGCTCGTCCATCTCGGTTCGGAGTGGACCCTGGCCCTGGCTCTGATCGCCGCCGCGAGCATGGTCGTGGGCAACGTCGCCGCCATCGCCCAGACCAACGTCAAGCGCCTGCTCGCCTACTCCAGCGTGGCCCAGGCGGGATATCTCCTGGTCGGTGTCGTGGCCGGTGGCGCCGCCGGCATCGGTGGCGTGCTGTTCTACCTCTTCGCCTATCTGTTCATGAACTTCGGCGCCTTCGCCGTGCTGATCGAGCTCACCGCGCCCGACGGGGAGCGGGTCCAACTCTCAGATCTCGACGGTCTGGGTAGCCGAAGTCCGCTCCTCGCCCTGGCTATGTCGGTCTTCATGCTCGCCCTGGCCGGGTTCCCGCCCCTGGTCGGGTTCATCGGCAAGTTCTTCCTCTTCAGTCCCGCGGTCAGCGGGGGATGGACGTGGCTGGTCATCCTGGGCGTGCTCACGAGCGTGGTATCGGTGGTCTACTACCTGCGCGTGCTGGTCCACGTCTGGACGCCGGTCGGGGATCCGCAGAGGATCGCGGTGGGCCCGCTCCAGATCCTGGTCGGGGCCGCAGCGCTGGTGGCGCTGGCGGTGGGCCTGTACCCGAGCCTGCTCTACTACGCCGGCCTCCTTGGAGCCCATGCCCTGAGCGCCGGTCGCTGACACGACCCGCGCCGCGCGCTGGTCTTAGATATTGCTCCGCGATTGCCCGCCGTCCACTGTCCAGCAGGCTCCCGTGACCAGGCTCGCGGCGGCGGAGCAAAGAAAAGTCACCACGCTCGCCACCTCCTCGGGACGCCCGAAACGTCCGATCGGAATCTCGCGCTCGACGAATCTGGCCATGGCCTCTGGATCCGCGTCCTGGCGCAGCTGCCAGGTCCCTCCGGGAAAGATGATGGAGCCCGGGGCGACGGCGTTCACCGTCACCCCCGAGGCGGCGACCTCCCGGGCCAGCGAGGTGACCATGCTGATCTCGGCCGCCTTGGCCACGTTGTAGGCTGGGGGCCCCCCCGCCTCGCGCCCGTAAACCGAGGAAACCACCACGATTCTTCCCCAGCCCTGCGCCCGCATGGCGGGCAGACAGAGCGCGCTCAGGCGGGCGGCGGGATACAGGTTGCCGGCCAGGGCCAGGTCCAGCTCGAGCACCGCGGTGTCCTCCCAGGTGCGCCCGGCCCGAAGCCCCAGACAGTTGACCAGGATCTCCACCGGGCCCGACTGCGCAGCTTCGGCGTGGGCTCGCCGGCAGCCCTCGTCCGTGGTCAGATCGGCCACGATACCGCGCCCTCCGATCGACTCGGCTACGCTCGCCACCACCTCCGCCGTACGCGCCACGACGGCCACATCCGCGCCCTCTTGGGCCAGCGCACGCGCGATCGCGAGCCCGATTCCGCGGGTACCCGCGCTGACCAGGGCGCGTCTTCCGGCTAGGTTTAGATCCATCCGTCTCCCCCCCGAATGCTCAACGCCACAGGTCCTGCCAGAGCTGGTAATGCACCGCCTCCACGCCCCCTTGGCGGAGGACTTGGAGCCCGGAGTCATCGCGGTAGGGCCGGCGGTAGTGCACCCTCAGCACGTTGGAGTTGACGATCATCTTGGCGCACATGACGCAGGGTGAGACGGTCACGAAGACCAACTTACCTGGGGTCTGGGCGCCGGCCTTGATCAGGGCATTGGCCTCGGAATGGATGCAACCGCATCGACCGGGCTCGGGTCCGTCACAGCTGTTCGGCAGTCCCCGCGCGTTGCCGTTGTAACCGATCCCCAGAACCTGGGTCAGGTCCGAACTCGTGATCACCGTGCCCACCTGGTTGCGGTCGCACGTGCTGCGCTTGGCCAGCTCCTCGGCCATGCGCATATAGACCTCTTCGAGCGGGATTCGATCGGGCACCGCGGTCACCGGAACCAACTCCTCCACGCCCCCCATGGTAATCACCGGGCTGACCTTGCCCATCCTGACCGCCCGCGCTACACTGCGGCCAACGTGGCCTTCGAACTGTTGTTCGCCCTGCTCCTGTTCGTGCTCCTGCTGCTGGCCGGGGGCATGGCGATGCTGCTCCAAGCGCTCAGCCGGCGCTCCGACACCCAGTCCTCCGAACTGGCCGAATTGCGCGCCCAGCTCGCCCTGGGTGGTCAGAACCAGGGCCAGCTCGGGGCCGAGCTGCGGGGCCAGCTGGGGCGCACCCAGGAGCTCCTGGAGGGGATGCGGCAGAGCGTCGTGGCCCGCCAGCAGATCGAGGATGACGCCCGGCAGAGCCTGCGCCGCCTGGAGGCGGTGATCGCGGGCAGCTCGACCCGGGGGGCGGCCGGAGAGAACATCCTGGAGGAGGCCTTTCAGCACCTACCGCCCGAGATGCTGGAACGCAACCACTGGGTCAAGGGCAAGGTGGTGGAGTTCGCCCTGCGCCTGCCCGGGGGCAAGCTGCTGCCCATAGACTCCAAATGGACCGCCGGCGGCGCCCTGCAGTCCCTGTCCGAGCCCGACCTCGACCCTGCCCGGCGCTCGGCGCTGGCGGCGACCGTTGAGCGTGAGGTCGAAAAGAGGGTGCGCGAGGTCTCCCAATACATCGATCCCCAGACCACGACCCCTTTTGCCCTCGCCGCCATTCCCGACGGGGCCTACGCCGTCTGTCGCGCGGCCTTCGCCGAGGCCCATCGCAGGCACGTGATTGTGGTCGGTTTCTCCATGGCGATGCCCTATCTACTCTCCCTCTATCAGCTTCACCTTCAGTTCTCGCGCAGCGTCGACATGGACAACCTGCAGGCCTACCTGATCGACATCGAGCGCCAGCTGGACGGGCTGGAGGGAGCTCTGGAGAACAAGCTGCGCCGGGCCATGACGATGCTGGAGAACACCTACAGCGACGGCAAGCAGACCGTCGCCAGCGTGCGCGCCTCCGTCCACGGGATTCAGTTGGTCGAGCACTCTGCCCCCGCGGCGGCCGAGCTCAGCCTGGTCGAGCCGGTCGACTGAAGGCGCCGTTAGACACAGCCGTCGCACCCCAAGAGCACCGGTTGTACACAGGGAATACACCCACATGTTGGGCCTGTATATGGGTATGTACCGAACATCTTGTGCCTACGGCTTGACATGGGAACGGGGCGGGAATAGAGTGGGGGCCCGTCCGATCAGGGGTCCTGGAGCATCCGTGGCGGGTGTGCTCTAGGACCCTAGCCATCTTCGTGGCGCGGAATCAGAAGGTTCAGACAAGCAGGAAGAAGGAGGCTCTCGGTAAGAACATGGCCAGGAACGCAGCCGACATCGCAGCTGACGGCGAGAGTGCCCACAAGGCACGACCGGCACCGGCCAGGGGGTCCGGGGGCCTGAGCTTTGAGCGCTACTTCACCCCGCCCGGAAGCCATGCCTACGACCTGCTCGAGTGGGAACGCCGAACGGCGGCCATCACCGGGGAGAAGGGCAACCTGATCTTTGAGCAGCGCGACGTCGAGGTTCCTCGGTCGTGGTCTCAGCTCGCCATCAACGTCGTCGCCCAGAAGTACTTTCGCGGCCAGCTCGGCGGTCCCGAGCGTGAAAGCTCGGTGCGCCAGATGGTCGATCGTGTGGTGGACACCATCCGGGCCTGGGGCGTCGACGGCGACTATTTCGCCTCGGCCACCGACGCCGACAATTGGGCCGAGGACCTGCGCTGGCTCCTTACCACCCAGCACGCCTCCTTCAACAGCCCGGTCTGGTTCAACATCGGGGTTCCGGGGCGCTCCCAGCAAGCCTCGGCCTGCTTCATCAACGCGGTCCAGGACACCATGGAGTCAATCCTGGATCTGGCCAAGACCGAGGGCATGCTCTTCAAGTTCGGCTCCGGTGCGGGCACCAACCTCTCGGTGCTGCGCTCCTCGCGCGAGTCCTTAGCCGGCGGTGGGACGGCCTCCGGACCGGTCTCCTTCATGCGCGGCTATGACAGCTTTGCGGGCTCGATCAAGTCCGGTGGCACCACCCGGCGG
The DNA here is from genome assembly GCA_035534295.1 of Nitrosotalea sp. Classification (GTDB taxonomy): domain Bacteria; phylum Chloroflexota; class Dormibacteria; order Dormibacterales; family Dormibacteraceae; genus DATKQJ01. Next base: position 39,045 of record DATLSE010000041.1, read on the forward strand.
GCGGCCAAGATGGTGATCCTGAACTCCGACCACCCCGACATCCTCGACTTTGTTCGCTCCAAGGCGATTGAGGAGAAGAAGGCCTGGGCCCTGATCGACGCCGGCTACGAGGCCGGCTTCAACGTTCCCGGTGGCGCCTATGACTCGGTCCAGTTTCAGAACGCCAATCATTCCGTGCGGGTGAGCGACGAGTTCATGCGTGCGGTCGAGGGCGACGGTAGCTGGGAGACCAAGGCGGTGGTCGGCGGGCGCACGGTGGACACCATGCCGGCTCGGGAGCTGTGGCGCGAGATAGCCGAGGCGGCCTGGCTCTGCGGAGATCCCGGATTGCAGTTCGACTCCACCATCCAGGCCTGGAACTGCGTGCCTAACACGGGGCGCATCAACGCCACCAATCCCTGCAGCGAATTCGTATTCCTTGATGACACCGCGTGCAATCTGGCCTCGCTCAACCTGATGAAATATCAGGACAAGGAAGGGCACTTCGACCTCGAGAAGTTCCGGCGCGCGGTCGACGTGGTCTTCACCGCGCAGGAGATCCTGGTCTCGTACGCCTCCTATCCCACCCCCGCGATCGCGCACAACTCAGAGCTGCTGCGCCCGCTCGGACTTGGCTACGCCAACCTGGGAGCCCTGCTCATGTCGATGGGTTACGCCTACGACTCCGACGATGGCCGGCGCATGGCCAGCGCGGTGACGGCGATCATGACCGGCCGGGCATTCGCCCAGTCGGCCCGGATGGCCGCGGTCAAGGGACCGTTCGGCGAATTTGAAAAGAACCGCGAGCCCATGCTTGGCGTGATGGAAAAGCATCGCGCCGCCGCCTATCGCATCCCACCCGGCGGCTCCGACCAGGAGGTCGTGGGAGCGGCCCAGGAGGCCTGGGACGAGGCGGTCGGGCTGGGCCGGCTCCACGGTTACCGCAACGCGCAGGCGACCGTTCTCGCCCCGACCGGGACCATCGGTCTGATGATGGACTGCGACACGACCGGGATCGAACCCGACCTGGCCCTCGTCAAGTACAAGAAGCTGGTCGGCGGCGGACTGCTGAAGATCGTCAACGGCACCGTCCCTCCCGCCCTGCGCAAGCTCGGCTATCCCGAGGCGCAGGTGAAGGAGATCGTCGACTACGTGGATGAGATGGACACCATCGAGGGTGCGCCCCACCTTCGGGACGAGCACCTGACGGTGTTCGACTGCGCCTTCAAACCCATCAACGGGCTGCGTTCGATTCAGCCCATGGGTCACATCAGAATGATGTCGGCGGTCCAGCCCTTCATCTCCGGGTCCCAGTCCAAGACCGTAAACCTGCCCAGCGAGGCCAGCGTCGACGACATCGCTCAGAGCTACGCCGAGTCCTGGAAGTTGGGCCTCAAGTGCGTCGCCATCTATCGCGACGGCTGCAAGCGTTCGCAGCCCCTGTCCACCTCACTTAAGGAGGCCAAGGCGGTCTCCGAGACACCGGTGGGGGACCGCCCGGCCCGCCACCGCCTGCCCGATGAGCGGCGCGCGCTCACACACAAGTTCGACATCCAGGGGCACGAGGGCTATATCACGGTCGGTATGTACGAGGATGGCAAGCCGGGCGAGGTGTTTATCACCATGGCCAAGGAGGGCTCGACCATCTCTGGCCTGATGGACGCGTTCGCGACTCAGACCTCCGTCGCCCTCCAGTACGGGGTACCGCTCGAGGTCATGGTCAACAAATTCAGCCACATGCGCTTTGAACCCAGCGGATTCACCAAGAATCCTGAGATCCCGATCGCGAAGTCGATCCTGGACTACGTGTTCCGCTGGTTGGGAAGCAGATTCTTCGACGAGGAGGGCCGTGCCGCTCTGGGCATAATCACCCGCGAGGACGGTCCGGGCGACAAGGTAGCCGAGCTGCATGTGGTCGCCACCCCTGCCGTCCGTCCCACCCCCTCGAACGGGGGCTCGACTCCGGGTCAGCGACTGACTTTCGTGGTCAACACCGACGCGCCCAGCTGCGCCGAGTGTGGCTCCATCACCGTCCGCAGCGGCGCCTGTTACAAGTGCCTCAACTGCGGGGCAACCACAGGCTGCAGCTGATGTGTCACGTCCGGACAATTACGCACGAAGGCCTGAACTGAGGGAATCCGGTTAATTACGCCTCGTCCGGTTAATTACGCACGGTGGAGGTCGGCCGTTACTGGGATGGCCGACCTCTCCTCCGTACCAGCAGTCGGACTCGGCACAATCCTCGGGGCGCTTACTCGGGTCGCTGTCCGAGGATGTATCGGCCATGCCGTCTGATCTGATCCCCCCCGGCGTCCACGTGGCTCTTCAGAACGCCATGGGCGGGTGGGGTCCGTACACGGTCAGAGAGATTGAGGACAAGTTCGCCTCGTTCGGCTTCAAGCCCCCCGCCAGTTTGACAGGCGATAGAGCGCCCGGCTCCGAGCGCGGCCAGAGGCGGACTACCGTCTCGATGTTCCAAGAGGGAATCGACTGGAGCGCCTACGGGCAGTGCGAGCGGTACCTAGAGTTGGTCAAGGAGGTTATCGAAGACCTAGACGAGGGCGCTGGGACACGCTCAGATCTGCTGCGGGCTCTTAAGCGGGCTGGGATCGAGCTCGACGGGGCCGGCCGCTACACCCTTCGGCGGACTCCTCTGGCTGTGGTCAGCGTCCCCGCGACCGAGGACGGTATTCGATTCCACCTCGACCGGCTGGAGAGGCTGGACGCCGAGCCCGAGGAACTTGTGGGAGCAGCTAAAGAGCTAATCGAGGCCACCTGTAGGTACGTTCTAAACGAGCGAGCTAAGAGCCCCGATCGCGGCGCTAAGGTACCCAGCTTGGTCAAGCAAGTCAGCCCTTGCAGAACTTGCTCTGCACCCCGGTGTTCTCGCACCCACGGCCGAGGGGGCCGACACTATAAAGCGCACGTTGGCCGGCTTGAGTCAGATCGCGCTTGGGATCAATGATCTGCGCAACGATGGCTATGGCACCGGTCACGGCAGCAATCGACGAATCCAGGGCTTGAAGAAGCGCCACGGAGACTTCGCCGCTAGGGCGGCGGTTGCCTTCGCGGCCATGGTGCTGGACACTCTGCACGATCCTGAAGCGCCATGGCGAAACACAGCCGATGACCTCCCCCACCCCTCCCCAGGGCAGGCGTGACAATCCCGCTCGGTCCCGATTACCGGGGTAGATGCGTGCCCCGTCGGCAAACTCGGCGCCTTATGATGTGTGGCGCTGGTCCGGCGCCACTCCTTCGACTCTCCGTCTCCATTGTTCTCCCTGGTCAATCCGTGCACTCCGCCGTGCACCGTCGGGCCCTCTGAGTTTGCCGACGGGGGTCCGGTTATAGACTCGGCTATTTACAGATATAGTGATATCGCAGTACGCTTGACTTCTGGTGGTTAATTCGCACGTAAAGCAATGGCGGACCTAAGCCTATATCCGGTCGAGATGCCAGTCGATGCCTTCGAGGCTCTGATTGCGTGGATTCCTGGGGCGCTGGTCATGATCGAT
>DATLSE010000042.1:0-17582 GCA_035534295.1 Nitrosotalea sp.
CCCCAAGCTTGCACTTTGTAACTGGCCGAATCCGGCGCGGCTGAACTCGGCTTCCCGGTTCGGACCCGCTCGCGGCAGGCACCGCGGTGCTCGGGGCCAAGCCGCCCTCCCGGTAGACCAAGGCGCGGCCTGGTCGCTCCCCCCGAGGTAGTGCGCCGGCCCCGGTTAAGCTTCGCGCGATGGACCGCTCCTACGTTCGGGCGAACGCCATCGAGCTCCAACGGTTGCGGGCGCTTGTTTCCCGGCTGAGCGACCGGGAACTGGGGGCGATGGTCAACGAGCACTGGAGCGTCGCCGGGATTCTGGGCCACATCGCGTTCTGGGACGGGCGCGCGCTGTTTCTTGCGCGCAAGGTGCAGCGTGGCGAGCCTCTCACGGCCTCCGAAGAGGGGGACGTCGACTGGATCAATGACGCCTCGCGTCCTCTGATCCATGCCATCACACCACGCGCGCTCGCCGAGCTTGCGATCAGCATCGCCGAGGAGGCGGACGAGGTCGTGGCCGCACTCGCGGATGAGTTCGTGGCGGGTCTGGACGAGTCGAGCCCACTCAACCCGGTGCGCGCCAACCACCGAAGCGAGCATCTGGACGAGATCGAAGCCGCGCTCAACTGATCCCCGGTACTCGACGGGCTGGCCCGCCTGGGCTCAAGCTTCCAAGCCACTCGATGGCCAAGGCCTGAGTTCGCGGCGACGTGCTGAGCTGGCGCGCTGCCCGGCCGGGAGGGCCGCCCGGAATTGTCCCGCCCGAGGACTGCGCGCCGTGCGAGACTGGCGCGGTGAATCGGCCATTTCGTTTCATGGTGGCCGGGATCAGCTGTGAGACGGGCGCGCAGCTGACCGCGACGGCGCGCAGAGCGGAGCAGCTCGGATACGACTGCATGGTCTTCTCCGATCACCGCTGGGACGAGCCGGCCCCGATTCCGTCGATGATGATGGCGGCCGCCGCGACCCAGAAGCTTCGGGTCGGCACCTACGTTTTGAACAACGACTTTCGGCATCCCGTGGTGCTGGGCCAGGAGCTGGCCACCATAGACGTTTGGAGCGGTGGGCGGCTTCTGGTCGGCCTGGGGGCGGGCTGGAACGCCGAGGAGTACGCGCAGTGCGGGCTCCCCTTCGATTCGGGCGCCGTGCGAGTGCGTCGTCTGGGCGAGTCGGTCCAGGTCCTAAAGCGATTCTTCGGCGGCGCGCCATTCGATTTCGAGGGCGAGTTCTACCAGATCCGCGGGGTCCTGGGCTGGCCCCATCCCGTGCAGCAGCCGGCGCCCCCACTCCTGATCGGAGGGAGCGGCCGGACCATCCTCTCCCTGGCGGCCAGGGAGGCCGACCTGGTCGGGCTCGCGCCCCGGGTGATAGCCGCCGGAAAGCCCGACATCGCGGACATGCTGGCGCCGGCCACGGACCAGAAGATGGACTGGGTTCGCGCCGCGGCGGGCGATCGCCTGGAGCACCTGGAGATCGGAACCTATCGATTCCTAAAACCCCTGGAGATCACCGATCAGGCCTCGCGCCGAGCCCGCGAGGTGGCCGAGGAATTCGAAGCCCGCTTCGGAGCCAGGGTGACTCCCGAGGAGATCTTGGAGTCGCCCCATCTATTTTTCGGGACCGTTCAGCAGCTGGTCGACAAGTGCCTGGCCATGCGCGAGCGCTGGCAGATCTCGAACATCATGATCTGGAGCGAACTCGACGCCTTCGCCCCCGTGGTCGAGCGCCTGGCCGGGCGGTGATTTGTCGGCGCTGAGTCCGGGCTCAGCCCGCGACGCCTGAGGCGGGCATCGAGGGCGCCGGCTCGCTCCCGGCGAGCAGTACCAGCGGCACCGCGAGCAGGAACGAGCCGGCCATGACCAGGAAGGCGGCTCCAAAGCCGAAGCGGTCGATGACCGCACCGAGCACCACCAGCCAGAGCGATCCGCCGCCGTAGGCGGCCATGAAGTAGACCCCGAAGGCGCCCCTGGACGAGGAGGCCTGGACCACGTCGGAGTAGAGGGATTGGAGCAGCGGCGATTCCGAGTAGACGAATACCCCGACCAGGAGAGCCACCGGGAGCAGGATCCAGAGCGATCCCCCGGTGCGCCCGAAGGCGGCCAGCGTGGCCGCTCCGATCACGTAGGAGATGATGACGAGGGGTCGCCGGCCCCAGCGATCGGCGAGCCAGCCCGCGCCCAGCGGGCCCGCCACGCTGCCCACCAGGAGGACGGTGAAAACCAGTCCGACCAGGATCTGATCGAGGTGGAGACCGTTGCCCAGGTACACGGGTACGTAGGCTGAAAGCGAACCCAATCCGCGGCCGGCGCCGGCCACGGTCGAGGCCAGGATCAGGAGCAGCGGCCGGCGCCGCAGCACCACCCGCCAGAGCGGGATCGCCGACCGCTCATGCGCCGGCTGCTCGCGCTCTGCCGGTAGGTAGCGCCAGAGCAGCAACGCGCCGACCAACAGGGGAAGGGCGAAGAGGGCCAGCGTCCATCGCCAGCCCACGGCGAGGATCAGCACGGAGGCCAGCAGGGGCGCGCAGAGGTTGCCAATGGAGCCCCCCGTGGTGTGCCAGGCGAGGGCGGATCCGCGCCGCTCGGGGAAGCGTCGGGCAAGCATCGACGCCCCGACCGGATGCTGGGGCGAGGTGACCACGGCGCCCGCCCAGCGCGAGGCGCCGAAGAACGCGAAGGAGGGCGACAGACCAGTGACGAGGGCCACTACCGCGGTGAGCAGGTTCTGGTAGACCAAGATGGTCCGCGCCTCCACCCGGGCATAGAGCCCGGCGGCGCCCTGGAGCAGGCCGCCGGTGACTCCAGCCACGGCCAAGACCAGCCCCAGGGTGGCGTAGGAGACGCCGAACTCCTTCACCACCAGCGGGTAGGTGATGGGCAAGGCGGTGAAGAAGGCGTGCTGAAGGGCGTGGGACATGGTGACCAGGCCGATGTATCGGCGCCCCTGATCGGCCTCGGCGGGTGAGCCGAGCGTGCTGTTCAATCGGCCGCCGGCGAGGGTCGGCGGGAAGCGACGGCGTGGTGCATGGCTGCCAATATTGAATGATCACGCCGGGGGCAGGGACTGAGCGGCGCGGCCGCCGTACGCTCGCGGGGACGTGGTAAGTTTGTGCCTGAAGTTTGCTGCACCTCGTTAGGTGAGGCAACCGCTCGGACACAGGCCGCTGATCGCTAGCGTCGAGAGACGGACCGGATCAGGACAGGCGTCTCCGGAACAAGGGGACGCCCCAAGCGGCTGACCGGTGTCTACGCCGGGCGGTGCCAAATCTGAAACGAGTGGGGTGCTCGGCGGTTCGCCGCTCGGGAGCCTGCCCAAGGCGCCACCACACTCGGAGGCCGGCTCTGGCGGGCGTGTAAAGGAGGTCGAGTGAAACCGGACCCCCGACCAGCTTTAGCCCGCCTCCCTTCTTCCCCGGGGCGCCAACCAGCCTAACGACCGCGTTCGGGCCCTCCCGGGGACGGTGGGAGCGACACAACCCCCCGTTGCCGAAGACATGGAGGTTCCAATCCTGATCGCTGCTCGTCGCCGGCCGCACGCGGTGCCCGGGCACCCTCGTCCCCCGGTGGAGTGACGCCATGCCGCCCCCACCCAGGATGAGGCGCGCCGCCGCCCCCACGGCCCCTGCGCCGGAACCCAGATCAGCCCCCGAGTCGGACATCCGAGGGGCGCTGGGCACGCTGCGCGGGGACGGGGAGCGACCCCGCGGCTTCCGGCGCCGGCTCCTGGCCCTGATGGCCATCGCCGGGCCCGGGATCATCGTCATGGTCGGCGACAACGACGCCGGCGGCGTTGCCACCTACAGCCAGGCGGGGCAGGACTTCGGACTCAGCCTGCTCTGGGTCCTGCTCCTGCTCATCCCCGTGTTGATCGTGAATCAGGAGATGGTGGTGCGCTTGGGCGCCGTCACCGGCATGGGGCACGGCAAGCTCATCTTCGAACGCTTCGGGCGCTTCTGGGGCGCCTTCTCGGTCGGCGACCTGTTCATCTTGAACTTCCTCACCCTGGTCACCGAATTCATCGGGGTGGGTCTGGCCCTGGGCTACTTTGGAGTCAGTCCCTACATCTCGGTGCCCGTGATGGCCCTGGCCCTGATCGCGGTCACCGTCACCGGCAGCTTCGAGCGCTGGGAGCGCTTCATGTTCCTGTTCATCGCGGCCAATTTTCTGGTCGTCCCGCTGCTCTTGATGAGCCATCCCCACCTGGGACCGGTGGTCCATGGCTTCCTCGTCCCCGGCATCCAGGGCGGTCTGACCGGCAGCTCGGTCCTGCTGGTCATCGCCATCGTCGGCACCACGGTGGCGCCCTGGCAGCTGTTCTTTCAGCAGTCGAACATTGTTGACAAGCGCATCACGCCGCGCTGGATCTCGTACGAGCGCTTCGACACCGTGCTCGGCTCCCTTGTCACCGTGCTCGCGGCCGCCGCCCTGATCGTGATCTGCGCCCTGGCGTTTCGGTCCGCCCCGTACGCCGGGGCCTTCAAGGACGCCGGCGCGGTCGCGCGAGGCCTCGGCCTGCGCCTGGGACCGTGGGCTGGGGCGCTGTACTCGATCGTGCTTCTGAACGCCTCGTTGATCGGAGCCGCAACCCTCTCCATCGCCACCTCGTACGCGGTCGGTGACACCTTTGGCATCCGGCACTCGCTTCACCGCAGCCTGAGCGAGGCGCGCGGCTTCTACGGCAGCTTCGCGCTCCTGATCCTGGCCGCAGCGGGCACGGTGCTGGTGCCCCGGGCCCCCCTGGGCCTGATCACGACCGCGGTCCAGGCCCTGGCCGGCGTCCTCCTGCCCAGCGCGACCGTCTTCCTGCTTCTGCTCTGCAATGACGTCGCCGTGCTCGGGCCCTGGGTCAACCCGCGCTGGCTCAACGCCGTGGCCGTGGCCATCATCTCCACCCTCCTCGCGCTCTCCGCCATCCTGACCGTGAGCACGGTCTTCCCGACCGTCGACGTACCCCGCCTGGTCGCGGTGGTCGGCGGCGCGCTCGTGATCGGGCTGCTCGCCCTGGGCGGCCTGTACGGTCTGCGTCCTCCGAGCCGCCGGCCCCAATTGCCGCGGGCCGGGCGCGAGATGTGGACCATGCCCGCGCTGGCCCTGCTCGAGCGCCCTCCGCAGTCGCTGGCCCGGCGGCTGGCGCTGGGAGCGATGTGGATCTATCTGGTCGGCGCGGGGGTGATGCTGGCGGTCAAGGTCGTCCAGTTGGCCGGCGGCGGAGGCTGAAACAGCCGGCCGAGCGGGTACGAGCGCGCTAGGATGAGCACCTGTTGAAGGTCTATTTCACCCGGATGGTGGGCCGACCTGTGCTGGCCCGAGACGGGGACCGGGTGGGAGCGGTGGCCGACGGCGTGCTGAGGCTGATCGACGGCTCGCTACCCCGCCTCACCGGGCTCCTGCTCCGCCTGGATCGAAGCGATGTATTCATCTCGGTCAGCGACGTCGAGCTCCTGGCCGACGGCGCCTTCCAGCTCCGCACGGGCCAGCTCGACACCCGCGCCTTTGAACGCCGGGCCGGGGAGGTCCTGCTCGACGCCGACATCCGGGGTCGGGCGGTGATCGACGTCGAGGGCGCCCGGCTGGTCCGCGTGCAGGACGTGATCCTGGAGGGGGAGGCGAGCCGCTGGCAGGTCTCAGCGGTTGTCGCCGCTCCACCGCGCTCGCTGAGCGGGTTGCTCTGGAGCGCCCTGGGGCGCCAGGCGCGCGGGGGCGAGCAGATTCCCTGGGTCCGCATCGAACCCCTGGTTGGGCACGTGCCCACACTGGGCCGAGGTCTGCCCTTCGCGCGTCTGGCCAAGCTTCGACCGGCCGACATCGCCGACATCGTCGAGGCGGCGTCGCACGACGAGGGCGAACAGATCATGACCGCCGTGCAGCACGACCCCGAGTTCGAGGCCGACGTCTTTGAGGAACTCTCTGAGGACAAGCAGCTCGAGTTCTTGAACGCACGATCAGATCAGGACGCGGCCAACGTGCTCGCCAACATGAACCCCGACGACGCCGCCGACCTGCTGACCAAACTCTCCCAGCCCCGGCGACGACCAATCCTGGAGGCGCTCCCGGCCGAGCAGCAGGCCAAGGTCCGGGCCCTGCTGGGCTACGGGGGGGATACCGCCGGCGGCCTCATGAGCAACGAATTCGTGGCACTGCCCGACCATCTGAGCGTGGCCGCCGCGCTCGAGCATCTGGGGCGACTGCCCGATGAGGCCCACGTTCTGAGCGTGCTCTACTGCCTTCACGATGGCGTGCTGAGCGGCTCCATCACCCTCGCCCACCTCCTCCGCTGTGCTCCGGGAGCGTCCCTAGGCGAGGTGGCCGAGGCCGACCCGGTCGCGGTCTACGCCAACGCCGACGTGCCCCAGGTGGCGGTCGAGATGGCGGATTACAACCTCCTGGCCCTGCCCGTGGTGGACGCCGAGGGTCACATTCTGGGCGTGATCACCCACGACGACCTGCTCGAGGCCATCCTGCCCGAGGAGTGGCGCTGGCGCGGGCGCGCGCAGCACGCGCGAGGCGAGGAGGCGAGTCCGGGGCGCGTTCCAATCGGCGGCTAATCCACCACTCACACAATTCCTATTCATGGCCGTTCCCAAGTCGATGTTCCGCGCCTACGATCGGGTGGAGGCCAACGCCCGCCTGACCGGGGCGGCGGGGGTCATTCTCCTGGTGCTCCTCGCCGCCGAGGGGTTCACCGTGCTCTCGATCGGTCGGCTGCTGCCCTGGCATTACTTCTTCGGCCTGGTCCTTATCCCCCCCGTTGTGCTCAAGTTGGGCTCAACGGGGACGCGGTTTCTGCGCTATTACGCAGGCGCCCCCGACTACCGGCGGGCCGGTCCTCCGGCCCTGCTGCTGCGCCTGCTCGGCCCGCTGGTGATCCTGCTCACGCTGGCGGTACTCGCGAGCGGGGTCGAGCTCTGGGCCTTCGGGCTCAGGTTCGGGTCGATCTGGATCACCGCCCACAAGGCCACCTTCGTGCTCTGGTTCCTGGTCATGTCGGTGCACGTGCTGGCCTACCTCGAGCGCGCGCCGGCCCTGGCCCTGCGCGATTTGACCAGGCCTCTGCCTGGGGCAGGCCGACGGCGCTCGCTGCTCGGTGCCAGCCTGCTTCTGGGCGTGGTTCTGGCGCTGGCGCTCATGTTCGGCCACCCGAGCCCGTTCAGCTGGCTGGGCGGCGGCTGATCCCGCCCTTCAGGCGTCGGCGGGTTCGGGTCCCGAGACGGGCAGGGTGATCTCGGCTCTAAGTCCAGGGTGGTTGTCGGACAGCCGAAGCCTTCCCCCCATGGCCTCGGCCAAGCTCAAGGCGATAGACAGCCCAAGGCCGGCGCCGGCACTGGAGCGGCCCTCCTCCAGGCGCCGGAAACGTTCCATCACCAGCTCGCGGGCGTGGGCGGGAATCCCGGGGCCAGAGTCGGCGACGACGAGAGCCAGGTCGCGCCCGTGGCGCTCGGCCCCGATGCGCACCTCAGTCCCGGGCGGGGTGTGGGTGAGCGCGTTGTCGACCAGGATCAAGAGCAGCTGGCGCAGCCGGTCGGGGTCGGCGATCATTACTCCGACGCCGCTGGGCTGGGCGGACATGAGGGAGCTGTGGGCGTCGGCGATGGGCCGGAGGTCGTCGATCAGGCGCGCCACCAGGGCGTCCACGTCGACCTCGCTCAGCTCCAGCTCGAGGCGCCCGGAGTCGGCCCGGGCCAGGGTCAAGAGGTCTTCCAGCAGGCGCCGCATCCGCGCCAGCTCGGCGCTGGCCGAATCGATCGTGTCGGCACTGTCCGCCACCGTGCGCTCGGGGTGGCGAAGCAAAACCTGAACCGACGCGTCAAGCACGGCGAGTGGCGTCCGCAGTTCGTGCGAGGCGTGGGCCACGAACTGCCGCTGGCGCTCGAATGCCAATTCGATCGGGACCAGGGCTCGCCCCGCCAGGACCCAGCCCGTGAGCAGGCTTAAGAGCAGCCCGGCCAGGGCGACGCCGGCCAGGACCGAGATCAGGGCCGATTCGGATCGAGCAACGCTGCCCAGGCTGCGCCCGACCTGGAGCACCGCTGTCTGTTGCTGCCCGGAGCTGGGTCCGGGATAGTCCACCAGCTGGCCGTAGACGAGCGCGTCGCCCGTGGGCAGTTCGACTTCGGTGAATGTCGGCGTGTGGCTGCGCGCCACGGCCAGCGCCGAGTCCTTGAGCCGCGCGGTCGAGATGGTTCCGGGATCGAAGATCACCCGGCCCTGGGAGTCCCAGAGGATGTAGAAGTCACCCGAAAGCTGGTAGCCGCCGTGCTCGAACTGAAAGGAGACCGGGCCGCGCTCCCCGTACTCGTGCGCGGCCTGCAGCGCATCGGCCCGCAGCGGCGCCTGCTCCTGCTCCAAGAGCAGCTTGTTGGTGACAAAGAATGCGCCGCCGGCGAGGACGGCCACCATCACCATCAGAGCCAGCGTGTTGATCAGGGTCAGCCGCCGGCGCAGGCGCTCGAAGATCACGGCTTCAGCATGTAGCCGGCCGAACGCACGGTGCGGATCATGCCCGCAGCCTGGGATCCCAGTTTTCGGCGCACGTAGTGGACGTAGATGTCGACCACGTTGGAGCGGGGATCGGCGTCATATCCCCACACGTGCTCCAGGATGCGGTCGCGACTCAGCACCCGGCCGGGATGGCGCATCAGGAGCTCGAGGAGCCGGAACTCCTGATCGGTGAGCGCGATGTCCTTGCCCCCCGAGGTGACCTCGCGCGACTCTGGATCGAGGGTCACGGGCCCGATCTCGACTCGCACCGGCCCCCCATCGCGCCGCAGGTGGGCTCTGAGGCGGGCCAGCAGCTCCTCAAAAGCGAAGGGTTTGATCAGGTAATCGTCGGCCCCCGCGTCCAGGCCTCGAACTCGATCGGGTACCGAATCACGGGCGGTGAGGATCAGGATCGGGCAGCGAAGACCGGAGCGGCGGAGCTCGCGACACACGGCCAGCCCGTCGAGGTCGGGCAGACCCACGTCGAGGATCGCAGCGTCGGGGGGATCGGCTGCGGCCGCCGCCAGCGCGGCGCGCCCGCGCGATTCCAACTGAACCCGGTATCCCTCCTCACCCAGTACGCGGGCGATAAGGCGGGCCAGAACCGCCTCGTCCTCGACCAGCAGCAGCCTCGCTCCACTCAATACATTGCTAATGTAGCTCCAATCGAAGGAATTCTTGAGCCCAGGTCAATCGGATTCCAAGCCGGCTTTTGTAGCGTGGGATCGAGATGAGCCAGAGCCCACCGGACCGAGAGGAGGCACGCGCCCGGCTTCACAGTCTCCGCAACGCCGCCGTCGTGGCCAGTGGGGTCGGTTTCCTGGCCCTGCTCGCGCTCGCCGCCACCGATGCCGTGGGCGTGACGGCCAAGGCTCAGAATTCCGCCTCGGGCTCGGCGCCGAGCTCCGCCGCACCGTCCAGCTCGCAGTCGTCAGGGGGCGGTTTTTTCTCCAACTCCGGCTCCTCCGGACTGGGTTCGAACTCGGCTCCGGCGGCGCCGGCTCAGGCCCCGCTGATGAGCAGCGGCGGCTCCTAGCCCGGGTACCCAGTTGTCGCAGCTGACCTGGGATGTCGCCCGTGCGGGCGGCTTCACGGCCTACCTCCTGGTCACCCTCTCGGTCCTGCTGGGGCTGGTCCTGAGCCTTAAATGGCGAAACGCCGCCTGGCCCCGCTTCCTGACCTCGGACGTGCATCAACACCTGGCCCTGCTGGCCCTGGTCTTCACCGCGATACACGGCTTCGCGGTCTGGATCGATCCCTTCCAGCGCTTCAGCCTGCCCGAGATCCTGGTTCCGCTCCAGAGCCATTACCGCCCCCTGTGGATCGCACTCGGGATCGTCGCCGGCTATCTCATGGTGGCCCTCTACGTCTCCGAATATCTGCGCCCACGGATCGGATACAGCTGGTGGCGACGTCTCCACTTCCTCACCTTTGGGGTCTGGCTGCTGAGCACCGCGCATGGTTTGGGCACGGGCAGCGACAGCAAGAGCTGGTGGGCCTTCGTGATCTACGCCAGCTCCTTCGCCGGGGTGGGGACGCTGCTCGCCGCGCGCCTGTTGGAGTCGCGTTCGGGCTCGATCGGAACCCGCCTCGCCGCCGGCGGAGCGGCCGCTCTGATTGGCCTGTGGGGCTGGAACTGGGCTCTCACCGGTCCCCTGCAGCCGGGCTGGAACACCTACGCCAACGCCGCTCGCGGCAGCGGGGTGCGCGACCCCCAGGTGCTCGCCCAGCTCGCCGCGAGCGCGACCAGCCCGAGCCCGGGAGCCTCGCCCATCCCCGCCGCCAGCGGCGGCCTCTCGGTTCCCCTGGCCGCCGACGTCCAGGGCACCATCGGTTATGGTCGAAACGAATCCGAGATCCTGCTGCAGCTGGCGCTGCAGGGCCAGGCGGCAGCGGGGGCCCGGGCGACCATGACCCTGCGCGTGGTGGGTGACGACTCGGGTGCCACCTCCATCGATCCCACGCGCAGCACCTTCGCGCTCCTTACCGCCTCCGGCACCACCTGGTGCCAGGGTCGACCGGTGGGCATGGTCCAGGGCCAGCTCGTGTCCGACTGCCAGACCTCGGACGGCACCGCGGTCCAGGTCGTCATCTCCCTCACCGGGGACCAGACCGGGCGCGTGACCGGGACCCTGGACGCGACCGCCCAGTAGGGTCAGGGCCGGGGACCGACGGAGCCGCATGGATCTGCACACCCCGCACGGAATTTCCCGGTACGAGTTCCAGTCCATGGGCACCACGGTTCGCGTCCTGGCACCGGAGGAGATCGGCGAGCAGGCGTTTCATGAGGTCAGCCAGTTGTTCTCCCGCTGGCATCAGGCCCTGACCCGCTTTGATCCCCGAAGTGAGCTGTCCCGCCTCAACTCGTCGGCCGGCCTCACGGTGTTGGTCAGCCCGCTACTGTTCGAGGTCCTGGCGCGCGCGCTCGCCGCCGCGCGGGCGACCGAGGGCGTGTTCGATCCCTGCCTGCTGCCGCAGCTCCTGGCCGCCGGATACGACCGCACATTCACCGAGCTGGACCCCCTCTCGCCCTCCCCTCCCCCTCCCGGCCCCGGCGGGCGGTGGCGCCAGGTGCGGTTGGACGAGCCCTCTCGAACCGTCCAGATGCCCCCGGGTACCGCCTTCGATCTCGGTGGCATCGCCAAGGGAATGGCGGTGGACGCCGCACTCAAAAGGCTGGGCGAGATCGGCGGTCGCTTCGGCGCGGTCGAGGCGGGTGGCGATCTGGCCGTGCTGGGCACGATTCCGGGCGGGGGCGGCTGGACGGTCGCTCTCGAGGACGCGGGGGACTTCGGCGCCAGCGTGGTCGAGCTCCACTCGGGCGCACTGGCCACCTCGACCGTGCTGCGTCGGCGCTGGTTCAAATCGGGCCAGATCCGCCACCACCTGATCGATCCCCGAACCGGGCTTCCCAGCCAATCCGAGGTCGTGACCGCGAGCGTGGCCGCCCCCAGCTGCGCCGAAGCCGAGGTGGCGGCCAAGCTCGCCCTGATCCTCGGGCCAGAGCGGGGTCTGACCGAGCTGACCCGACTGGGCCTCGAGGGCCGGCTGGTCCTGTCGGCGGGCACCCAGGTCCAGACCCCGCTCTGGCCACGCTCCGAGCCCGCCCAGGGTCAGACCCAGGCCACCTAGCCCCGGAAGCCAACCTCGCCTCGGCGAGGTTGGGCTGCACCCCCGGCAGCCCCGAACCGCCAGAGCCCACTAGGGTTAGGCGATGGGCTCCGCGACCGCCGTCCGCCTGCTCGAGGTCGGTCCCCGAGACGGCCTGCAGAATGAGGACCGAGCGCTGCAACCCTCGGTCCGAGCCGAGCTCGTTGATCGGCTGGCCGGCGCCGGATTACGCCGGATCGAAGCCGCGAGCATGGTGCGAGACGATCTGGTTCCGGCCATGGCCGGATCGGAGGCGGTGATGTCCGGCCTGCACCGGGTCCCGGGCGTGATCTACTCCGCCCTGGTCCTCAATCAGCGCGGCTTTGAGCGGGCGCTGGCCGCGGGCGCTGACGAGATCCATTTCTCCTTCGCCTGTACCGATGCCTTTGCCCACGCCAACCAGAACTCGAGCGTCGCAATGGGGTTGGCCAGCGCGCGCCAGCTCACGGCCATGGCGCGAGCGGCCGGGCGCCCGATCACGATCACCCTGAGCGTGGCCTTCGGCTGCCCGTTTACGGGTGCCGTCGCCCCATCTCACGTGCTTCAGCTGGCCCAAGAGCTGATGCAGCAGGCACCCGACGAGATCGTGGTCGCCGACACCATCGGGGTGGCGCGCCCATCGGAGGTGCGATCCCTGGTGCGCGACCTGTGCAGCCTGGGCGCGGCCATCGGGGTCCATCTGCACGACACCCGAGGGATGGCCTGCGCCAACGCCTACAGCGCCCTGGAATCCGGCGCTTCCGGACTCGACGCCTCTGTGGGCGGAGCCGGAGGATGCCCGTTCGCCCCCGGCGCCACCGGCAACGTGGCCACCGAGGACCTGGTCTACCTGCTGGAGGGGATGGGCATTAAGACCGGGGTTTCGATGGATCGCCTGGTCGAGGTCACGAGCTGGCTCGAGCAGCAACTCGGCCATGACCTGCCCTCCCGCGTCGCGCGGGCGTGGCGCTCGACCCCCTAAAGCGCTGCGGCGCATTGAACCGCGACCTGGGATCAGGGTTCGCTAATCTGACCGCGGCCCATGGCTCGCGTTCTGGTCGTCGACGACAGTCCCCTCAACCTGGACCTGACCAACGCCTACCCATCCGAACTGGGGGTGCAGGTCGTGTTCGCGCGCAGCGGCCACGAAGCGCTGGCGGTGCTGCGCCAGGAACGCTGTGACCTGGTGCTGCTGGACGTGATGATGCCGACACCCGACGGCTTCGAGGTCTGCCGCCAGATCAAGAGCAGTCCCGCCACCAGCCTGCTCCCCGTCGTCATGGTGACCGGCCTTGACCAGAGCGCGGATCGAGTACGCGCGATCGAGACGGGGGCCGATGACTTCTTGTCCAAGCCGGTCGAGCGGACCGAGATCGTGGCCCGGGTTTGCTCTCTTCTCCGAGTTAAGTCGCTGCTCGACCGGCTCGATGACTCGGAGCGCGTCATGGTCTCCCTGGCCCGGGCGGTCGAAGCCAAGGACGCGCACACCGAGGCCCACGTTGAGCGCGTGGGGCGTATGGCTCGACGCCTGGGTGAGGTGGCCGGCCTGCGGGAGCAGAACCTGGAGGATCTGTTTCTGGGCGGCGTCCTGCATGACATCGGCAAGATCGGGATTCCCGACTCGATCCTGAACAAGCCCGGGCCGCTGACAGCCGAGGAGATGGATGTGGCCCGCAACCACGTGTTCACGGGCGAGGAGATCGTGCGCCCCCTGCGCTCCGCCATCGCGGTGGTGCCGATGGTCCGCCACCATCACGAACGGATCGACGGATCAGGCTATCCCGACCAGTTGCGCGGATCACAGATCCCGGTCGCCGCCCGCATCGTCGCCATCTGCGACGGCTGGGACGCCATCACCTCAGACCGCCCCTACCGGCGGCGGAGCAGCCTGACCGAGGCGACCCAAATTCTATGGGGAGGCGCCGGCGCTCAGTGGGACCGTGAACTGGTAGCGGCCTTCATGGAGCACGTGCTGAGCGCCTCGTCGGATCGGTAGCCGCGCGCGCCGACGGGCCGGTGTGCGACGTGCGTGGCATGCTTCAGCCATGCCCCGCTAGCTCAGTGGATAGAGCAGCTGCCTTCTAAGCAGTTGGTCGGGGGTTCGAATCCTCCGCGGGGCACCAAAAAAATGAGCTGGCGTTGGACCCGGGCCGATGGCCGGGCCGGAAGCGGCCGACCAGGGCCCAGCTCCAACGGACGCGGCGCACGGATCGGCTCAGCTGTCGCTCTCGGCGGCGGCGACGGCCCGGGCCAGGATCTCCTCGTAGTTGGGCTCATCGCCGATGTGCTTGCAGTACTCGACGTGGACCAGATTGCCATCGCGTCCGATCACGAAAACGGCCCGTGCCAGGAGACCGTTCTCTTTGATCAGCACGCCGTAGTCCCTGCCGAAGGCGGGCTGGTTGTGGGCCGAAGCGGTCTTGTGGGTGGTTCCACTCGCCCCGCACCAGCGCACCTGGGTGAAGTTCAGATCCATGCTCACCGTGAGCATCTGGACCTTGCCCTCGAGCCGCTGCACCTCCTCGTCCCAGCGCCGGGTCTCGCGGTCGCAGACGGAGGTTTCGAGCGACGGCACGCAGGACAGAATCAGGGTCTGTCCGCGATAGTCGGCCAGTCGGATCGGCTCGGGCAGGAACCCCTTCCCGTACAGCTGAAACTCGGGCGCCTGCTCTCCGGAGTGCAGGACTGGCCCAATGATTGTTAGTGGGGTATCACCTAGTGCTACACGGTCATTTGTCTCTTGAAGCATGGCCAGATTTTAGGCCCCGAATGCGGTTGACGTTCACTGCCAAGGGCTGATAGGGTGACCGAGGTTTCAATTACGCATGACGAACGGCGGGCCCTTATGCGGCCCGCCCGGGGGGGAATTAGTGGCGGTAAGTCGTTACCTTACCCATGCCTTAGTGCTGGTGCTCGCGATCATGCTCTCGAGCTATGTCTCGCTCAATCGCCAGCTGCCGGCTGCTCTTAACCTCCGCCTGGGAACGGTCAACGCCCAGGGGTTGATGATGAGCGAGGGCGGGAGCGCGGGATCGGTTGAGATGGGCCGTCTGGGCACCATCGTCAAGCCGATTGCAATTCCGACCGAGGTGGCCGTGTCACACGACGCCACCCAGTACCAGGTCCAGCCGGGTGACACGCTCGCCGCCATCGCCCAGCGCTTCCACGTATCGACCAACAGCATCCGCTGGTCCAACTACAACCTGCTCAAGAACGTTGCCACCGATGTCGGGGCCGGCACCACGATTCTGATTCCGCCGATCGACGGAGTCGCAGTGGAAACCCAGGCTGGCGACACCATCCAGAATCTCGCCAACACCTACGGCGGCGACGTCAACGCGGTCATGGACTTCAACTACATCCGCAGTGGCGCCACCCAGAGTCTGCCCGCGGGCGAGCTCCTGGTCATCCCAGGTGGTCACGGGCCGAACCTGATTCAGCCCGTGGTTCCCATCATCGCCAGCACCACGGTGAGCACCGGCGCGGGAGTGGCTCGGGTCGTCCCGAGCGCGATCTCGGGCGGAGCACCAGGCAACCGGTTCTTCTACGGCGAGTGCACCTGGTACGTCTACAACCGGCGACCCGTCCCGTGGCTGGGGAACGCATACCAGTGGTTCGGCAACGCTCAGGCCTATGGCTACGCCACCGGCATGACCCCGCGCCCCGGCGCGATCATGGTCACCTGGGAAAGCAGCCTCGGCCACGTCGCCTACGTGGAGTCGGTCAACCCAGACGGTTCATGGGTCGTGTCGGAGATGAACTGGAAGGGCTTTGGGATCGTGGACTACCGGACGATTAAGCCGGGCGGCGTCCCCCTCATCGGTTTCATCTACTAAATCCCACCCGCCCGGCCCAGAGGCCGAGCAGCACGAGAGCGAGTCCGGCGGCTCCGGCCATGGTTATGCGCAGAGCCATTCTTGGACGCGATAGCAGGGCGGCGCCGGCCACGGCGAGGCATAGCGCCAGTCCGGCGACGAGGACGGCAACGCCCGGCCCGGTTCGTAGGCCAATCCCCTGAGCCAGGGTCACCACGAACACGCCCAGCAACGCGATAGCCACCGCAAGCGATCGGCTGTGTCCGAGTCGCTGCGGCAGGCCCAGTACTCCGTAGCTGCGGTCTCGGTTGATGTCGGGCAGCACCTGGACGAAATGCGCCCCGCTCCCCAGACACGCGGCCGCGACGGTGAGCCAGAGCGGAGGCCATGGGTGCCCCGACAGCCCCAGAGTGGCAACCGCCGGAAGCATCCCGAACGAGAAGGCGTATGGGACCACGCTGGCGGGCGTCGACTTAAGGCGAATGTTGTACAGGATCCCTGAGGCGACGGCGGCCAGATGTACAGCCGCGCTCTGGGGCCCTGATCCGAATGAGAGCGGGATGCAGGCGAGCAGCGCGAGCACAGAGGCCTGGCGAACCAGCCGGGGCGCGATGACGCGGGATGCGAGCGGTTTGTCCGCCCGCCCCTGATCCAGCTTTTGGTCCAGCCAGTCGTTCTGCCACCCGATGGACAGCTGGCCTGTGAGCACTGCGGAGCCAACCCACAGACTGCCCCAGCTGCGGCCACTGGCCAGAGCCAGGAGAAACGCGGCGGAACTCACCGTCAGCACCGGCTCGGGATGGGAGCAGAGCAGGAGATACCGGACGCGCTGATACGGCCACCTACACCGGGAGGTATGCGTCACGTCGAGATCAGGAAAGCGGATTCAACTGGGTGTCGAGACCGACTCCGAGCACGGGCTCGTCGAGCATTACTCAAATACATTCGGCAGAATTGTCCTCAGCACCCCCCCATCTTGACGTCGGAACCGTGCCCGTCGGCTCCGACTCAGCGCCACCCGCTAAGTGCCTGCGCTCAACGGATTCGATGCAATCAATGGTCTCCGGGGAGTCCGCGCCGCAGTAGGCATCAGGTCGGTTCGCTACCATATTGAAGCCCAGCCGGAGCAATCCCTAGGGCGATGGGTCGGCAATGGGCACGTGGCGAGCCCAACGGTCTGTAAAACCGCCGCGAAAGCTGTGGGGGTTCGACTCCCTCCCGGCCCACCAACTGAAATCTGATCTCAGAATCCGCTTTCCAGCGCTCTGCGACGACCTTCCGACGAAGCTCTCGGGCGCCGTTGACAGCAGTTTTGACAGCAGTTCTTGTCCCGGGCCTCCGTAAATTGGGATCCCGGCCGGCCTTGGGGACCCCAACGGCTCCGGTCAGAAAGTCGACATGGCATGGTTGCCATCCCGATAATCGCTCCGTGGCCGAGCCAGCGGCATCGAAGGCCGACTTCCGCGACATTGCCGCACGCCTGTGGGAGACCGCCGACGACCTTCGGGCCAACTCCCACCTCAAGTCGGGCGCACTCCGTCACGCCTGCTCAGCTGGGGATCTAAAACCCAGGAATCACTGATCAATGCGGCGCTGCAGGACGGCACCCTGACCCACGCATTGGAGCGAATGAGGGTCTCGCACGATGATGACTCGCTGGCGGGCCGAGCATGGCGGCGGCTCAGCACCCCCGCCGGTTTGGTGGTGCGAAGGTCGTCAGAGCGCCCAGCCTCTGGCCTGGGGAGGCTGCGGGATGAAGGAGCCTGTCCTTATGCACGAGAGCGGCGCGGCAGACGAGGACATTGAAATCGCGCAGTTCCGGTCGATGCAGCCGTTTATCGGAAAGCCGTAACCGAAGGTCGGCCATACCAACTCCGTTCTACTCCTTTGCTAGTTCGGGGTTTCGGCTGAGCTGGTGGCCACTCCGACCAGCCTCTTTGCGCCCCGGCGACGTGGAAGATGGTGCAAATGGTCGAGATCAGGCCTGGGGCGGGATAGGTGATCTATCACGTGTCCGGCTTGGCGGTTCGTCTCCTAAGCGGTTCGGTGGCAAGCCTACCTCTCGCATGATGGTGGCGGGCTCGGGCCCCTCGCCAAAGCAGCTTGGTTGAGCCCCCTTCGGCATGTGTGACGAGCACACCCGCGAGAGCATCGGGCGCAGGCTGGCGCGCTCGATC
>DATLSE010000043.1:0-13415 GCA_035534295.1 Nitrosotalea sp.
CCAGCACCCGCTGCGATCGCACGTTGTCGAGCAGGGTGCCGGCCTCGATGCGGTGCAACCCCCACTCCTCGAAGGCGATCTGGACCAGGTTCCGCACCGCCGCGGTGGCCAGGCCGCGCCCGCCGTCGGTGGCGTTCACCCAGTAGCCCAGGTGGGCTGACTGCAACGGGCCGCGCACGATTCCGCTGAGGGTGATGCGACCAACCACGCGCCCCGAGTCGAGGATGACGTGAGGCAGATTCAATCCCAGCTCGTGCTGCTGGAGCAGGGTTTGAATCAGAGCCGACTGGCCCTCGAGGGTGAAGTACTCCTCGCCCCGCACGGGCTCAAATGGGGCCAGGAACTCGCGATTGGCGCTCACCAGATGGGCCAGAGCCGAGGCGTCGTCGATGCTCACCAAGCGGGTTGGGGTCACCGGACCAGAATCGCACGCGGCCCGATGCTCGGGCGCCGGGAGCCGGAGCGCGGATTCGGCTCCGATCGTTCCCCGTCTCTTGGCCGCGCCCTGCTGGCTCGGGATCCCACCCCCGGACTAGATCGGCCGGACGCCCGGGGGCGACTCAAGACAGCTCACGCCGTCGGCGAGCGCGGCCACGTGCCTGCAGGTGGTGGAATCGGTGCTGGGCAGCTGACGTGCCAGGCGGTCGAGGAGGATGCGGAACTGGGTCCGGTCCCCATCGTCGAGACTTCCCAGGATGTGCCCCTCGATCGAATGCAAGCGGCGCTCGAAGTCGGCGAGCCGGTCCGCCCCAGCCGGGGTGATGACCGGACGGCGCGCGCGGCGATCGGCCGGGTCGGGCTGGCGCTCGATCAGCCCGGCGTCCGCCAGGTCGTCGAGCAGGTAGGTGACGACGGTGCGGTCGAGGCCCACGCGCTGCGCGACGGCGAGCTGACTCGGCAGATCGTCATACGCGACCGATGCCAGCAGGCGCAGAGCGCGGCTACCGCCGGGCAGATCCTCCAGGACGTGATTGGCGGCCCGCAGGTACGCTCGCAGGACGGTGGTGAGAGCCCAACCGAGGTCGGCATGCCCGGTCTCGCGCACTCCCGGAAGGTCCGCATCCAAGCCCAGGGTCACGAGCCGATGCTACCACCATCATCTGTTGCAGATATAATCTGTGCACAATACCTTCTGTCACTTAGCGCATTGCGGGGATGTTCACATGCCGATTCTGTTCCGTGTCGACGCCAGCGTCAGGTCCGAGGGATCCCACAGCCGCGCGGTGGCGGACACCGCCATGCAGGCGTGGCGGGAGCTTCATCCCGGGGGCCGAGTGATGCGCCGGGACTTGGGCGCGTCTCCCCTCCCGTCCGAGGCCTGGGCCCTGGCGGTCGCTGCGCGACAGGTGCCGGGCGAGGAGCGGACGCCCGCGCAGCGTGAGGCCGTGGCCCTGGCGGCGACCCTGGCCGACGAGATGATCGAGGCCGATTCCCTGATCCTCGCCTCTCCCCTCTACAACTTCGGCGTCAGTCAGTTCACCAAGGTTTGGATCGACTTACTAATCACCGATCCCCGGCTCGGTCCGGGCTCCAAGGTGCTGGCCGGCAAGCCGGCCCTACTCGTCGTAGCCCAGGGCGGCCGATACCTGGAGGGCGCTCCGCGGCATGGATGGGACCACGCCACCGCATACCTCGAACGTATCCTCCAGGACACCTTTGGGATGGAGCTCAAGACCGTGATCGCCGACCTCACCCTGGCCGGGTCAAACCCCTCAATGGCCCACCTCGTGGACGAGGGGGCGGCGGCGCTGGCCGCCGCGCACGAGGCGGCCGCGCGCCACGGCGAGGTCATGGCCCAGCTCAATGCCGCCGCGTGATCTGGCGCCGCGGCGGCCGGGCTATGGTGCCCACTGAGCCGCCGCCAGGCCGGCTTCGGGCGGTAGATCAGGCCGCTGCCACCGCCTGCCGCCGGCCGGGGTTGGCGCGTCTGCTGACACCTGGAGGCTGAGCCATGCCCGATCTCGGCCACGAGCTCATCTTCGGGGCTAACTTGAACCCTGGCGCGGAGGGTCACGACCAGACGGTCGAGCTGGCGATCACGGCCGAGGATTCAGGACTCGAGATCGTCGGCTTCCAGGACCACCCCTACCAGGCCTCTTTTCTGGACACCTGGACACTGCTGTCCTTCGTCGCCGCGGCGACCCAAAGGATCAGGCTCCTACCGAACGTGATCAACCTTCCCCTACGACCTCCCGCCGTGCTGGCCCGCAGCGCCGCCTCGCTTGACATTCTGAGCCGGGGACGCCTGATCCTGGGCCTGGGGGCCGGGGCCTTCGGGGATGCCGTCGTGGGCATGGGGGGGCCCCCTCGCTCACCGGGCGAGAACGTCGACGCTCTGGCCGAGGGCATTCACGTCATCCGGCAGCTCATGTCCCCGGGCCCGCCGGTCACGTTTGATGGCCGCTACTACCAATTGAATGGCGCCCGCCCCGGCCCGGCTGCGCCACATCCGGTCGAAATCTGGCTCGGGGCCTACAAGCCCCGCATGCTCGCCCTGACCGGGATGAAGGCGGATGGCTGGATCCCCTCGCTGGGCTATGCCGACCCCAACGACCTCGCCCGCCTCGGGGCAGAGATCGACGCGGCCGCACTCAGCGCCGGCCGCAATCCGGCTCTGATCCGGCGCGCCTACAACATCGCGGGCACGTTCGGGCCGGCCCGCGGCTTCCTGGCCGGCCCCCCTGAGCTCTGGGCTGAGCAGCTGACCCAGCTGGTGCTGTCGGCGGGCATCAGCGTCTTTCTCCTCTCACCGGGAGCGGCCCCCGAGCTGGATCTGCAGAGATTCGCCGCCGAGGTCGCACCGGCGGTCCGGGAGGCGGTGACAAAGGAACGCCGCCGCCCCGCCCCGACCAGCCCGCCTCCCGCCGCGATCAGGAGCGATGCGGGGGATCAGGTCGGCGCGGAGGGCTCCATCGGCCGCGCCTCGCAGCAGACGCTGCTCGCGGTCCACAATCACCTTCGGGGAGAGCTCTCTCGCCTGAGTGGAGTCGTAGACGAGGTCGCGGCGGGGCGGGAGACGCCGCAGGGAGCGCGGTCATACCTGAACCAGATGACGATGCGCCAGAACTACTGGACCCTGGGTGCCTTCTGCGCCACCTACTGCCGGGTGGTCAGCATCCACCACGCGATCGAGGATCAGCGCCTCTTTATGGACCTCGAGGTCGCCGACGGCTCGCTCGCTGACGTGCTCGAGCGGTTGCGGGGAGAACACGAGGCAATCGCCACCGTGCTGGCCGAAATCGACGCCGCCCTAGTCGCGATGATCCGGGATGAATCCCAACTTCAGAGCGCTCAGTCCGCTCTGCAACGGTTGCAGGGGACGCTGCTCGCGCACCTTAACTACGAGGAGGATCAGCTGCTGGAACCGATCGGCCGACTGGGAATCGAAGTCTGACCCCGGACCGGGCGACGGCGCGATGATGGTCCAGCAGCCCAAACTCGGCTGCATCAGCCTTGATATCACGGTGGTGCGGATCGCAGATCACCCATCTATTCCTCTCAACCCCTATCCACCCGGTGGTGAGGAGACGGAGGTCAAGCGGTGCGAGGCGAGGCCTCGCAGCGGGCCGTAACCGCATCAATGGCCGGCGAGCCGGTAAGGATGTCGTCCCGAGTTGACCTGAGGCCGAAAAAGTGCTCCCAGGTTTACACAATAAGAACCTTTGTGGACTTGTTAAGACGGCCGTGGGGCACTGGTGTCAGCGAGTCCCATCGAGTGTCATTTGAGTTCGGCGGGTCCTCGATTAGCGGCCCTCGATCATGGAGACTGCCATCGGATGCTGCCTAGTTATGGGGAATCCGTGAGCATTCTGTGAGCAGTCGGCGGGATTTGAACCCGCGACCCCTTGGCCCCCAGCCGCTCGGCCAAAACCTCCGAATACGACTTGATCTTAGCCCGGGGACGCAAATGAGCAGAGTCCCCTCGGCTCGCCAGGCGACCCCAGTCGCGAAATCAGGCCCCGTCTCATCTCCAGCCAGTCCTAGTAGCGCTCCCGTGGACCGAGGCTGACATCGAGCAGCACCCGCTCGCCCTCCTTGGCCCCGCTCGGCCGGGTCGGAAGGTAGATCGCGTCCAAGAACAGGACCAGCAACTTGACCTCGGCCAGGCTCCGGGCTCGGAAGGCCCGGTAGCGATCGCGCAGCTCCTGGCAGAGGGATTGCCCACCCGCTCTGCCCCAGGACATTGCCTCAGGTGCGAGCTCTTCCCTCCCATCCCCGTGGCTCTCGCTCCAAGAACTCCAGCCCGTCCAGCTTTGTCTTGAGCGTGGCGATCTCGGCATCGGTGAGGGGGAGTATCGGTAGGCGGGGGCCACCGACCGGCCGGCCCAGAAGGGTCATGGCCACCTTGATGGTCGCCGGATAGCCGATCTGCAACAGTTGCCAGAGCTCGGAGAATTGGCGCTGGAGAGCCAAGGCTCGGCTCAAGTCCCCGGCCGAGCAGGCCAGGTAGAGATCGGACACCAAGCGGGGGGCCACCGCGCCCAAGGCAGAAAAGGAGCCCGATCCGCCGACCACCATCGACGGCAGCATGTACTCCACCCCGGCGTAGACGCCGAAGTCGCGCTTGGACGTTATGCGACAGATCTCAGTGAAGTACTCCATGTCCAGACCGGCGTCCTTGAGGCCAGCGAAGTTGGGCAGCAAGTCCAGCATTCGCATCACCAGCGAGGGACTGACCCCGACCCCCAGCTTGGCCGGGAAGTTGTAGGCCACCATGCCGATTTCGACGGCGCCGGCCACGGCGGCGAAGTGCTTCAGCAGGGCCTCGTCGGGCGGCCTCCAGTGATACGGGGTGATGACCACGATCCCTGCCGCACCGGCTCCCTGTGCGTGCCGCGCCAAGGCTATGACATTGTCAGTGCCGGGAAGGCTTACGTTGACGAGCACGGGCACCTGGCGGGCCGCCGTGGATATCGCGATTTCGGCGACTCTGCGGCGCTCGGCGTCGGAGAGGTTCAAGGACTCGCCTATGTGCATGGGCAGCGCGATGGCCGCCACTCCACTTTCGACCAAGAAGCCGACTGTTTTCTCCAGTGCCGAATCGTCCACCGCGCCGTCGGCGGTGAACGGGGTGACCGGCGTGCCGACTACGCCCTTGACGCCTTGGACCATGTTCGTCTCCTTTAAGGGGTGTAGCCCCGGCTCTAGATCGAGCTCGTTGATCTGAACCCGAGCGCTCGGATTGCCTGATCGGGATCCGATTTCGTGTCGTAGTGCTGCTTCCAGAACTCGGTCATCTCGCGAAAGGTGCAGAACCACACTCCTTCGTGGCTCCTCATGTGCTCCAAGAGGCGATCGAAATAGAGGATCCGGTGAGCTCTGCCCATGACCAAGGGATGGTTCTGAAACACGAACATCCGTGGCATGGTGGCCGACTCTTGATAGAGGACGTCGAATTCGTCCTTTTGGATCTGGAAGAGATCGGCCATGGTGTTACGAGGCCCTGGGAAGCCCCCAAAGTCCTGGCGGACGGCCCCGTAGATGAACGGGAAGTCGTCGGTGGAGAAGGTGTACGGAATTTCGAGCAGGCTTCCGGTGCCCGGCACATCCAGCATGTACGGCAGGTCGTAGTTGAGGAAGTTGCCGTCCCACAAAAAGCCCTCTTCGATCAGAAGTCGGATGGTGTTGGCGCCCGGTTGAACGATGGGGCATCGCCATCCGACGATTCGCTGACCTGTTATGTGCTCGATCGCCTGGACCGTGCGCACTATCTCCTCGCGCTCCTCGGCCTCCGACAGTTGGTACTGCGGCCGGTGCGTGTAGGTGTGTCCGGCGATCTCGTGGCCACCCTCAACGATGGCTTTGGCGGACTGCGGATAGCGCTCGGCGGTCACTCCGCAGGTGTTGAAGGTCGCCTTGACGCCGTGTTTGTGGAGAACATCAAGGATTCGCCAGATGGCCACTCGGCCCCCGTACGAAGCCTCGGTGATCTGCCCGTAGTTGGGAGTCCCGTCGGGAAAGGTCCAGTCTCCGACCTCAGCCTGGTAGTCGAAGGCCACCAGGATCGGCATGCGAACCCCCTCGGGCCAGGTGATCTTGCCGACCGGTAGTCGCTCCTCGATCGAATCCCAGTAATTCAAGGTTCAACCTCCTACTGCGGACGGGCAGCGCTGTCGTGTTCGAACAGGCTGGTCCACTGACTTTGGGACAAGGGTCCCCAGGGCTGAACGCTGGGGTAGGTCTGCACGGGGACGTTGCGAAGCGTGCCGTCCACGGACTCCACCTTGCACACGTACACGTTCTGCACCGGTGAGTAGGTAACTCGACTTAACGACACCGGGCCTCTCGGTGCGGTCACCTTGACCGATCGCAGAAGGGCGGCTACCGCTTTGTGGTCAGAGGGCGACGTGCTCCCCAGCTTGTTCAGGACCGCGGCCGCGATCTCGTATTTGACGTAACCCGCCTCGGAGTAGTAGCCCGGGTAGGTACCGTACTTGGCCATGTAGCCGGCAGTGAAGCGCTTGTTGGCCGCCGTGCTGATCCCATCGCAGTAGTTCGAGGCGGTGTAAACGCCGAGGACGTTGGCTGGTGCCTCCTGGGGCAGTACCGAGTAGTCAGTGAGCACGTTGATCCCAAGGAGCGGGATCTTGCTCTTCAGCCCAAAACTGGAGAAGGTCTGCGTGAAGCGCACCGCCGGGGCCCCGCCAGCCACCACGTAAACGCCTTGCGTGCCGGAGGGAATCTCAGAGACGTAGGGGCTGAAGTCGACGGTCGTCGACGGGAAAAAGATCGTCTTGTCGATGGTCCCGCCCGCCTTCTCGAAAGTCGATATGAAGGCCCCGGCCGACAGCCAGCCGAATGCGTAGTCGAAGGCCACAACGGTCATGTGCTTTAGGTGCAGGGTGTTGTATGCGTACTGACCCAGCATCAACGATGGCTGGTCGCAGCTCCAGCCCGATGAGATCGCGTTCTTGTACTTCTGGTAGTCGGTCAGCTGCAGGGTCGAGCAGAAGGTGAGATCGTCGGTGGGTTCACCCAGCGGAGCCACGTAGTTGGTCACCGCGTTGACCTCGGCCGCGTTCAGCGGGCCCTCGAGCAGATCGACGTTCTGGCTCGCCACGAAGTTGCGGGATGCGTTCAGGGCCAGCTGGGGATCGGCCTGGGTGTCGGCGAAGGTGGTCGAGATCTGGTGTCCATTGAAGGTACTTCCCATCTCCGATGCGGCGAGGTTCCAGCCGTTCCGCTCGTTGGCCCCATTGGCCGCGAAGACTCCGGTCAGAGGCAGCAGGTAGCCGACGGTGAATGGCGCGTGGTTCTGACCTGACCCTGTGCCGGATGATCCTCCGCAGGCCAAAAGCAGCAAGCCGACAGCCACAGCGCTGCCGAGGCGTAACGTCTGAGGTGCCAATGCCTTGTCTCCTTGAATGACCGCAGACTTGAGGCACGCTCCCATACAGGAGCGCTCCGACTGGATCCGTCGAGGAGTCTAGAAGGCGCAGTGCGGTCCGACCATCGGACGGAGTACGTATGGTGCAGCCGCGCCTCTAGCGAACCGAGCCAGAGCCCAGCCCGGTCTCGAACACGTACCTGGCGAGCGCCGTCCGGGAGCGCAACCCGGTCCGCTCGTAGATGTTGGTGAGGTGGGTAGTCACAGTTCGCTGGCTAATGTTCAATTCGCCCGCCACCTCGGGGTTGGTCAGGCCATCGGCCACCAGTCTTGCCACATCGATCTCCCGCGGAGTCATCCAGGCCCGCAGGGGTTGCCCCTGCGGCTCCAGATCCAGGTCCAGGTCCGTGCGCAGGCCCCGCAGAGCACTCCGCGCTTGGCCGAGGTAGGTCGGCGCCCCCAAGCGCTCGAACTCCTGGGATGCCTGGAGAAGGTGAGTCCTCCCCCCTCTGCCGTCCAACAGCATGCCCAGATTCATCCGCGCCCTGGCTTGCTCGAACGGCAAGTCCAGCCTCCCGAAGACCTCGATTGCGGTCTCAAGCTCTAGCGCCGCCCGAGGCAGATCGGGGCGGGAGATCGCGATCAGGCCACGCAGACGGGCGGCCAGGGCCCGCGGGTACTCGCCGCCCGAGATGTCCTCCAGCTGATCTGCGATCTGCTCCGCTTCGTCCAGGTGGCCCCACTGCACCGCGGCTTCGCCGGCCAGGGCGAGGCGCGCCGGAAGCATGGTTGCCGGAACGACGCCGATTCTGAGGCTCAAAGCGCGGGTGGGAAGGCGGGAGCGTCGCTCCAAGGCTAGGACTGCCTCGGCCATGTCCGCCTGGACCTGGATGTTACGGTCCTCGCCTAGCGCAGGGAACGTCTCTCTGGCTTCAGCTATGCAGGAGCGTGCCGCGTCGAAGTCACCCAGCAGTGACTGGGTGGATGCACGCACGGCCAGCATCCACGCCACCACCCGGGGTCTGTCCAGCTGCCGAGCCATGGCCAGCGCCTCCCGACTGTGCTCTAGAGCGTCGGGCCAGCGTCCGGCGAGGAAGTCGGCCTCGGCCGCTGTTGCCATCGGGTTCAGCTCCAGGACGGGAGATCGCAGTTGGCGGGCCACCGATATAGCCGCCTTTGAATGAAGCGTCGCGGCGGCATGCTCGCCCAGGGTCAGCGCAGTAAGGGCGAGCAGGTGGCGAGCGCGCAGAACCAACAGGGGCTCAGCACCTTGCTCCGACTCGTCGAGAGCAGTCTCGAGGCTCGCTCTGACGCGATCGTAGTCGGGCGCAGCCAAATGCACACCAGCAGCCGCCAGGTGCGCTTCGGCCACCGCCCGGTGAGAGCCCAGATGGGTGGATAGATCCACCAGATCGCGAGCCACCTTGGCTGCTACCTCGAAGTCGCCGAGGCGCGTCAAAATGCGCACTTCGGCGTGCCTTAAGTCGGCCAGGTTCTGAGTCGGCGGTCGGCCTGACAGGGAGGCCAGGCCAGCATCCAGGTGGGCTTTGCCCACCGTAAGATCGCCCCGGTCGCACTCGGTTATCGCGAGCGCAGCCGATACGCGGGCAAACGATCCCCAATCGCTCATCTGGCGGTGGGCCTCCAAAGCCTCTCCCAGCAGGCGAACTGCGCTCGAACTGTTGCCCTTAAGGTCCTCGAGCTCGCCCAGGCGTTCTAGGAGTCGGGCCCGCAATTTGGAGTCGGAAGACGACCCGACCATCTCCAGGGCGGCGCTGAAGTGCTGGGACGCCTCGTAGGTTGCGTTCAGACCGCGAGCCCTCTCTCCGGCAGCTACCAGCGCCTTCACGGCCCGGCTGCGGTCTACCAGGGATCCGGCAGCTCGGTAGTGGCGTGCCAGGCGGTCCACCGATTCCAGGTTCTCCTCGAAGAAGGTGACCAGGGATGCGTGGACAAGCCGGCGAGCGCTCTCGGGAACATCGAGGTAAGCCGCCTCCTGGATCAAGGGATGGCTGATGCCGAAGCTGATTTCCGTCCCCGTATGCTCGGCGACAAGCCCCATTTCGACCGCGTTGGCAAGGGCGCCCGAAAGAGCGTTGGGACCAAGTCTGGTCGAGGCCTCCAGGGCCGCCCCACTGAGCGGCTCGCCCACGACAGCGAGTAGGTCGACGACTTGTCGTGCCTTTGGGGTCAGCCTGGCCAGCTGCTCCAGGACTACGTCCCGCACCTCGTCGGGAAGGATGTCGGCTGCCCTCTCGTCGAAAAGCCAGCCCTGTTCGCCGTAGTGTAGGTGCTCTCCGGTCAGCAGCTCCCGCAGGATCGTCTCCACGAAAAGCGGCGTGCCGGCGGCTCTCGATTCGAGCAACTCGAGCAGCGCACGAGGTCCTTCGACGCCCAAAGTTGCCGCGACCAGCTGTCGGACTGCCTCGCCCGGAAGCCGCCCAAGGCGTATCTCAGTGATCCCCTGTTGCTTCTTGAGCGACAGCATCAATGGGATCAGAGGACGGGTGGCCGCCGCCTCCGAGCGGTGTGTGGCGAGCAGGAGCACCGGCTGCTCGGCGATGCGCCGTACCAGGTAGTGCACCGCTTGCCGTGAGCTGGCGTCCGCCAGGTGCAGATCGTCGAGCACGAAGATCACCGGTGCCGAGGTGGACAAACGTCCGACAAAGCGGGCGATGGCATCCAATAGCCAGGCCCTGGTGAGGCCCGGATCGGCCAACTGGAGGTCTGGTCCTTCGCCGCTGCCGACCAGGGAGCCGAGGATGGGTACCTCCCGCAGGAGCGCGGAGCGATCACCATCTGGGATAGATCGCAAGTAGCCGGCGATCGCGTCGGTGAACATGCCGTAGGCGAGGGAGTCTTCGAGCGGATGCCCACGGGCTCTGAGTTCTATGAATCCCTGGGCTCTCGCGAGCCTCGCGGCTTCCGCCGCCAATCTACTCTTGCCGATCCCGGGTTCGCCAGAAACGAAAATGGCGCAGCCAAAGCCCAATGCGGCCTTGCGCAGGGCGGCGGCTACCGAGAGCATCTCCTCGTCACGGCCTACCACGCGGGCATCCGCCAGCGATCGCAGGGCGAGCTGCCGTCGCGAACTCGCCTGAGAGGGCAGCTTCGGCATCGGCCGGATCATAACCATGGTCGATCGATCGATGCAGGCCAGCCGGCTGCGGGGCTGGAGAGTTGGCAATCTATGGTGGAGGGCGATCGCGTCACCGTCAGCGGCCAGGTCAAGGTCCAGCTGCTCGTGCTCGGGCAAGCCACTCTGACATCCTCTCGCAGCACCAACTTCCATTACGGCCCCTGAAAAGACTGAGGTGAACCGGACCACGGTCCTGAGGGCCCGGAGACCCGGATCCTTCAGCTCCGCGACTTCGCCCCCAACCCGTGGCTGGGAGGTCCACAGGGGGTACGTCAACCAGGCCACGGCAACTCCATCTCGGCCTGCGGCAGCAACTACAGGTCGCGCTCCGGGTCCAGCGCCGGCCCCTGCTCCAGGCTTGGGAGAAGCTCTTCTGGATCTTGATCAGCCGTCTCCACTGAGACTGGCGTCGCCACCTGCTCGTGGTCAGGCCGGCGACCGTCATCCACTGGCATCGCCAGGGATGGCGACTCTACTGGCGCTGACGTTCCCGGCACCCGCGTGAACGAGCTCGGCGTGGTCGAACTCAATGAGGCGTTCGCCGCCCGGGTCGTGGCCGTGATCAGGGACACCGAGCAGAACCCGGACGTGGTCAATCCGAACGGCGGCGCGATCGCGCTGGGGCATCCGATTGCCGTCACCGGGGTATAGGAGGGCACAAGTCCGACTAGGCCCTGCGGATTGACTTTTGCTCCCCACAGGCGCGCGCGGCCGACCCTCAGCTCAGCTTGATTGGCTGTCGATCGCCCCCATCGCGGCCTCGCGCGCATTGCCCATTGCCACGATGCAGACCTTCACTCCCATCCGCTCCAGCATGTGCACCATAGGCATGCCCATGTGGTTCGCCACTACCGCCTCGACGTGGTGTTCTTGGAGGAAACGAGCCACCCGAGCGTGATGTGAGCCCTCGGTTCCCGAGTCGTGGAGCGCGTGCCACCCGACGTCGTACTCTTGCCAGGCCCCGATCCCGTCGCCGGTTACCTGCGTGATTACCACCCGAGCCGCGCGACCCCAGCGGGGGTCGATCAGCCCCTCCATCGTGACGGGAACACAGACCACCATTTCGAATCACCCTCGCTTGTTCCTGTGGCCTCGCCCCGGTTGACTGGCGCCGGCTGGCGGCCTTGAACTTGGGCCTCGATTAGGTCGTTGTGACCACCCTGTCGTCACGATTCCCGAGCCCCTGGGCCTCCTCCCTCGAAGGTGGCCAGGCCGAATCTTAGTCCACCACCCCCTCGGCGAATCCCTGGCCCGCGGACGAGCGTACTCGTGCAGTAAGGGCGCGGAATAACGTTTACGGAGGACGGCCAAGGAGTGGACCGACGAGGCGGCGCCCGACTCCCGGCCCGTTGTGAGCATTTTGTGAGCATTCAGTCCGAGACGACACCCGCCGATGGTGCACCTGGGGCCGGTTCGCATTCAAATCGATGGTGCGCCTGGAGGGAATCGAACCCCCTGCCTTGCGGTCCGGAGCCGCACGCTCTGTCCGATGAGCTACAGGCGCGTTGATAACCCCGGAGTTTACCTTGGTGCCCTGGCCCCGCCGGACGGGGCATGCTTGGTTCAGGTCCGCGAATGGCCGGCCGTGGTGCGACCCCTGGGACGTGACGCCCATCGATCTGAGCGCCTGGGCGGCGGTAGGGTAACCTTGCTGGGCGCGGAGGGTGCGCGCCCCAGCGGCTGGAGCCCCTACGCGTGACCCTCGATTGAAGCGCCTGTAGCTCACCGGATAGAGCGCTTGCCTGCGGAGCAAGAGGTAGCAGGTTCAATTCCTGCCAGGCGCACCACCCTTGACAGAACGCGAACCTTTTGGGTGGGCACGATGGCCTCCTCCAGCATGTGCGCCGTCAGCCCCATGGTGCGGCCGGCCGCAGCGAACTCGCGGATCGAGTCGATGAAAACGGTGACGAACTTCAACGTCGAGGCCTACCGTGGGCTCGTCAAGAGGGAGGACCTCGGGTTACCACCGGCGAAGGCCATTTCCACGTCGGGGAGGTCAGCATCGAAGGCCTCTGGGTACATGGATAGTGGCGGCACGCGCTGTAACCGGCCCAAGGTCGCGAACTGGGCTCCAAGTGTGACGAGCCAGGAATCTCGCGCCTACCGTCGTCAGCACGAGCCTGCAAGTTCTTGCTTGACACCTGGGTAGAGGGCGGTCAAACATCTGAGGGAAAGATGGAGATGCCCCAACCAGCACAGGTGGCCCCGTCAGGTCGGCAGCCGAGCAACGATGTGTCGAACACAGTCGGACTCGGCCGGCTACGACTCTTCAACCTGGCGATGGGCTGCCTGCACCTCGTGCAAGGCATCGTCATGGTCCTCCTCTCTTCGAGCTTCTCCCTACCGGTTATGACCAACTTCCTCTACTTCAGCCCGAATACGCAGACTTTGCTGCCCCGGCCAGAAGTGCTTCTGAATGTCAGGCTCGGCCCGGCGGTCGCCGCCTTCCTCTTCCTGTCATCGATCGCGCATTTCGTGGTCGCCTCACCCTGGGTCTATCCCTGGTATGCACGCAATGTGCGGCTGGGCGCCAACCCCGCCCGCTGGGTCGAATACTCGTTGAGCTCCTCGCTGATGATTGTTCTCATTGCGATGCTGGTGGGCATCTACGACATCGCTGCGTTGGTCGCCCTATTCGGCGTGAACGCCTCGATGATCCTTTTCGGCTGGGCGATGGAGCGCTACAACCTAGGTCGAGTCTCGGTCGACTGGCTCGCTTACTGGTTCGGCGTCCTGGCAGGCGCCGTGCCCTGGATCGCGATCGGCATCTACCTGTTTGGTGCTGGTGCCGGGAGCAGCAGTCGCCCACCCACTTTTGTCTATTTCATTTACGCATCGCTCTTCATCTTCTTCAACGTCTTCGCGCTGAACATGGTGTTTCAGTACCGCCGCATCGGCCGATGGAAGAATGTTCTGTACGGTGAGCGCGTCTACATCGTCCTGAGCCTG
>DATLSE010000044.1:0-13340 GCA_035534295.1 Nitrosotalea sp.
GCTTGCAGCTCTTCTTCCCTGCCCTCATGCTCCCCCGAGCTCAGCCCGGACGAGCTGGTCTGGAGGCATGTCAAGCACCACACGGTGGGCCGCCAGAGCATCATCGGCCCCGATCAGTTCCGGCAGTTGGTGCTGAGCACCCTGCTCCAACTCCAGCGCCTGCCCCACCTGAACCGCGGACTTTTCTACGAGCGCTCTGTCAGATACGCCCTCTGACGTGTCGGCCTAGCAACGCGCGGATTACTAGGGCGCCAGAGCCGGCCCCTGGCACCCGCGGCACGGCCCCGGCACCCTGCTCCACCGAGCACAAGTTTCGCACCACCCTGCGGTCCAGCCTGATCGGATCACCCCCCACGTCATCGGTGGCCCGCACTTGCTGCAAAAGCCCACCGGCGGATAGGGCACCGTGTGGGCCGACCCAAGGAGGGCTGACGGGAGCAATCGACGGCCAGCCGGAAGGATGTACGCCCAACCGGAAGCTCCGCAGGACGCGCATTCGAGATCCGGCGGCGAAACGGCCCCGGCCACGGCCGCATCGTACGCCCGCTAACGACTCAGTGCGCGAAGCTCCCGACGCCTAAGCTGTGCTGGGCGTCCGGGGGGAACCATGGTGGTGGGAAAACCGGTTGGCAAGCGCGGCCCTGGGTGCCTCGTCGCTAAGTCAGCCGACCCAGTCTGGCCGAGAGCCGCTACCGCGTCTTCCGGTCACGGGGTCCACCTCTGACCGGAAGACGCGGTAGCACTCGCACGCAACCTGTTCCAGTCCATACCGATCGAGAATCTCAATATACCCGCGCCAGAAGCTGATCAGTCCCGCCCGCTCCAAGGAGCCGGCAGCTAGCGCCACCGTCGCTCGACGCACTCCTAGCATCTGGCCGAGAAATTCCTGGGTGATGCTGAACTGGCCTCTGCCAGCCCGGTCCTGGCTCATCAGGAGCCAACGGCTCAGTCGCTCCTCGGTGGAGTGGAGCCGGTTGCAGGCGACAGCTTGTGAGATCTGTCCAAACAAGGCCTGTACATAGTTCTGCACCAGCCTTGCCAGCGATGGGCTGGTGGCCAGCTCGTCGAGGAAGTCGGGCGTGGACATGCTCAGTGAGCGGCCAGCCACCTGCGAAATGGCCTGAACCGCCAGGCTGCCGCCGGCCACGGCCGGGACGCCAACCAGGCCCTCATTGCCGACGGTCGCGACCTCAACGGGTCCTCCATTCTCTAGTTTTGTGACTAGAGACACGACACCATCCAGCGGGAAGTCCACCGCAGCCACTACCTCCCCGGACTCGAACAGCACAGTCCCGATCTCGAGGAAGCGCGGCGCCAACTTCGGCATGAACCGTGCTAGGTCCCGGCCCGGCAGGCCCGCTAGGAGGCGGTTCTCAATGTCGGGAGTCGCCATAGCCATGGCTGAGCCTTAACTCCTGCGTCCCGGCGTCGAATGACCTTGCCCTGTCCGGTACGGCAGCGGACCGACGCCATCGCCTATGAAGGTCATTCTATCGGAGGCGTCGGCTGCGAGCCTTGGTCGGCTGCCCACCACCTCCGATCTGGTGGGATCCCCGTCCCGCCGGCAAGGAGGACGCCATTCGGGCTCACTGGAGGATCCTCATTGTTGAATCCCAGGGCGCCCGCCGCGCCAGAACTTACGCTAAGTACGCTTTCCGATGACCTGACATCGGAGGTCAACAGTATCGCGGACGGAATCGCCGGCGGTGCTTCCAGCTATGTGGTGGATCTTTGGATTGACTTGGTCAGTCAGGCCGCAAGCAATCAGCCAACGGCGCGACTGCCCAGCGTCACCGGATTAAGCCGGCAGCAGTTCAGGGCGCTCAACTGCCTCCAGAGTGAACCGCTGACCATGCGGGCGCTTGCCCAATGCCTGGGCATCAGCGCGGCCGCCGCGACAACGACCGCAGACCGACTGATCAGAAGTGGAGCCGCTGTGCGATTCCGGGACACTCTCGACCGACGGCTGGTCCGGGTAGTGACCACCGTGGCTGGGGTTCAAATGGCAAGTGCTTATCGCACCGCACAGCTGGCGACCCTGGAGATGTTGCTGGGGCGGCTGGAACCTGCCAGGCGGGTCGTCCTTGCCCTTGCCATGAAGGAACTGGCCAGCGGAATGGACTCGGCCCTAAGTGCTCCAACCGACCATGTGCTGACTCCAGAACACAAGCAGTCGACGCTGAACTAGCCCGAGCTCTTCTCCAATTCCTTCCGGGCGTTCCGTACCCACCAAATCCACTGGAGCGATCATCGAAGAGGCGCTTGTCCACCCTCAGCCACAGTTCGTCGGCAGGGCCAGTGTGGGTCATCTGGGCTGACCCGACGACGGGAACTCGAGCCGCCTCAATCCGAGCAGCCGCTCCTGGTCCGGGCTCATCTGCCGCTGCTGGTCCGGTTCTTCCAGTTAGGTGAGCCCGACCGGCGCTGCGCGGAGCGATTCGAGCCAGACGGCGAGATGGCTGCTCTCCATGAGGTCTACGACGGCGAAGACTAGAGCGCCCGCCCGATCCGGGCTGTCGCTAGAGGCCGGGGCCTACGAGACCATTTGCAGTGCACCCATAGGTGGCTCCCGTTCGTCAAGCGACTCGTCATCGGAATCGAAACGGTTGGCGAGCCGATCTCGCGGCCTGCGGTTTGGATAACCTCTGAGCGGCCGACAGCGGTCACCGTCGGCCTAGCCCTCGTCGAGCCAGACGCAGGTGGGCGGTGAACAACGCCGCTGACAAGTGCTGGCAACCGTACACGCGATCTGGACCGCCGAGATCAAACCGGAACAGTAAGTGGTTACAACGGGGCGCGCAACCCCACGAGAGCGTACCGACGGGGGCAGCTCGGGCCACGTCCTGTCATCCCACCAAGTCGTGTACCAAGGGTCATCGGAACACCAGCTGGCCACGGCTCCGACCGGACACGTCCTGCTGGAGGGTTGCTCGGGGAGCCCTCCATATTCCAACAGACACGTCGTTCTGTTCGGCCAGAACCGCGCCCACCAGGAGAATCACGGTCTGGCAGGTGGGCCATATGCCCACCCCGGCGGTGCGCCGGCGGATCTCCCGGTTGGGTCGCTCCTGCGGGCTGTTGGCCCAGAACTGGCGCCAGTTCTCCTTGGAAAAGCCGGCACTTCGGCACCGGCTTCGGCCAGCGGGGCGGCCGCCTCGGGGGAGCGGCGAGAGAGCTGCTCCATCACCTGCTGGTGCTGGGCCAGCACCGCTTGCTCATCCGGCTGGGCGACGATGAAACGCACCATGGTGGCCACGATGGTGTGGGTGGACTTGGATGGCCAGGATCCCGAGGGCCGCGTCCAGTTGCACCCGCAGCCGCACTGTCCACTGGGGCCATTCCGCCCGATCGGGGATCACCCGGGGAGGGAGCGGCGGTGGAAGACCAATAGGATGGCGTATGGCTCCCCAGCCGCGGGATCCGAACCCAGGTACTCCTCGGGGCGACGGTAACTGTCCAGCAGAGCATTGATCCGGAGGGTCACTTCCTCGACCTGGTCGCTGGTGAGCCGCATGGGCAGGCGCGCGCTCTCGATGACCGCATCCGGCCCGGCTTCCTCGATCTCAGCAGCCACCGCCGCGAGCATCGCCCGGTGCAAGGACGCAGCCTCCCCGGTCAGACCGAGATCGAGGCGCGCGGATTTGCCGGTGGCCCGGTATGGCTTCTCGGTCGAACCACGCGGGCCGGAGCGCCACGCCTCCTCACTGAGGAAACCGCTGCTAAGCAGCATGCGGACGTGGTGCAGCACCGTCGCCGGACGCCGCTCCAACGCTGCGGCCAGTTCCCCATTGGTGAGAGACCGGTCCAGGCAGAGCCGGAGAATGCGCAGCCGTAGCGGATGGGCCAGGGCCCGGGCTTCCTGGAGAGTGGCCGGACGGCGTGTGGCAGCCTTATGGCTACCCTCTCCCTCCGCGCTCCTCGCCGCGTCTCCGCTCGACACGGACCCAAGATAAACCTGTTGACTTATCCCGTCTAGTTGGGGAAACTCAACCAGTGACCAGCCAGCCGGAGCTGCCTTCGGACCCGGCGGCCGATCCCTCAGCGATGCCCCACCCTACCCCAGGAACCCTGCTCAGCCACGAGGGCTTTCGTCGTCTTTGGTTCGGGCAAACGGTGAGCGTGTTTGGCAGCCAAGTCACCGCCCTAGCCCTCCCTCTCGCCGCGGTGTTGGTATTTCACGCCTCGACCTTCCAGGTCGGTCTCTTGACCACCGCCGAGTACGCAGCCTTTCTGGTGATCGGCCTGCCGGCCGGGGTGTGGGTGGACCGGCTGCGGCGGCGGCCGATCATGGTCGCCGCCGATGTCCTGCGAACGGTGAGCCTCGCCTCGGTCCCGGCCGCCTACGCCCTCGGCGATCTCACTCTGATCCAGCTCTACCTGGTGGCGCTGGTCCAGGGGGTAGGCGCCGTCTTCTTCGACGTCGCCTACATGTCCTACCTGCCCGGACTGGTGGGGCGGCGGCATCTGGTGGAAGCCAACGCCAAGCTCCAAGTGAGTCAGTCGGTCTCCCAGATCAGCGGGCCCACCGTCAGCGGGATCCTGATCACCCTGCTGACCGCCCCCGTCGCCTTCCTAGCGGACGCGGCCAGCTTTCTGGTCTCGGTGTGGTCGCTGCTGGCCATCTCCGACCCCGAGCCGCAGCCCCAGCGGGGGGCGGTCCGCAACCTGCGCGCCGAGATCGGCGAGGGGCTACGCTTCGTGGCTGGGGAGCCGGTGCTGCGAATGATCGCCGGCGCCACCTCCACCAGCAACCTCTTCAGCTCCGCCTTCTGGGCCATCAGCGTGGTGTTCCTGGTGCGGCAGGTGGGCCTGGACGCGAGCAGCATCGGGCTCCTGAGCTCGGCCGCCGCCAGCGGAGGCGTGGTGGGAGCCCTGAGCGCCAGCTGGCTGCGACGCCGACTAGGCTCGGCGCGGGTTATCTGGGTGTCTCTCAGCGTCTCCGCACCCTTTGCGGTGCTGATCCCGCTAACCTCTCCCGGACCAGGGCTGCTCTTCTACGCCACCGGCCTCTTCATGATCAGCTTGGGAAGCATCGTCTACAACGTCAACCAGACTTCCTTCCGCCAGCTGCTCTGCCCGCCCGAGCTGCTGGGACGGATGAACGCCACCATCCGCTTCATCGTCTGGGGGACCCTGCCCCTGGGCGGCATCCTCGGTGGGGCGCTCGGAGGCTGGCTAGGGGACCGCGGCGCCATCTGGGTGGCCGTAGTTGGCACCGCGCTGTCCCCGATCTGGCTGCTGGTCTCGCCGCTGCGCGGGATGCGGGATGTGGTCGACTCCCAGTCTGAGCCGGAACCCGGGACCAACGACGATCGACCTGCAGCGTAAGGGACACCAGCTTGCCGTTCGGTCACCGGCTAGCCGAATGCGTGCTCCTCGGAGTCGTGGTCTGGGACCTGGCCGGTGGCCTGGTAGGTGTCGTTGGCGGTTGGGTTGGACAGGTAGGTGTAGAGAACGATCTGGCTCGCCCCCTAGTACTGCGCCGCCTGAGTCGCCGCCGCGGTCACCGCTGACACGTATCTCTGCCGGCGCTGGCCTCCCCGGGGGTGTGTACCCCGGGCCCACCCAGGAGACCCCGCCCGCCGGCGCGCTGTGGCCAGCGAGCAAAACCGGCTTGGCGACGTCTGCCCACAGCCAGAGCTCGGCGGCGGCCAATCGATGTTCCGCGGCCGCCTCCAGATTCCGGGCGGGCGAGGCCGTGATCGGCTCGGAGTGGAAATCGGCCAGCCACCTTTTGACCAGGGCACGGTCCGCTGGACCGGCGCGGAGCGCCCGGCTCGAAATCCCCCTGGCTATCAGCCATTGGCGGAGCCGGTACATGCGGGAGGCAACCCCCACTCCGGAGGGGCACCCGCCCTCTCGGTCCAGGCGACGGCGAAGTCGCCCGCCGCCGGCTACTCGCCAGCGACCCCAGGCAGGGTGTGACCAGAGCCAGATCGGCGGCTGCGCCCTGAGCCATACGCGAGACAAAGAGGTTGTGCGGCGGGGTGTACGTCGCCACTCCGACTACCTCACCACCCGCGGTGATGGCGGCCCCGAGAGCCTTGGCGCCAGAGGGGCGAAAGCCGTCGCGTACGCCCGCGAGCTGGAGGCCGATCACGTTGATGCTGAAGAGATCAGCGGCCAACAGGACAGCGACCTCCGGAGCAAAGAGGCGTGGATCTCCGGTCAGTTTCACCGTCCTGCCCAGCAGCGTGCCAACGTCAACACTCAGTGGATCGCCGGTTCCCAAGGTTGGCGGTCGGGAACTTTTAGCCCGGACCAGTCGCAACCCAGGCCCACTCACGTGCTGTCGCC
This sequence comes from Nitrosotalea sp., assembly GCA_035534295.1. Lineage (GTDB taxonomy): Bacteria > Chloroflexota > Dormibacteria > Dormibacterales > Dormibacteraceae > DATKQJ01. Next base: position 6,298 of record DATLSE010000044.1, read on the forward strand.
GGAGATAGCTGAACCGCCTCCGACCGCGACCACCGATTGGGTGACTGCGAACTCGCCGCCAGAACCGACCGGCCAGCCGGTCTGACCCGCAAGAGACAACTGAAAGGTGGCTGACGCCGACTCACTGTGACGACAGATTGAGCTCCGAATGCGGAGCCGACGGGGAGATTCGAACTCCCGGCCAGCGGTTTACGAAACCGTAGTTAGCGAGATCAGGGCGAAAGCCCGCTGATCTCAGCCTTACGGTCACCTTACGGTAACCGGAACGATCACGACCGCCCGCACCATCAGGTCTGCCCGGAGTTGACCCAGCGCTCGTATCGGTCTAGCGCTAGATTCAGTCGGCAGGTACATTGCTGAGGTATCCAGACCTGCTTCTCCTCGTCGTAGCCCACAGATAACGAGGCGTGGCACCAAGGTGAGTGCCCGGCGTCGATAAGTGCGTGATAGAGCTCTCGGCACATCTCACGAGCCGAGTCTCGCTCCGCATGCGGTCGGGCCGGATCGCTACTCATGGACCGACCCCCGCCCTTTTGTTGACTCACCGTAAATCTACACCGAGGCCGTCCGTTTCTCAAGCCCGGCTGTGGTGGTGGCTGCTGGGTAGCCCGTCTGACGATGAGTCCGACCCAGATGGTTACGGGTGGGCTAAGAGCCGGGCTAGCTGATCCGTGGCTTGGCGCTTGAGAGAGGGAGCGACCCCGGCATAGGTGGACATCGTGAGGCTGACGCTGGAGTGGCCCATCAAGGCCGAGACGGTTCCCGAGTCAACGCCGCTGGCAAACATGAGGGTGGCGAAGGCATGGCGCAAATCGTGGAAGGGCATCGGCGCCAGGTTTGCGGCTGCCAGCGCGTCCGCGAACTGGTGGGTGATCGTGGTCCCGTTGCGCGGCTGGCCGGTCGCCGTGGTGAAGATCAGGCCGGGGATCGGTTCGTGCCAGCGCGACCCGGCCCGGTCGCGGGCTTCGGCTTGGGCGTCCCGTTCGGCTGTCAGCACGTCCACCGCTGCCGGTGTCAGCGGCACGGCGCGGCGGCTAGATCCCGACTTGACCTCCACTAGCCGGTAGGCTCCGCCGATCCGCTGGAGAGCTTGGCTGACGTGAAGCTGGCCGCCCTCCCAATCAACGTCACCCCAAACTAGCCCTAGTAGCTCGCCCTGGCGCAGACCACTATGGACGGCGAGTGTCGCCAGTCGGCGGAGTTGGGGATCCTGGATAGCGCCGAGCAATCCCCAGGCCGCATCCGGCGAGAGAATCCGTAGCGGCACCTTTGCGACCCTGACGGGTTCGGAGAGCGTGGCGACGTTGCGGACCACCTGGCCGCGCCTCTCTGCGGTCCCGAGGGCGGCTCGCAGCACCGCTCTGACGTGGCTAGCCGTCCGGGGAGAAAGCCCCTGAGCTTGGAGCCTGGCAAGCATCCGGTCCACGTCCGCGGGCTGGAGCTTGGCGAGCTTGACCCGGCCTAGCTCGGGGATGATCTGACCCTCCACAATCCCCTTGTACCGGGCCATCGTGGCCGGTCGGAGCTTGGGCCGTTTCGTCTCCAGCCATCCGGCCAGGTAAGCCGCAACGGTGCCGCGCTGATCGACAGCGGGAAGTCCCCCGGCGACTTTCGCTTGGAGGGCTTGGAGCTTGGCCACACACTCAGCCTGGGTCCGGGCGTAGGCGGTGCTGCGCTTGCCGTCAACGGTGATCTCACCGGCCCAAGTCCCGTTGGGGCGCCGGTAGATCGTGCCGTGGCCCATGACTCGTCTGCTCGGCTTAGAGGCCACGGCCCTGCTCCTGGGTGCCGTCCGGGTGATCGCGGCGCCAAGCGGCCTTTCGGCAAGCGGGGCCGCAGAATCTACGCGTTGTCCGAGCGCGGTCGATGACCCGGCCACACTGCTCGCACACTCCCGGTGGCAGCGATGGGCTCCGAAGTTTTCGATCCAGCTCTAGGTAAAGCGCTCCGAGTACGGTCGCGGGAACGATGGCCGGAGGCTGCGGGGCGCCCTTGCCGTAGTCGTAAATGACGCCGACGTGAGCGCCCCATAGGCGCCCCTCGATGACCTCCTGCACGCACATCCGAGCGAACCTGACAAGCGCCTCGGTGGCCGTCACTAGAGCGTTGCCGTCCGTGATCTGCCCCAGTTCCCGGTAGCCGAGCTTTGTGGCGCCCGCCAGGTCGAAGGGCACCATCCGCTGCCCGTAGTTATAGACGACCACCCGATCTTCGGGGCGGTGGCCCAGCAGGCGGCGCGACAGAGCTGCCTGCTGGAGATATGCGGTCTTGCGGGAACCCTCAGCTAGCGTCTCCGCACGGGTCAGGTGCCTGAAGCGGCACAGCAGCGCCGCTGTGGCTCGGGGATCGTAGAGCAGGGCGGCCGCCGCCTCATCTAGGGTCAAGGCCAGATCCCGGACCGCGGCGACCTCCTGCTGCCAGAGACTCAGATTGTCGCCACTCGGGTTTGACAGCGACCCGTAGCGGTCGGCGAACGCGCGTATCTGGTCCGGAGACTCGGGGTCGAGCCGGGTAAACCGGCGCAGAAACACCTTGCCTTGGGGCGCCCGGGTCGCTCCCCTCACCATGCCCGCATCCGTAAGGGACTCCCACAGCTTCCGCGCCGTGCCCCGGACGGCCGGTGCAGGCGCCGGTGCCGCGATCTCGCCCCCTTTGGCGACTAGCCAAGGTCCGTCGCCGAACTGCCCCTCCGGGGGGCCGTCCCTCCACTCGAAGCCGAAGCGCGGGCGGTTCAGCAGCCCGTGCGGGTACGTCTCATCGGCAAGAGCTGCCCCGGCCATCCCCGCCGCGCTAACGGTCACGCTAAAAGACTATCACCGTCGGGCCTCGCCGGGGTTTACTGGTGCCCATGACGCTCATGACGCTCGACGAAACAGCGGCGGAACTGAGACTCGGACCAACGAAACTGTGGCAACTCACCGCGAGAGGCGAACTGCCAGTCGTGAGATTTGGCCGCCGGGTGCTAGTGACCCGTCGGGACCTGGACGCCTACATCGAGGCCCACCGCGAAGGCCCCTCGATGGGCGCCGCCGGGAGCGACCAACTCCCAGCGGCGCGGGAGGGTCGACGTGCTCGCGTCAACCGCTCGGCCGGAGCATAACTCAGCCGAGGCGTGGGCGGATGCTCGCGCCACCGCCGGGTTCGCAGCCTTGATTGCAGTCCGCTGCGCGGAACAGCGCCACGACGGCGAGCCTTGCGCGGTCCGAGCCGTGGCCGAGGATGGCGCAGCCAGGGCGCTGGCGGTCGCCCGCGAGCTGGCCGGTGCGGTCGGAGTGGAGGCGTGAATCCCGAAGATCAGGAACTCGCTGTTCCGGCCGTTGAGTTCTGCGCCGTCGATGAGGGGGAGATGGTCGATTCGGTCATCCCCGGCATTCTCATCCCAGGGTCGATCACCGAATTTGACGCCTCGCCCAAGATGGGCAAGACCACTCTCGGCTTGGCAATGGTCAAGGCGATCACCACGGGCTCGGAGTTCCTCGGCCGACGTGCGCGACCTGGCCGAGTCGTGTGGATCTCCGAGGAGGGCCGACCGACCCTCCGGGAAGCGCTGGGGAGAAACGGACTCGACCGAAGCGCGGATCTGTACGTCATCGCTGGGATGGCGGCGCGGCGGATGCCCTGGCCCGCGCTAGTGGCCGCCGCGGTGGACTTCGCCAAGTTGGTCGGAGCCGAAACGCTAGGGGTGGACACACTCGCAGGCGTGGCCGGATTCGGGGCCGAGGCCGAGAATGACGCCGCCTCGGCACTGGAGGCCGTGATGCCATTGCGCGAGGCAGCGGACCAAGGGCTGGCCGTCACGATGATGCGCCACGCTCGCAAGTCGGGCGGAGCGGTTGGCGAGTCCGGGCGCGGATCATCGGCGTTCGCTGGGTCGGTTGACTCGATCTTCTTTCTCACCCGGCCCGACGACGCGCCGAACCTCAACGTTCGGCGCCTGCTGGGGATCTCCCGATTCGATGACGCTCCGACCGAGCTGGACATCGAGTGGACGCCTGACGGGTATGTCAGCCGGGGAGATCCCGCCAGCCACGCCGCCAAGGTCATCGAGGCGGCGATCCTAGAGGCGATCCCAAGCGGCGAAGCCGACGCGATACCCGCCAGTCGGGTCACCGCCGCCGTCCCGCGTCTCTCAGACCGTCGAGCCCGAGAGCGCCTGGAGGAACTCTACCGACGGGGCGAAATCGGTCGGATCGGGCTCGGCAAGCGAGGCAGTCCGCACCTCTTCTACCGCCTAGATCGAGAGAATCCGGCGAAGTTTCCGGCGCCCACCCAAAGTGGTCCGCCAGAAACCGCCGACTCGATCTCAGAGTTTCCGGCGGAACCGTCTGCGCCGGAATCCGCCGGAAATCACGTTTCGCTGTCAGCCGCCCCGTTTCCGGCGTTTGTGGCGGACCCCTTAAGGGGGTCCGACCACCAAACCGCCAGAAACAACGGTGGGGTGGCGCTGGCGGACAACGTCAACGGGCACGACGACTGGGAGCCCTTGCCGCCCTCCGCCTTCGAGGACGGCTCGGTGCGCCGGGGGTGGGACGCATGAGCACCGCGATGCTGACCACTAGCGACGTCGTGCAGCAGCTCGCTGAATTGGGCCGTGAGCTTGACGCTGCTGTTAGGACGCTCCGGGAGGCTGAGCTGGACGCGGTCCAGAAACGGCACATCGCCGATGTGGTCGAGTCGCGAGTCTTCGTGGACGCCGAAGGCTCGGCGGAACTCCGCAAGCACCTGGCCCGGCTTGGCGCCGCCAAGGTGGAAGACGAAGCGCTGATCGCCGAGTCGGTGGTCCGCTACTTGAGAACGAAGATCCGGGCGATCGAACTCCGAGTCGAGATCGGTCGCTCGATGGGCGCCAGCCTTCGCTCGGAGCGGTCCTCGTGAATCGTCCAATGTGCCCGAACGGCCACGCCGAGATGCTCCGCGACCCGGCGCCACGGCTGCCCACGCCGGCGCCCAAGGGCGAGCAGCGGATCCACTGGAGGTGCTCGTTTTGCTGGGCTCGGCGCGAAACGCTCGACAGCGCTGAGGCGCCGGAATGACTAACTGGCAGCGCCGTGCTGGCGCGGCGGCGGGACTGCGGCGGAAACCGGTCCCGCCGTCTCACCAGAGCGAAGCGCGCCACTTTGGTGAGGCGGCGTTTGAGGTGTTGTGGATCCGCCTCGCGCCGCCCGTCCACGGTCAGCGCGACCGACGCCTTTGTCAATCCGACCAACCCACGAGGTGACCCCGATGCCCGCCACCGACACAACTCGACCAGCCCCGGTGCTCGAGGGATACAACCCTCCCGAGCAGGAAGCGCGCCGCGAGCGGATGGCCGCTCAGATGAGAAAACTGCCGAGGTACGTGGACCACAACGGCAGGACGATAAGAGGTCCCGATCCGACAACCGTCGAGGCGGTGACCCCCACCGCCATTCGTCCGATGGCGGTGGTATTGGCCGAAGTTGCGGCCGCTTGCGGCGCTTCCGTGACGGAGCTGGTCGAAAACGACGAGTTCACGGCCGAGATCCTGAAGACCTCGCCGGCCGACATCGAAGGCTTGACGGCGATCGTTCGCGCGTTCGCGCCCGCTCCGGCCATGAAAGTCAATCTCACCCAAGGCCACGCCAGCTCAGCCAGTGTCCCAGCAGCGCCGCGGAACCTGTTGGAGCGGCTGCAACTGGAGACAGAAAAGGCGCTCGATCAACCACTTCCGCCCGGAAGCACCACCCTCTAGGAGGAGACCAGCACCATGCCCACCACCACAGCCAGCCCTCCGGTCGCCGCCGAAGTTCTCGCGCTCGCGGGACGATTCAACGTCGCCGCCTCTACGCATCAGTTCGGCATCGAGAGCCTATTCGGTCTCTGGTCGCAACTCAGAATCGCCGCCGCTCGGCACACTCCCGACATCCTCGCCGGTAGCAGCTTCGCGGCAATTCTCGATCGCGTCTTGGACCACCGGGCAAACCCGACCGGAGCCGCCTTCAATGTCCTGACCGTCGCCGCGGCAAGGCGCTCATGAAGAGACCGGCTCCGGCGAAACCATCCCCGCGCCCTGTACCGGACCACTTGAGGCAATACGCCTTCCTGAAAGGCGATCAGCGAGCGAAGGAACTGGGTCGCCGCGGTGGGAAGGTAGCGCAGACGAAAGGCAGCCGGAGGTGAAGCGGCACGCTTGGGCCAGCTCCACTCGGAAGTCACGCTTACCACCGAACTGGCCTAAGATCCGCGCCGCCATTCTCGCCCGGGATGGTGGGATCTGCCACGTCTGCCGACTGCCAGGCGCCGATCAGGTTGACCATGTCATCGCGGGTGATGACCATCGAGACGAGAACCTTGCGGCAATCCACGGCTACCCGTGCCACCAGCGGAAGAGTTCGGCGGAGGGACACGCGCACCGGCCCAAGACGAAGCGACCACCCGAGCAGCATCCTGGACTGTTGCGGGCCGGCCGAGCCGAGCACGCGCTGGTCACGTTGCGCGTCGGCTTTCGCCCCCCCTTATGTCCCGCACCAGGCGCAGGGCGCTGCCCGCAGCGTATAACGCCTGCCGGGCAGTCTGCGCAGCGCTTCCAAATATCGGCGCCGCTTGAGCGCTAGCGCCAGCGCTAGTTGACGGCGCACCAGGAGAAACATGGCCTCATTGAAGCCGCCCGCTGAACTGGGCAAACCCGGCCGCGGCCTGTGGGCGAAGGTCACGCGGTCACTCTCGTTCGAAGACCCCCGGGAGCTGATTGCCCTGCGGCAATCCTGCCTGCTCGAGGACGATCTGGTGCGATTGCGCGCCGCATTGACAGATTCCGCGCTCGTGGTGAAGGGCAGTACGGGCCAGCCTGTCGAGAATCCCCTACTCGGTGCGATCAGGTCCGCAGTCGCACTCCAAGCCAAATTGCTCGGGTCGATCGCGGTTCCCGAGCAGGAGCAGGCAAGGGCGCACGCGGGCCGGGCGCTGGCCGCGCAGCGGTGGGGCAACTGAGATGGCTAGGTGGAATAGGCCGAGCAAGACCTTGCGAGACGACTACCTCGAAGTTCAGCGGAGGATGTGCGCCCTCATGGTGAGGGTGTCGGACCC
>DATLSE010000045.1:0-22615 GCA_035534295.1 Nitrosotalea sp.
ACCCGGCGCGCAGGACCAGGGCGCCAACCGCAGCCGGCGCGATCGACTTGCCCAGGTTGCGGACCAGCCCGCTGACCGAGACCACCGTCACCCGCACCGAGGCTGCTGGTAGGAAGCTGATGAAGGAGTTGAGAAGGGGTCCGATGACGCCATCGCTCAGCCCCTGGACGGCTGTCACCAGAGCCGCCCAGCCCACGCTGGGATAAAGGGTGATGGCGGGAATGCAGGCCCCGAACACGACCAGCGCCAGGATCAGGGCCAGGCGTCCCCGACGCTCGAGCCCGAGGCGCCCGGCCTGGGAGGCCACCAGCGCCGCCACCAGACCCGGGATCCCGATCACATATCCGATCTCCGCCGGCCCGGCGTGGACGTGCGAGGCCAGGTAGAGCGGCACGTAGGAGAAGAATCCGTACTTCAAAAACCAGCGCGCGAAACCGGCAAAGCCGACGCCCAGAATGGCGGGGTCGCGGAGCGCGGTCAGCGCGTCGGAGGAATAGCCCCCCGAGGCCCGGGCCACCCGCCGGGGCGCGCTGTCGGTGAGCCCGAAGAAGGCCCACACGGCCACGCCCAGGGGTAGCACGAAGAGCAGAAACGCCGGCCGCCAGCTGCCCGCCATGGCGAGCAGGAACCCCGCCAGGACCGGCTGGACGAATTCCGAAGCCGAGCCCACCACGCTCCGGTAGCTCTGGGCCATGGCCTGCTCGGCGCGGGGCAGCGTGTCGGCCAGCATGGCGATGGTGATCGAGGCGATCGGTGCCACCGCCAACCCCTGGACCACACGCCAGGCCAGAAGGTGGGGGAACCCGTCGGCGCTCAGCGCCCCCAGGCCGGCCAGCCCGAACACTCCCAGGCAGCCGGCCAGGACCCGCCGGCTACCCCAGACGTCGGCCAGAATGCCCAGGGGCAGTGTGACCAGGAGCGCGGGAAGCGAATACCCCCCCACGATCCATCCGATTTCGACCGGGCTCAGATGGAGGTTGGAACGCATCGCCGGCAGCAGGGGCGAGATGAACTGCACCCCCAGGTTGATGCAGAAGAACGCGGCCAGGATGATCCAGGTCGACTGGTGACGCAGCGGCGCCAGGCTCGGCCGCCCCGAGCCCCGCCCAGCCACGATCGTGGCGGCGGGGTCGGACGACTCCTGAGCCGGGTCCAAGTCCAACCTAGGCGGGCGGAGCTGGGCTCGAGCCTCCCTCGGCTCCTCGCGCGCCGCGAGGGCGATAACGGTTGTGGGACCGATCGCGGGCGCTCGGGTCGGCCTGGGGATGTCCGCGATAGCTGCGCTGATCGCTGTGAGCCGGCCATCCGGGATGGGCGGGCGTGCCCATCGGCGGGGGCACCTCGAGCCCCAGGTGCTCGGCGGGCGAGCGCTGGAAGAGCTGATAGAGCTCCTCCTTCGTGCAGCCATAGGAGAGCAGGAGCTTGATCATCCAGCGGTGCGAGGTGATGTGGGGAAAGTTCTGGAGCTGGCCCAGATCGGAACCGTAGACGCAGTTCTCGGCCCCCAGTTCCTTGACCATGCGCGCCGCGTACAGGGGCCCGCTCTCGTGCAGGGGAAAGGCCTGGGCACCGAGGGCGGAGACCATGAGCTTGGCCCCGAGCTCGGCCTGCACATGCATCTGCTCCAGGGAATGCTTGGAGTGAATGTGGGCGGGATGGATCACCTCGAGGCGCTTGACGCCGGCCTCGCGCGCCTCCTGGAAGAGGATGTGGGTGTCCTCGAACGGGTAGTGCCCACTGGCCAGGACGAGGTCGTTGTCGGCCACGATTTTCAGGATCTCCCGCACCTCGGGCAGAATCCGGCGCTGGTCGTCGAGGAAGCTGATGCCGTGCCCGGAGTAGTCGTCATAGACCACCCGGCGGTGGTGATAGGAGTCCACCATGGGCATCCACACGTAACGCATGCCGGGAAAGCCCAGGCACTTGCGTACGGCGTCGGGGTTGAGCCCCCCCTGGGGATAGTTGAGGGTGACTCCGCCCAGGACCTCGACCGGGCGCAGACCCCGCTCCTCGGCGTAGATGTCGGCCAGCTTTTGGACCAGAGCGTTGCGCGAGGCCGAGGGCGTGTACCAGGTCTTGATCACGATCGCCCGCATGCCGGCGTCGGTGCAGTCGTAGGCCAGGTCGTCCTCCAGGATCAGGCGCTCGAACGGATCCGATCCCCCGTGGGCGTGGATGTCGAATGAGTTGGTGAGGATGTCGTCCACATCCTGCTCGGTGAACTTGGCTCCGGCCAGGAACCGCGTGTATTGGATGTTGACCCACTGCGCCTGCTGGCGCACGAGCCAGGTGTACACCTCGTCGCTGACCTCAGCGTCGGGCCGCGTCAGCTGCTTTAGGCGCTCGACCCGATCGTCTGGGACCTCGATCTTCAGGATCTCCTCCAGGGTCAGGCCCTCCTCAGGCTTGACGCTCGAGCGCCGCTCGGGCTGCTCAGCGCTCATCGCTCACTCCTCCCTACCGATGAATTGGCGCCCGCGGCACGGGCGGGCCGCCGGCGGATGATCCGTGTCGGCTCAATCACCGGCGGGTGACTCCGCTCCGCGCAGCTGGGGCAGCACGTGCCGTCCGAGCAGCTCGATCTGCTCAAACCAGCGATGGAACTTGAAGCGAAAGTCGAAGACCAGGTGCTCGCACCCTGCGGCTTCGAACTTGCGGCATTCCGCCGCCGCGTCGTCGGGGTCCCCCGCGATCAGCATGCCCTCCAGATCGGCGAAGGTCTCGAACCGGCCCGATGGCGGCTTGACCCAGAACTTGGCGTTATTGGCCCAGGCGCACAGACCCTCGACATTGACGTCCTTCAGCGCCTCCGAGCGATCCGATTCAACCGAGGTGGGCGGGATGATGGCGATGGTGGGCGGAGTGCGCCCAGCCTCGGCCGACATCTGCTTGATCTTGGCCACCCGGGCCTTGAATGTCTCCATCGATATCCGCCCGGGCATCCAGCCGTCGCAGTACTCCACCGCCCGCCGGGCCGACGCCGGGGTCGCCCCGCAGTACCAGTAGGGAACTGGTCCGCCGACCGGTTTGGGTTCGATGGTGACGTTGTTAAAGCTGTAGTGCTGGTCCTGGTAGCTGACCTCGTTCTCGGTCCAGACCTGGCGCAGGATGCGGGCATAGGACTCGACCCGGCCCCAGCGCTCCTCCAGCGGACCGGTCATGCCCACGGCGTCGAACTCGTGCTGGAAGGTTCCCGCCCCCATGCCGAGGATGAAACGCGGACCGATGAGCTGGGTCATGGTGCCGAGCTGGAGGGCGACCTGGAGGGGGTGCCGGTAGGGGATGAGCGAACCGGTGCCCAGCTGCAGGCGCCGGGTGACGGCGCCGATTGCGGTCAGCGTGGCCAGGGGCTCAAAAAAGGTGCGATCGGGCTTTTCCATCTCGCCGTGGGGCTCAAAGATCAGATGGTCGCGGACCCAGACCGAATCGAAGCCAAGCTCTTCGGCCCGGCGGGCCCCGTCGAGCAGCTTGTCGCGGTCGGCCTCCTCGCCGAAATGGGGCAGCAGCAGACCGTATTTCATCGCTCAACTCCTTGTGGTCCTGGTTCATCTTGAAGCCACCGCATCGCCGCCCCCGAATCGCCGGGGTCGGAGAGCTCACCCACGCCGCCGACCGCCAGGTGAACCTGGTACCAGCCCACGATGCGCGGGGTGACCAGGCTCCAATAGCGGTCGTAGGCCGCGTAGTGCGTGGTCCGGCGCTGCAGCAGCAGGGATTTGGGGCCCGCGGCGGCCTCGTAGAGGCTCTGCGCGTGATCGGTGGGCGTGACCGCGTCACCCTCGACGGCGATCAACAGGAGCGGCGTGGTGAGTCCGCCCGCGGCGGCGAGCGGACTGTAGGCCAGAATCTCGTCCGCCGCACCAAGGCTGACGGCCGTCGGTACTCGGGTGTCGACGTCGGCCTTGATCTGGGTCGTTCGCCGCTCCTGGGTCGGGACCATGATGTGCTCGCGGGGATCGACCAAGCGCCCGGCACCGGTGGTCGCGCGCAGGCGGCGATCGACTTCCAGCTCGGCCAGGAACTCAAGCCACTGGTCCTCCGAGCGCATCCGGTGCAGCCAGTCGCGGCCGTCGGCGACGGGCACCTGGCTCACCACCGCGCGGACCCTGGGGTCCTGGGCGGCGAGCAGGATCGCGTTGCCGCCGCCGGTCCCTCCGGTGCCGAAGCAGCCGATGCGATCAGGGTCGACGTCTTCACGCCCGGACAGGTAGCTGACCGCATCGACCAGATCCTCGAGCTGATTGCGCGGGGAGAGCAGGGTGCGATCCCCGCCCGAATCGCCAAAGCCCCGGTAATCGAAGATCAGGACGCCGAAGCCGGCCTTGGTCAAAGCCTCGTGATAGCGCACGTAGAGCTTGGCGTCCTTGAGCCCCATCCACCCCGGGCCCTGGACGATCGCGGGTAGCGGACCGCCAAAGTCATCCGGGGTGCGCCACAGTCCGCTGAGCCGCTCGCCGTGACCGAAGAAAGTCACCTCCCGGGTTTGCACGATCGTCCCCCCTGCTTTATGGATATTGGATCCGCTCCGAGCGCTAAACAATCCATCACAGGCCCCCCGCGGCCACCGCAGTGGGATTCTCGGCCAGCGCCGCCAGCTCCTCTGCGACCTGTCGGATGTGTCCTTCAAGCCAGCGCGTGGCCCCGTCCGCGTCGCGGCGGCGAACATAGCCCAAAAGGCGCGAGTGCTCCGGCTCGTGGCCGTGAGCGACGCGCCGGCGCAGCCAGTAACGCCCGACGTCGTTGCGCAGGCGCTCGATCAAAGAGGAGATGACCGGGTTGCCATCGGTCCCGTAGAGCTTGTCGTAGAAGGCGAACCTGGCCTCGACAAACTCCTCCCCGGACTCGGTGGCGTCGAGCTGGTCGGCCAGGGTCTCCAGCGCCGCCAGCCGCTCGGGCGTCATGTTGGCGATGGCCTGGCGCAGGGCGTAGGTCTCGAGCACGCGGCGGGCCTCATAGATCTGCTTGATCTGGGTTCCGCTCAAGGTGGAGACGATCGCTCCGCGGTGGGCGCGCATCACGATCAGACCGTCGGACGCGAGCTGGAGCAGCGCCGAGCGCACGGGCAGGCGCGACACCCCGAGCGAGTCGGCCAGAGCGTCCTGGCGCAGCTGCTGGCCCGGCTTTAGAACGCCACTCAAGATGGCCTGCCGGAGCACAGAGTAGGTGAGGTCGCCAACGGTGGTGTAGTGCACCGCCGAGCGCCGCATGATCTGCTTCAGTCCGTCCTGACTATCCAGCGTTGTCGCTTCCATCACCGCTCCTGAACATCCTCCAGATGCGTTCCGGGGTGACCGGTAACTGCCGCGGATAGACCCCGGTCGCGCGACCGATGGCACTGGCCACCGCGCCTCCAACCGGGTTGGTGCTGCCCTCCCCGCCGCCTTTGGCTCCATAGGGTCCGACCCCGTCGCCGCGCTCGGCCAACATGAGCTCAGTTGACGCGGGTGCATCGCTGAAGCGGGGAACATGGTAATCGACCACGTTCGGGTTGGCCAGCACCTCGCCGTCGTAGACCAGCTCCTCGTGCAGGGCCGCCCCCAGACCCATGAGTGCCGCCCCGGAGTCCTGGCCATGCACCATGGCCGGATGGATGGCGAAGCCAACGTCTCCGACCGCCGCCAGCTTGAGCACCCGGGCGGCTCCGGTTTCCGGGTCGAGGTCGAGTTCCACCCCTGTCACCCCCACCTCCCAGAAGGGGGGCATGGCGCTGAAATCGCCCGCGCGCCGCACGGCCCCACTGCCCACCACCTCGCCTTCGGCCCCAAACCAGGCCCTGATGACTTCGGCGTGGGCACGCCTAGTCCCATCGACGACCAGACCTCCCGGGACCTCGACGATCGCTTCCTGGCCCACCCTGTAGGCTTCGGCAGCGAGCTCGCGCAGGCGACGCCGAACGTCGGCGCAGGCAGCCATGAGGGAGCGGCCGGCGATGGTTGTGGTCCGGCTGGCGCCGGTGGTTCGCTCGTAGGGCCCGGCCGCCGTGTCCGAGCCGAGCACGCTCACCTGCTCCAGCTCCACCCCCAGCTCCTCGGCCGCGATCTGAGCCAGCACCGTGCGGCTGCCCTGTCCGAGCTCGGTCGAGCCGGTCATGACCGAAACCGAGCCGTCGGCATGGAGACGGACCAGAGCGGTCGAGACCGGAAAGGCACCGGCGTCGGAGGCGGAGAGCCCGAACCCGACCGCCCTTCCCTCAGCTCCGGGCCAGCCCAGCGATTCGGCCAAAAGGTCCAGGTCCGCTCCCAGGTCCGCATCCAGGGGACGGCGGCCTGGGAGCAGCACCTCGCCCGGCCCGACCAGATTCATGAGCCGCATTCGGACCGGATCGAGACCCAGGCGGTCGGCGGCCTCGTCGATCTGAGTCTCCCCGGCGAGATTGCCCAGGGGAGCCCCGAAGCCGCGTAGAGAGCTGGCCGGAACGGTGTTGGTGAAGACCGAGCGGGCGCGCACCCTGAGGGCCGGGATCCGATAGGGACCGGGGGCGCGGTTGGCCGCCTTCTGCGCGACCAACGGACTGTTGTCGGTGTAGGCGCCGCTGTTCAAGACCAGGTCGAATTCCCGCCCCAGGATCCGCCCGTCGGCCGAAAAGGCTGTACGGGCGTGAATTCGGGCGCTGTCCGAGCGCGTGGTCAGCATCGCCTCCTCGACCGAGAGCACGAGCTTGACCGGCCTCCCTGTGGCCCACGCCCCGACCGCGGCCAGGGGCTCGACCTTGGTGTAGGACTTGGTTCCGTAACCGCCACCGACGTAGGGCACCACGACCCGAACCTGGGCCAGGGAGAGGCCAAAGATGCGCGCCAGGTCGTTGCGGACCTGGTAGGGGTGCTGGGCGGTGGTGTGAACGCTGAGTCCGGCGGCATCGAACGCAGCCAGTGCGTTGTACGGCTCCATGGCGTAGCCGTAGAGCATGGGATACAGGTAGTCGCCCTCCAGGACCAGGGCGGCAGCGGCGAAGGCCGCATCCAGATCGCCCCAGCCGAGCTCGGCGGCACTGCAGACGTTGCCCTGCGGAGCCGCCGCACCGGCGTCGAACCCCTCATCCCCAACGCGCTCGCCTCGCTCGACGTGGATCACCGGGGCCTGGGGGGCCAGCGCCCGGTCGGCGTCGATCAGAACCGGCAGATCCCGGTAATCGACCTCGACCAACGCCGCCGCCTCGAGCGCGGTGGCTCTGGTGTCCGCCACCACCAGAGCCACCGGCTCGCCGTAGTAGCAGGTGCGCCCGGGTGCCAGGATGGGGTGGTCGGCGACGATGTGTCCGAACCAAGGATTTATGCCCTCAAGATCGGCGAAGGTCACCACGCGAACCACGCCGGGTAGGGCCAGCGCCGCCCCCAGATCGAAGCCCGTGATCTCGGCGTGCGCGCGCTCCGAGCGCGTTACGGCCGCGTGCAGCATGCCCGGGGTCTCGAGGTCGATGGCATAGCGGGCGCGCCCGCTCACCTTGTCCCAGGCGTCGACGCGTGGCACCGAGCGACCGACGACCCGATGCTTGCTCACGTCGTCCTCTGCGCGGCGAGCTCGATCGCCTCGACGATCGACTGGTATCCGGTGCAGCGGCAGATGTTGCCGTCCATCCAGTGCACTATCTCTTCTCGGGAGGGGTGGGGCTGGTGCTGGAGCAGCGATTTGGCCGCCATCAGCATGCCCGGCGTGCAGTATCCACACTGAAATGCGAAGCGATCCATGAAGGCCTGTTGGAGCGGATGGGGCGTGTCCCCGGCCAGCCCCTCCACGGTCTCCACCGACTTCCCCTCGGCCTCCCGGGCGAGGGTCGTGCAGGAGCTCACCGGAAGGCCCTCGACGAGCACCGTGCAGCTCCCGCAGACCTCCATCTCACAGCTGGGCTTGGCGCCGCTCAGTCCCACTGCGCGCAGCAGGTCGAGCAGCAGGGTCCAGTCCTCGACCGCAAACTCGCGCTCGGCGCCGTTTAGGACCAGGCGCAGAGCGCGGCTCACAGCTCGGTCCCACGCAGCACGTCCAGAGCCGCGCGGCGGGCCAGGACACCGATCAGGTGCCGCTTGTACTCGGCCGATCCGGAGAGGTCGTCGATGGGGTCGACCGACCGGGCGGCCTGGCGCGCGAGCTCGGCCAACGCCTCCTGATCGTCAGCTCCAGCTCCCTTGAGCATCTCCGACGGGACCGCGCGCGGGATCTCGTCGGCCGACCCGGCATAGACCTGGGGCGGGCTGGAAAAGCGCCCTTCCTCGACCCGGCCGACCACGGCCACGCCGGCACAAGGGCGCTCCAGCACCTTGAAGTTGCGGTAGCCGGCTTGGACCCCGGGGCCAGGGCGGGGAATGCGCACCGCGAGCGCGATCTCCTCGGGCTGAAGCGCGTTCTCGTAGGCCCCGGTCATGAACTCGATCAGGGGTAACGTACGCCGGCCCCCTGGGCCCTGCAACTCGATTTCGGCGCCGAGCGCAGCCAGCAGAGTGGGCGGGTCGGCGTGCGGTTCGCCAAAGCAGATGTTCCCGATCAGGGTGCCCGCCGCGCGGACCCGAACGTTCGCGATCCGGCCCTCAAGACGGCTCAGCCCCGGGACGGCGGCCTGAACCAGAGGGCTGCGTTCGATCTCCATGTGGGTGGCCCGCGCCCCTATCCGAACCCGATCGGGCTCCAGCTCCACGCCGTCGAGCTCGGGAAGCTGTTTAAGGTCGATCAGGTGGGGCCAATGGGCGAGCCCCAGCTTCATGGCCAACAAGAGCTCGGTCCCGCCGGCGTAAAGGGCGGCGTCCTCCCCGAGCTGAACTTTCAGCTCCGTGGCCTGGTCCAGGGTCTGGGGGCGGTGGAGCTCGAAGCGAGCCAGGTTCACGACAGCGCCTCGCGCGCGTGCTCGATGAATTCGTCGAGCATCACCTCACCCTTCTTGCGGATGGTGCCGGAGCCCAGCGCGGCGACACGTCCGGTGACCTCGTATGCACCCTTGACCTCGAGCTCGGCGCCGGCGTCCGCGGGGAAGAGATGGAGCTGTGCCTCCACGCTGATGCGCGAGTGGACCTGACGGTCCTCGCCCGCCGCTCGAACCTCGATCAGATCCGGCACCTCCACCCTGATCACTTCGATCTCCAGATCGGCGCGGAGCCGAAAGGGACCGAGCCGGTCTTCCAGGACGGCGCTATAGCGCTCCAGCGGAGACAGCTCCTGAACCTCCTGCAGCTTGGGGATCCAGCCCGCCACCTGGCGCACGTCGGTGAGGGTGGGCCAGGCCTGCGCGGTCGAGCGCGGGATCGCCAGCCGGCGTTCGAATTCCTGTCTCACCAGCCTGACCTCGAGGACCGGGTCGAGCGCGGGTGCGCCTCAAGCCTCCAGGGCCAGCAGCACCGGAAGACCACCACTTCGATCGAACTCAGGCCGGCCGGGCGGGAGACGCTTCCCAGGCCTGGCTTTCGATCAGCTCCAGGATCTCGGCTCGTAGCCTTCCGGCCTCGGCGCTGGAGCGGTGGTCGGCGCGCTGCCGGGGACGCGGCAAACCGACCTCGACGACCTTCTGAATCCGCCCTGGCCGGGCGCTCAGAACCACGATGCGGTCGGACAGGAACACCGCCTCGTCCACGTCGTGGGTCACGAAAACGGTGGTCGTGTTGGTGACGGTGACAATCCTGGCCAGCTCCTCCTGGAGACGCGCCCGGGTCAGAGCGTCAAGCGCACCGAAGGGCTCGTCCATGAAGAGCACGTCGGGCTCCACGGCCAGGGCGCGAGCCAGCCCGACGCGCTGCTGCATTCCCCCCGAAAGCTGATAGGGAGGGTATTGGGCAAACCGAGTCAGACCCATCATTTCCAGATACCGATCGATGGTCTCCCGGCGCTGCGCCCGGCTCATCGACTTGGCCTCGAGCGCGAGCTCGACGTTGCCGTAGACGGTGCGCCAGGGCAGCAGTCCAGGCTCCTGGAAGACGAATCCGATGTTCGGAGGCACCCCGACCACCGACCGATCCCGGATGTGGATCGAGCCCTCGTCGTATCGCACCAGTCCAGCCAGGATCTTGAGCAGGGTGGTCTTGCCGCAGCCGGATGGCCCGACCAGACTCACGAACGAACCCTTGCCAATGGCCAGATCGATGTTCTCCAGGACGGTTAGGGTCGAGCGCCCGCCGTCAACGCCATAGCGTTTGTTCAGGCGCTCGATCCGGATCGTGTCCTCGGTCATATTGGGCTAGACCGTGCCCTCCTTCTTCAGCGCCTGCTGGGCGAAGGTGACATCTGACCACTGGCTCACCGGGAGCGATTCCTTGAGCGCCTTGTACTGCACGTACTCGCTCTGGTTGAAGCTCAGCGCACTCTGGTCGAGGATGGCGTTGGGTGGGAACATGTTGTTCTGAATGTAGGTGTCGTACATCTGGCCCGTCACCGAGGCGTCGGAGCCCTTGATCAAGTTGTCAGCCTCGGTCACAAAGGCGCTCTTGTTCTTGGTGTTGTCGACCCAGCGGCTGCTCTCGATCAGCGCCTGGTTGATGGCTATCGCGGTCGCCTTGTGGCTTGACAGCCAGGTGGGAGTGGACCACAGAATGCCGTCGTAGAGCTTGGGCTGCTCCTTGGTGTAGGAGTAGAGCAGGTTGTAGCCCTGACTCTTGAGCTGCAGGTAGTTGGAGAACCCGACCATGGTCGCGTCCAGGCGGCCGCTCAACAGCGCCGCCACCCTCTGGCCCTGGCCGCCGGCGGCGATCAGGGATACGTCAGACGACTTAAGACCGGCGGCCTTGACCACCATCTCGGCCTGAATGCCGTTCAGCCCGACGGTGTCAAGCACCCCAATCTTGGCCCCCTTGAGCTGGGAGAGCTTTTTGATGCTGGGCTTGCTGATGAAGGCGTAGTCCATGCGTGGGTTGACCAAGGCGAAGGCCTTGAGGTTGATCCCGCTGTCAATGCCCGCGAGCGCCCCCTGAGCGGAGAACTCCATCACATCGGCGTCGCCCTGGACCATGGCCGCGAAGACGACCTGCGTGCTGCCGGCGTACGTCACCTGAACGTTCGCGCCCCAGCTCTTGAGGATGCCGAAGGCGTGATCAAGGTTGACCGTGGAGAGGGCCGGGGTGCCGTCATAGACGAAGCGAATGGTCTGACCGCTGAGGTTGGGATGATTGCCGGTGGTCGTCGCGGCCGTGCCGCCGGTGCTGGCGCTGCCGCCACACGCGGCCAGCAGCAGGGTTGCCGCCAGGCCCAGGCCCAGGCGCGCTCTCTTGGTCAGGAACATGGTTTTCAGGTCGCCTCCTTAATCCGGTTGTGACGAGGTTGCGGCCACCCAGGGGAAGAAGTGCCCGAGTGACCATTCCAAGAAGATTGCGGTCAGAACCCCTACCAGTGAGGCGACCCCGATGCCCGCCATCAGGTAGGCGGTTTTGAATTCGTTGCCGTAGTCGGAGAGGAGGCCGCCCAGTCCGACGATGCTGATCTCCATCTCGGCGATCACCATGCCGATCAAGGCCTTGCCCAGGGCTATGCGCAACCCGGCGAAGATGTGCGGGACCGCGCTCGGGAGCGCGATCTCCCGCATCACCCGACGCTCGCTCAGGTGGTAGACCTGCGCCACCTCGACCAGCACCCGAGGGACGGTCTTGACCCCGGTCGAGGTGTTGATGATCACCGACCACACGGCGAGGATGAACACCACCGCCACCCGGGCCGGAAAGCCGATCCCGAGCCAGATGATGATCAGGGGCACCAGGGCAACCAACGGGGTGGCCTGCATAAAGTTGATGTAGGGGTTCAGCACCTGCTCGAGCAGGCGGTTGCGGCCCATGAATAGTCCCACTCCGACCCCGACGACGATGGCCAGGATGTAGCCGGTGACCAGATCTCCGGTGGCGAGCAGAAAGCCCTGCTCCAGGGTCCCGCTACGAACCATGTCGATGAAGGCGGCGCCCACCGCGATCGGCGTCGGGAGCAGTATGGGGTTGGTGTGGCTGCCCACGATCTCCCAGAGAGCGAAGAAACAGGCGACGGAGAGCAGCTGGACGCCGATTCCCCGGCTTCGCTTCCAACCCCGGCGGCGCGGGGGAGACGCCTCGGCCGCCAGCGGCATCGATTGGGCGTCGAGACCACCGGTGTCGAGCTCGCTCACAGCTGGCGGTCGGGGTGGCTTCTCGACCTGCATAATGCCAATGTATTTTGGATCCAGAATGCATCCCGCGTCAACCGGGCACCTGATGAAAGGAGAGGAAAATGCTGCGACTCGGCTACAAGGCCTCGGCTGAACAGTTCGATCCCAGAACCCTGCTCGAGTTCGCGATCGAGGCCGAGACGCAGGGCTTCGAGAGCGTGTTCATCTCCGACCACCTGCAGCCGTGGCGCCACTCCGACGGTCACGCTCCCTTCTCCTTCTCCTGGCTCGCAGCGGCCGGCGAGCGCACCCAGCGGGTGGCCCTGGGCACCAGCGTGGCCACGCCGACATTCCGCTACCACCCCGGCGTCGTCGCCCACGCGTTCGGGACGCTGGGCTGCCTCTATCCCGGCCGCATGATCCTGGGAGTGGGAAGCGGCGAACACCTGAACGAGGGAGCCCTGGGCTTTGACTGGCCCGATCAGAAGGAGCGATTCGCCCGCCTGCGCGAGGCCGTTCGCCTGATCCGGACGCTGTGGACTGAGGAGATCGTCAGCTTCGAGGGTGAGTACTACCAGACCCATAACGCAACCATTTACGACCGCCCCGAGCAGCCGGTCCCGATCTACGTCAGCGCCTCGGGGCCGCAGACCGCTCGCTACGCGGGGCGAAGCGCCGACGGTTTCATCTGCACCTCGGGCAAGGGCGAGGAACTGTATCGCGACGTGCTCCTGCCCAGCCTGGCCGAGGGCGAGGCGGCGGGTGGGCGCGAGGAGGGCAGCGTCGAGCGCATGATCGAGGTCAAGGTCTCCTTTGACCACGACCGCTCGCGAGCCCTGGAGGACACCAAGATCTGGGCCGCCCTGGCCCTGCCCGCGGAAGCCAAATCGGGGATCAAGGATCCGCGCGAAATGGAGGAGCGAGCGCGCGAGGTCGAGGACGTGGCCCACCGGCGCTGGCTCGTGTCCGATGATCCTGACGAGCACATAGAGCAGATCCGGCCCTACATCGAGCTCGGTTTCACGCATCTGGTGTTCCACGCCCCGGGCAACGATCAGCGCCGCTTTCTGCAGCTTTATGGAAGCGAGATCCTGCCCCGTCTGCGCAAGCTGGCCTGAACAGAACCGGAGGACTTTGGAGCAAACCATGAGCGAGATCGAGTTCGGCATCCGCGTGCCCAATTCCGGGCCCCTTTCCAGTCCCGAGAACATGGTGCTGGCCGCGCGGGCGGCTGAGGACTTGGGTTTCGACTCGATCTGGGTCCACGACCACGTGCTTTGGAGCTCGGAGATGCACCGCCACCACATCTCCTCGGGGGCCACCGAGGCCATCACCGACGAGCAGGACGCGGACTTCTTCGAATCGCTGACCACCCTGGCCTATCTCGCTCCTCAGACCGAGCGCATCCGCCTCGGCGTGGCGTGCTTGGTCATGCCCACGCGCCATCCGATCTACGCCGCCAAGCAGACGGCGACCGTCGACCGGCTCTGCGGAGGCCGCCTCATCGTGGGCGTCGGGCTCGGATCCAAGGCCACGCGCGAGTCGCGCGAATTTGAGGCCTTCGGCGTGCCTCTCCAGCCCCGAGGACGCCGAACCGACGAGTACATAGAGGCCATGAAGGCTCTTTGGACCCAGCCTCAAGCTTCCTACCAGGGTCGCTACGTCACCTTCGAGGGGGCCGAGATGTACCCTAAGCCGGTCCAAAAGCCACACCCTCCGGTCTGGGTGGGGGGCTGGATGGACCAGGCGGCGGCGCGCGCCGGACGCCTGGGCGACGGCTGGATCCCGGGCTGGCTCTCACCACAGGAAATGGCGCGCGGGGTGGAGATATTGCGCGCAAGCGCACTCGAGCATGGGCGCGATCCCGACCGGATCACGATCGCGGTGGAGAAGCTGGCCGCCATCGCGCCGACCCGAGAGGAGGCCCTGGAGCTCGCCCTGCCCACCATCCGAGAGAGCAGCCAGAGCTACGAGCGGGACGTGGACAACATCCAGTTCGCGCTCGACCGCCACATCATCGGTTCCTTTGACGACGTGCGCCGCCGCGTCGAGGAGTTCATCGCCGCCGGCGTGACCCACTTCGAGCTCAAGGTGATCTATCCCAATATGGAAAGCCTGCTGCGCCAGATGTCGATCTGGGCCGAGGAGATCCTGCCCCGCTACAAGCGCGCGTCCGCCGTACCCAGGGCCTGACGAGGAGAGCCTGGCCTCAGCCCAGCGGATCTCCGGGGAGGCCGGATCCCGTGGCGGTGCAGGCCCAATACTGGGCCCCGTTGTAGGTCCAGCTGCGGCATCCGGGCCCGGTCGGAACCCCACCCGAGGTCGTGGTGGTGGTCTTGGCCGGGGTACCTGAGGTGCCGGCGCCGGGGCGGCCGTTGAGCGTCACCCAGGTCGGCAGAGGGGGCGGCTTCTGAGTCGGCGAGGTTCCGCTCAGGAAGTACGCCGGCCGGCCACCCACATTCTGCTCATAGACGTCGGAGGGCATCGCGTACCACTGATTGCCCTGCTTCATCTCGTGCAGCGCCCCGAGGAAGAAGTGGTTCCAGATCGGGGAGGCGACGTAGATCGCGTCTTGACCCCAGGCTATCGGGCTCGAGTTGGCGTTGCCCACCCAGACCGCGACCGCCAGCGAGGGAGTGAAGCCCACGGTCCAGCCGTCGGTGAAGTTGTCCGTGGTCCCGGTCTTGGCGGCCACCTGGTAACCCGGAATCACGAGCGAGTTGTAGGTGCCGAAAGTCTCACTGCGGTTGGCGTTGTTGGAGAGCATCTGGCCCACGATGTAGGCGGCTCCCGGATCCAGGACCTGGCTTCCCTTGGAGGCTGCGGGTGACTTGATCCCGGGCACCCCCGAGACCGACAGCATCACCTGGGGAGAGTGGGTCACGCCGAGATCGGCGATGGTGGCCGCGCCCGTCGCCATCTGGAGCGGGGTCTCCCCATAACCACCCAGGGTCAAAGAGGGCTGGAAGTCACTGGCCGGCACGTTGTTCTTAAAGGTCGATCCCTCGGGGTAGTAGGGGGGGGCGCCGAACTGCTGGGCGGTCTGCGCCACCTTGTCCACCCCCACCGCTGTTTCAACCTCGACCGCCGGAATATTGAAGGAGTTGCCCAGACAGACCTGAACCTGGCAGGTGCCGTGGTACCGCCGGTCGTAGTTCTGCGGCGCGTATACGCCGACCGATCCCGGCGATTGGACCTTGAGGGGGGCGTCGA
Organism: Nitrosotalea sp.; assembly: GCA_035534295.1. Classification (GTDB taxonomy): domain Bacteria; phylum Chloroflexota; class Dormibacteria; order Dormibacterales; family Dormibacteraceae; genus DATKQJ01. The sequence continues at coordinate 15,251 of DATLSE010000045.1, forward strand.
GAACGGGAGTGACCATGGTGTAGAGGCGGCTGGCGATCGCAGCGGAGTAGGTGTAGATCTTGAATGAGGAGCCGGGATCGCGCGGGGGCCAGACGGCGAAGTTGTAGTCGGCGCCGGGTGCGTTGGGGCCGGCTGACCCGACCATCGCCAGCACCTGACCGGACTTTGGATCCATCGCCACCAGCGCGCCGTCGGTGACGTTGTAGCGACTGACTGCGGCCACGCCCGAGGTGACCGCCTGCTGGGCTGCCTGCTCCAGGTTCCAGTCCAGACTCGTCACCACGTGCAGGCCACCCTGGCTCATCACCTTGCTGCCATACATCGTCGTGAGCTCGCTCATGACGTAGCCGGTGAAGCTGGGCACGAGGTCATAGTCCTGGGCCGTGAACATGTGATTGGGCGGCGATAGATCCTCCTTCGCCGCCTGATCGGCCTGGGCCTGGGTTATGTCGTGGTGACGAACCATCGCCGCCAGCACCTCACCCTGTCGCGCCTTCGCCGCACGAGGGTGGATCAGAGGGTCGAGCAGGGCCGGATCCTGGGGCAGACCGGCGAGCAGCGACGCCTGGGCGAGGTCGAGCTTGGAGGCGTTGGTGTGGAAGTAGACCTCCGCCGCCGCCTGAGCACCGTAGGCGAAGTTGCCGTAGTTGAGGATATTGAGGTAGCTCTCCAGGATCTTGCTCTTGGGATAGGCTGCGGCCACCTCGAGGGCGAGATCGGCCTCGCGCAGCTTGCGCGTCAGGGTCTGCTGGCTCCCCACCGCCTGCATCTTCACCAACTGCTCGGTGATGGTTGAACCACCCTCGACGATGCGGTGCGCCGCCAGGTCGGCCAGGGCGGCGCGCACGATGCTGGTCGGGCTCACGGCGGATTCGTGCCAGAAGTTGGAGTCCTCGACCGCGACCGTTGCCTCGGGCAGCCAGCGGCCCATCTGGGCGAGGGTGACCTGGTAGTGGTAGTAGCCGGGGGTATGAACGTCGGCCAGCAGAACGGTGCCGGTGCGGTCGTAAATCATGGTGTCGCTGGGCATCGTGGTGTTCACGACCACACTGGGATCGGGCAACGGGCTGCTCGTGGCCGCGGCCATCGCGCCGTAGGCCGATCCGCCCAGGATCAGCACCGGGACCATGACCGCGATCATGACCTTGAGCCAGCCTCGGAGCCGGCTCGGCCGCTGCCGGCTGTGGCGGGCGCGGACGCGCCGCCGAGCCGCCGTGGTGATGGTCCGGCGGCTGGAGTGCGGTCCGGGGTGGGCGCCGCCGACCGCGCGACCCTCCAGCCGGGAGGCGTGGTCGCCCAAGCCCGCTTGGTGTCGATTGGAACTCATACTGCGAGGTTCTTAACGCGGCGGTCCCGCGTGCGGTAACGGTACGAACGCCCCGCGTGGTGCCTTACGACCCCCGCCGGGAAGACGATCGACGCGCATCCGCGAGGAGCATGCGGCGCTTCCAACCACGCCTGGCGTGCTCCCGCCAGAGGCCCGCAGCCTGCTCCAAAGCTCCCCCCGTCGCGCTTCATGATGGACGCCAGTATAGCGCGTAGTTGCACCACTTTGTTGTAGGGTTGCTATAAGGTCTTCGCTGGAAGTTCGGGGAGCGTCGTCTTCTCCAACCGGCCCAGTGACCACCGCGGCCGGGCAAGGTTCGGGCCCAACCCGGACCCGGAGCGAAACAGATAAGGAGGGTGGCGATGGGACTGTTGGGACTGATCGTGTGGTTGGTGGTGGGCGGCCTGGCCGGTCTGATAGCCGGAAGGCTGATGAGCGGGCACGGTTACGGGGTGCTGTTGGACATTGTCCTCGGCATCGTGGGCGGACTTGTGGGCGGATTTCTCCTCGCCTTGGTGGGACTCCATCGCGGGGGCCTGATCTGGAGCTTTGTGACGGCGATCCTCGGTGCCTGCATCCTGGTCGGGATCATGCACATGGTTCGTCGCGAGCCCATGCGCACGGCCTAATCAGAGCTGCGGGAGCTGCCAGCGGGGACCACGCTCGTCAGGTGGTCGCCCGCATGGCGGCGACCGCCGCCTCCCCTCCGGCCAGCCAGGCCGGACTCGTGAGCCAGTATTCGACTCCCCAGAGCAGGAATACCGATGGACCGGTGCGCCGATAGGAACGCGCGCTCTGGAGCAGATTCTGAACCGTGAACCCAGGCTGTCCGTCCCAGGGCATGGCCTGCATCTCGGTCACCCAAAGCGCCTTGGACCGCGAGCGCGCCTGGGCCGCCCAGTAACTCAGCGTCTGCGCCTTCCAGCCGATGCGCTCGGACGCCGGCGCGCTGCGCAGGGGGGTCGAGGGAGTGACAACGTACGCGTCCAGCCCGAGGATTGTGGCCTCCGCGCCAAGCGCGCTGGGCATATGCCCCACCACATCCGGTCCGCCGTTGTGCAGTCGCGCAACCATGGCCCAGAAGGTCGACATCTGGGTCCGGTCGAGAGCGACGGAAGCGTTGTTGTAGCTCGTTACCAGGGTCGCGTGATATGGGTCCAGGGCTCGCACCAGTGCCAGCTCATGACCCAGGGTCGTCGCGGAAATGGCGTCGCTGAAGGAAACCGGGGTGATGTCGTCGAATGGCTCGTTCTCTACCTGCCAGTCCTCCAGGTAGGGGTTGCTGCGATAGCGCTGGACCGTGGCGGTGAAGTAGCGCAGGTAGGGCGCGCTGCTGAGGATGCCGGCCATCCCCGCACCGACGTCGACCCAGGACGGGATGTGCAGTTCGGGATAGCCCAGGTTACGAGCTCCGACGACGAGCACGACGCGGGCTGGTGAGGCCGGATGCAATGCGTTGTAGGCGGCGATGACCCCGAGCAGCTGATCGGTGCTGGAAAAATCCAAAACGGTCGCGCTGGGCGCCACCGCCTCCCAATAGACGGGCAGCCGGACGAGCTGGGGGCGGAGGTCTTGGAGCAGGGTGGCCAGCGCCGAAGGTGGGTCCTCCCCATAGAACGCGGCCGACTCCGAGCTGAACGAGAATCCGACCCGAGGCGGCGCGCTCCGTATGGGGTACGCCGCCACCGGCAGGACCTGGGCCAATGCCGCCGAAGTAGCCACCAGGATGGCGGCTGCGATGGCGCCCAAGGCCACCGCCCGGTGGCGGGATCCCCGCGGGTCATGGCTCCAGCGAATTTTCACCCTGGGCCCGAGGCGGTGTCCGCGGGGCAGCAGCCCGCGGCGCACGGCACGGGCCGCGGGCCCAGGCTGCCGAGCCAGCGAGGAGCGGCCCCATCGGAGCGTTCCCGAACTAGCTCTTGGACCATCTGCACAAAGCCCGCGGCCGTGCCCACGGTGGGGCACCGGACCATGGTCAAGCCGAGCTCGGCCGCGACCTGTGCGGCCTCCACGTCGAGATCGAAGAGGACCTCGATGTGATCGGAGATAAACCCGACCGGAACCACGATCACGTCCCGGACGCCGGCGACGGCCAGGCGTCTCAGCTCATCGTCGATCTGAGGCTCGAGCCAGGGGATTCTAGGGGACCCGGAGCGACTCTGCCAGACCAGATTCCAATCCGCCCCGGGCCAGGCGAGCTCGGTGATGAGGCGGCAGCTCTCCTCCAACTGGCGCTGGTAATCGCAGCCGCTAGCCATGGCGGTGGGGATGGAATGGGCGGTGAAAACCAGTGCCGCCGACTCGCGGCGAGCGACGTCGATGCGGCCCAGGGCAGAGCGAACCTGGTCGGCCATGGGTTCGATGAATCCAGGGTGATTGAAGTAGTGGCGCAGCCGGCTGATCTGGGGTGCGCCCGTGCCCACCTGGTTCCGGGCGCGCTCTATGTCATCGAGGTACTGGCGGCAGCTGGAGTAGGAGCTGTACGGAGAGGTGAAGAAGGCCAGGGCATGATTCACCCCGTGCTCCCGCATCTGGCGCACGGTGTCGGCCAGGTAGGGATGCCAATTGCGGTTGCCCAGATATACCGGGAGGTCCGCTCCATCCGCCTTGAGCCGGTCAGAAACCGCCTCAGCCAGGGCGCGGAGCTGGGCGTTGATCGGGCTCACGCCCCCGTACCTCGCATAGTGTTGCGCCACCTCGAGCAGGCGCTCCTCGGGCACGGCGCGCCCCCGCACCGTGTTCTGAAGGAAGGGAATCACGTCGTCTGGCCCCTGCGGTCCACCGAACCCCACGATCAGGAGAGCATCGAACTCCATATCCATCCTCACCATCCTAGGCAGTGGCGATGGTGCCACCCATAATGGCGCTGCGGGTCGGCGTGGCGGAACGGTAGACGCGCCAGACTTAGGATCTGGTGGGGCAACACCCGTGGAGGTTCGACTCCTCTCGCCGACACCAATTCGATTGTGGTCGTGAGATCGGTAACACCCTCGGGGCTCGGCCTGCGGCCAGGGCACAGAGCTCGCAATAAGCACCGCAGCGGCACGTTATGCCGTACGCATGGTTGCCGGGCGAATACCTGGCTCTTCTTGGATTGGCCGCGATGTCGGCGGCTATCGCGTACTTGAACAGCTGGGTGGGGGCGGAATGGGGATGGTGTTTTTGGCCGAGCACCGTCTGCTCGGGCGCCGTGCTGCACTCAAGCTGATCCGGCCCGACCTCGCTCGGGAGCCTCACTTCGCAGCTCGCTTTCGACGCGAAGCCCAGGCCATCGCCCGCCTCGACCATCCGGGAATCGTGCGTCTGTGGGACTTCGCGGTCTGGGAGGGGTTCCCCTACATGGTCATGGAGCCAGCTCCAGGTCGCGACCTGGAGCAGCTGATCCGCGCTGGATCTGCCTCGCCCACGGTGGTACTTCGCCTTCTACGACGAGCGGCCGAAGGCCTCGACCATGCCCATGAACACGGGGTCGTCCATCGCGACATCAAGCCCGCGAACATCCGCGTCGATCGCGACGGCTGCTCGATGCTGATCGACTTCGGGCTTGCCTGTGTCGAGGGGGCTACTCTCGCCACCAATCCCGATTCGTTCCTCGGTTCCCCGGACTACGTCGCACCCGAGCAGCTCTCGGGGGACGTGGTCGACGGTCGGTCGGACGTGTACTCCCTCGCCGCCGTTATATACGAGGCGGTGAGCGGAGTCCGACCCTTCTCGGGCAAGAGCTGGATCGAGGTCGCGAGCAAGCGCCTGCTTGAGGAGCCTCCCCTGGCCCGTGGGGTGCCGACGCCGTTTGCCGCAGTGCTAGCCGGCGCCATGTCACGCGAACCGGCCAACCGCCCCCCCGGTGCATTGGGGCTGCTCGAGGCCCTGGGCCGATCACTTGAGCTGACCCGACACTTCGCCTGAAATTCGGCCCGCCGAGTCAGTTTCCCCGAAGTTGCTGCCACCAGTAAGCCGGGAAGCGGGTGATGCGCCCGCGAGGGACGCCAGTGCGCGATGCTATGTTCGCTCAGTGCCGAGATGGCGGAACCGGCAGACGCGACGGTCTCAAAAACCGTTGGGAGAAATCCCGTGGGGGTTCGACTCCCCCTCTCGGCACCAAATACCCTCGGGGCGCTTTCTCAAAGGCACCCCGAGGGGTAGCTTGAACTCAGAAACCGGCCGAATCGGGCCGGTTTCGCCTTTTCTGGTCCCCGTTAAGCGGGGGTCGGGGGAGAGCCAAGGAGGAGTCAAGTTGCTGGAAAAAAGCGAAAGACCGTTGGGGTTTTCGAAAACCGTTGGGCACGCCCAGACCGGCTTTGGGGGACGCCAGCGGCCGTCCACCGACCCCGGCGGCCGCCCCCGCGCCATCCCCGAGGCTGGCTTCTCCGACCTGGTCGGGGTCCAGCCCGAGCCGCTGCGGCCCCTGGTTGAGGGTCCAAGCGCGCGCCCGGACGCCGGTCCCCGCCTCGAGCTCTTGGTCCGGGAGTGGCTGCAGGACCTCGCCGTGCTCGGCCGCAGCGAGCGGACCATCGGCTGGTACCAGCAGAAGATGAGGCAGTTCCTGGCCAGCGGCGGGCCGGCGATCCTGTCCGAGCTGACCGCCTTCGAGTTCAAGCGCTTTCTGGCCGAGCTCCAGGGTCGCGGGCTCTCGCCGAACACCGTGCACGGCTTCTTCGAGGTCATCAAGGCCTTTGGCAACTGGGCTTTGCGAGAGGGCTGGGAGGTCGATCCGGCGCTGCTCCGAGTACGCGGGCCCAAGGTCCCGGTCACGGAGATGGAGACGTACTCCGAGGCCCAGCTGGAGGCGGTCTTGGCGGCCGCACCGGAAGGCTGGCCGCGGATGGCGGTCCTCACCCTGCTCGGAACCGGGATGCGACTCTCCGAGCTGTGCAGCCTCACCCTCCAGGACATCGAGGACGACGGAGAGGCCAGCTTCCTCAAGATCCAGCGGGGCAAGGGGGCCAAGTTCCGCCGGGTTCCGGTCAGCCGCCGGCTCCGCAAGGAGCTGGTCCGCTACCTCAACCGGGTCCGGCCCGACACGGAGTCAACCCAGCTCCTGGTCCGCCGCGACGGCAAGCCGATCCGGGTGGAGACGATCACCGAGCTCTTCCAGCGGATCCGCAAGCAGTCCGGTTTCCCGGTCCACGCCCACAAGTTCCGTCACACGTTTGCTACCGAGTACCTACGCCAGGGCGGCGATATCGAGAGGCTCCGGCGGATCCTGGGCCACACGAGCTACGTGATGGTCATGAGGTACGTGCATCTGGACAAGACCGATCTCTACCGGGACTTCGATTTACGGTCACCGTTCTAATGCGGCCTCGGGGGCCGGAAGGCGCCCACGGCCTATGCGGGATCCCCCAGTGACCCATGGAGCACCCGGAACCTTCGAGGATCGGGCGGCAGCTGCTGCCATATCGTCTCTTCGGCTACTTCGGGAACCTCAGAAGCCGGCAGATGAAGCTCGAATAGGGCGAGAGTCTCGCCCAGGCCGGTGGCGGCGGGCGCGAGCACTCCGTGTAGGTCCAATTGGTGGGCTGCCTGGCCAATGCGCTGGCAAGGCTCGTGCTCGCCCCGAAGGTCTTCGAGCGTGATTCTCAGTCGTTCAAGGGAGGATATCTGGCGTAGATCCAGGATCTGGGTCACTTTCACTCGGCATGTGAACAACTTTCGTGGTCCCACCAGATCGCCGCTCATTCCCTCAACGTCATCAACAAGGTGGCGGTACGCCTCTACGACCACCGACTCGGTCGCGACACCATCGAGGTGGCGTAAATCCAAGCCGCCGAGTCTCTACAAAACTCAGGGCGATCAATCGGTTCGAGTCCTCTTGGGTGGACCCAAGTTCCCACAATACGAACCCACCGGGCGTATTCGACGGAGCCCCCTACGAACTGCGCGACTCCTCCGACGATCTAGGTGTAGTTCCCAGGGACCCTGTTGACAAATAGAAGGCCTTCCTAGACGGTCTGGGCGTTCAACCACCAGATCGCAGGAGGGCCTTCAGCATGCATCGTATTCCTCGTCTCAGCATCTATGGCCGGCAGCTCATCGTG
>DATLSE010000046.1:0-118163 GCA_035534295.1 Nitrosotalea sp.
GGCGCCATCCCCACGCTTCGCTTCCCTCTCTCGGCCCTGGTCTACTTCCAATTCGTCTTCGCCGCCATCACCGTCATCCTGCTGTTGGGCTCGATCTTGGGTCGCTTCAGCTTTAAGGCCTGGATGCTCTTCGTGCCGGTGTGGATCACCGTGGTCTACTCGGTCAACGCCTTCAGCCTCTGGGGCGGTGGCTGGCTTGGAGTCATGCCCAGCTGGCTGAGCGGCATCGCCGGGGCCGGTGCGGTCGACTATTCAGGTGGTTACGTCATTCACGTGGCGGCCGGTATCTCAGGTGTGGTCGCGGCCGCAGTGGTCGGTCCGCGGCTCCTGGTCGACCGGGAGCACAACCGGCCCAGCAACGTCATCGCCGCCATCACCGGAGGCGGATTGCTCTGGCTGGGATGGAACGGATTCAACGGTGGTGACCCTTACTTCGCCGGTGCTGACGCCAGCGCGGCCGTGCTCAACACCAACCTCGCCGCGGCCACGGCGATGCTCGTCTGGATGTTCCTCGACGTGTTCATCCTGGGCCGGCCCACCGTGGGTGGGATGGTCAACGGCATGATCGCGGGTCTGGTCGCGATCACCCCGGCGGCCGGTTATGTCGACGGCTACGGCGCGCTCGCCATCGGTATCGCAGCCGGAGCTATCCCCTTCTTCTCCTTCAACTACCTGGTCCGCATCAAGCCCTTCAGCCTGATTGACGACACCCTGGGCGTCATGCACACCCACCTCATCGCCGGTGCGGTCGGAGGCTTAATGGTCGGGCTCTTGGCCGACCCCAACGTCATCGTCTATCCCGGTACGGGCAAGACGGCTTCGGTCTCGGTCGCCGGGCTCTTCTTCGGCAACCCCAAGCAGTTCATCGCCCAGATCATTGGACTGGTCTTCATCCTGCTCTGGGACGGCATCATGACCTTCGTCATCCTGAAGGTGATCTCACTCTTCATTCCGCTCCGGCTGACACCAGCCCAGCTCGAAGATGGGGACGAGGCCATCCACGGGGACGTCGCCTACGAGCTCATGCCGCAGCCACCAGCGGCCCGACCAGCCGAGGTTGTGGTGGCGTAACTCACAAAGCTGCGAGGCGGGGAGGGGTCGCAAGGCCGCTCCCCGCAACCAATCCCCGGGGGAAGGAATTGGCCACCCCCCGGAAGCGGTTCCCCTGTCAGGATGGACGACTTTCACCTCCGACGCGCGGCCCAGCGGCGGTCGGCGCAGGCCTCACCTCACAGCGGTCTGAGTGGTGATCCCAAGCGGGTCGACCCCACGCCTCCAGCCCCTCGCCGCACCCTGGCCGAGCGCCTGCGCGGCTTCCGCGACGTCGTCAGGGCAACCTTCATCGGAATTCCCCAGGTGGCGCGGCTGGTCTGGAAAACCAGTCCTGCACTGACCACAGCCCTCTTCGCTGCCACCGTACTGGCCGGGCTCCTGCCCGCCCTCAACGCCTACACCGCCAAGCTTTTGATCAACGCCGTGGTGCGCGCCATCCAGGTTCACCAGCAGCACATCCCCGATCGCACCCAGCTCCAGGTGCAGCTGCTCTTCGTCGACCTTCGTTCACCTCTTACGACCACCATCGGAGCCATTGCCATGCTGGCCGGCGTGCAGTTCGTGATCTACGCCTTCACCTCGCTCCTGTCGACCGTGCGCAACGTGTCCCAGCAGCTGATGCAGGATCGTGTCCAACTGCAGATTCAGCTCATGGTCATGGAGCACGCCGCTCGCCTGGACCTGCAGTTCTTCGAGTCCTCTGACTCCTACGACCTGCTCCGACGGGCCCAGCAGGACTCGTCGAGCCGGCCGGTGGTCATGGTCTCGACCATGTTCGGGCTGCTTCAGACGACCCTCACCTTCGCCAGCATGGTGGCGCTTTTGATCGGGGTCAGCCCGATCCTGGCGCTCGTCGCTCTGCTTAGCCCCATCCCCGCGTTCATCTCCGACACCCGCTACGGCTGGCGGGGCTACCAGCTCGCGCGCTGGGCTTCTCCTCTGCGCCGGCGCATGTCCTATCTGGTCGATCTCGTCACCACCGACAGCTACACCAAGGAGATCAAGCTCTTCGATCTGGGTGGCTACTTCATCGCTCGATTCAAGGCTCTATCCAAGACCTATTACGAGCGCCAGCGGCGGCTGGTTGGCCGGCGCTACATGGCCGGATACGCATGGAGTTCGATCACCACGCTGGCCGGATCGGCCACCTATCTCTACGTCGCCATCAAGGCCGTCTTCGGACCCCTCACGCTGGGCGATCTGACCCTCTACACCCAGGCCGCCTCATCGGTTCAGAGCTCCATTCAGGGCATCCTCTCCGGCTTCAGTGGGATGTACGAGAACAGTCTCTACCTGGCCAATCTCTATGAACTCCTGGCCACGCCGGTCATGCTGGCTCCGCCGGCGCATCCGGTTGAGGTGACCGATCCGATCCGGGGGGAGGTCGTGTTTGAGCACGTCACGTTCCAATATCCCGGCTCCAACTCGATCGCCCTGGAGGATGTCAGTTTCCGGATCTCGGCCGGCGAGACGATAGCGGTCGTGGGCCGCAACGGTGCCGGGAAGAGCACGCTGATCAAGCTCCTCTGCCGCCTCTACGACCCCACCTCGGGCCGGGTCCTGCTGGATGGACACGACCTCAAGGACTACGATCCGACCCAGCTTCGCGGTGCGATTGCGGCCATGTTCCAGGACTTCGTGACGTATCAGGCCACGGCCGCAGAGAACATCGGCCTGGGAGATTTAAACCGGATCGAAGACCTCCCAGCCATCCGCGAGGCCGCGGCCAAAAGCGGAGCGGACGCCGTCGTCGACCGTCTAGCGATGGGTTATGACTCGCCCCTGGGGCGCTGGTTCGAGGGCGGGGTCAACCTCTCCGGGGGGGAGTGGCAGAAGCTCGCCCTGGGCCGCGCGTTTCTGCGCGACGCCTCCGTCATGGTCCTCGACGAGCCCACCTCGGCGCTCGATGCCCAGGCCGAGTTCGAGCTCTTCGGGCGTCTGCGCCAGCTGAGCGCGGGGCGCACCGCGGTCTACATCTCTCATCGCTTCTCGACCGTGCGACAGGCGGACCGGATCCTGTTCTTGGAGGGCGGGCGGCTGATCGAGGAGGGCACCCACGCCACGCTCATGGCGCTCGCTGGTCGCTACGCGGCACTGTTCAACATGCAGGCCAGCGCCTACGCCGACCTGCCCCTGGAAGAGGGCGTCAGGTGATCGATCTGGAGCGCCTGGGGGGTGAGGCCGCGCTGTCCCAGCTGGTGGAGCGCTTCTACGCCGGAGTCGAGGCGGATCGAATCCTGCGCCCGCTCTACCCCGCCGACATGTCGGAATCCAAGCGCAATCTGCTTCTCTTCCTGGTCCAGTACTGGGGCGGGGAGCCCGTGTACAACCGCCTCCGTGGGCACCCTCGTCTGCGCCTGCGGCACCAGGCTTTCCCGATCGGTCCTGAGGAGCGGGACGCATGGCTCAGCCACATGCGCGCGGCCCTGGACGGCCTCGAGCTTGACCCCGAGGCCCGGGCCGCCGTGGAGCACTACTTCGACTCCGCCGCCCACTCCCTGGTCAACGCCCCTCAAGGCAACCAAGGCGAGGGGTCAAAGGTTTGAACACCTCGTCCTGCGGGGTAGGAGTTCGGCATGGCATTTGACGTCTTTATTCAGCCCGGAGTGGGGTCCTCCGACGCGCTTTTGGACTGGCTCGAGCGGTACGAGATCACCACTCAGATCCACGACGTGGACAACGATGAGGGTGCGCTGGCCCTGGCCCTGGCCCTGGGCGGGGGGGCCTTGCCGGTCACCCGCCGCGGCGGCCGCACGGTTCCCGGGTACGACCCTCAAGCCCTGCTCGCGCTGCTCCAGCCCGATCCCGCCGACGAGGGCTTGGAGCTCATCGCCGGCTCCACCGGCGAGGTCGTGGTGGGCCGGGTCGAGGCGGGCGGCCCGGCCGCGCGGCTGGGTCTTCAGGAGGGCGACGTGGTGGCCGAGCTGGGGGGCTATTCGGTCTTCTCCCCAGACCAGGTGCTGAGCGCGCTGAAGCGTTCGGGCAAGCGCTCACTGCGGCTGCGCGTGCGCCGGGGTGACCACTGGCTGACGGTGGCCACCGAGGAACAGACGGCGGCCTAGCCGGCGACGCTGGGAGCGGTCCCGGCACAATGTGGGCGTGGTCCCGCGCCGCGTGCTCCTCGATTTGGGCCCGGCGCGTGATTCGCCATCGTTTCGGAGCTTCCTGGTCGCGGTCATCACCTCGATATCGGGCCGGCAGGCCGTCAGCGTCGCTCTTCCCTTCCAGGTTTACCTGCTGACCCACTCCTCGCTCACCGTGGGCCTGGTCAGTCTGGCTCGGCTGCCTCCGATGATGCTGGCCGGCCTCTACGGCGGCGTCCTCGTCGATCGCTACGACCGCCGCCGCGTTATGTTCGTGAACCGGCTTCTAAACGGCGTCTGTTCTGGGGCCCTGGCCGTGACCGCGCTCTTCCCGCACCCCTCGCTGCTGCCCATCATCGTGCTCGCCGCGGTCGGCGCGGGACTGGGCAACATCGAAATGTCCTGTCGGCTCTCCATTCCTCCCCGCCTGTTCCCCGACCATCGTCTTGCCTCAGCCAGCTCGCTGCAGCAGGCGGCGACCCAGATCGCGGTCGTCGTCGGTCCCATCCTGGGTGGGCTCGTCATCGGGGCCATCGCCCTCTCCGCGGCCTTCCTGGTCGACGTGCTGATGGCCCTGCCGGCACTCCTGGCCATCTCCCGCCTGCCACCACTGCCGCCACTGGGCCGGCCTCCGGCCTGGGGGCTGGGAGTGCCGCTGGAAGGCCTGGGCTTCGCCCTTCGCAGTCCACTCCTGCGCGCCACCTTCCTGATCGACCTGGTGGCGATGATCTTTGGCGCTCCCACCGCGTTATTCCCCGCCCTGGCCCTCACCGTCTACCACGTCGGGCCGGCCGGCCTGGGATTGCTTTATTCGGCCATCGGCATGGGTGGGATGGTCGCGTCCGCGTTGACCGGCTGGGTCGGATCGGTCCAGCGACGCGGCCTGGCGGTCACGCTGGCAGTGCTGGTCTGGGGCTCCGCCATGACTGGGTTTGGACTCACCGCGCCGCTGTTCATCGCCGGCCTGGGACTGCTCGGGCTGGCCGGCGGTGCCGACGTGGTCAGTGCCATATTTCGCACCACCATCGTCCAGATGGCGACACCCGACCGCCTGCGCGGACGCATCGGTTCGCTCAACTCCCTGGTGGTGGTGTCAGGACCCGGCCTGGGCGATCTGGAGTCCGGTGGCGTGGCCGCGCTCAGCTCACCCGTCTTCTCGGTCGTGTTCGGCGGTGTCGCCTGCGTGATCGGAGCCCTGATCCTGGCCGGGGCGGTGCCGTCGCTACGCTCCGGCCGGCCCGAGCCGGCGCTCGATGCGGCGGAGCCGGCCCTGGGCGCGTCCAGCCCTACCCGGTAGGTCGATTCGGGCCGGTCAGGCCACCTCGAGCAGTTCGACCGCGAATATCAGGTTGGCGTGGGGGGGAATCAGGCCCCCGGCGCCTCGGCTCCCGTAGGCCAGTTGGGATGGGATCTCAAGCCGGCGCCGGCCCCCCACGCGCATCCCCTGTACCCCCTCGTCCCAGCCCGCGATGACCGAGCCTGCACCCAGGGCGAAGCGGAACGGCGAGCCCCGATCTCGGGAGCTGTCAAACTTTTGACCGTCGGTCAACCACCCCGTGTAGTGGACTGAAACCTCCCGGCCTGCGATCGCCTCCTCGCCAGTGCCGATCTCGACCTCGCTATACGCCAGGCCCGAGGCGGTGGTGGTCACGTCCGACCCGGACAGATCGAATTTGTCTTGCATTGGATTAGCGTATCCAATGCGCTGCTCAGGTCGGGGTACGATGCCACTGCAAATGGCTGGCAATCGCGGAACTCTGCTCATCGTCGAGGACTCGCCAGAGACGGCCGAGCTCCTGGCCGCGGTGGTCGAAGAGGAGGGCTTCTCGGCTCTGGTATGCGCATCGGCCCAGACTGCGCACGAGGCCTTCTCCGCCCACCGGCCGGTGGCGGTGTTCATGGATTGGGTCCTGCCCGATCGCCCGGGGACCGAACTCTGTCGCCAGCTTCGGTCTGAGGATCCTTTGGTTCCGATCTTGTTTGTGAGCGGCCGAGACGATGAGGCCAGCATCAGCCGCGGTCTTGACAGCGGCGCCGACGACTTTTTGGTCAAGCCCGTGCGCCGCGCCGAGCTGGTCGCACGGCTCGAGGCGCACGTGCGCAAGGCCCAGGCGGCCGGCGTCGGAGAGGTGGAGCCAGGCCCCACGATGGACCGCACCATCCGGCTGGGAGCGGTCGAAATCGACCCCGCCGCCCGCACCGTGCTGACCGGCGGCCGGGAGGTCAGCCTGGGCCCGCTTGAGTTCCGACTGCTGGAGTATTTCGCCCGCAACGCTGGCATCGCCGTCTCCCGCGAGCAGATTCTGAACGAGGTGTACGGATATGACGCCGACATCTCGACCGAGCGCGTGGACCTCCTGGTCAGGCGCCTGCGGAGCAAGCTCGGCGAAGGACTCGACCGGGGAAATCAGCTGGTCGCAGTCGCTGGCTATGGGTATCGGTTGGAGCGGAGGGCGGGCGAGCGCGCGGCCGGCGGCTAGGGATAGAATCGTGGGGCTTTGGCATATGTGATCACGGAACCCTGTGTCGGAACCAAGGACGCGTCGTGCGTCGAGGTCTGCCCCGTGGACTGCATCCACACCGACGATAAGGCAGAGATCTACTACATCGATCCTGACGAGTGCATCGACTGCGGCGCCTGCGTTGACCCCTGTCCGGTCGACGCCATCTATCCCGAGGACGAGGTCCCCGCGCAGTGGACGTCGTTCATCAAAGTCAACGCCGACTACTTCAAGAAATAATGAGTCGCCACAGCGTCACCCTGATCCCCGGCGACGGGGTTGGTCCGGAGATCTGCGATGCGACCGTCCGCGTGATCGAGGCCACCGGAGTCAAGTTCGATTGGGACGTACAGCAGGCCGGGGAGAACGTGATGGCCGAATTCGGCACCCCGCTGCCCGAGCACGTTCTGAGCTCCATCCGGCGCAACAAGGTGGCCCTCAAGGGACCGATCACGACGCCGATCGGGACCGGCTTCCGCAGCGTCAACGTGGCGCTGCGCTTGGAGCTGGATCTCTTCGCCTGCCTGCGCCCGGTCAAGGCCTACCCGGGGGCGCGCAATCTGCGCGACGATCTGGATCTGATCTTCGTACGCGAGAATTCGGAGGACATCTACACCGGAGTCGAGTTCGAAGAGGGAAGTCCCGACTGCCTACACCTGATCGACGAGCTCTCGACCCTGAGCGGAAAGAAAATCAGGACCGACTCCGGTCTTTCAATCAAGCCGATCTCGATCTTCGGCACCCAGCGCATCGTCCGCTACAGCCTTGAATACGCGCGGCGATACGGGCGGCGCAAGGTCACTCTGGTCCACAAGGCCAACATCATGAAACACACCGACGGGCTGTTTCTGCGCGTTGGGCGAGAGGTGGCCAAGGACTATCCCGACATCGAGTTCGAGGATCGCATCGTCGACAACATGTCCATGCAGCTGGTCCTGCGCCCGCAGGAGCAGGATGTGATGGTCCTGCCCAACCTGTATGGCGATATCCTTTCCGACCTCGGCGCGGGCATGATCGGGGGCTTGGGCCTTGCCCCGGGGGCCAACATCGGCGCCGACGTCTCGGTCTTTGAGGCCACTCACGGCAGCGCTCCCAAGTACGCGGGTAAGAACAAGGTCAATCCGATGGCGGTGATGCTGTCGGGCGTGCTCATGCTCCGGCATCTGGAGGAGGGTGAGGCGGCGGATCAGCTCGAAGGTGCGATCGCGGCCGTGATCAAGTCGGGCCGCGCCGTGACCTACGACATGAAGGTCGACCGCAACGATCCCGACGCCGTCGGCACGAGCCAGGTGGCCGACGCGATCGTCGACCATATGGGGGCCGGCGCCTGATCGATCTCGGCCTCAGGCCCTGGCGTGGGCCAGCTGTACGACCGCGTCGATGATGAGCTGGACCGCGATGGCCGATAGCAAAAGGGCGAGCACGCGAGACAGGAAGTTGATCGCTGCGGGCCGCAACAAGCGCGAGATCTGACCGGCCAGGCTCAGCCCGGCCCCGACGACAAGGACGGTGAGCATGATGCCCAGCACCACTCCCGCCCGACCCGGCCCGTCCGAGTAACGAGTGCTGAGGACCATGACCGCCGCGATGGCGCCGGGTCCGGCCAGGAGCGGGGTCGCCAGCGGGACCAGGGCTATGTTGCTGGCCTCGCTGGCGGGAAGGGTCTGGCCCCGGAACGACTCCAGCGCAACCAGCAGCAGGAGCAAGCCCCCGGCGATGGACAGGCTCTGGACAGATATGTGTAGGTAGCTCAGGACGGCGCCGCCAAAGAGCGCGAACCCAGTCACGAGGGCGCCGGCGGCGAGGGCGGCCTGGATTGCCAACCAGGTTCGATCGCGGCTCTTGCGTCCCGCTGCCAAGGCGATGAACATGGGCACGTTGCCGATCGGATCCATGATCACGACCAGGGTCACAAAGCTCTGCGCAAATGCGCGCGCATTGATCATCTGTGCTTCCCCAGCCCAGCCCGAGGACTGGTGGTCGGAGCCCCCACCCGGGGCTTCACGAAGTCCCTCGCAGGTCTTAATATGCGCATCGGCATCGCCCTCAACCCAAACCCTCCATTCGTCTCAGCACCCGGTGACGGGCGTAATCGCGGTCGCCGCCGGCGACGGCGGGACTTGCTGGCGCTCGCGCTGATTTCGATCACGGTACTGCTTGGCGCCGGCTGCGGGGTTGTGGGTGGTCACTTCTGGCTTGGCGTCAGGGCGCCGGTGGTCCACCTCTCCCGCACTGCGGCTCACTCCAACGAGGTCTTGAGCACCGCCACTCGCCCCATCCGCCCCCTCGCCTTCAGCTCGTCCTGGCTGGCGTCCCACCCGCCGCCCGACCTCGGAATCGCCGCAACCGAGGGAATCGAGGTCGACCTTGACTCAGGGCGCGTGCTCTGGGAGAGGGCGCCCGACGTGCAGCGCGCGCCCGCCAGCCTGACCAAGATGGTCACGGCCATGGTGGCTCTGGACCTGGCTTCGATGGGCACCGAGGTGACGGTATCGGCCCTGGCGGCCCAGGAGCCGCCAGACCTGATGGGTTTGTCGGCGGGCGAGGTGGTATCGGTCCGGGATCTCATGTACGGGATGTTCTTAGATTCCGGCAACGACGCCGCCGAGGCCCTGGCCGACGGGCTGGTGATGCACGATCGTTTCATCGCCTTGATGAACGCTAAGGCGCGGGCGATGGGTCTGTTGGACCTCCGATTCATGAATCCGACCGGCCTGGATCAGCCGGGCCACCAGGCCAGCGCCTACGACCTGGCGGTCATCGCCGCGAGCCTGGTCACGTACTACCCTGAGCTTCTGCCCATCGCCGACACGCGACAGATCTCAATTCCGGCCACCGCCTCGCACAAGGCCTACCAGGCCTATAGCCTGGACAAGATGCTATGGAGCTACCCCGGCGCGGTGGGCCTGAAGACCGGCTTCACCGATGCCGCCGGCGGCTGCGTGGCCTCTCTGGCCGTGCGCGGGAAGCGCCGCATACTGGCCGTGGTGATGAATTCGGATGTGTTCTTCACCGACGCCGGCAAGCTCCTGGACTATGGATTCTCCACCCCGGCCTGATCCGGACCGATAGACTCTCCGATCGTCATGATTCCAATCGAAGGCGTGCACGCACTGGAGGTCTTGGACTCCCGGGGTAACCCTACGGTCCAGGTGACGGTCGAGACAGCGTTCGGATCCGGTACCGCCACCGTCCCCTCGGGTGCCTCTACAGGGCGTCACGAGGCGGTGGAGCTGCGCGATGGCGACCCCGGACGGTTTGGCGGCAAGGGGGTTCTGGGCGCGGTGGCCAACGTCAATGGTGAGATCGCCGAGGCGTTGGAGGGGATGGATGCATCCGACCAGCTTGGGCTGGACCGCGTCCTGTGCGACATGGACGGAACCCCGAACAAGTCGCGCCTTGGAGCCAACGCCGTGCTCGGGGTTTCGCTGGCGGCGGCGCACGCCGCAGCGGCGGCGGTGGAAATGCCGCTCTACCGTTACCTGGGCGGCGCCCAGGCCAACCTGCTCCCCCTGCCCATGGCCAACATCCTGAACGGGGGAGCCCACGCCGACAACAACGTCGATCTGCAGGAGTTCATGGTCTGCCCGGTGGGCATGGCCAGCTTTCAGGAGGCTCTGCGGGCGGTGGCGGAGGTCTACTCGAACCTCAAGGGCGTCCTCGCGGGGCGCCAGCTCGCCACCGGAGTCGGTGACGAGGGGGGATTCGCTCCCCGACTTGAGTCCAACGAGGAGGCCCTGGCCTTGATCGTCGAGGCCATTTCGGCGGCCGGCTACCGGCCGGGCCAGGACGTGGCGGTGGCGATCGACGTCGCCGCCAGTGAGCTGTATTCGAGCGGCCACTACAACTTGGCCGGGGAGGGCCGGACCATGGAGGCGGCCGAACTCGTCGAACTGTACGCCGGCTGGGCTGATCGCTACCCCGTGATCTCAATCGAGGACGGAATGGCCGAGGACGACTGGGAGGGGTGGAAGCTGCTCACCGAACGCCTGGGGGAGCGAGTCCAGCTGGTCGGAGATGACCTCTTTGTGACCAACCCCGAGCGCATCGCCAAGGGGGTCAAGGCGGGCGTGGCCAACTCCGTACTGATCAAGGTCAACCAGATCGGGACCCTGAGCGAGACCCTGGCCGCCATCGACATGGCGCGGTCCGCCGGTTACAGCGTGGTGATCTCGCACCGTTCCGGGGAGACCGAGGACGTGACCATCGCCGACCTCGCCGTTTCCACCGCCGCGGGCATGATCAAGACGGGTGCGCCGGCGCGCTCCGAGCGGGTGGCCAAGTACAACCGCCTCCGGGTGATCGAGGCTGAGCTCGGCATGGGCGCGCGCTACGCTGGTGGAAGCCGGCTTCGAATCCGGTGAGAGCTGACTCGCGGGCGGTCCACGCCGGTCGAGAGCTGGGCCCCCGCGATCCCCAGGCGCCGACCCTGGTGCCGACTTCGGCCTGGGTGTTCACAGACCTGGACGACTACGACTCGGTGGCCTCTGCCGCCATCCCAGGGCACGTGTACGCCCGTGAGTCGAGCACCAACGTCTCCATGCTCGAGGTCGCCATGGCCGCCCTGGAAGGGGCGGAGAGCTCGGCCGCCACTGCGTCCGGCATGGCCGCGGTCCTGACCAGCATCCTCGCCCTGGCTCCACGCCCAGCCCCGCTGGTGGTTGACCGCAGGGCCTACGGCGGCAGCCTGGCTCTGCTTCGGCGGGACCTCGCCCCGCTCGGATATGTGATTCGCGAGGTGGACCTCGACGATGCGCGGGCGCTGGAGGTGGGGCTCGACGGCGCGGCCCTGCTGTTGGCCGAGACCATCTCCAACCCGCTCTGCCGGGTTTGTGATCTGGACCGGGTGGCGCTGGCCTGCCGTCGCGCGGGCGCCGCCCTGGTGGTGGACGGCACCTTCGCGACTCCGATTCTGAACCGGCCCCTTGAGCACGGGGCAACCCTGGTGCTGCACAGCGCGACCAAATACCTGGGCGGTCATTCCGACCTGGTGGCAGGCGTGGTCTGTGGTCCGGAGGCGATCATCGAGGAGGTGCGTGCCCGGCGCTCCCGGCTGGGGGCCAGTCTGGGTGCATTTGAGGCCTGGCTGGCTCTGCGGGGGTTGCGGACGCTGCACCTGCGCATGCCCCGCCACAGCTCGAACGGGCTTCGGCTGGCCCGCGCCATGAAGCCGTTCCCGGGAGTGGAGAGGGTGCACCATCCGGCCCTGGACGTGGAGGCTGGGGCGGTCTGCCAGCGCCTCCTGCCCGCGGGCAGCGGCGGGATGTTCGCATTTGACCTCGACGGCGGCCGGCCTGCGGTTCAGCGGTTGGTCTCGGGGCTGGGGCTGGTCCGTTTTGCCGCCAGCCTGGGCGGGGTGGAGACGACGATCTCCTACCCCGCTCTCACCTCGCATCGCAGCCTGAGCGCGGAGGAGAGGCGCGCGGCGGGGGTGGGGGAGGGGACGGTCCGGGTGTCCACCGGCCTCGAGGACCCTCAGGACCTGATCGACGACTTTCAGCAGGCACTGGGTACGCAGTAGCAAGATGTGGCGGGGTGGGTTGGGCGTTTTCAGCGCCGCCGTGCGCGGCGTGGCGCCAGAGGTCGAGAACCGGTGCCGGATCGGGGCGGGGAGGGTGACTGCATAGCTTGTCGGCGTACACCGTGCTCCAGCTCTTTGAACTCCTCCTCTTTTCGGGGGTGTTCTTCTACGGGTCGGCCACTCATCGGCCCTCGATCGTGGTGCTGGCGGGCGGGCTCTTGCTGGGCAAGGCGGTTTTGAACGTCATTGGCTCGGATGGAGCCTCGCTATATCGGCGATCGCTGATCGGATACGGAGTCGGCGCCATCTTCATCGCCGTTGGCGTCGTTCTGTTCAAGATCACCTAGGCCTGCAGCCGCCTGGGCCGGGTTTCTAGACTGATTCACGCATGACCCCACCCGCGCCGGTCGACCACATCACGCAGCTGGTCGGGAACACGCCGCTCGTCCGGGTCAAGATGTTCTCGGACCTCAACCCCCGACTGGACGTCTTCGCCAAGTGGGAGTGGTGCAACCCGGGCGGATCGGTCAAAGACCGCGCCGCCCTATCCATGATCGAGGACGGCGAACGCCGCGGAGTGCTGACCCGCGACCGGATTCTGATCGACTCCACCTCCGGTAACACCGGCATCGCCTACGCCCTGATCGCGCGCGCCAAGGGTTACCGGGTTCGCCTGGTCATGCCGGAGAACGTGTCGGCCGAGCGCAAGCGACTGGCCGAGGCGTACGGCGCCGAACTGGTGTACTCCGACGGCATGGAGGGCTCGGACGGAGCCATCAGGCTCTGCCACGAGCTGATCGAGCGTGACCCCGACCTCTACTTCTACCCCGATCAGTACAACAACCCGGCCAATCCGCGGGCTCACTACGATGGAACCGCGGTCGAGATCCTGACCCAGACCGGAGGTCGGGTCAGTCACTTCATCGCCGGCCTGGGGACCACGGGGACCTTCACCGGTAGCGCGCGGCGCCTAAAGGAGCACGATCCCTCCATCCGGACCATAGCCGTACAGCCCGAGGACCCCTTTCACGGCCTGGAGGGGCTCAAGCACCTGCCCAGTGCCATCCCTCCGGGGATCTGGGATCCGAGCCTGGCCGATGACCTGTGGGGGGCTCCAACCGAAGGCGCGTACGAGCTGGCTCGGAACCTGGTCCGCAGCGAGGGTGTGCTCGTCGGCCACTCCTCGGGTGCCGTGCTCTGGGCGGTGTCCCAGCTGGCGCGGGAAGTCGACCGGGGGATGGTGGTGGTGATCTTTCCCGATCGCGGTGACCGCTACCTTTCAACCGGGCTCTACGGGGCGCGGTAGCGATGCGCATCAGCCCCGTGGCCATGGACCAGATTCGGGCCCACGCCGAATCTGGTTATCCGTTTGAGATCTGCGGGATCATGATCGCCGCCCAGGAGCAGGGGGTTGTGACCACCACCGAGCCCGTGCGCAACACCGTCGTCGATCGGGCGCGTGACCGCTACGAGATGGATCCGGTGGACCAGATCCGGGTCCAGCGCCGCTGCGACGCCGAGAGGACCTCGATCATCGGCTATTACCACAGCCACCCAGATCATCCCGCGTGGGCCTCTTTGACCGACGCTGAGCGCGCCTGGAAGGGTCCGGTGTACCTGATAGTCAGCTGTGCTCAGGGCCGGGTGGTCGACGCCAACGCGTTCATCGCCGTTGCTGACGGCGGACCCATGGAGCAGACCGAACTCATCGTCGAATGAGTCCCGGCGGCGGCCGCCCCCCCGCCCGGGCCACAATGAGGCGGTGTCCCGACCCGTGGTTGCACTTGTGGGGCGTCCCAACACCGGCAAGTCGACCCTCTTCAACCGTCTCATCGGCCGGCGCCAGGCCATCGTCGACGCTCAACCGGGCCTGACCCGGGACCGTCTCTACGGAGTGGCGGATTGGAACGGGCGTGAGTTCACCGTGGTCGACACCGCGGGCCTCCTCTTCGGCGCCGATGAGGGGTCGCAGGCGGCCATCGAAGAGCAGACGCGACTGGCCATCGCCGAGGCGAGTTTGATCGTCCTCATGCTCGATGTTCGCCAGGGTCTGACCCCGATCGATCGCGACATCATGCAGATGCTGCGCCGGTCGGCGCGGCCGGTGGTCGTGGCCGCGAACAAGGCTGACCACCCGGGCCAGGATCACTTTCGGCACGAGATCTTGGAACTCGGATTGGGGGAGCCGGTCCTGATCTCGGGTCAGCATGGGTTGGGCATCGGTGAGCTGCTGGACGAGATCGTGCTCCGGCTGCCCGCACCCGAGGAGAGCGTTGCGGCCGAAGAGGAGACCGCGCGACTGGCCATCATGGGACGCCCCAACGTGGGCAAATCCTCGCTCTTGAACCGTCTCCTGGGCGAGTCGCGGTCGGTAGTCTCCGAGGAGCCCGGGACCACGCGCGATCCGGTCGATACCGAGATCATCTTCGACGGCCTGCCGGTGACACTGGTCGACACGGCCGGGATCAGGCGCCGCTCGGCGGCGCGAGACCGGGCCGAGCACTTCAGCCTCCTGCGCGGAATCAAGGCCATGGAGCGAGCCGACGCCTCGATCCTGGTCATGGATGCGACCGAGGGCGTCCTGGCCCAAGACCAGCATGTGGCCGGATACGCCCTTGAGGCGGGCAAGGGGCTGATCCTGGTCGTGAACAAGGTGGATCTGCTCCCCGCCATAGATAAAAAGCAAACCCTGTGGCGCGAGCGCGTCCTCTCCCAGTTCAGATTCTTTGCCCACGCGCCCGTCCTGACCATCTCCGCCCTGACCGGGGAGGGGGTGGAGCGCGTGCTCCCGGCCGCGCTCGAGGTGGTGGGCCAACGCCGCATCCGGATTGGCACCAACCAGCTCAACCGGCTCTTCCGGGAGGCTTTCGAGCAACATCCGCCTCCCAGCTTCAAGGGACGCCGGCTGAACTTTAAATACGCCACCCAGGCCGCCAGCGAGGCGCCCACGTTTGTTCTCTTCGTCAACGACGTGGGATTGCTCCACTTCTCCTACCGCCGCTACCTGGAGAATCAGCTGCGCGCCGCCCACGGCTTCAACGGCAACCCGATCAAGATCGTCCTGCGTGCGGCGAGGGACTGATCCAGGGTCCCGGCCGCGGGCGCGCGACACCCGCGTTTACAAATGCATCAAGACAAGATGTTGGGCGGCGGACAATATGAGGCTCAAATGAGGCTGTGAACACAACCGCCGCGACCCACAAGGTCCTGGTCGTCGACGACGAGGACCACATCCTGGAGCTGGCTCGGCTCTACCTCGCGCGCGAGGGCTACTCGATCGAGACCGTCACCGACGGAGCTCAGGCCATGTCCCGCTTCAATCAGGTCAAGCCTGACCTGGTCGTGCTGGACATCATGCTGCCCGGTCTTGATGGGGTGTCGATCTGTAGGGAGATCCGCAAACAGAGCCAGGTCCCGATCATCATGTTGACGGCTCGCGACGACGTCACCGACAAGGTGGTCGGACTCGAAATGGGTGCGGACGATTACCTGACCAAGCCCTTCCATCCGCAGGAGTTGGTGGCGCGAGCCAAGGCTCTCCTGCGCCGGGCCCGGCTCGACCCCGACCAGCCCCGGTTGGTCCGGGCCGGACGCCTCGAGATCGACTTCGAACGCCACGAGGTGCGTTTCGAGGAGCGCCGCGTCCAACTACGGCCCAAGGAGTTCGACCTCATCGCGCTTCTGGCTCGCCACCCGGGCCGGGTTTTTCAGCGCAGTGAGCTGCTGGACCTGGTCTGGGGCTACGACTTCCCCGGCTACACCCGTACCGTCGACGTCCATGTTCAGCAGCTGCGGGAAAAGCTGGCCGAGGCGAGGATTCAGGACCCCTCGATCCAGACCGTCTGGGGAGTGGGGTACAAGTTGGAGCTGACCGAAAGCTGAGCCTGCGCATCCGGCTACTCCTGGCCGTCGTTGGCATCGTCGGGGTGAGCCTGGTCCTGACCGGTGGGGTAACCCTATCCCTGTTCAAGCAGCTGGACGTCAACAACGCCCAGCAGGAGCTGGACCTCAACGTCATCCGTTACAAGCAGCTGGTCATGAGTACCCAGTGTCAAGCGCGAATAGGATGTGTGGCCGACCCCAGTGAGCTGGTCGGGATTCTAAACCAGTCGGTTGCGCTCAATCGCTTTGGACTGGGAGGCGACCGTCTGCTTCTCCTGCAGGGGCCGCCAACCGGAGAGACCACGGTCATCTTCGACAGCCAGGGATCATCCCTGCTTGGCTCTTCGATACCAATCCAAGGCAATCCTCTGACCGTGTCTGGCAGCCAGGTATATCCCGCCCGAATCAGCTTCGGAGGTGTGTCGTACATGCTCGCCGCCTCCTACGTGGGCAGCGCCCGCTCGCTCGCCCCGTATCAGGGCTGGGTCGTGCTCGCTCGCCCCCTGAGCGCGGTGGAGGCCGAGGCCACAAGTCAGCTCTTGCCTCCGATTCTGGCTGCCGGGATAGCCGGTCTGCTGCTGGCCGTGGTGGTAACGATGCTCATCAGCCGGGCCATGACCAGGCCCCTGGCCGAACTCGAACTGGCCGCTCGGGACGTGGCCGAGGGCAACTATTCACGCCGGGTCACAGTCGGTGGAGGGTCCGAGATCGGGATCGTGGGAGATGCCTTCAACGAGATGGCAGCCGCTGTCGAGCGCGCCCGAGAGATGCAGCGCCGGTTCCTGGCCGACGTGTCACACGAGCTTAAAACGCCCCTGACCAGCCTGATCGGATTCTCCCAGGCTCTGGTCGACGACAGCCCGCTGAGCGAGGCCGAGCGTCACCGCGCCGCCACCATCCTGCACGAGGAGGCAGAGCGTGTACTGCGCATGTCCCAGGAGCTGCTGGACCTGGCCCGGGTTGAGTCGGGTGAGCTGCACATCGATACCCAGGCCGTCGACGTCGCCGTTCAGGTCGAGCAGGAGGTGGCTCTGGTCCGCCAGCGTGCGGAGTCTCGCCGGCTGGTGCTGCGGGTGTCGCTGGGCGACACCCTGCCACCGGCGGAAGCCGATCCCGAGCGCCTGCATCAGATTCTGGAGAATCTGCTTGACAACGCCGTCAAGTACGCCCCGGAGGCCTCGATCATCGGGGTCGAGGCGGAGGTGAGGGGAGCCCGGATCGAGATGTCGGTGCGCAACCGGGTCGGAGGCAACGTGCCGGATCCCGTGCGCATCTTCGACCGCTTCTATCGTGCCGACCCCTCACGCTCGTCGGCAGCCGGGGGAGTGGGTCTGGGACTGGCCATCAGCAAGCGGCTGGCCACGGCCCAGGAGGGCGATCTGCAAGCTCGTCTTGAGGCGGGGGATTTGATCATGACTCTGAGTCTTCCGGTACGGGCGGAGGCACGCCCGAACGCCTCCTCGGCTGTGCGATCGACCGTGCGCCTGCTGTGGCCGCATCAAGACTCCACGCCCTGAACCCGGGGGCGGCCCACTGTCTGGAGCCGGCCCGAATCAGGCCTCGCGCTGGGCGGAAGCCTTAAGGAGCCACTGCGCGGCGCCCTTGAGATAGGTCTGGGACTGGGGAAGCACCGCCAGGCGGATCTCGCCAGGGGCGGCCTCGGCACCCCACCAGCGCCAGCGGCGGAGATCGGGCCGGAACCAGTAGATCCAGGCCCGCAGGGACCAGACGTCGATGACGCAGTCGCGGGTCTGCGCGTCATCGCTGCACAGCCCCACGAACCAGGGCGGCAACAGTTCGCGCCAGCGATCGAGCGCTGGCCACGCCGGATCTGAGTTCTGGAGCACGATCAACATCACCTCGCGCGCCGAGGCCAGGGCGAGCGCGGGATCCGCGGCCGCCTGGCTGAGCAGGTCGGTCGTCAGAGGCCTTGCGGCCAGCGAGGCCGAGCGCACCCGTTCCAACTCCTCGCCCGGCTCCATCATCGCCGGCCGAGAGTGAACCGTGGATACGTCATCAGGTGCGTCAGGACTGGGACGGATCCAGGATCAGACTCAGCGGGTGCTCCAAGAGGCGCTTGATCTCGCCCAGAAACAGAGCCGCGGTGGCTCCGTAGAAGACGCGGTGGTCGGCCGACAGCGTCATCCGCATCACGGTCCCTGGCACCACGCGGCTGTCGTCAACCACCGGGACCTGCTTCACGGCTCCGACGGCGAGGATGGCAGACTCAGGGGGGTTGATGATGGCCTGGAACTCGTCCACGCCGAACATTCCGAGGTTGGAGATGCTGAAGCCCCCGCCCTCCAGGTCGCCGGATTGAGGCCGTCCCGCTCGCGCCCGTTCGATCACCTGACGAGACTCGATCGCGATCGCGACCAGGTCCTTGCGATCGACGTTGTGCAGGACCGGTACCAGCAGACCCAGGCCGTCAGCAGAGGCCACGGCCAGACCGATATGGACCTCTCGGTGGCGCTCGAAATGGTCGTCGATCCAGGACGAGTTGACCTCGGGGAATTTGGCCAGGGCAAGTCCGGCGGCGCGGATGATCATATCGGTGATGGTCACCCGATCCGCCTCGGGATAGGTTTCCTGGAGTTGCTTGCGCAGATGCACGGCGTCGTCGACGCGAGCCTCGACGGTGACGTAGAAGTGGGGGACCTGGCTCTTGGCCAAGGTCATGCGGCGCGCGATCGTGCTTTGCATTCGGTTCGGCTGCTCGATCTCGACCGCGGGCCCCGCAGCCCCCTTGGAGGAGGCTGCCCCCATCACGTCCTCCTTCACGATCCTGCCCTCGGGACCCGTGCCGCGGATGCGCGAGAGGTCGACCCCGCGCTCGGTCGCCAGGCGCCGGGCCAGCGGTGAGGCCCTGACCCCGGTCGGGTCCGCGACTGCGCCGGCATCAGGCGGCGCGATCGCGGCCGCCGGCGCCGCCGGCTGAGCCACCTCGGGTTCGGCACCCGGCTCGGCGGGCGTCGCGGCCTCTGCCTCGGGCGCATCCGAGGCGGGCGCGGCGGCCTCGACTGCGGGTGCGGCGGCCTCGACTGCGGGTGCGGCGGGGGCCGACTTGGTAGCGCTCGCCGCACCCTCACCCACGGTGGCGATCACCTGGCCCACCGGTACCGGACGGCCGACCTCGACCAGGATGTGAAGGATGCCGTCGGCCTCGGCCTCGATGTCGAAGCTGGCTTTGTCAGATTCGATTTCGGCGATGGCATCCCCGCGATGGACCTCAGCCCCCTCGGGCACCCTCCAGGTCAGCACCGTGCCCTCCTCCATGGTGTCGGAGAGCTTGGGCATGTTGACTTCAGGCATTTTTAGACCGCCACCTTGCGCCCCAGGCTTCTCCGCGCCGCGGCCACGATCTGGTCGACCGAGGGGATCGAGGCGCGCTCGAGATCCTGGTTGTAGGGCATGGGTACCTCTGCTCCTCCGACCCGGAGTGCGGGTGCATCGAGATAGTCGAAGCAGCGCTCGGAGAGTCCGGCCGCTATCTCAGCCCCCACCCCGTAGGTGGTCCAACCCTCTTCGATGACGATCAGGTGGCCGGTCTTCTTGACCGATTTCTGAAGCGTCTCCCAGTCGATGGGGCGAATCGAGCGCAGGTCGATCACCTCGGCGTCGATTGACTCCTGCTCGAGTTGCTGGGCCGCCAGGGTGGCGTTGACGGCCTGGCGGGAGACGCCGACCAGCGTTACATCGTCGCCTGCTCGGCGCACGACCGACTTACCCAGAGGGGTCAGATAGTCCGAGTCCGGAACCTCGCCCCGACTGTTGTACAGACTCATGCTCTCCAGAAACATGACCGGATTGTCGGATCTGATCGCCGCCTTGAGCATGCCTTTGGCGTCGGCCGGGGTGGTGGGGGCGACGACGATGAGCCCGGGGATCATGCCGTACAGAGCCTCAAAGCTGTGCGAGTGCTGCGAGGACAGCTGGTGGCCGGCACCGCCCGGCATTCTAATCACCATCGGCACCGAAACCTGGCCCCCGAACATGTATCGAATCTTGGCCGCGTTCTGAACGATCTGATCGTAGGCGACGAGCGAGAAGTTCACGGTCATCAGCTCCACCACCGGATGTAGGCCAGCCATGGCCGCGCCGATGGCACTGCCCACTATCGCCTCCTCGGAGATGGGCGCATCCACCACTCGCATGTCTCCGTACTTGTCGAGCAGGCCCTCGGTGACCCGGTACGCGCCCCCGAAATGTCCGATGTCCTCGCCGATCAGGAAGACGCGCCCATCACGTTCCATCTCCTCATCGATCGCCTCACGCAGCGCCACCCGGAACAGTTTTTCGCTCATCGCTCTAACTCCCAGTCGGGGGAGTAAAGATGCTGATAGAGGTCGTCGACGGGGGGGTTGGGGCTTGCATCCGAGAACGCCACCGCCTCGTCGATCTGGACCTGAACCGAGTCCTGGATGGACTGGATCTCCTCCTTCGAGGCCGCGCGCGCCTGGGTCAATCGATGCTCGAAAGACACCACCGGATCGCTCTCGCGCCACTTGGCCTTCTCGGCCTCATCCCGGTACTTGTCCGGATCGACCACGGAGTGTCCTCGAAACCTGTAATTCAGCGCCTCAATGAACCGGGGCTCGCCATCCTTGCGGCTCAACCTGACGATCTCCGCGGTGCGCCGCGCGACCTCGATCACGTCCATCCCGTCGACCTGGATGGCTTCGATGTCGTAGGCAGCCGCTCGAAGGTAGATGTGGGGCACGGCCGATGCCTTCTCGACCGGGGTGCCCATGCCGTACTGATTATTGACGCAGAACCAGACTACGGGAAGGTGCATCACCTTGGACATGTTCAGCGACTCGTGGAAGGCGCCGATGTTGGAGGCGCCGTCGCCGAACATGCAGAGCACGACGTCCTCGCGGCCCTCGTACTTGGCGGCGAAAGCCGCTCCGACGGCGAGCGGGAGGTGGCCGCCCACAATTCCATAACCGCCCATGAAATGACGGTCTGAGTCGAATATGTGCATGGAGCCGCCGCGCCCGTGCGAGGTCCCGGTCTCGCGGCCGAACAGTTCGGCCATGACCGCGGCTGGATCAACGCCGCGGGCGATGGCATGGCCGTGCTCGCGATAGCTGGTGTAGATCCAATCGTTGGGCTTGAGCGCCATGATCGCCCCAACCACGGTCGCCTCCTCGCCCAGGTTCAGGTGGCAGTAGCCGCCGATCTTGGCGTGGGTGTATTCAAGCTGGGCCCGCTCCTCGAATCTGCGGATCAAAAACATGAGGCGATAGATCTTGAGCAGCTCATCTTTGTTCGTCCGCTTAAGGTCGAGCCGGTCCAGGTTCAAGCCGGGAATCGCCGGTCCCGCTGCTGGCGGAGAGAGCTGAGCCGACGTCCGGGGCTGGCGAGCCGCGGTCTTTATCGCCGCGGCCGGGGCCGGGGGCCGTGCCGCCGGTGCTACGGCGGTGGGGGTGGGCGGGGCTGGGGTCGGCTTGGCCGCGGCGCGCTGCCGGTTGAGGACGTGAATCGCCGCGCCGTTGGCGGCCAGCGCCGCCTCGAGGAACGATTCCGACAACGTGGGGTGGGCGTGAATCGTCAGCTCAATGTCCTTAAGGCTCAGCCGCTGCTGGACCGCGATCGTGGCCTCAGCAATGAGGTCGGTGACCCGCGGTCCGACCATCTGGACACCGAGTACGGTGTCGTCCTTGGCGTCGGCGATGATCTTGATCGCGCCCTCGCTGGAGCCCAGCGTCATCGCTCGCCCTGAGGCGGCGAAGGGGAAGCGCCCCACCTTCACCTCGAGCCCACGCTCGCGCGCCTCCGCCTCTCCCAGTCCCACGTTGGCGATCTCGGGATCGGTGTAGATGCAGTTCGGCACGGCGCGGTAGTCGGGCGTGCGATCGGCCTTCCCGGCCAGGTTATCGGCCACCAGGACCCCCTCGTAGGAGGCGACGTGAGCCAGCATGATGCCGCCGATCACGTCCCCGACGGCGTAGACGCCCTTGACGTTGGTCTGGAGGTGGTCGTCGACCACCACCCGGCCCCGTTCGGTGGCGACGCCGGTGGCGTCCAGTCCGAGATCCTCGGTATACGGCACCCGTCCGGTGGCCCGGAGCACCACTTCGGCCGTCGCCTCCTGGGCCTCGCCGCCCAGGGTGAACCGTACCTTCAACTCGGCCCCAGCGCGATGGATCGACTCCACCCGTGCCTCGGTGTGGATGACACCGCCCAGAGATTCGAAGTGGCGCTGGTAGAGGCGCACCATGTCGGCTTCCACCATGGGCAGGATGCGCGGCATCATTTCGATCACGGTGACCTGGGTCCCGAGCGCGGCGTAGAGCGCTCCCCATTCCATTCCCACCACCCCGCCCCCGACCACGACCATGGTCGAGGGGATCCGCTCCAGGCCGAGAATGCCATCCGAGTCGATGGTCAGCTCAGCCCCTGGCACGGGGAGGGCGGCGGGTACCGATCCAGTGGCGATGATCACCGCACCGGCTGAGTATTCGGTCTCGCCCACGCTGAAGGCGCCGGCCGCACGCAACCGACCGCTGCCGCTGAGCACCTGCACCCCGTTGCCCTTGAGCAAACCCTCCACGCCCTGAACGATTCCGTCCACGACCTCGATCCGGCGCTTTTGGGCGGCCGGTAGATCGAAGCTCAGGCCCTGCGTCACAACTCCGAACTTGAGCCCCTGGCGGCTGATGGTGGAGTAAAGCTCGGAGGATTGCAGGAGGGCCTTGGTTGGTATGCATCCGCGCACCAGGCAGGTGCCGCCTAGCCGATCCTTCTCGACCACCGCGACCCGGGCGCCAAGCTGGGCGGCGCGGATCGCGGCCACGTAACCGCCCGGACCGCCCCCGATAACGGCTAGGTCGAAGCCCTCAGGCACAGTTATGCCCGTGATTTATGGCGGTCATAGAAATTGATTATCGCTGAGTCGAGAGCCCGATTTGGTCGACGTCGCCCTCCGGTCGGTAGCGATTGGTGATGGGCATACGCCGATCCCGACCGAAGGCTCGGGGCGTGATCTTGATCCCCGGGGCCCCCTGTCGCCGCTTGTACTCGCTGGCGTCCACCAGCGCGACTACCCTTCGCACCGTGGCCGCGTCATGGCCGGCAGATATCAGCTCGTCCACGCTGCGGTCCTTCTCCACGTAGCCCTGCAGGATGGGGTCGAGATCCGCGTAGGGGGGCAGGCTGTCTTCGTCGCGCTGGTCGGGGCGCAGCTCAGCGCTCGGCGCCTTGGTCAGCACCCGCTCCGGGATGGGAGCCGGTCCGGACCTCTGGTTGCGGTAGCCACAGAGCTCGTAGACCAGGGTTTTGGGAATGTCCTTCAGGACCGCGAACCCACCGGCCATGTCGCCGTACAGCGTGCAGTAGCCGGTTGCGAGCTCGGACTTGTTGCCAGTGGTGAGGACCATCCAGCCGAAC
Organism: Nitrosotalea sp.; assembly: GCA_035534295.1. Lineage (GTDB taxonomy): Bacteria > Chloroflexota > Dormibacteria > Dormibacterales > Dormibacteraceae > DATKQJ01. The sequence continues at coordinate 23,433 of DATLSE010000046.1, forward strand.
TTGTTGCTCAACGCCATAAGCAGATTGCCCCGGATACGCGCCTGAAGGTTCTCCTCGGCGATTCCGGGGGAGGTGCCGGCGAAGACGCTGTCAAGCGAACCAGCGTAGGCGGCGCGCGCGCCATCGATGGCCAAAAGCTCGGTGCGAATTCCCAGCGCTGAGGCGAGCTCGCGTGCGTCCTCCAGGCTCTGAGTCGAGGTGTACTCGGAGGGCATGAGGACGCCGACAACGTGATCGGCGCCGAGCGCGTCGACCGCGACCGCGGCGGTCAACGAAGAATCAACCCCTCCTGACAGGCCCAGGACCACGGTGCTGAATGCGCCCGTCTTGCGCACGTAGTCTGCTGTGCCCAGGACCAGGGCGGCATAGACCTCGGCGGTTCCGTCCAGCGGTTCACATCGCAGCGTTGGAAGCAGCCGACGCGGGTGGTGGGGAGGAGGAGCGCCGGCCTGGACGTGGCTGACGGCGAGCTCGGCCGGGGTGTGCTCGGACGTCTCCTGGCGCAACCTGGTGTCGCGCAGGCGCTGGCTCAGCACCTCGCCGATCTCGAGGTCGCAAACCAAAAGGTGCTCCTGGAAGGAGGGGGCCCGGGCGACCACCGCGCCGTCGGGAGCGAAAACGACGCTGTTGCCATCGAAGACGAGCTCGTCCTGCCCACCAGTCATGTTGACCCACGCCATGTAGGCGCGCGAGTCCATGGCGCGGGTGGCGATCATCATCTCCCGGCTCGAGCGTTTGCCGAAGTGATAGGGCGATCCGTTGATGTTGATCAGCAGCTCCACGCCCTGGGCGGCCTGGAGTGCAACCGGCCCCCCGGGGTACCACGCGTCCTCGCAAATCGAGACTCCGATCCGCACCCCGGCGTATTCGAATATCGGGCACCGCCGGCCCCGACGGAAGTAGCGTTCCTCGTCGAAGACGCCGTAGTTGGGCAAGTACACCTTGTGGTAGACGCCCTTTATCTCTCCGTCGGAGCAGAAGGCGGCGGCGTTGAAGATGTCTCCATCCAGATCGACGAACCCGGCCACCAGGGCGATTCCCCGGCTGGCCTGGACCAGTCGCTCAAGATGGCGGAGGTTGTCGCGAATAAAGCTCGGCTTGAGCAGCAGGTCCTCGGGCGGATAGCCCGGGATGGCCATCTCGGGGAAGGCCACCAGGTCAGCGCCGAGCTCGCGCGCCTCCTGAGCCAGATCGATCATGCGGTTCACGTTGCCCGCCACGTCTCCGACCACGGGGTCGAACTGAGCCAGCGCGATCCGCATTGGACGAGCCCGGTCGAGGTGCATAGGCCAAATTGTGGGCTGCGGGCCAGGATAATGGGTCGGATGCGAGTCACCATCCGCCCCAGCCGGGAGGCCCGTGAAGTTCAGGCCGACTCGGTTTCGGCGCTCCTTGCCAGGCTCGGACTCCACCGCGATGCCCATCTGGTCCTCCGCGGCGAGGAGATATTGACCGGGGATGTCCGGCTCGGGCCCGAAGACGAGATCGACATCGTGCCGGTCATAAGTGGAGGATGTGCGGCGTGAGGTGCACGCGCTGCCGGGGCCAGGCCAACGTAGAAATCAGGCGTACCCACCAGGCATTCTGTGCCGGCTGCTACCCGGCCTGGTTTGAAGGCCAGGTCCAGGATCGGATCGATCACGAGCGGATGCTGCGCCGGGACGAGCCGGTGCTGGTCGCCATCTCCGGAGGCAAGGACAGCCTGGCCCTGTGGCACGCGCTGACCCGACTGGGCTACCGAGCCGACGGAATGTACATCCGGTTGGGCATCGGTGACTATTCGCGCCGCTCGCAGGAAAAGGCGGAGCGCTACGCCGCCAGCGCGGGCTTGGTCCTGCACCAGGTCGACCTCGAGCAGGCTTACGGGTTCACCGTGCCCGACCTGACCGAGGCCCGCTCGGGCAAGCCGTGCAGTGCCTGCGGAGCAGTCAAGCGGTACCACTTCAATCGACTTGCGGCCGAACTCGGGTACTCGGTGGTGGCCACCGGGCACAACCTGGACGATGAGGCGGCCACGCTGTTCGGCAACGTCATGCACTGGCAGACCGACTACCTGGGGCGGCAGGGACCAGTGCTGGAGTCGACCCACCCGGCCCTGGTCAAAAAAGTCAAGCCGCTCTATCGGCTGGGCGAGCGCGAGACGGCGGCATACGCCCTGATCGAGCGCTTGGACTACATCCTGGAGGAGTGCCCGATGGCACTTGGAGCCAAGTCTCTGGCCTACAAAGACATGCTGAACCAACTTGAGGAGAGTCAGCCTGGGGCCAAGCATCAATTCCTGGTTGGCTTCCTCAAAAAGGGCCGCGCTGAGCTCAAGGTCGGGGGGTTTGACCAGGCCACCGAGCTGCGCCTCTGCAGCCGTTGCGCTCAACCCACGACATCGGCCGTCTGCACCCACTGCAAGATGGCCGAGAGGGGCCGCCGCAAGGCCGAGGCCCGGGGCGCCAAAGACCGCTCGGCCTCAGCTTGAGCTCCTTCTTCACCCTGCTCCGAGCCGCTGCGAGCGCCCATCGATCGCAGCTCTGCGTCGGTCTGGATCCTGACCCAGAAGTCATTCCCGGGGGTGCGGCGGGAGCGCTCAAGCACTGCCTGCAGGTGGTCCAGGAGACCCAGGACCTGGTCTGCTGCTACAAGCCGAATTCGGCCTTTTGGGAACAATACGGTCCCGAGGGGATGGCCGCTCTGGCGGAGCTCCGGACTCGAATCGACGGCTCTTTGCCGCTCGTCTACGACGCCAAGCGCGGCGATTTTGACCACACCAGCGCCGCCTACGCCCGAGCCGCCTTTGACGTGCTGGGAATGGACGCCATCACCCTCAACCCCTACCTGGGAGCCGACAGCCTGAAACCCTTCACCGAGCGCGGCGAGCGCGGCTGCTATGTGATTTGCCGGACATCGAATCCCGGCGCCGCTGACCTTCAGCATCGCGACGTCGAGGGCCAGCCCCTCTATCGGCGCGTCGCCGATCTGGCGCAGGAGCTGAATCAGGCTGGCAACTTAGGCCTGGTCATCGGAGCCACCGCACCCAGCCAGATCGCCGAGGTTCGCGCCAGCTCCGACCTTCCGTTCTTGATCCCGGGTGTGGGAGCGCAGGGGGGAGACCTCGACGCGTCGGTTCGAGCGGCCTGGAATGGTGAGGCCGATTCATGCCTAATCAGTGCCAGTCGAGGCGTCATCTACGCCGACAGTCCGCGCCGGGCGGCGCGCGAGCTGAGGGACCGGATCAACCACGTTCTGGGTCGGCAATGAGCGCGCGTCCGACCGTCCAGCTGGTCCTCGAAGGACACATTATCGATTCCATGATGCTGCCCCAGATCATGGACCTGGTGATGGACCTGGGCGGCAACTTCACCGTCCAGGAGCTGCGCGTGGGCCAGCACAAGACCGAGCCCTCGCTCTGCCGGCTCGAGGTCAGTGCAGCCGACCTCCACGATCTGGACGAAATCGTTCGCCGGGCTCGCGAGCTCGGAGCCCTGGTCGCCACCGAAGAGCCGGTGCAGACCACGGCCGCGGTCCAAGAAGGCGTCTATCCCGAGGGCTTTTATTCGACCAGCAACCTGCCCACCTATCTCCTGCTCGAGTCCGGGTGGGTGCCGGTGGAGCGCCAGGAGATGGACTGTGCGGTGGCGGTCGACCGGAGTCAGGGACGAGCTTGGTGCGTCACCTTTGCCGAGACTCACCCGGGGATGGAGTTGGTGGTCGGCCATCAGGGGGTGCGCGTCGTACCCATGGAGCGATCGCGTCAGATGGAGATTTTCAGCTTCATGGCTTCGGAGGTGTCAGCGGAGAAGCCGAAGAAGCTCCTCATCGCCAAGATCGCGGCGGAATTGCTCAGCATTCGGGCCGAGGGCGGCCGCATCCTGGTCGTGGCCGGTCCGGCCGTCGTGCACACGGGCGCGGGCCGGTACCTCTCCTGGCTGATCGAGCATGACTGCGTGCAGGTTCTGTTCGCAGGCAACGCGCTCGCCGTGCACGACGTCGAGGCGGCGCTCTACGGAACGGCGTTGGGTGTGAACCTCGAGAGCGGTCTGCCCATCGAGCACGGCCACGAGCACCACATGCGAGCCATCAACCGGGTCCGGGCGGCGGGAAGTTTGGCGCGCATGGTGGAGAGTGGAGAGCTGACCTCGGGCGTGATGCGAAGCGCGCACCTAAAAGGCGTCGAGGTCGTGCTGGCCGGGAGCGTTCGCGACGACGGACCGCTGCCTGACGTCGTGACCGAGATGGGAGAGGCGCAGCGGCGCATGCGCCAGGCGCTGCCCGGGGTCCGGATGGCGATCATGATGTCGACCATGCTGCATTCGATCGCGACCGGCAACATGCTGCCGGCCGGAGTTCGCACCGTGTGCGTCGACATTAACCCCGCCGTCGTGACCAAGCTGGCTGACCGGGGCAGCTGGCAGTCGATTGGTCTTGTGACCGACGTCGAGTCGTTCCTGCGCGAGCTCGTGCAGGTGCTGGGGGGAGACGTCTAGCAGCGGCGGTTGGCGGACTAGAATGGTACGTACCAGTACCACGCAGGGAGGCCGCCATGGTGTCGTTCGAGCTCAGCCCTGAGCAGAGGGAAATCAGAGATTGGGTCCACGAATTCGCTGAGCGCGAAATTCGACCGGTCGCCCATGAGTACGACGAGCGCGAGGAATTTCCCTGGCCCGTACTTCAAAAGGCGGCCCAGATCGGTCTTTATTCGTCCGACTTCCTGATGCAGGGATTCGCTGACCCGAGTGGAATCCTGCCTGCGCTGGTGGCCGAGGAACTGACCTGGGGCTGCGCTGGAATCGCCCTCGCGCTTCAGGGCACTGGACTTCCGGTGGCTGCGATATTCGCCCAGGGAACTCCAGAACAGGTGGCCACCTGGATTCCGGCCTGCTATGGGAGTGCAGAGGTCCCAGCCCTGGGTGCGTTCTGTGCCACCGAGGCCGACGCTGGGTCGGATGTGTCGAACTACAAGACCAGGGCCCAAATGAAGGATGGCGATTGGGTCTTGAACGGAGAGAAGATCTTCATCACCAACGGTGGCATCGCCGACGTCCACGTCGTCGTGGCCACCGTCGACCCCGCGCTCGGTTCTCGCGGCCAGGCCTCATTCGTGGTCCCGCCCAAAACCAAGGGATTGGTCCAGGGCAAGAAGGAGAAGAAGATGGGCATCCGCGCGTCCCACACCGCGACCGTGGTGCTGCAGGACGTGCGGATTCCGGCTGACTGCTTGCTGGGAGGTGGGGAACGTCTGGAGGCCCGCCTTGCCCGGGGACGGGCGGGCGAGAGCACGGGGCGGAGCAACGTGGCCATGCGCACCTTCGAGACCACGCGGCCGCTGGTCGGCGCCCAGGCACTCGGTATCGCCCGGGCGGCCTTTGAATTCGCACTTGGATACGCCAAGGAGCGGCGCCAGTTCGGTCGCCCGATCATCGATAACCAGGCCATCGCGTTCAAGCTCGCCGACATGGCGGTCCAGATCGAGGCGGCCCGGAACATGATCTGGCGAGCCCTGTGGGAAGGTAAGAACGGGGGCGAGTTCAAGCATGCCGAGGGTTCGATGGCCAAGCTCTTCGCCGGTGAGGTCGCGGTCAAGGTGACCGAGGAAGCGATTCAGATCTGCGGCGGCTACGGGTATATTCGCGATTTCCCGGTTGAGAAGTGGCACCGCGACGCCAAGATCTACACCCTTTTCGAGGGCACCTCCGAGATCCAGCGCTTGGTCATCAGCCGCTCGCTCGCCGCCCTGTGAGCGCGATGCTCGGGCCGCGACGAGCCGCCGCCGGGGTGAGCGAGTCCGACCGTGGCGGCTCCCGCCGCGAACGACTACTGGCCTCGGCTCTCTGGGGCTTCGCCAGAAGCGGTTACCACGAGACCTCAGTGGACGACATCGTGGCCCGGGCCAGAACGTCCAAAACTGCCTTCTATGATCATTTCGCATCCAAGGAGGCCTGCCTGGCCGCGCTGCTGGAGGAGCAGGGGGGGGCGCTCATGAACGCCGTTCAGGCAGCCGCTCAGGGCGGCCGTGATCACCGCGAGCGACTCCGCCGCGGCATCGCCGAGTTCGTCCGGCGCTGTGACCAAGACGCCGATCTGGGATGGGTGCTATTGGTGCGCTCGGTCGGTCTTTCGTCCCAGATCGAGGCCCAGCGGCTGAGCCTGCAAAGCCGCTTCGCCAGCCTGGTCGCGGCCGAGCAGCGCCTATCGGACGATGGCCCCAGCGACTCTGCGGCGCAGACATTCGCCTGGGCGGTCGTGGGCGCGGTCGGCGAGGTGTCAAGGCAGCTGCTGCGCTCAGGCGCGGACGCGGGCGCGGCAGCAGCCGTGCTGGGCCAGATTTTCGCCCCTTGAAGTACAGCTCGCCCCGCGAGCGGGTGCGCGCCGTTTACGAGCGGGGCGCAGATCGCTATGACCGCCTGATGGGACTGACTGAGCGCCTGGTCGGGCCGGTCCGGGCTCTGGCCGGTGCTGCCCTGACGGGGTGCGACCAGATATTGGAGATTGGCGTGGGCAGTGGGCTGAGCCTGCCGCACTACGCCGACGCGTCCGCCCTGCTCGGGGTCGATCTGAGTTTGGCCATGCTTCAGCTGGCTCGGGCCCGCGCCACCAGGCTCGGCATCCGGCCACGATTCGCCCAGATGGACGCCGAGAACCTGGCGCTGGGCGCGGCCAGATTTGATGGCGTGGCCTTCAACCTGGCCCTGTGCACGATCCCCAACCCCGATCGGGCGCTCGCAGAAGCGGTACGCGTGGCGCGACCGGGGGCCACAATCGTTCTACTGGAGCACGTCAGGAGCCACCTTCAACCCCTGGCGCTGCTCCAAGACATCCTCACTCCGCTCACGATCAGGGCCGACGCCGATCACCTCAATCGCCGCACCATGGACAGGGCTCGGGCCGCGGGCATCGAGCTCATCGAGGTTCGCACCTGGCTCGCGGGCTGCCTGGCACTTGGCGTCGGCCGGATCCCACCTGCCTGAGGTCCAGGGCCGAACGCGGCCGGGGAAGAAATCGGCGTAACCAAAAACGAACGTACGTTCGTATAATTAATCGCATGCGAACTCTGGGGACTCAGGTGCGATTGAAGCGTCTCATCCGTCAGCACTCTGACCTGGTCGATCGGCTGCGGCGCGAGGGAGCGGACCCCCTGCCGCGGGCGGTGGTCTCCGCTCGGCTCTACGACTTGGAGGAGATTGTTCGCCAGGGCTGGCGGGCGGAGAGGAGGGCTTCGGACTCGCGTATTCCGGTAGTTGACGACCACGTAGAGGAGGCTCTCCGCCAGATCGGGTCCTGGATCGCCAGGCTTGGCCAGCCGGACATGGACCTGGGCGTCTGCCGCCAGGGCTTTCAGGCTGTCGCCGTACCGCTTCTCTTCGTACTTCGCGGCCTCGACGAGGTGGGGGAGGAGGTGCTCGGAGGCGGCTGGGCCGAACCCGAGCCGGTAACGACTCACCGGTAACGACTCAGTTGGAGAGGTGAATCGGCGCCGCGCGAGGTCATCCATCTAGGGAAAAGCGGACCGCAATGCGCGTCGATCCGATCGGATTCACGCGGAAGCTTGGAAGATCGGATTGATTTCCGCAGTAGATCGGATTTGAGATCGTTATCCTTCCAGACACCTTGAACGTATCTGAGCGCCCGATCGCGGACTCCTGCCGACGCCGCCAGCGAGGCCAGTCCCTGGTCGAATTCGCGATCACCGCGCCCATCCTGCTGCTGCTCCTGGCCGGCGCCATAGATTTCGGTAACGGATACACGGTGCGCCTCCAGGTTGCCAATGCGGCCCGGGTGGGAGCGCGCTGGGCGTCGCTTCATTCGGGCGATGTCAATCAGGGCTGGAGTTCGTCCTCAGCCCCGGCCGAGAACACCATCGAGGGTCAGGTCATCTACGCCGGCGACACCCTTTCCGTGATCAACGACGACAGCCACATCCAGATCTACTACTACATCTGGACCCAGGGAACGACCACCACAACCTACTGCGGCCGATATTCGGAGGCGACCAACTCGTTTGTCGGTGGTTCGATCTCCGGCGGTGGCTCCTACACCCTGAGCCAGTGCGTAGCGGTGGACAACATCGTGCAGGTCACCGTCTATTACGACTACCCCGTGCTCACTCCACTTTTCAGCTCCCTCTTCGGGCCCACCATCAGCGTCGGCTCTCAGGCCTCCTTCGTGATCCAGTCGTGAGCGGGCGAGCGCGCGCCTCAGAGCGCGGTTCGATTCTGGTCCTGGTGGCCATGATGTCCTTGATCCTGATTGCGTTCGTGGGTCTGGCGGTGGATGGAGGCGAGATTCAGGCCCAGCAGCGCCAGTCGCAGAATGCGGCTGACGGCGCCGCGCTCGCGGCCGGCACCGCGATCTTGAATTCTCCTGACTACGGCTACAGCACGACCGACGCCACCAACATCGCCGATACCGTGGCTGGCTTCAGCGGCATCGTCCCGGCCGATGTGACCATCGCGTACTACGACTCCACTTCAAGTCCCACGACCGTACCGGCGAGCGTGGTGACGGTGACCGCGAGCGTCACCCACACCTTCGCGACGCTGTTTCTCCCCGTCATGAACATCGATACCGCCACCGTCCAGGCCCAGGCCACGGTGACATTGAGCCAGAGCCCGGCCGGCTGCGCCATCTGCGTCATGTCGCCCGGGGCCAGCCCTGCTCTGGAGTCCTCTAACGGGGCCCAGGTCACCGCCACGGGCGGCCCGATCCAGGTTCTGTCCAATGCCTCGCCCGCCATCACCACCTCTAATTCGGGTGTGATCACCGCTCCCAGCATCACCTCCGTGGGCACTGTCAGCGGCCCCACCACGCCCACCGCGCTGACCGGCTCCTCGTACACATTCCCCGATCCCCTGGCCGCCATCCCCGTGCCCACCCTGGGCCAGCCGGCGGCGAACGTCACCTACGGCAGCTCGACGACCATCAACCCGGGCACATACGGAACCATCACCATTCCCCTGGGGGTGACCGTGACCATGAACCCGGGGCTGTATGTCATCGCCGGCGGACTATCCCTCAACGGCGTATTGCGGGGCAACGGCGTCAACATCTACTTCGCCTGCGTCGACGGCTCGGGAAATGCCAGCACCTGTTCCAGCCCCACCGACCCGGGGAACATCAACGTCGCCGGGAGCATGGTGATCTCAGCACCGCCCACTGGCAGTACATACTCGGGGCTGGCCATTTTCGGTGACCGCAACAACACGGCCACGTTCACCGTCGGTGGCACCCTCACTCCCACGGGCACGGTCTACGCGCCCTCGATGAACATGTTCATTCCTGACGGCTCGCACCAGAGCCTGACCAGCCGCGTCGTCCTCGGCAGCATTGACGTCGACTCGGGCGGACGCTTGTTCGTGAATTACAGCCAGAGTGGCAATTACGTCACCCCGGGCAAGATCGAGCTGACTTCGTGATGAGTTGCTTTAAGCAAGCTCGCCGGTCTCGGCAGCGCGGCCAGGCTCTGGTGGAGTTCTCTCTGGTGTCGATACTCGTCTTCACGCTCATGTTCGGGATCATGGATTGGAGCTATTTCTTTTCGGGCAAGGTGTCGGCCACCAACGCCGCCCGGTCGGCGGCGCGCTACGCCGCCGTGCATCCCACGGCCTGGACCAACGCCAATCCACCGGCGGCGAATACGATCGAGAGTCGACTCATACTCACCGCAGTCCCAGCCACGGTGGTGAATCAGGATTACGCGAGCGGCGCCAAGTCGTACATCACAATCAGCTACCTGATCCCGAGCACCGCCGGTGGCACGGCCTGCGGTCAGTACAGCGTCAGCGCTAACGGATTCGTAGGTGACCCGATCTCGGGAGGTGGCACCTATACCCAGGCCCAGTGCGTAGTAGCGGGAAATATCGTCACCGTAGAGGCCGTGTACACATACCGCTTCATCACCCCATTCCTGCAAGCTGCGTTCTCGCCCGGGACGATCCAGATCACAACCGTGGCGGCAGAGCTGATCGAGGTCTGAACACGCCTCGGGGCGGGCGGGCATGGTGTCGGGCCACCGGACGGCGCTCCGATAGACTCAATTCCCAAAGAGTGAAGCAGGCGTGCCCGACCACCGTCCGATCTCTCGATCTGAGCCGCGCCGCTCGGGCTGGGGCGAGGGACGCCCAGCTCAATCGGCCCCTCCAGGGCGTGCGAGTCCAATCTCGATGAGTGCCTCCGAGCGTCGCGGCGCCTGGCGCATCCTGGTGCCCCTGGTGAAGGGGCAGACCGCCCGGCCTCTGATCAGCGTGGGTGACGCTCTGGTGGCCGGGGCGGTCGAAGCCGCTGGCTTGGTGCTGGGTATAGTCGAGACCAGCTTCACCAATCCCATGCAGGGACCGGACATCGACCGCATCCGGGACATGCTGAAGTGGATCGCCAGCTCCGACTACGATCACGAGGGAAGACCCGCGATGGGGGTCGAGGTGCGCTTCAGCACCGACATCGCTGCCTCCATTCGGGCCGCGGTGATGGAGCATTCGTGTTCGACCGTGGTGCTCGCCTACCCCTGGCTCGCCGAGCCCCGCCAGCACCGGCTGCGCGCGGTCTGCGAATCCCTGCTTGAGCCCGCGCCTTCAGACCTTCTGTTGGTCCGTCCGGCTCTCGCCGCCCCCGAGGCCGCGATCAACCCACGCTCAATCATGGTCGCGGTCCGCGGCGGCCCTCATCAGGCGCTGATCAACCGGCTGATCAAAGGCTTCGCACGCGTCGCAGAGTCGAAGGTCACCCTCGTCCACGTCAGCCGACCGTCCGACCATCAGGACCGGCGTCGGCGCGGCCGGGAGGAGCTTCAACGGCTGGCGACTTCGCTGGGCGGAATTCCCGTGTCCATCGTCACTGCGGAGCACGCCAATCCCATGAGCGTGATCATGGACGTGGCCGCCGACCACGATCTGGTCGTCGTCGGATCGCACCTTGATCGGGAGGCACCCGCGCGGATCCTGAGTCCGGCGCTGCGACAGCTCCTCAGCCGGTCTCCGGCCACGGTGGTGCTGGCCCATGCTGCCGGGGCTCAGGACTGGCAGCTACCAGAGGTGCGCTCGGCGAGCGGCGCCAGCGGCAGTAGGTCTCCAAGAGCCGGGGTGCCCTCGGTCGGCTAGTTGTTTTGGGCAGCCGCCTGAGAGGCCCGGTCGGAAGCAGTGGCGCGCGCCGGGAGCCAGAGGGTGAACGTGCTCCCGCGTCCAGGTTCGGACTGGACGGCGATGTCTCCACCGTGGAGTCGCGCCAGTTCGCGGCTCAGGCTCAGTCCCAGGCCGGTGCCGCTGATGTGGCTGTTCTCGGGCGTGACGATGCGCCCGAAGCGGGTGAAGAGTATCGGCAGATCGGACGCAGCGATACCCAGGCCCTCGTCCTTGACCGAGACGTAGGCGCGATCCCCCTCGAGCCCGACTGAACAGAGGACGGTGCCGCCTTTGGGCGAGTACTTCATTGCGTTGTCGACCAGGTTGCTCACGATTCCGCCCAAGCGTTCCCGGTCGCCGTCAACCAAGACCGGGTGGGGGGAGAGCTCGAGGAACACCGACAACCCAGGGGGGGCCAGAAGGGCGCTCACGTCGACACTTGCGCGCGCCACGTTCCCAAGCTCCAGGGCTTCGAGATTGAGCGATAGGCGGCCCTCTTCGAGTCGAGCGATCTCCAGCATCTGGGTCACGATCGCGTCCATCTGGGCCGTCTTGCCGGCCAGGACGGGGAGGATGCGCCGTAGAGTGGGGCCATCGATGCGATTCTCGGCCAGCATTGACACATACCCTCGAACAATGGCGATGGGTCCACGCAGTTCGTGGGCGGCCAGATTCAGGAAGCGGCGCTTCATCTCCTCCAGCTCGCTAATGCGGCTGGCCACCGACTCGATGTCCTCATGTGCCTGGCTTTTGGCGTCGAGGATGGCCTGGACGAGATATCGCTGCCGGGCGACCAGAGCCGAAGAGGCCGCGACGACGCTCAAGACCCGCTCATCTTCCGACGAGAATCCGCCTGCGGCCCCCGAATCGAACGCCGCCACCAGACCGAGGATGTTGTCGGCCGCCGCCCAACGCACGAACATGGCGTCGCTGGCGTCGAGCTGCCCCAGCGAACGGCGATAGCTCTTGAGTTCGGACTCTTCGGCGGGAAGCTGGATTCGCACCCCGCGACCGCCGAACACGACCGAGTCCAGGAGCTGGCCGCCACCGCGACGGCACGGCAGAAGCCGGAGCGCAGAGGCGTGCTCCAGTGCGATGCCAAATGCGGGCTCGACCAGCCTCAACTGATCTCCTTCCAAAAGGAAGAACGCAATCCGCCCGGCCCCCACGAGCTCGGCGACCCTCGCGCTCAGGCGCTGGTAAAAGGCGTCCGGAGCGTCGTCTATCGATCCCAGCTGCTGGGCGACAGCGTTGATGGCATCCATCGTCCGATCGCGTCCCGGATATTGGAGTATCTCCAACTCATGCGCCCTCCCGGGCCGTCGAAGGATCTAAGTAGAGGGGGCTATCGGTCAGGACGCGGTTATTGAGGAATACCACCGGGTGGGTGAGCAGGCCTCCTTCAATCAGCTGGCGCCCGACCAGCTGGGGAACGCCGTAGGTGCAGATGATCACCGCCGGATAGTGTCGAACCGCGTCGCTTACCTGGGCCTCGAATTCCAGAAGGCTGTCCTCCGTAGGCCAGCCCGGCTCGCCCCAGGCAATGAAGCCGAGGAATCGGATCAGATGATTACCGGCCTCAAGTCCGGAATCAAGCGTCCGGGCAATGTTCTGGAGCAATTCCTCGCGGGTGGGAGCACCGCCGACTAGAGCCAGTCGCCGCTCGTTCAGAGCCGCCTGCACGTCCCCCTCGTAGCCTTCCTGAAGCCACTTGAGCAGTCCGGCATGGCGGCTGTTATCGGCGAAGATGACGTTGAAGTCGCCTTCAGCGTCGAGTCCTACGCGGATGAAGGTGAGCGTTCGCTTCAAAGACCGCTCATCGCTGTAGTAAAAGCAGGCGTGAGTGTGGAGGGGAACGGCATAATTTGACCAGCCGACGCTTATCTGGGGGTGCTCGGCCACCCAATCAGGATACATTGGGGGATAGATCCCGCTACATCCGCCCTATAAGGTGCAGGGCGGGGAAGAGGACCCCGCCAGAATGCCCGGAGCGGGCCCAAATCACGAAGTCAGGATGACTGGGCCATCCTGGCCTGGGGATGTTGGATGGCGGCCTAAGATGCACGCCATGCCCGCAGAACAGACTCCTGGTTCGCGGCTGCCCAAGGTCGCGCCTGCCCAAGGTCGCGCCTCTTTTTGTTCGCCGGACTGCCGGATTCGTGTCCGGCCGCCTGGCGCACCGATGCAACGGATTCCAGCACCGCGACGGCTTGAGCGATCCTAGCCTCTGATGCAGACTCATCTGGGCGGTCCAACGCGCACAAATTTTGCCTATCTAATAGCCGCAGGCGCGCTGCTCCTGGAGCTGGGCGTTGCAGGGCGGTATGGCTTCCATAGAGACGAGCTCTATTTCATTGCCTGCGCCAAGCATCTGGCCCTCGGTTACGTCGATCAGCCCGTTTTCACCCCACTGATCGCGGGGGCGGGGAACGCGCTTTTTCACGGTTCGCTGGTTGGTTTCCGGCTGATTCCGGCCATCTCCTTTGCGGCGTTGGTGATTGTGACCGCGCGCCTGGCCCGCTTATTGGGTGCGGATAGGCTTGGGCAAGCAATGGCCGCGCTGTGTGCGGCTCTCTGCGGCGAGTACATCGCCGCCGCTCACCTGGTCAGCCCTACGCCGTTCGACCAGCTGGCATGGGTCGTCATCGCCTGGCTGACTGTCCGGATGCTCGGGTCTGGGAATCGCAGACACTGGCTCTTGATCGGTCTGGTGACGGGGATCGCGCTTGAAAATAAATGGAATGTCATCTTCTTCATAGGCAGCTTGGGCCTCGGCCTTCTTCTCTCGCCGCAGAGGCGATTTCTCCGATCCTGGTGGTTCGTCGGGGGGGCGGCGATAGCCATGGCTTTGTGGCTCCCCGACCTGATCTGGCAAGCCCAGAACGGATGGCCGCAGTTGCAGATATTTCATGCTCTCCAGTCCGATGCGGCTCACAACCGTGAGGTCTACATCCCAGCTCAGATCATTTATGTCGGGCCCGTGCTCACCCCGATATGGCTGGTAGGCGGATGGAGGCTGGCTCGGTCAGCGGATGCCGAGCCCTTTCGCTTTCTCGCCTGGGCGTGCGGTCTGCCCCTGCTCATGATCTTTATCCTTGGGGGGAAGCCCTACTACCCAGGACCCGCCTTCGCCATCCTCTTCGCGGCATCGGCGGTGCCATTGAGCCGGTTTCTCAGGGCAGGCGGACACTTACGGCCGGCTGCCGTCGTGGTCGTCCTGGTCGTGGCAGGAGCTATCGAAGCTCCGCTGGCGGTACCGGTCTTGCCCGCTCAAACTCTGGCTCACGTTCAATTACAGAAGATCAACTATGACCTCGCAGAAACCATCGGCTGGCGGAAGCAGGTGGCCCAAATCGCCGCCATATATCACTCGATTCCGACCGATCAAAGGGCAAAGACGGTGATTCTGACCGGAAATTACGGGGAAGCGGGCGCTGTCGACCAATACGGCCCCAACTACGGGCTGCCTCAGGCGTATAGCGGTCAGAACAACTTCTGGTTATGGGGCCCTCCGCCTGGAACGTCTGATTGGGTGATTGCAGTCAATGTCGACCCGGCGCTCCTAGGCAGGTATTTCCGCCGGGTCACACCTGCCGGCATCTTCAACAACGGAATCGGTGTTAGCGACGATGAGCAGGGAGTGCCAATTTTCCTTTGCAGCGGTCAGAAGGGGAATTGGGCAGGGATCTGGTCCGCATTTCGGCACTATGACTGAGAGCTGCCTTCTACCTCTGGATCGCAATCATGAAGTGGCGCTGGTACCGTGGCCGCGGACAGCCAGGCGCTAGACGGAGGCCTCATGGCTGAATCATGTGGATCGAGGCGCTGTCGCGCTCTGCCGGGAAAGCGCTGCACTCATGCCCCCGGCCCGAGATAGCTGCCATCGGAACCATGATCGGTTGCGCGCCTTCCAGGGCTTTCAACCGCGGTTGGCGCGTGAGGCCGAGCTCTATCCGGCGGCCTGGTCGAGATGGCGGACGAGAACGGCGCGGAGACGATCGCGCGTTTGGCGCCCACAGAAGCCACGGAACCTTGTGCTTATGCTGGCGTAAACGGCGAACCTAGCGTACGGCATGCCCATTGCCGCCCTTGTTCGTCGATGCGATCGTCGCTACGATGACGTCATGCTCGGAGGTGTGCCTTCACTGTGAGCTCCCGCACGAGGGGAGCCTGGCGTTCGACATGGATGTCTAGCCACGTGCTGTCGAAAGTCAAACGGTGGGCGGTGACGACCGCTCAAGCACCAGCCGTCAAGTTTACCTCGTGGTACCTACCACGGCTGGCGCAACGACCTGACCTCCGTAGCCCCAGCCTTGAACAGCTAATCGTCGACCAGTTCCACAGGCTCTACTACGATGACCCCGGGACCTGGCTCGACACATCGTGGCTGGGAGTGACCGCGTGGAAGTGTCCCTTGGACTTGTGGATCTACCAGGAGATGCTTCAGGAACTTCGCCCCCAGCTGATCATCGAGTGCGGGACAGCTGCCGGCGGAAGTGCCTATTTCCTGGCGTCTGTCTGCGATCTTCTTGGGCAAGGCCAGATCGTCACCATCGACGTGGAGCCCATGCCTGGCCGACCAGTTCATCCTCGGATCACCTATCTGCAAGGCTCTTCGGTTGATCCGGAAGTGGTGGAAAAAGTTCGAGCCATGACTCGAACCGATGGTCATGTACTTGTCATTCTGGATTCGGACCATCACGAACCCCACGTCTCGCGTGAGATAGCGGCCTACTCTCATATGGTGACGGTGGGCTCATACCTCGTCGTGGAGGACACGAACGTCAATAATCACCCGATCTATTCCGGCTACGGTCCTGGGCCAATGGA
The DNA here is from genome assembly GCA_035534295.1 of Nitrosotalea sp. Taxonomy (GTDB): domain Bacteria; phylum Chloroflexota; class Dormibacteria; order Dormibacterales; family Dormibacteraceae; genus DATKQJ01. The sequence goes on from DATLSE010000046.1 coordinate 39,365, forward strand.
AGCTGTGGAGCAGTTCCTCAAAGGGAATGATCAGTTTGTCGTGGACGAAGGCAAGCAGAAGCATCACCTGACTTTCAACCCGCGGGGCTACCTCAGACGCGTGAACTGACCACGACGCGTAGCAACAGAGTCCCGGAGGTTGAGCAGCTTAGTACAGTATCTGGGTGCGGCACTCTACTCCCGCTTGCCATAGGGAAGCCTACGGCTTACCAAACCCGCGGATCCTGCCCGCGGGCTGACGAACTGCTACCGCAGACGTGTTGAGGTGGGGAGAGGGCGCTTATGCACCTAAGTCGAGCCCCACCGGTGCCTCATCGCCCTCGATCACCGCCAGGCCGCTCACATAGTCTCGCGGTACCTGTGCACGGCCATGATGTAGCGGCTCAGGGCCTCGAACGCGTCGAACTCGCGGCGCCGGGCGTCGAACTGAGCCACGCAGTGCCGCCCTTCATTGGCAAAGGAGCCCGGATGGTGGTCGCCCCGGGCCTCCGAGCCCTTCCTCGAACAACGGTGCGAGCCCTGAGTACCATCAAGGGACCCGCTAGGCAGGGCCCCTGATTTGCACGTCCCGCGCCGCTCGCTGTCGCCGACCGAATCAGCAGGGCGCGAAGACACCGACGAATGCGCCCACGCGTGGGCTCCTTCCGGCTCCCGGGAAGCCCCCGACGCCCTGGCGCCTCACCGGATGGTTAGTCAGACCACCAGGCGCCCCTCAGGAGCGAGGCGCTACTCTACGCGAAAAGGAGCGCCATGCACCCGAGGTTTACGATTTGCGCGGGCGCCCTCGCTTGCGGGGCGGGCCAGAGTCCATCACCTTGAGCGCCGCGTAACCTTCCTGGCGCTTTCGGATCGCCTCGACGACACCTTTGGGATCGTCCAGGAAAGGGTCAATCAGCGCCCGCATCAGATCACCCAAGCCAATGCGCTCCTTGGCGGCGATCTCGGCCAGCTTGTCGCGCGTCTCAGGCCGAATCCGAATGGTCAACGAGGGCGATTTGCCCTTGGTCTCGAAAAGCTTTTTGCCCTGCATATCGCTCCAGAACACGACGCGCCGCTTGGTAGAAGCGGACTAGGCCTCCGGCGCCTCGCTGTTTGCATCGGGCCGTAGTAGCAACTCGGTGCACGACAACTCTTATGCAGTAAAGCAAGGAAGGCTCGAGAGCGCACGCCCCCCTTACCTCTAGGGCGTGCCGATGCTAGCGTAAACGGCGATTATCAGCACCATAACATAGGGAGCGGAAACCTCGGCGCCGCCTCGTCTCTCCCCTCCGGCCGCGCGTCTAACCAGGTTCGGTCGGTGTCGGGATTGGAGTTCGGGGGCCCTGTGTTGCGTGCGCCGGGCGGAGTTGCTCGTCTCGTACCAGGTGCAGTGCCTGCGTGAGCGGAAATCCGAACTCGATCAGCGTCAGTACCTGGATCCGGGGGTCGCTCAGGTCTGCCTGCGTTCCTAATCTTGCCTCGGTCCCGGGCCGGCTACTTCCCGCGGCCAGCAGGTCGTGCATGTCCGTCCCGATCAGCTGGGCGGCGGCCATCAAGACTGGCGCGCGAGGTACGTGAATGCCGCGCTCCCACTTCGCGACCTGGCTGGCCGCCACCGGATGGCCCAGTAGGCCGGCGAGCCTGCGGGAGAATTCGACCTGGGTCAGTCGCAATTTTGCGCGGGCCAATAGGAGCGCGTCGCCGCTCGTCGATGGCGTCCTCGGCGAGCGATTCCTGCTCGTCATGGTTGAGAACATGTTACTCGCCTGCCGCAATATGCCAAGAGTTGTCTAAATAGGTCTAAGATGGTTAAATCCGCGGCATGACATGGTAATTGGGCTTATTGCATTGGTCTGCATGGGCAAGTTTCGCTGGGAGAAATCGTCGGGCGCCGGTACCAATTGGGTTGAGAGGAACTCGCCGGTGCCTCTCGCCTTTAGAATTCGGCGGGACTGATGTCCGCTCAACCGCCGGCTCCGCCGCGCAGGTCCACGGTGCCGTTCACCATCCTCGGCGTCGTTTTGGCCCTGGTTGGCTTCGCCCTGGTTCTGCTTCTGGGATCAAGAGGCGGCACTTCGCCTGGAAACTCGGCCGCAACGGCACCGGTGGTGGTGGCGGCCGCCGATATCGCCTTGCGTACATCACTGACTCCCGCTCAGGTGACCATCGTAAAGATGGTGCCGGCGGACGTTCCTCCCGGGGCCTTCACCACCGTCTCCGCGGTCAAGGGCCTGGTGGCGGCAGTGAACATCGTGAAAGGCCAGCCGGTCACTTCCAATCTCCTGGTGCGCTCTTCCGATACTATTTCCGGCCCGCAGGCAGCCTACCTCCCGATTCCATCGGGATTCGTCGCCAAGACCATTCCTACGAGCGAGATGCAGGGCGTCGCCGGCTTCATTCAGGCTGGTGACTACATCTCCGTGATCGCCGTCATTACGACGGGTAGTCAGGTGACGAGGACCATTTACACCAACGTGCCGGTGATAGAAGTGGGGCCGTCCACCGGTACCATCGCAGCTGCTGGCGCTCCCACTCCCCCGCCGAAGAGTTCTGGCGGTGTTTCCAGCAGCCTGACGGTGATCGTCACCGAGTGCCAAGCCGAATACCTGACCTGGTTCCAGCAGTACGAATCCGTCACCTACACCCTGGAGTCGTTCCACGACTACCAGCCTCAGGACCTGAAGCCGGACTCTTCTTGCCCGGGCGTGGGCGCCGCGAAGGGCGTTTCCAAGGCGGATGTATCTCGCCAGTGGCCAGGGATTCTGGGCTGAGCGATTGATCAGCGTCATTGCCGCCGTCATGGTGGCAGCCGGGATATTCATCGCTTTCAGCAGCTTGGCGCGGCGCAACAGCACCAGCCTGGACAGTCTGGGAGCCCGTCTGGCGATCTATGACGAGCGCACGCTCACCGACCGTGACATAGAGCTCAGAACCAAGGGGTTCGCCCAGCGCGTCCTCGCCCCGGGCGTGTCGGCTCTCGGTATGGCTGTGGCGGAGCGCACGCCGGATAAGCAGCGGCAGGCCCTGCAGAGGCGCCTGGAGGTGGCTGGGCATCCGGGCAACATGACCCCGGAGACGTTCATGGCACTCCGTATTGGCGCCGGGGTGGGGCTCTTCCTGGGCGGGCTCGTGATTGGCGTGATGATGGGCAAGCCCCTGGTCGAAAGCCTGGGGGCAGCGATCGGGGCAGGTTTGGGCTATTACTACCCTGTCCTCTGGCTGAACCAGAAGGTGGAGGGGCGCAGAAAGCTGATTCAAAAGGCCCTTCCCGAAACACTCGACCTGTTGACGATCTCGGTCGAGGCGGGCTTGAGTTTTGACCAGGCTTCCCAGCGCGTGGTCGAGAAGTTCGAGAATCCGCTCAGCGATGAACTGCGGCAGGTTCAGACGGAGGTCAGTCTTGGCCGGCCGCGCCTGGAGGCTCTGGACGCCATGGGGCGCCGTACCGGCGTCGATGACCTGCACAACTTTGTCCAGGCCGTGATTCAGTCGGAGCAGATGGGCGTCGGTATCACCCGCATTTTGCGCATACAGTCCGAGGAGATGCGGCGCAAGAGGCGTCAGCGGGCACAGGAGAAGGCTGCCCAAGCGACTCTCAAGATGATGCTACCCATGGTGGGCTGCATCTTCCCCACTCTTTGGATCGTGCTTCTGGGGCCGGCGATCCTGATCCTGATGAAAAGAGGCGGGCCCTAAAGGGAGGGTTCGATCTGACGCAGGCGGGACAGGTCGATCCGTCCCTCGGCAACCACCAGCCCGTCTCGGAGAACGACCGGAAGCCTGAGGTCGTACGCCTGAAGCAATTGAGCGTCGCCTTCGACGTCGATGATCTCCGGGGCTATCCCCAACTGATTGAGCGCTGCTAGCGCCTGCTCACAAAGGTGGCAGCCGCGCCGGGTAAGAAGTTGGACGCCCACGGAAACAAGCGTAATGTGCGGAACCTCAGCCGGTGCGTTCAGGCGACGGGAACGCGTAGCTCCTGGCCCACCTCGAGGGCGGGCCCTTGCAGTCGGTTGGCCGTTTCGATCTCACCTACCTTGTCCTGCAGGTTGGACCCGGGGTAGTGAACGGCGGCGATTCCCCAGATTGTGTCCCCCGGTCTGACAGTAACCATTTCATAGCTCGCCGGTGCGCTGCCGTGCGCGTCTTGAGCCAGCGCCAGACCCGTACCCAAGATCAGGGTTGCGCCGAGCACCAGGTTTCGAGTGCGAACCTTCCAACGGGGCCTTGGCCGCCGAAGGCGGAAGCGGGTCTGGTCTGCCATGGCTGCGTACATTTGTTCGCCATGGTACCAGCGAACAGGTGTTTGGGTCAAGAGGTACCGAACAAAGGTTTGCTTTCTGGGCCCCAGCTTGCTAGGATCTAGCCAGCCTCGGCCCCGCTGAGGCAAAGCCGCTAGTGAGGAATGACGCGTTGAACCAATCCCTGAGCGATCGCCAGACTCGGATCCTGGATTACATCGAGTCGGTCACACGGGTGCGCAACTATCCCCCCAGCGTGCGTGAGATAGGAGAGGCGGTCGGCCTTTCCTCAAGTTCGACCGTCCACAATCACCTCAACCAGCTGGAGCGCCGAGGCCTGATTCATCGCGATCCGAGCAAGTCCCGGACCGTGCAGTTGGTCGATCGCGGCGTCCCCTCCCCATCGCCCCGACCCAAGTCGGACGGTACGGTTTCGATTCCAATACTGGGCAATGTCGCGGCTGGCACCCCGATCCTGGCCGAGCAGAACATCGAGGACTACGTCTCCCTGTCCGCTGGGTTGGCGCAGGAGGGTTGGTTCGCGCTCAGGGTTCGTGGCGACTCGATGATTAACGCGGGAATCCTCGACGGTGACCTTGTCGTCATCAGACCGCAGCCGGATGCGACCGACGGCACCATCGTGGTCGCCCTGGTCGACGGTGATGCGACGGTCAAGCGCCTGGACCGTTCCACGGGCCGCGTTCGTCTCCTGGCCGAGAATGCCGATTACGCTCCCATCGTTCCGGACCAGGTGAGCCTGGTCGGGGCGGTGCGCGCGGTGCTTCGGACCTACTGAGGAGAGTTCTCTGGCCTAGGTCGCCAGGCCGTGCTCACGCAGCGCTTGGTTGAGGCTCACCTTGAGGTCGGTGCGGGCGTCCCGCCAGCCCACGATGAGTCCGGTGGCCACCTGGTATTCCCCGGCTGGGAAGGTGCGAGGCCGCGATCCGGGTATGACGATCGCTCGCGGGGGAACGATGCCTCGGTGCTCGACCGCAGTCTGACCGGTGACGTCGATGATCGGGGTGGACGCGGTCAGTACAACATTGGCTCCCAGCACCGCTCCGGTGCCCACGATGACCCCCTCGGTGACCACGCACCGCGAGCCGATGAAGGCGTGATCCTCAACGATCACGGGACGCGCCTGCACCGGCTCGAGCACCCCACCGAGTCCGACGCCGCCCGCGAGGTGCACGCCTTCGCCCACCTGGGCGCAGGAGCCCACGGTGGCCCAGGTGTCGACCATGGTTCCCGGCCCGACCCAGGCGCCCACGTTGACGTAGCTCGGCATCATCACCGCTCCGGGGGCGAGAAAGGCGCCGTACCGCGCCACGGCCGGTGGTACCACGCGCACGCCGGCCCGTTCGAGGTCGTGCTTCAGGGGGATCTTGTCCCGGTATTCGAACGGCCCGATCTCGATCGTTTCGATGTGACGGAGGCGGAAATAGAGCAGGATGGCCTGCTTCACCCAGGCATTCACGACCCAACCATTTGATTCCGGCTGGGCGCTGCGCACTCGACCCTCATTGAGCGCGGCCATGGTCTCCTCGACCGCCTCGGCGTCGATATCGCCAGACTCGAAGGAGGCGCCTACTCGCTCCTCGAGGGAGGTCACAGCACTCGATCCAGAATGGCGATCGCCGCCTGGCATTCCTCAAGCGTCGGCACCAGCGCAATGCGTACGAAGCCCTCGCCGCTGTCGCCGAAGTAATTTCCGGGTGCGACCACCACCCCCTCCTCCAGGAGCGCGCTGGCAAATTCCTGGGCGGTCTGGCCGCCCGGGACCTCACACCACAGATAGAAGGTTGCCTCAGCTCCGGCAACCCGGATCCCCTTGGACTGAAAAAACTCCAGGAAGAGTTCTCGCTTGGCGGCGTATATGCCCCGCATTCGTTCCACGTGGTTCTCGCGTGACAGCGCTTCGATGGTGGCGTGCTGAATAAACTCGGGAACGGCCACCCCCGCGAGTGGACGGTAGAGGGCAAGGCCTCGAATTATTTCGGGGTGGGCGACGATGAAGCCGGAGCGATAACCGGTCATCGACGAGCGCTTGCTCTGAGTGTTGAATACGGCCATGTGGGAGCGATCCCCCACCTGCAGCGCTGAAGACGTCGGCGCCCCGAAATAGATCTCGCTGTAGGCCTCGTCTGAGGCCACGATGAAATCATGCCGGGCTGCCTTGGCGGCGAGCTGCTCATAAAACGACAGCGGTGCCATGGCGGCGGTGGGGTTGTTGGGGTAGTTGACCCAGAGCAGCGCGACCTCGTCCCAGGTCGCATCCGGGATGGCGGACAGGTCGGGGAGAAAGTGATTCTCCTCCAACAGCGGGAGGCGAAGAACGCGGCCGCCCGCCATCTCGGCCCCGCGGTCGGGAATCGGATACCCGGGTTCGGTGACGACGACGATGTTCTTGGGACTGTGGGGATCCATGACGATGAAGGCGAAGCTGTAAACGGCCTCCTTGCTCCCAAACGTGGGCATGACCTCGGTTCGCCAGTCCACTTGCACGCCGTATCGGCGCTCGATCCAGGCCGCTATCGCCTGCTTGTGCTCGTCCAGCCCGGCTGCCTTGGGGTAGCTCGAGCGCTCGCCCAAGGCATCCACCAGCGCCTGACGGATCCCCGGATCGGTCTCCTCCATGGGATCGCCGACCGAGAAGTCGATCAGACGAACACCCCTGGCCAGGGCCCGCTTGCGGGCCTCGTCCAAGACCAGGAAGGGATAGGGGCGAAGCTGCGCTAGGACCGGATTCAGACGCATAGAAAGTCCCTTAGGATCGTGAGGCAGGACACCATCGCCTCCACGCTGACGCGTTCGTCTCGACGGTGGGCGAAGTCGGGGTCGCCGGGACCGAAGTTTACGGCCTCCACCCCGCTGGCGGCGAATTCGGCCGCCGGTGTCCATGCCTGCTTGGGTCGGACCTCGAGTCCCTGCGCGCGCAGACGCTGGAGTACCGGATTGGACAGGCTGGCCGGTGCTCCAGGAGCATGGCTCAGGATGCGAAGATCGGCCCCCTCCCCCACTCTCTGGCGCAAGGTCAACTCGGCCTCGGCGGGCGACCGATTGCCGGCGTAGCGGAAGTTCAGGACGCAGCGCGCGCGGTCGGGAATGACGTTGTTCGCGATGCCGGCGGACATCTCCGTCACGCTCAGCACCTCGCGGTAGGTGAGCCCGTCGATGACAACGTCGTGGGGCGCCTGGTCCACCACCTGAGCCAGGCCCCTGACCGCCTCAGCGATGGCGTTCACTCCCAGCCAGGGACGGGCGCTGTGGGCCGCGCGACCGTGAAACGTGAGCTCGGCGTTGATGTTTCCCAGGCAGCCGGCGTGAAGCTGATTCGCGGTCGGCTCCATCACCAGCGCCAGAGGTACGTGGGTCAGCTCCGGTATCAGACCCAAGAGCGGGGTTAGAACGCTCTCGGCGAAGCTCACCTCCTCCTTGCCGAAGACCACGAAGACCGGGTTCAGCTTCAGGGTCGGAACTTCGCGGGCCAGGGCTAGCATCACGGCCAGCGAGCCCTTCATGTCCGCTGCTCCCAAGCCGTGCACCGATCCGTCCTCCACCCTGGGAGGCAGGTTGCCCTGTTCCGGCACCGTGTCAGTGTGCCCAGCCAGGACCACATCCCAGGGACCTGGCCGGCCGAAGACCAGGGCGTCGGCCTGGCGATGGATGATCTCGACACCGTCCACGGCCTCGACCTGGTCTGCGATCCAGGTCGTGATCGCCTGCTCATGCCCGCTGACCGAGGGGATGGCGACCAGCGCCACGGCCAGCTCGGTCAGACGCTCGGCGTCAGAACTCACGTGACCAGGTAGCGCCGAAAGCGGTGCACGCTCTCGCGTGGCGCCCGCGCCCAGGCTCGCGTGCCGCTCTCGGTGAACTCAGTTCGATCGATCCCCCCCACCTCCCGCAACTGGGACAGTATCCGCTCCTGACCGTAGGGTACGAGGAGTTCCATCTCGGTCATGGGTCTTATCGGAAGCTGGTCAAGGGCCTCGAGGAGGCCCTCCATGCCCGCCCCGGTGGCCGCCGAAACGGTCACCGTGGGCGACGCTGGGGGAGATAGCGCCTGCACGCTGCGCCGAGCTCCAGAGCTGCCCAGAAGATCGATCTTGTTGAGGACGGTGAGCCGGGGTTTGTCGCCCGCCCCGAGCTCGCCCAGCACCTCCTCCACGGTACGCAGATGACCTGCGGCGTCGGGGGACGAGGCGTCGACAACCTCGATCACGGCGTCGGCGCTGCCCACCTCCTCGAGCGTGGCCCGGAAGGCGGCCACCAGGTCCGTGGGCAGGTGTTGGATGAAGCCGACCGTATCGGTGAGCACGATCTCACGTCCGCTGGGCAACTGCAGCCGGCGCGTGATGGGGTCCAGGGTGGCGAAGAGGAGATTCTCCGCTCGCACCCCGGCGCCGGTCAGGCGATTGAGCAGCGTCGACTTCCCCGCGTTGGTGTAGCCGACGATGGCGACGGTAGGGATGGGCACGCGTCCCCGGCCGGCTCGCTGCTGGCGGCGTTGCGAACGCACCTGGTCAAGCTCGCGATCGAGATCGCGCAATCGGCGCCGAATCCGGCGGCGCTCGACCTCAATCTGCTGCTCACCGGGGCCACCTCGGGTGCCGATACCGCCGCCCTGGCGGTGGTAGTCCCAGGCGCCGATCAGGCGCGGCAGCAGATGGTGGAGTTGCGCCGACTCGACCTGGAGCCGGCCCTCGCGTGTCCTGGCATGCTGCGCGAATATGTCGAGGATGAGTTCGGTGCGGTCGACCACCCGCAATTTGAGCTCGGCCTCCAGGTTGCGCTGCTGGCGCGGGCTCAAGTCCTCGTTGCAGATGAGGATGTCAAAACCGGTCTCGGCCTGGCGCTGGACGAGCTCTTGGACTTTGCCCCGGCCGACGAACAGGCCAGGCTCGATGGCGGAGCGGCGCTGAATCTCCTGACCCACCACCTCTGCCCCCGCGGTGCGCGCCAATTCGGCCAGCTCCGCCATCTGGGACGCGATCGCGGCCTCGCTCGCAGCCGGGAGGAGCACACCGATCAGGTAGGCCCGCTCGCGCCGAGGGCTGGTATCTATCAATTCAGCTGATCTTTGACCAAGCCAAGAATACGCGCGATCGGGGTGCCCGCAGGCAGCCATCGGATTCCCGCGTCTGCCTGCCACCAGCGCATCTGGCGGCGCGCGTATCGGTGGCTGGCCAGCGCGATGCTGTCAGCGACTTGCTCGAGCTTGAGCCGGCCCTCGAGGTGGGCCACCGCCTCGCGGTAACCGATCCCGCTCAGAGCCTGCGATCGTGGCCCAACACCGGAGCTGATCAGATCCGCCGTCTCCCGGATCAGGCCCCGGTCCAGCATCTGCTGGCTCCGCGCCACCAGCACCTGAGCCAGATCGGATGCCGGCTCCAAACCCAGACGCAGCGCCTCCCAAGGTGGTGGGCGGCGCTCCCGCAGGCGGCTTAAGGGTGCTCCCTTGGCGGTCAGTAGCTCGATCGCGCGGATCATTCGCACCGGATTATCACGGTCGACCTCGGCCCCGGGGTCAAGCTGGTCCAGACGCGTTCTCAGCTCGTCACGGGGGAGATCGCTCAGGCTCTGGCGCAGGACTGGATCGGGAGGCACCTCGCCCAGGGTCAGACCTTCGCAAAGCGCCCGAACATAGAGCATCGATCCCCCCTCCACGATGGGCAGGCGGCCCCGCGCCCCGATGTCTTGGATCGCGGGCGCGGCCAGGGCGAGGAAGTCGGCCAGGTTGAAAGGGAGCCGCGGGTCTGCGACCTCGAGCAGGTGGTGGCGAACCTGGGCCTGGAATTCAATCGACGGCTGGTTGCTCCCAATGCGCAGGCCCCGGTAGACCTGCCTCGAATCCGCCACCACGATCTCTCCCCCCAGGGCCTGGGCGAGCTCGAAGGCGGTCCGGCTCTTGCCCGACCCGGTGGGTCCGACCAGGACTAGGATCCGCGTTCTAGTAGTTCCTGCGAAAGTGCCGTCGGAGTTCGGCCCAGCTCACCAACAGACGCGTGGGTCGTCCGTGAGGGCAGGTCAGGGAAGGTTCGGTCAGGTCAAGCTCGCGCAGCAGGCGCGCCTGCTCGGCGGGATCCAGCTGATCGCCAAAGCGCACCGCGGAGTGGCAGGCCAACGATGCCGCCGCACCCTCCAGACGCTCCCCAGCCGTTCCGCTCCCGGCCAGCACCTGGAGCAGTTCGCGAAGAGCGTCGGGCGCGCGGGCAGCGGGGGTGTCGGCTGGAGCGGAAGTCAGGCGCAGAGCCTGGGGGCCGAAGTCCTCAAACTCGAATCCCAGATCTCGGAGCTGGCGAAAGTTGTCGTCGGCGGCCGCCCTCATGCCGGCGTCCAGCTCGACCACCTCGGCAAGAAGAAGTGGCTGGCTGGCGACACCGCCCGCCCGGAGACGGGCAAGCAGGCGGTTGTAGAGGACGCGCTCATGAGCGGCGTGCTGATCGATCAGGATCAGGCCGTCCGCCGCTTCGGCAACCAGATATCCAGGGCCGACCTGACCCACGGCGCGCGCGGCGGGGGGCTCGTCCGGGTCGGCCCCGGGCAGTCCGGCTGGGGCCAGGGCTGCCCGCGCGGTCGACTTGGCCCCCCAGGAGCCGCTCACCGTCCCGGCTGCGGTCATGGGGGCCGCCACCGACGTATCTCGTTCGGCCAGGACCAGGTTGGGAACCTGGCTGCCCTCCAGGGTGGCTCGAATCGCGCGCTGGAGGGAGGCGAAGATGCCGGACTCATGGTGAAAGCGCACCTCGCGCTTGGTCGGATGTACGTTCACGTCGACCAGGGAGCCGTCGAGTTCGAGGTTCAGAACTACCACCGGATAGCGTCCCCTTTCCAGCAGGCCGGCGTAGCACTCCTCGATGGCGTGGAGCAGCGACCGACTGAATATGGGCCTGCGGTTGACAGCGAGCAGGATTCCGTCCCGATTGCCGCGACTCAGGCTAGGCCCTGAGATGAGGCCCCGCACGCCGTGCGACTCCACCGGCATCAGCTCGACTGCGATCCTCTCCCCGTGAACCGCCAAGGCGGCGTCGCGCGCCTCTCCCGAGCCCGAGCTGCGCAGCGCGGGGCGGCCGTCGACGAGCAACTCGAATCGAACCCCGGGATAGATCAGAGCGTAGGCCTCGACCTGGCGGCGGCAGGCCGCGATCTCGGTAGCGTCGGTCTTGAGGAAGCGGAGCCGTGCGGGAGTGTTCTGGAAAAGATCGCGGATTTCGATCACCGTCCCCGGGCTGGGCGGGGCAACCCCCTGTTCCAGCACCCGACCGTGGCGCAGCCTGATCCGAGCCGGACCGCTGCGGCATTCGACCTCGGCTACCGAAGCGATACTGGCCAGGGCCTCGCCCCGGAAGCCGAGGCTGGACACGCGTTCCAGATCCTCCAGGCGGCGGATTTTGCTCGTGGCGTGACGTCTGAACGCCAGCTCGAGCTCCTCGGGGGGGATTCCACTGCCGTCATCAGCGACGCGGATCAGTGTCTTGCCAGCCCCGCGGACCTCAATAACGACGCGTCGTGCCCCAGCGTCGAGGGAGTTCTCCAAAAGCTCCTTCAGCGCCGCTGCCGGTCGCTCCACCACCTCGCCGGCGGCGATGGCATCGGCAATCTCGGGCGCGAGGACCTGGATGCTCACTGCGAGCGCAGCCGAGAGCGCAACTCGTAGAGCTTCTCGAGCGCCCCCAGAGGACTCAGGTGGTCCAACTCAAGGGCTTCGATCTCGCCCCGAACCGGATCCACCGTGGGGGCCAGAGGAAGACCCAGCTGCTCCTCGGGCGGCTCCAGCGGACGCTGGCTCTCGAGCTCGGCCAGGATCATCCGGGCTCGGGAGACGACCTGATTGGGCAGGCCGGCCAGAGCCGCGACGTGGATGCCGTAGGAGCGGTCCGCCCCACCTGGGACCACGCGGTGGAGAAATCGCACCTTATCTCCCTCTTCGATCACCTCGAGGCGCTGATTGCGCACCCTGGGGAGACGCTCGGCCAGCGCGGTGAGCTCGTGAAAGTGGGTGGCGAACAGGGTGCGGCAGCCCAGTTGAGGCGCCCGATGAATGTGCTCGACCACCGCCTGTGCGATCGAGAGCCCATCGTAGGTTGAAGTTCCCCGCCCCACCTCGTCGAATATCAAGATCGAGGCGCGGGTGGCGTGATTTAGGATGTTGGCCGTCTCGGTCATCTCGACCATGAACGTCGACATTCCCGCGGTCAGATCGTCGTGGGCCCCAACGCGGGTGAAGATGCGATCCGCCAGACCGATTGAGGCCGAGCGTGCGGGGACGAAACTGCCGCACTGAGCCAGGAGGGCGATCAGGGCCACCTGACGCAGGTAGGTCGACTTACCGGCCATGTTGGGGCCGGTGAGAATCACGATCTGGGCGTCGTCGGGGTCCAACTGCACGTCGTTGGCGACGAAGTCACCCGCCGCCACGGCGGCCTGAACCAGGGGATGGCGGCCCTCCTCGATGGTCAGAGCCAGCCCGGTCGAAATCTGGGGCCGGACCCAGTCCAGATCCTGTGCCGCCTCGGCCAGAGCGCCCAGCGCGTCGAGCTCGCCCAGCGCTTGCGCCGTCGCGGCCAGTCCTCCGGCCTCTTCTGTGATGAGTTGAAAAAGTCGGGCGAGCAGCTCGAGTTCCCGCGCCACCCGGTCGTGGGTGGCGTTGAGCACGATCGCCTCTCGCTCTTTCAGCTCGGGCGTCAGGTACCGTTCCGCCCCGGTCAAGGTCTGCTTGCGCTGATAGTCGGGCGGCACCAGCTCTGAGCTCGTGCGCGGGACCTCAATGTAGTAGCCGAAGACACGGTTGTAGCCGACTTTGAGGGCCTTGATTCCAGTCCTCGCCCGCTCGGTCCCCTCCAAGCCCGCGATCCATCCGCGGGCCTCGCGCGAATTAGCCTCGATCCGGTCGAGCTCATCGTCGTACCCGGCGCGGATGAACCCGCCCTCGCGTGAAGCCGCCGGCGGATCATCGACGAGCGCTCGTGTCAGTTCTTGAGCCAGCTCTGGCAGGGCCACGACGGCGGTCGCAAGCCGACTTAGCGCCGCCGCCTGGGGCTCGGAGGCCGCTTCGGCGACCGCAGGTAGGCACTCCAGCGCATGACGCAAGGCCACCAGCTCCCGCGGACTCGCCAGACCCTGGACGGCGCGCCCAGAGAGTCGTTCCAGGTCGCCGATGCTGCGCAAGGCCAGTCGCAGTCGATTGCGCTCGCGGACGAGTTCTGCCACCGCCCCCAGGCGGATCTCGATCGCCTCCGCGTCACGGAGGGGAGCCATGAGCCAGGCGCGAAGGCGTCTGGATCCCATCGCGGTCTGGCTGCGGTCGACGAGCTTGAGCAGAGCCCCCAGCTCCAGGTTGCGGACCGTGGCCGGATCGAGCTGCATGACCTCGTCCGGGGAGTAGGTGCGCACCCGCATCGCTCCCGGCTCCAGTCGTACCCGGCTCTGACCCAGATATTCCAGCACCACACCGGCCGCTCCCAGCGCCATGGGCGCCGCTTCGGCACCGATCGAGGCCGGAAATGCAATCCCCAGGACATCGGCCAGCTGACGCTGCCCGCGCGCGGGATCGAATCGATATTCCTCAGTCTCAGGCGGGGTCAGCAGTTCCGCTGGAGACAGTCGCGCGAGTTCGGCCGGCAGACGCTCGGCGGCAAGCTGGCAGAGGAGGAATTCGCCGGTTGAGACGTCGCACGCCGCCAGCCCCGCCTCCCCTCCCCGCGACCAGGCCGCCACCAGCCAGTTGGATCGACCAGGCTCCAGGTACTCCTCCTCCACCACCGTGCCCGGGGTCAGTATTCGCGTGATCCCCCGTCGAACCAGGGTCTTGCCGTTTGATGCCTCGACCTGGTCACAAAGCACCACCCGGTGTCCGGCGCGAAGCAACTTGCCGACGTAGGCCGGCCAGGCGTGGTGAGGCACCCCACACATCGGCATCCGTCCCCCTCGCGCCGGTCGCGAAGTGAGGGTGATTCCCATCACCGGAGCCGCCACCACGGCGTCCTCGAAGAAGATCTCGAAGAAGTCGCCGAGACGGAACAGAACGATCGCCCCGGGATGCTCCCGCTTGCACTCCCAGTACTGCCGCATCGCCGGAGTCTCGCCGGCGCTACCGCTCACTCCCGGGCCTGCACCAGCGAACCCGCCAGCTGTCCAGCGCTGGTGTTCAGGACCTGAACCTGCACCAGAGCACCGGGCGCCGCGACAACTCCCAGCCGGGCGGCGGCGCCAGGAGCGGGCGGCTTGATGGCGACCCTCTTGCCCTGCCGGCTCCGGCCGTACGGCCGCCCGAGCTCGTCGGTGCCCTCGACCAGCACCTCGACCCGGCGGCCGAGCCAACGGCTGGAGCGCCGCGCGGCGATCTGCCGTTGCAGCGTTAACAGCTCGTTGATCCGCTCCCGCTTCTCCTCAGCCGAGACGTCATCCTCCCAACTCCGAGCCGAATGCGTACCGGGCCTGGGGGAGTACTGGGCCAGGTGAACAACGTCGAACTCGACCTCCTCGAGCAGACGCCGGGTGTTCTCGAAGGCTGGCCGGGACTCGCCCGGAAAGCCGACGATGACATCGGTGTAAAGCCCGATGTCAGGCATCAGAGAACGGGCTTGCTCGACGATCGCCCGATAGTGTCGAACCTGATAGCCGCGGGCCATGCGCCGGAGCACGGTGTCGTCGCCGGACTGCACGGGCAGCTGCAGCTCATGGGCGACGCTCTCGCTCGCCGCCATCACGTGCAGCAGCTCGGGCTCAAGGTCCTGGGGATGGCTGGTCATGAATCTCACCCGCGCCAGCCCGGGCTCCGAGCTGACCCGCTGAACCAGCGCCGCCAGTCCCCCCGCTCCTCCCGGATCCCGGTAGTCGTCAACGTTCTGACCCAGCAGGACCAGTTCGCGCGCACCATCCTCGATCGCCTTCCGGCACTCGGCCAACACCAGCTGTTGCGGCCGGTGAACCTCACGCCCGCGGACCGCCGGCACGATGCAGAAGGTGCAGTTGTGATCACAACCCTGAATCACATTCACGAAATGGCTCACGCCGGTGCGCCCCGCGCTCGGTAGGGGCTCGCCCAACAGGTAGTCGTATCGGTCCTCCAGATCGCTGATGAAGGAGTCGTAGTCACCGATCGGGACCACCGCGTCCAGGTGGGGGAATCGGCTGCGCAGGTCGTCACCCGACTTACCGACCAGACACCCGGTCAGGGCCAGGGTGCGGCCTGGTCGTTTCCAGGATCGGAGCTCGGCCAGCTTGGTGTAGACCTTGTCCTCGGAAGCCTGGCGCACCACGCAGGTGTTGATGACCGCGATGTCCGCACGTTCCAGGCTCGACTCCTCCTGGTAGCCGGCAGCCAGCAACCGGCGGGCGAGGGTCTCCGAGTCGGCCAGGTTCATCTGGCAGCCCATGGTCATGACGTGGAAAGTGCGCGCGCCTCCCTCACCGGTGGCGGCGGGAAGATCGGGGGTCCAGGTCTGCGGGGTCGGGTTCAGCGGACCTCCACCAACAGGCGGATGCCGGTGCGCTCCTCACCATCGATAGAGATGTCGATGAACGAGGGCGAACAGACGACATCGATGCCTCCTGGGGCCACGTAGCCCCGAGAGATGGCGATGGCCTTGATGGCCTGATTGATCGCCCCCGCCCCGATCGCCTGCACCTCGACTCGCCCGCTGCTGCGGATGACGCCGGCGATAGCTCCTGCCACCGCGACCGGCTTTGAGGTGGCGCCGACCTTGAGCACCTCAACCGGTGCCCGGCCGTCCCCCGTCATTGTTGAAACTCCCCCCGTCACTTCGTATGTTCTCGATCGATGCGCTGGATTGATGCGGCCCGGCCGGTGAGTCTGTCAATGGTAACCAGTACGGAATTGAAAGTCACGACTCCAGACGCGGTTAGAAAGCGAGCCGGGATGCCGGTACGGAAGCGCTCGACCGCGGCCTGAACCTCGACCCCGATGACGCTGTCGCGCGGGCCCACCATGCCGACGTCGCTCACGTACCCGGTCCCACCGGGCAGGATTCGACAGTCGGCGGTGGGAACGTGGGTGTGGGTGCCCACGACCGCGCTCACCCGTCCGTCCAGATGCCAGCCCAGAGCCTGCTTCTCGCTTGTCGCCTCGGCGTGGACGTCACACAGCGAGATCACCCCGCGCAAGCTCTCGGACAGCACCTCGTCCGCGGCTCGGAAGGGATCATCGAGGTCCTGCATGAACAGTCGGCCGAGAAGATTCATGACCAGAACCTGCTCGCCGTCGGCCTCGAACCAGGCTGCGCCTCGGCCTGGCGCACCGGGCGGATAGTTGAGCGGACGAATAACGCGATCCAGCGACGCGATCTCGCTCAGGAATTGTTTTTGATCCCAGACGTGATTGCCCAGCGTGATCGCGTCCGCCCCGGCCGCGAGCAGCTCGTGGGCGATCTTGGCCGTGATGCCAAATCCACCGGCTGAGTTCTCGCCGTTGACAACCACCATGTGGGCGCCAAGCTCCGAGCGAAGATCGGGCAGCAGCGCGGTGATGGCGCTGCGTCCGGGCTGGCCGACGACGTCGCCCACGAACAGAAGGCGGAAGGGTTCGGTGCTCAAATTCGCCACCAAGACATGCTGCGGCCAGGTTAGCCCAACACGTCACGGTGCCGGAGTGGTCCCCGGGGGGAAATAAAAAGGGGGAGGCCCCGGTGGCCATCCCCCTTCAAATTCACTTTGCGTACTCGACCGCACGCGTCTCTCGGACGACCGTGACCCGGATTTGCCCCGGGTAGCTGAGCTCGCCCTCGATACGCTTGGCGATGTCTCGGGCCATGAGCTGAGCGGCGGCGTCGTCGATGGATTCGGGCCGGACCAGGATCCGGACCTCTCGGCCCGCCTGGATGGCGTATGACTGCTGGACTCCCGCGAAGGAGTTGGCGATTTCCTCCAGTTTTTCAAGCCGCTTGATGTAGGCGTCCAGCGATTCCCGCCGCGCACCCGGACGGGAGGCCGAGATCGCGTCGGCCGCGATCAGCAAGGTCGCCTCTATGGACTGGGGTTCAACGTCGTAGTGATGCGCGCGCACCGCGTGCACCACGGCCGGCGAAATTCCGTGACGCTGGATGAGGTCGGCGCCCAGCACGGCGTGGGAGCCCTCGACCTCGTGGTCGATGGATTTGCCGATGTCGTGAAGTAGGCCGGCCAGCTTCGCCGTCTGAACGTCGGCTCCGATTTCCGACGCCATCATGCTGGCCAGGTAGGCCACCTCCTTGGAGTGATTCAACACCTGCTGCCCGTAGCTGGTGCGGAACCGAAGGATGCCCAGGTGCCGTACCACTTCGGGATGCAGACCCTGCAGACCCACCTCCAGAACGGCCGCCTCACCCTCCTCCTTGATCCGTTGGGTCACCTCCTGGCGGGACTTGGCCACGACCTCCTCGATCCGCGCCGGGTGGATCCGTCCGTCCACGATGAGCTTGTTCAGAGCAACCCGGGCCACCTCGCGGCGGACCGGGTCAAAGCCGCTGATTACGACCGCCTCGGGCGTGTCGTCGACGATCAAATCGATACCGGTCGCCTGTTGCAGGGCCCGGATGTTGCGGCCCTCACGACCGATGATGCGGCCCTTTATCTCCTCGTTGGGCAGGGGCAGCACGGAGATCGACGTCTCCGCCGTCTGGTCTGCGGCTACTCGCTGAATGGCCTCGACCACGATCTCCCGAGCCCTCTTGTCGGACTCCTCGCGCGCGCCCAATTCGGCCTCGCGCACCCGGCGCGCGACCTCATTGCGCAACTCCTGTTCAACTTGAGCCATGAGCACGCCCTGAGCTTCCTGGCGCGACATGTTGGCCACGCGCTCGAGCTCTCTGAGCTGCTGCGTGATGACCTCGTCGACCTGGGTTCGGGCCTCCTGCAGACCAGCCTCCTGATCCTTTAGCCCCTGCTCACGGCGATTGAGCTCCCCGATTCGACTCTCGAGGGACTCCTCCTTTTGCTCCAGGCGCCGCTCAGACTGCTGAGCCTGCGCCCGAACTTGGCGGGCCTCCTCCTCGGCTGCCGTGCGAATCCGCACCGCCTCCTCCTTGGCTTCGAGCAACCGTTCCTTGACGGTCGTCTCCACTTCGGAGAGGCGCTGCTCGGCCCGGGTATCGAGCCCACTGGGCTGTTCCTCCGTGCTTCGCGGCGCCCGTCTCTGGGCGGCAAAGAATCCCACACCGGCGGCGAGAAGAGCGGCTACCACCACCAACAGCAGAACGATTGACGTAGACATTGGTTGGTTCACCTCTCGCTATTCGGTTGTGAAGGTGCTGAGCCAAAAGGCGGACCATGCCGCCCGCCCCTGGGGTCAGTTCAGTCGATTTACAAAAGCTGCCTGCGGGCAACTTTCGCGAGATTGATTCTAGGGCGCCACCGTCACCCAGGCAATCGGGCTCAGGCGCGCCTCAGGCGGCGCAGCACATCAAATCCAAATCCGCGCCGCATCAACCGGCGCGAGGCAAGATCGGGATCAAGGCCGGGCCAGCGGGCCAGACAGCGCCGCGCAGCGTCGAGCTCGGTTTCGGGTGAGATCGAGCTCAAGGACTCATTGCTGAGCTCGCGCCCAATACCTCGACCGGCCAGCTCGGCGGCCACCGCGGCTCGGCTCCGAGTCGCCGCGTGGCGTCGCACCAGGCCCGAGGCAAAGCGCGCATCGCTAAGGTGGCCGGCGCCGAGCAGGCGTTCTATTGCCAGCTCCACTTCCGAGTCCTCGTAACCGCGGCGCCGAAGCTTCCATCGGAGCTCCGACACCGCATGATCACGCCGCGCCAGCAGGCGCGTCGCCACCTCGAGAGCGCTGGCCGGCGGACGCTTAGACTTCGGGCTCGTCACCCAACCCTGCTCCGGTGCGGATTGGGGTCGACGTACGCAGCCGTGCCGTCGCCTGTCCGGCCGCCGTCTCGCGTACCTTGAATTCGATCTCGCCACTCAGGGTCGGGTTCTCGCGCAAATAGTTGCGCACGTTCTCGCGTCCCTGGCCGAGGCGGACCTCGCCGAATGACATCCAGGTCCCACTCTTCTCGATGATCCCGAACTCGCACGCGGCGTCGATCAGCGCTCCCTCTCGAGAGATGCCCTCGTTAAACATGATGTCGAACTCGGCGGTCCGAAATGGTGGGGCGACCTTGTTCTTGACGACCTTCACCTTGACGCGGTTGCCGATGCTCTCGAGGCCCGACTTGATGACCTCGACCTTGCGGATGTCAAGACGGATCGAAGAGTAGAACTTGAGTGCGCGACCTCCAGGCTGAGTTTCGGGGTTGCCGAACATGACTCCGACCTTTTCACGCAGCTGGTTGATGAATATGACCGTCGTGTTGGACTTGGAGATGGCCGCGGTCAGCTTGCGCAAAGCCTGGGACATGAGGCGGGCCTGAAGGCCGACGTGCGCGTCGCCCATCTCGCCTTCGATCTCGGCCTTGGGCACCAGGGCGGCAACGGAATCGATCACGATCACGTCCAGGGCGCCGCTTCGGACCAGCACCTCCACGATCTCGAGCGCCTGCTCGCCGGTGTCCGGCTGGGAGATGAGGAGCTCGTCGATGTTGACCCCGATGCGCGAGGCGTAGATGGGATCGAGTGCGTGCTCGGCGTCGACGAAGGCCGCGACACCTCCCGTCCGCTGAGCTTCGGCGACGACGTGGAGCGCAACGGTGGTCTTGCCGGCGGACTCCGGGCCATAGATTTCGACCACACGCCCCCGCGGCATCCCCCCCACTCCCAGGGCCAGATCGAGGGGTAGTGAACCCGTGGGGATGACCGAGACCTCGCGCCCGGCCACCACCTCGCCCAATTTCATGATCGACCCCTTGCCGTAGCTACGCTCGATCTGCTGAATCGCGGTGTTGAGTGCTTTGTCCTTTTCCAAGATTTATGCCTCCACGGTCATGGTGCCGATCGGGCCCCGGGATGGGGACGCGGGCGGGCTGGGTTGGTCGGATTGAGCCACCAGGCTGCAGCCATCATACGAACGCCTGTTCGTTGCGTCAAGTCAGTCGCTCAAGCCCGGCGCTGAGCAGATGGAGCGCGGCCTGGACGGCCATCTCCCGATTGCCCTGACGGTCGAGATCAAAGACGTGACGCTGCACCTCCACCCCGCCAGCCGAGGCCAGGGCGATGAACGTTAGGCCGACGGGCTTTTGGGAGCCGTTCGCGGTCGGGCCGGCCACCCCCGTCACGGAGAGCGCCAGATCGGATCCGATCTCCCTCCGTGCCCCCTCGGCCATGGCTCGAGCGGTCTCCTCGCTCACCGCCCCGACGTCGCGCAGCATGCGCGCGTCCACGCCGAGCCGGTTCGACTTGACCTCGTCGGCGTAGGCGATGACCCCGCCCTTGAACCATGCTGAGCTGCCCGGGACGGCGGTGATGGCGCCCCCGAGGAGTCCGCCCGTGCACGATTCAGCCACCGCCAGGGTGAGCCCCAACTGGCTGAGACGCATCCCGGCGTGGAGCGCCAGCTCCTCGATCTGGGCCTCGTCGCCGAGTATGGCCGGTCTGGCGGCCAACCACACGCCGCGAAATCGGAGCAGGTAATCGACGCCACTCCAGACCGTGAAGACGAGCGAGATGGCGACCAGAGCCTGGGCCGGGAGGGTGAGCTGCGGATAGGGACCCTCGAGCGTGAGACAGAGAACGGCGAGGATCTGGGCGACGGTCTTGGCCTTGCCCAGGACGCTGGCGGAAATGGTGTGTCCCTGATCAGCGCTCAAGGAGCGGAGCACGGTGATCAACAATTCCCGGGCAAAGATCACGATCACTATCCAGGCCGCGACTCGGTCCTGTTGCACCAGCACGATCAGGACCGAGATGACGAAGAGCTTGTCTGCCAGCGGATCGAGGAATTTGCCCAGCTCGGTAACCTGGCCTCGGGTGCGGGCGAGGTTGCCATCCACCGTGTCGGTCAGAGCCGCGAGGCTGAACACGGCAGCGGCGACCTGGTCGTGGCCGGCAAAGGACCATTGCAACAGGAGCACCAGGACCGGAACCGCCGCCAGCCGGCTCAGGGTGAATATGTTGGGCAGGTTCACTGCCCCAAAATTCTGAACCCTGACCCGCCCTCGCGTGAGCGCCTTGTCAAAGCGCGTCTCGCCGCGGTCCCTATCCGAACAGAGTCGCGCTCAGATCCAGGCCCCAATGCGCCTGGCCCGCGACTTGATCCCGGCTCAGCCCTCGAGTCCCAACCTCTCCAAGAGCTCGTCCACGTCGGGCAGGTTCATCATCACCTCGCGCGACTTGCTGCCCTGGTATCCCCCGATCACGCGGTGCTCGGCGAGCTGGTCCACGATGCGACCGGCTCGCGAATAGCCGACGTTGAACTTTCGCTGGACCAAGGAGACGGACGCCCCGCCCTCGGCCGCGACGGCGCGAGCCGCGCGTGCGAAGAGGGGATCCAGTCGGCGCTCAGAATCCTCGTCGCCTGTGATCGGTGCGCGATCGTCGAGCACCTCCTCCATGTAGGTCGGATCACCCTGGGCGCGCCAGAAAGCGACGAGGTTCTCGACCTCCTGGTCGGAGATGAAGGCTCCCTGAATCCGCGTCGGCTTGCCGGCGTCGACTGGCTGATAGAGCATGTCGCCGCGTCCAAGAAGCTTCTCGGCCCCCCCGGAGTCGAGAATCACCCGGCTGTCGACCTGAGATCCCACCGCGAAGGCGATGCGGGAGGGAATATTGGCCTTGATCAGACCGGTGATGATGTCGGTCGACGGCCGCTGGGTGGCGATGATGAGATGAATGCCCACCGCCCGGGCGAGCTGGGCGATCCGGCAGACCAGCTCCTCGATCTCGCCCGCCGCCACCATCATCAGATCGGCCAGCTCATCGATCACGATGACCACGTAGGGCATCGCTCGGGCACTGCGATCGCGCGCTCGGTCGTTGTAGGTGGAGATATTTCGCACTCCCTCGGCCGAGAGCAACTTGTAACGTCGATCCATCTCCGCCACCGCCCAGCGCAGGGCGGCCGCGGCCAGGTGGGCCTCGACGATGACGGGCACGGCGAGATGGGGCAATCCGTTGTACGAGTTGAGCTCCACCCGCTTGGGATCGATCATGACCAGGCGCAGCTGCGCTGGAGTGCACTGGAGCAGAAGGCTGCCGATGAGGGTGTTGATGCAGACGCTCTTGCCCTGTCCGGTGGCACCGGCGATGAGCAGGTGAGGCATTCGCGTCAGGTCGCTCACGATGCCCTGACCGGTGACATCGTTGCCCAGGGCCAGGGCCAAAGCGTGCGAGCCGGAGCGAAATCCGACCGAGTCGACCACCTCCCGAATGGAAACCAGGCTGGCCGACTTGTTAGGAACTTCCAGCCCCACCGCGGACTTGCCGGGGATCGGCGCCTCGATCCGCAGCGGGGCTGCCGCCAGGGCCAGGGAGAGGTCGTTTTGAAGTGCAACGATGCGCTTGACCTGGACGCCGGTACCGGGTTGCAGTTCGTACTGGGTGACGGCAGGTCCCGCGTTCACGCCGACTACCTTGGCCTCGACGCCGAAGGTGACCAGGGTCGATTCGATCACGCGCACATTGCGCTTGATCTCCTCGTGCATACGCTCCTTGCGTGCCTTGACGCTGTCCAGCAGCGCGACCGTGGGAAGTTTCCAGGCCACCTCGGGAACGTCATCCTGGGGCTCGGCCACCACCCTGATCAGCGGCCGTTCTGCCCCGATCGGATTTTGCGGCTCCAGTGCTTTCTCCGCCTCACCGGCGTCCGCCTCGGACTCCGGCTCCGGCCGCCAGACCGAGGGCGGCAACTCGGAGATCGCCGCCGGCACGGGGTCACCCTGGCCCACGGACTCGCCCCGCGCGGCCACCGCCACCGCCACCTCGGGGCTGGCGCCTCGAGGTCGGGCCAGACCCTCCAGACGGCGTCTCTCGGCGAACGCGCTGCGCGCCGTGGAGACGGTGCCCGCCAGCACCGCGCCCGGGCTGAACCGGAAAGCCACGATCAAGCCCATCACCAATGCCAGGGACAGGATCACGACCGCCCCTGGATCACCGCTCAGGCTCGCCACCGGCCCCAACACACTGCGTCCCACGCTGCCCCCGGCTCGGGCCTGCCCCAGACTTAGCAATCCGAGCAGGGCCAGGGCGGCGATCAGGGCGGCCACCACCACCGAGCGGCTCAGGCGTGCGCTGTTGGGCCAGACCCAACGCCCGCCGAAAAAAAGCAGTCCTGCTACGGGTAGGGGCCAGCCATAGCCGAATCCATGCCAGATCTGGTCTCGCATCCCTTGCAAGAGCGGGCCGCCGCCCCAGATCATCGAGAGCAGACCCAGGGCCCCACTCGCGAGCAAAATCACGGCCAGCGCCTCGCGCACCTGGGTGGGAGAAAGGTGCGGGCCAGAAGCGCCGCGGCGCGACGAGGGACGCGGCCGCGACGGGGCCCGACGCGCCGCAGGGGCGCTGGCACGATATGGACGGGCGGTTGTGCGACGCAATGCTGTGACGGCTCCCGGTGGTGGTGCCTGGCCGGATTATATGCTCCATACATGGCCATGGATCCGTTCGCGCTGGCGGAGGGACGTTACCGCTTCCTGCTCGAGGAGCGAAATCAGGGCCGCCTGGACGCCCGAGAGTTCCGGGCCGAGGTGCGCCGGCTCCGGGTCGAGGACGGGGAGCAACGCGATTGGATCATCGGGCCGGGAAATGGCGTCTGGTACCGACGCGAGCGTGACCGATGGATGGAGATGGAGCCGCCCCGGCGTCTGGTCTGCACCCAATGTGGCCACCACAACCTGACCCGCCACTCTTTCTGCGTGGAGTGCGGACATCGGCTCGACCGCACTCATGTCTAGTCCAACGCCCGCTACACGGCTGCCGGGCGCGCCTGGCTCGCATCGACGCTCATCCCGCCGTCCGGCTTCGCCGCCGCGCTGAGCCAGTCGGGGTTCACGGGTCGCCCCTAGCTGAAGCGCACCGAGTCGATCAGCGAGGCGACGGTCTGGGTACCTCCGTGACTCCATTCCGAAGCCGGGATTAGGGCCTCGATTCGAAAGAGCGGGGCATGGCCGGGGGCCGGGGCGCTGATCAGCGTCTCCTCAAAAAAGTCGACGCTGCTCGAAGTGGTGAAGCGCAGGACCACCTGGGCGGCCCTGCGCCCGCCCACCTTCAGCGTGTGCACGGGGGTGACGACGTCGACCACCAGGCCGGGAGGAGGGCTCGAGGCGAGGGGGGCGACCTGGGCGGTGAGCACTGTGGCCGGATCTTGACTCGTGACCACATGGGGGTCGGGCAAAGGCCGTCCCAGGCTCACCACCGCAGCGCTGGGATGGTCCAGGACCAGATCGCCCCCGAGCGCGGCTGCCGGATTGAGGTCGGCTCCATTTTCAGCCGCGAAGACAAACGGAACCGCGACCTGGGGCGGAATGGCGCGAGAGAAGTCGACCGGCTCGGCCCATTGCGCCGGCAACGAGTACTCAAAGCCAAGCAAAGGCGCCTGATAGAGCACGCCCGCGGGTGAGGACGCAGAGGGCGTGAGGGTTGGTCCGCGTCCGCGCAGGAGCTGCGCCGCCAGTCCGGTGCTCCAGGCGCCATAGCCGAGACCGACCAGGAGCGGAACTAAGGCGGCGATCAGCCAGAGCCGCCAGGCGCCAGCGCGGCGGCGGGCGCGAATGAGCTCAAATCCGCAGAATCCGCAATGGCGATCAAAGGGGCCGGCCACCCCACGGCACGCGCCGCACTGGCGCAGCGGAAGGGCGCACTGGATGCAATGGTCGGGAATCGTCGCGGGCGCATCACAGCGCGGACACAGCGTGGGCGCGGTCAGCGCCATCGGGGGCAGCTTCACGCCCGGGCTACAGCTCGCTCACCACCGGGACGACCATGGGCCGGCGGTGGGTCTTGTTCCAGACCAGACGCGACACCGACTGGTGCAGGGCCTGCTGCACCAGTGTCAACTCGGGATGTTTTCCGCAGCTGCGCACGGCGGCCACTGCGGCGGCCGAGATCTGGCCCATCAGCTCGCTGGACATCTGGGGGTCGATCAGGCCGCGCGAGACCACGTCGGGCCCCTGGCGCACGCCTCCACGTTCTCGATCAACCCCCACTGTGACCACCACCACCCCGTCCTCGGCCATGTGCCGGCGGTCGCGCAGGACCACCTGCTCGACGTCGCCGATACCCAGGCCGTCGACGAACACGAGCCCGCTGGCGTTCTCGGAGGTGACGCGCATGCCGTCTGCGGTCACCTCGACCACCGACCCATCACTGACGATGAGCACCCGGCTGGGATCGATACCCGCCTCTCGGGCGAGCTGGGCATGGTGGTGGAGCTGGCGATATTCGCCATGAACCGGGATGAAGTTGAGTGGGTGCAGAGCGGAAAGCATCTCGCGGAGCTCGTCGCGATAAGCGTGTCCGGAGACGTGCACGTTACCCCTCTCGGAGTAGTAGACGCGCTCGGCTCCGTTGCGATAGAGGTTGTTGATCGTGCGGTGCACGGTGCGCTCATTGCCGGGTATGGGGCGCGCTGAGATCACGACCCAGTCCGAGGCGGCGACGTTGAGGAGGTTATGGCGCTGGCCGGCGAATCGGGCCAGGGCGGACATCGGTTCCCCCTGGCTGCCGGCGGTGATCAGGACTAGGCGTGGCTCTTGAGCCGCGGCCTCGAGCTTGACCATGATGCCGGGGGGAACGTCGAGGTAGCCCAGCTCCCCGGCCACGCGAAACGAATTCTGCATGCTTCTACCCGCCACCGCCACCCGGCGCTGGTGGCGCGCGGCCAGTCCCACCACGCGCTGCAGGCGATGGATGTTGGAGGCGAAGGTGGCGACCACGATGCGCCCCGGGGCGCTCTTGAAGATCTCCTCAAAGGGTTCGGCCAGTTCGCGTTCCGAGCCGCTGTGGCCTTCGCGCTCGGAGTTGGTCGAGTCGGCCAGGAGCAGCATCACCCCCTCCCGCCCGATCTCGCGGATGCGCTCCATGTCGGTGCCGCGGCCATATGGCGGATCACTCTCGATTTTGAAGTCGCTGGTGTAGAAGACGCGGCCGATCGGGGTCTCGATGGAGAGCGCGACGGCATCGGGAATGCTGTGACTGACGGCGACCGGCTCCACCCGGAAGGGGCCGAGCTGGACCCGATCGCCTGGCGCCACCTCGCGTAGATCAGCCTCCTGGAGGACTCGATGCTCGGCCAGCTTGCCCCGGACCAGACCCAGGGTGAGGCGGGTGCCGTACACGGGAACGGCGAGACGCCGGATCAGGAAGGGAAGCGCTCCGATGTGATCCTCGTGGCCGTGAGAAAGGAATACTCCCACGATCCGGCGCCGGCGCTGCATGAGCCAGCTCACGTCGGGGATCACGAGGTCGACCCCCGGCATCTCCTCGGTCGGAAACATGAGCCCGCAATCGATGACCAGGACCTGGTCGTCCCACTCCAGGGCCCACATGTTGAGGCCGACCTCGCCCAGCCCGCCCAGGGGTACGTAGCGCAGTATCGACATCAGATGAGCGGCAGCTGAACAGGGCCCGGGGGCAGCGTCCGATCTCCGCCGGGGGCGTTGGAAGAACCAGCGGCCGGTTGCCGAAGGGCGTCGAGATGGGCGCGGACGCGCTGGAAGTCCTGCTCCAGGTCCCTCAGCAGAGATCCATTGTGGAGCGCGGCGGCGGGATGGTAGCAGGGCATGAATGCGACTCCGGAGCGCTCGAAGATGCGCCCGTGCACGGCCGAGATGCTGCCCACGCCGGGCAGCATGCGCTCCAGAGCGTGGCGGCCGAGGATGATTACCGCCCGGGGCCGGATGAGCCGGAACTGTTCCCGCAGATAGGGCAGGCAGGCTTGAGCCTCCTCGGGCAGCGGGTCGCGATTGCCCGGCGGTCGGCACTTCAGGACGTTGGTGATGTACACCTCCGGGCGCGACAGCTGAATCCCCTCGAGGAGCCGGTCCAGGACCTTGCCGGCCGCGCCCACGAAGGGCAGCCCGACCCGGTCCTCGCTCGCCCCCGGAGCCTCGCCCACGATCATGATCTGGGCCTCCGGCGGTCCGCTTCCAGGCACGGCCGAGGTGCGCGTGGAGCCCAACTGGCAGCGGGTGCAGCCTCGCACCTGAGCCGCCAGGGCCTCGAGCTGGGTGCCGACCTGATTATCCGAGCGGGGCTCCGATGCTGATCAGATCGCCCGCCGCCTGGAGCTCGGCCATGACACCGTCGAGCGCGTCGGGGGGCATGTCCAAGAGGGGAAGGCGGAGTCCGCCCAGGTCCGGTCCCAGACGGTTCAGCACCGACTTGACCGGGATCGGGCTGGTGGATGCGGTCATGAGCGCGCGCATCAGGGGTAGAAGCCGGCCGTGGATCAGGGCGGCGGCTGGAGCATCACCACCCAGGTGGGCCTGGATCATGCGCGCCATGGCCGCGCCCGCCAGATGGGAGATGACGCAGATGACGCCGTCGCCGCCGACGCTGAGCAGGGGCAGGGTCATCCCGTCGTCTCCCGACCAAACCCAGAAGTCGGGCGGACGCCGCGCGCAGATGAGCGCGATCTGGGTCAGATCTCCGCTCGCCTCTTTGACCCCGATCACGCCCGGGAGCTCGGCCGCGCGCAGGGTGGTCTCGGCCGTCATGTTGACCGCGGTCCGGCCCTGAATGTTGTACATGATGGTCGGGCCGGCCTTGGAGATGGCCTCAAAGTGGCGCAGGATGCCTTCCTGCGGGGGCCGGTTGTAGTACGGAACCACCGCCAGCAGCGCGTCCGCGCCCGCGCTCATGGCGCGCTCGGAAAGGTGCACCGAGTGCCGGGTGTCGTTGCCGCCGGTGCCCGCGACCACGGTGGCGTCGGGCAGAGCCTCGCGCACCGCGCGGAGCAGCTCCAGCTTCTCCTGGTCGCTAAGGGTGGGAGACTCGCCCGTGGTCCCCGCCACCACCACGCCCTCCGACCCGTCGTCGACCAGCCGCCGGGCGAGGCGCTGGGCGGCGTCGAGATTGACCTCGCCGGTGGGTCCAAATGGGGTGACCATGGCGGTGAGAAGTCGGCCCAGGGGCGGAGCGGCGGTCACAGCACCCCCAGCCTGATGGCTTCCTCGGCGATCTGGACCGCATTCAATGCAGCGCCCTTGCGCAGGTTGTCGGAGACGAGCCAGAAGGCGATCCCGCCCGGGTTTGAGAGGTCGTCGCGGATCCGGCCGACGAAGACCTCATCGCGTCCGGCCACGTTCTGGGGCGTGGGGTAAACCTGCGCTCGGGGGTCGTCCAGCACGACCACTCCGGGTGCCGCCTCCCACTCCCTGCGCGCTTCGGCAGCGCCCAGAGGAGAGGCCGTCTCGAGGAACACCGCCTCCCCGTGGGCGATGGGCACGGGGACGCGGACGCAGGTGGCGACCACGCGGAGGTCGGCCTGGTGAAGGATCTTGCGCGTCTCCAAGACCAGCTTCATCTCCTCCTCGTTGTATCCCCCCTCCTCCATCGGCCAGCCTCCCGGGACCACGTTGTGGGCGAGCTGGTGCGGGTAGGCGTGCACGGCGGGATGGTCGCCGGCGGCCAGGGCTCGGGTCTGCTCCGCCAGCTCCTCGACCAGCGCCGCGCCGGCTCCGGACGCCGCCTGGTAGGTCGCCACCACCACCCGCTCCAGACCCGCCCGGCGCTGCAGCGGGTGCAGCGCCACGCTGAGCGGAATGGCGCAGCAGTTGGGGTTGGCGATGATGCCCTGATGGGTTGGTATGTCCTCGGGGTTGACCTCGGGTACAACCAGGGGGACGCCGGGATCGAGCCGAAATGCGGAGCTGTTGTCCACGACCAGGGCGCCAGCGGCGGCGGCGACGGGGGCGAAGGTGCGCGAGATTTCAGCTCCGGCGCTGAACAGGGCCAGATCAATCCCGTCAAACGAGCTCTGGTCCAGCTCCCGGACCTCGAGCTGGGAGCCCTCGAACTCCACCGCCCGCCCGGCCGACCTGCCCGAGGCCAGGGCGGAGAGTTGAGCGATGGGAAATCGGCGCTGGGCCAGGACCCGAAAGAACTCGCTTCCGACCACACCCGTGGCCCCGACCACCGCGACGTTGAAACGCCGGCCACTGACAGCCATGGCCGGAGTTTACCGCTGCGCCGGGGGCCTTATCTAAGATCCAGCAGCGTCTCCAGGCCGCGATGGAAGCGGGGATCCAAGACCAGGCTGCGCAGCGCCAGCAGGACGCCGGGGAGATAGGCCTCGCGACTGGTGGTGCGGTGGGTCAGGGCCAGGGTCTGCCCGGGCAGCCCAAAGATCACCTCCTGATCCGCGATGACCCCGGGCAGGCGCAGCGAGTGTAGCCCCACCCCTGAGTGCTCCCCGCCCCGGCTGCCGCTGACGAGCTCCCGAAGCGCGGGCGGGTGGTCGAAGGTGCGCTGACGTGCGATCAGACGGGCGGTGGCCAGCGCGGTGGCCGAGGGGGCGTCGACCTTGGCCGTCTGGTGGGTTTCGATCACCTCCACCGCCTCGAAAAACGGTGCGGCGCGCTCCGCCAGCCACATCATCACCACCGCACCGAGCGCGAAGTTGGGAGCCACGATGCCCCCGCACCCGGCCCTCCCGCAGGCCTCCCCCAGGGTGTCCACGTCGGCCTCACTCAGCCCCGAGGTGCCCACGATCGGAATCACGCCCTGAGCCGCCGCCTGCAGCGCGTGGCCCAGGGCAGCCTCAGGCCGCGTGAAATCGATCAGCGCGGCGGGACGCTCGCGCGCCAAGAACGCGGCCAGGTCGTCCTCGCGGCCGACCCCGCCGACGTAGACGAGATCGGGCTCGGCTGCAAGGCCGGGAGCCAACGCGCTCCCCACCCGACCCCGATGGCCGGCCAGAGCGACCCGGATCAAGGCCGCTGGAGCGGCCCCGATCCGATCTTGAGCGGAATCTGACTCCGACCCCGGTCGGAGGTCAGCGCCGGGGCCGGCCCCCGCCACTGCGCCCGCCCCGGAAGCCGCCGGCGCGTTCCCTGGAGTCATCGGGCGCAGGCGTAGGCTCGCTCAGGGCCTGGGCCACCCGATCCTGGTCGATCGACTCCTCGATCGGCGCGCCCTGCGCGGTCAGCTCGTCGATGGCGGCCTGCCGGCTCAGGTTGAGACGGCTCTGAGCGTCGATCTCGACCGCCTTGACCACGATCTCGTCTCCGACGTTGACGATGTGCTCGACCCGCTCCACGCGGTGGTCGCTGAGCTTGGATATGTGGACCAGGCCGTCCTGGTTGGGCAGGACCTCGACGAAGGCCCCAAAGGGCATGATGCGGACCACCTTGCCGCGGTAGATCCGGCCCACCTCGACCTCGTCGGTCAGGCCTCGGATCCAGTCGATGGCCTTGCGCGCGGCCTCCTGATCGGAGGCGGCCACAAAGACCTTGCCATCGTCCTGGATGTCGATCTGGGCGCCGGTCTCCTCCACGATCTTGCGAATCACCTTGCCCCCCGAGCCGATCACGTCGCGGATCTTGTCGGGATGGATCTGGATCGTGGTGATGCGCGGCGAGTAGGGGCTCATCTCGGTCCGCGGGCGCGGGATCACGGCCAGCATGGAGTCGAGGATCTGGAGCCTGGCCTCACGCGCCTGGTCCAGGGCCTCGGACATCATCTGCCGGGACAGACCCTTGATCTTGATGTCCATCTGCAGCGCCGTGATGCCCTCGCGGGTTCCGGCCACCTTGAAGTCCATGTCACCGAGCGCGTCCTCCACGCCCTGGATGTCGGTGAGGATGGCGTAGCGCCCCTCACGCGTCACCAGACCCATGGCGATGCCCGCCACCGGAGCCTTGATCGGCACTCCCGCGTCCATCAGGGCCAGCGTCGACCCGCAGACCGACGCCATCGAGGTGGATCCGTTCGAGCTCAGGATCTCCGACACCAGGCGCATGGCGTAAGGCCATTCCACCAGGTCTGGAATCACCGGCAGCAGGGCCCGCTCGGCCAACGCTCCGTGCCCGATCTCGCGCCGTCCGGGCGAGCGCAGGGGCTTGGACTCGCCGGTCGAGTAGGGGGGCATGTTGTAGTGGTGCATGTAGCGCTTGGACTCTTCCAGGCCCAGCCCGTCGAGCTTCTGGGCGTCTCCGATCGTGCCCAGGGTGAGGATGGTCAGCGCCTGGGTCTGACCGCGCTTGAACATGCCCGAGCCGTGCGTGCGAGGCAGCACTCCGACCTGGACTGTGATCTCGCGGATGTCCTTGGTGCCGCGTCCGTCGACGCGTACTCCCTCTTCGATCACGCGCTGGCGGACGCGGTCCTTGAGCTTCTTCTCGAACAGGGATCCGATGCTCGCCGACGAGTCCGGAAAGCGCTCGGCCAGAGCGGCTCGGAGTTCTTTTTTGAGCGCGCTCTGGGCGCTCTCGCGCTCCGCCTTGTCGGCTCCGTAGGCAACCTGGTCGAGCCGGCCGGCGAGCCATTCGTCCACCGCGGCGCGGAGCTCGGAGTCGTAGTCGGAGGCCACGAACTGGACCTTGGTCTTGCCTACCTGGGCCTGCAGGGCGTGAAGCGCCTCGCAGATCCGGCCGATGGCCTCGTGGGCGACCTCGAGCGCCTCGACCACGATCTGCTCGCTCACCCCCTTGGCTCCGGCCTCCACCATCAGGATCGCCTCCTGAGTTCCGGCCACGACCAGATCAAGCTCGGAGCGGGCCATGTCGCCCATGCCCGGGTTGACCACCAGCTGGCCGTCGATGTAGCCCATGCGAACGGCGCCGATCGGCCCCTGGAAGGGGATGTCGGAGATGGACAGCGCGGCTGAGGCTCCGTTGATCGACAGGACGGCAGGATCGTTCTCCTGATCCACCGAGAGCACCGTGGACATGACCTGGACGTCGTTCTTGAAACCGTCTGGGAACAGCGGGCGGATGGGTCGGTCGGTCAGGCGCGAGGTCAGCGTGGCCTGCTCGGATGGCCGCCCCTCGCGCCGGATGAACCCGCCCGGGATCTTACCCGCGGCGTACATCTTCTCCTCGTAATCACAGGTCAGGGGGAAGAAGTCGATTCCCTCCCGCGGCTCCTTGGACATGAGGGCAGTGCAGAGCACGACGGTGTCGCCCTGACGGATGATGACCGCCCCGCTCGCCTGCTCGGCGACCGTTCCGGTCTGAATGGTGATCTGCCTTCCGGCGATATCGAACGTCTTCGTGGTGACTTCCACGGCAATTCCTCCTACGAGGGGCCCAGGGTCCTAGCAGCTGCCCTTGAGGCGCAGCCTCAATTCCAGTTGTTAGGGGCCTGAACCCCCACCTGAACCAGCGCGCCCCGAAGGACGCGGCACTCTACCGCCTGATCCCCAACCTTGCGATCAGAGCACGATAGCGCTCCACGTCGTTGCGGGATAGGTAGTTCAGCAGGCGCCGGCGCTTGCCCACCAAAAGGAGGAGGCCGCGGCGGGAGTGGTGATCCTTGGCGTGCGTCTTCAGGTGCTCGGTCAGCTGCCTGATCCGCTCGGAGAAGATCGCAACCTGAACTTCCGGCGACCCTGTGTCGGAGTCATGGAGCCTGTGCTCCTTGACCAGCGATTCCTTGACTTCTGTATCGACTGCCAAACTGAGGTCGAATTATACGCAAAGCGAACCGCCCGCCCCCACCCCCTCCCCGGGGGACCGGATTTTCAGGCGCGCAGGCTGGGGCTCACCTCGGGCTGGCAGCCGACCAGTTCGATCGCGGCCGGCACGACCTCAAAGCTCGCCGGCAGATAACCCGGCTGCTCTCCGTCGAGATCGATCAGCACCCGGCCGGCGCTACGCACCTCGACCCGCCGAGCACGCTGGTGGGAGATCTTGGGGCTCAGGCCGTCGAGGTGGGTCCCGGAGCGGATGCGGCGCAGGCCGCGCATATTCTCGACCAGGTTCACGTCTCCGATGACGATGACGTCGAGCAGGCCGTCGGCCCAATCTGCTCCGGGCGCCACCCGCATTCCGCCACCGTAGTACTGCCCATTGGCGATCACGACCTGCTGGCAGACCTGCTCCTGCTCCCGTCCATCGACCTCGATCCGCAGGCGCACATTTCGCCAACCGTAGAGGGCGCGGAGCGAAGCGAGGAGATAGGTCCAGGACCCCCGGGGCAGTCTTGGGCCCTCCGCGACCAGCCTGGTGACCTCCCCCCCGATCCCGGCGTCGGCGATGTTGAGGAAGTGCCGCGAGGTGGGACCGGCGGCGGTTTCGAACGTGGCCCGGCCCAGGTCGAGCGGCATCGTCTCCCCGGCCGCCAGGGCCTCCGCCGCTCGCTCCAGATCCGCGGGCACGCTGGCGCTGCGCCGGAAGTCGCCTCCAGTTCCCAGGGGCAGGATGCCGAACCGCGTCGGCGACTCGATCCGGCCCCGGGAATCGAAGAATCCGTTGACGACCTCGTTCATGGTCCCATCGCCCCCCACCGCCACCACCATGGGGCGCTGGGCCCGGACCGCGGCCCGCGCCAGCTCGGTAGCGTGCCCGCGGTGGGTACTGAAGGCGACCTCGAAGCTGAGGCCCCCCTTGCGGATCCGAGCCTCCAGCTCGGGCCAGCGCCGCCCGCTCCGGCCCCCCGCGGCGGCTGGATTCAAGATCAGAAGCGGAGGCGGGCTCAACGGCGCTGGTCGGAGAGCAGCTGCCGCGTCGCGTCGACGTCGCGCGCGATGGCCTCGCTCAGGTCGGCCTCGCTGGCAAAACGCTCCTCGTCGCGGAGCCGGGCGACGAATCGGAGCTCCAAATGCTCCTCGTAGAGCTCGCCCTCGAAATCGAGCAGGAAGGCCTCGACCCGCATCTCGGTGGCTTCAAAGGTGGGGCGGTAGCCGACGCTGATCGCGGCCATGGTCTCCCCTCCCGGATGCACGGCGTAGCCGGCGTAGATGCCGCGCCCGGGAATCAGCTTGCCGGGAGGCAGCGCCAGGTTGACGGTCGGAAATCCCAGGCGGCGCCCGATCTGGTCGCCTCGGGCGACGACGCCGAGGAGGCGGAAGTGCCGCCCCAGGAGGCGCGCCGCCGCACCCATCTCGCCCACCGTGACCAGACGCCGGACCTCCGAGCTGTGGATCTCGCGGCCCTGGATCATGGTGCCGTCCACGACCTCCACCCGCCGGCCCTGAGCCCGGGTCCATGCAATACCCGCGCTGCGATCGTGCCCGAAGTGAAAATCGGGCCCGACCACGAGCCGACCCAGGTTGCAGACGGCGTCGATCTGAGCCAGGAACTGTTCGGCGCTCTGGGCCGCGAACTCGCGCGTGAAGTTGATCACGAGCGCCTCCTCCACCCCCTGACGGGCGATGAGGTCCAGTTTCTCGTCCAGGGTGGTGATCTGCTGGGGACAGTTCCCGGGGTCGAGCACGCAGCGTGGATGGGGCTCGAAGGTGACCAGGGCGGCGCGCTCCGCGTTGGCCTTGGCGGAGCTGACCAGGGTCGCGAGCAGGCGCTGGTGGCCCAGGTGGACGCCGTCAAAGCTCCCCATGCTCAGCGCCACCGGGCCCAGTGGCTGCTGGGGCCAACCGAAGGTGATGTTCACCGCCCCAGGACTTTGTCCGGCACGAACAGGCGGCGCAGCGGGTCGGTATGGCCGATGGCGATCAGGCCCCCCTGTTCGTCGTGGGCGCGAACCGCGCCCGGGGCCGGTTCAGGCAGCACCCGGACGCTGCGTCCCTGCCGGATCTGCGCCTCCTGACCGGGTGCCAACTCGACCCGGGTCATGGGCGGCAGGATGATCTCGGCAGGCAGGAGGCGCGCCTCGAGCGCGGCCGCATCCGTGATCTCGTCGACCTCCACCGCGTTCTCTATACCCAGGGGTCCGTAGGCGGTGCGGACCAGACGCCCGAGATACCCCCCCACCCCCAGGGCCTGGCCCAGATCGCGGGCCAGAGAGCGCAGGTAGGTGCCGCTCCCACACACCACCCGCACCCGGGCGCGGGCCTGGGGACCGGCGGAGAACTCCAAGAGCTCGGCCCCATGGACTTCGACCTCGCGTGCCCGGGGCTGGGACTCCTCGCCCCGCCGGGCCCGGGCGTAGGAGCGCTCACCATCGATCTTGACGGCCGAGAAGCGAGGCGGCTGCTGGCTGATCCGACCGACGAAGTGGGCCAATTCCGCCCGCACCTGCGCCGCGTCCAGGCGACTTGGATCGGCCACCGCCTCCATCTCCCCCTCGGCGTCGTCGGTGGCGGTGCGGAAGCCGAACATGACCTCGGCCTCGTAGGTCTTGGGTAGCTGATGGGCGAAATCGGCCAGTCGGGTGGCGGACTCGAAGAGCAGGGGTAGAACGCCGCTGGCCAGGGGATCCAGGGTGCCGGCGTGGCCGACGCGATGCGCCCCGCTCACCTGGCGCAGGCGCCGCACGACCCAGAACGAGGTCGCGCCGACCGGCTTATTTACGTTTAGGACGCCGGCGCGCATTGTCTGCGATGGCCTCCATGGCAGCGTCTCGAACCGCCTGCACGGCCTCATCCATGCTCAGCTCGACCTCGGCGCCGGCGGCGCGGTGGTGCCCACCGCCGCCGAACCGGGCACAGATGGCGGCCGCATCCACGTCCTCTCGGGTGCGTACGCTGATCTTGGTCAGCCGCTCCCCGATCTCCTTGAACATGATCGCGGCGCGCAGTCCGACGATGCTGTTGAGGCTGTCGATGATGCCCTCGGACTCGGCCATGACCGCTCCCGAATCGCGCAGCATCCGCTTGCTCACCTTGGCCCAGGCCAGTTGACCGTCCGCCTCCACCTGCATCCCGGCCAGGCTCAGGGCCTGCAGGCGCAGGGTCGTGAGCGGGCGCGACTTGTAGACCATGGTGGCTATCTCGCCCGGGTCTGCTCCCAGTTGGGCCAGCTGGGCGGCGTCGGCGAGGACGCGGGGGGTGGTGTTCTCGTGCCGGAAGCCGCCGGTATCGGTCATGAGCGCGACGTAGAGGTTGGTGGCCATCTCCGGAGTCACTGGCCAGCCGAACTCGGTGAACAGCTCGAGGCACATCTGGCCCACGGCCGAGGCCGGTTCGCGAGTCACCCCTTCGGCGTCGATCAGGTTCAGATCCCCAAAGCGCGAGTTGGACGCGTGGTGGTCCAGATTGACGATGGTGGCGTGCGCGGCCACGTGGTGGGCCATGCTCCCCGTGCGCTCCATGTTGCCGGCGTCGAAGAACAGCACCAAGTTGGGCTCGGCGCCGGCGGGGGGAGCCTCGATCACGCGATCAAACCCGGGCAGCCAGGCGTAGAGCTCGGGCAGGGGCGGCGGAATCAGCACGTAGACCTGCTTGCCCTGGCGCTCCAGGGCCTCGGCGAAGGCCAGGCTGCAACCCAGGGTGTCGCCGTCGGCGTCCTTGTGCCCCAGGATCAGCACCTCCTGACTCTGCTCTAGAAGCCCGCGCAACTGATCGACCTCGGGCTGAAGCTCCTTGATGCTCACGGCTCGGCGCCCTCGTCGGGAGGCAGAACCTGGCGCAGGCGCTCGGAGATGCGAGCGGCGTATTCGATGCTGTGGTCGAGCTCGAATCGCAGCTCGGGCGAGCCCTTGAGGTTCTGCAGGCGGCGGCCCAACTGGTGGCGAATCAGGCCCGAGGCGCTGCGCAAACCAGCCAGGCTCTCGCGCTGGGCCGTCTCGTCGCCGAGGACGCTGACGCCGATGCGGGCGCTGCGCAGATCGGGTGACATCTTGACCTCGGTCAGGCTCACGAATCCGATGCGCGGATCCTTGAGGTCACGCCGGATTATCTGCATGATCTCCTCGCGCACCTGAGCCCCCACCTGGTCGGTGCGGTGACCGCTCATGGCGAGGCTCAGATCTCCTCGCGCTCCAGGCGGTAGGTCTCCATCACGTCGCCCGGTTGAAAGTCGTCGAAGCCGTGCAGCCCGATGCCACACTCCTGGCCGGCCGACATCTCGCGGGCATCGTCCTTGAAGTGCTTGAGCGAGGAAATGCCGCCCTCGAAGATCTGCTCCTTGCCTCGCGAGAGCTTTACGTAGCCGCCCCGGGAGACTTTGCCCTCGGTCACCCGGCAGCCGGCGATCACGCCCTGGCGGGGGATGCGGATCGGCATCAAGATCTCCACCCGGCCCTCCAGCACCTGCCGGTAGGTGGGCTCGCGCAGCCCCTTGGCCGCCCGCTCCACATCCTCGGTCAGCTTGTAGATGACGTCGTAGTACCGCACCTCGACCTTCTCCCGTTCGGCCGCGCGCTCGGACGCTGGGTTGGGCTTTAAGTTGAAGCCGAGGATGATGGCGCTGGATACGCCGGCCAAGAGCACGTCGGACTCGTTCACCGCGCCCACGCCCTGGCCCACAACCTTGATCTGGACCACGGGGTCCTCGATCTTCTGGAGCGCGCCGACAACCGCCTCGAGGGCGCCCCCGGCGTCGGCCTTGACCACCAGATTGAGCTCTTTGACCTCTCCTTCCTTGGCCCTGCGCGCGATCTCGTCCAGGGTCAGGCGGGGTGCGAACTCGCGCCCGGTCACCAGCGAGCGCAGCTCCTGGAGCTTGGTCAGCGCGATCTGGCGAGCGGCCTTCTCCGACCCCACGACCTGGAAGATGTCGCCCGCGTTGGGCACCTCGCTCAAACCGCTGACCACGACCGGGGTGGCGGGCGGGGCCACACTGACGACGGCGCCGCGATCGTCGTTGAGGGCACGGACCCGGCCGTAGATGTGGCCGCAGACGAAATAGTCACCCACCCGCAGGCTGCCGTTCTGGACCAGCACCGTGGCCACCGGACCGCGCCCGCGCTCGAGGTGGGCGTCGACGATGGTGCCGATGGCGTGGCGATCCGGGTTGGCCTTGAGGTCGAGTATCTCGGTCGAAAGCACGATCGTGGTGAGCAGGTCGTCCAGTCCCTGGCCGGTCTTGGCCGAGACGTGCACGCACTCGTGCTCGCCCCCGTAGTGGCGCGTGATCAGGCCGTGCTCGGCCAGCTCGGCGTGGACGCGGTCGGCGTTGGCCCCCTCGCTGTCCATCTTGTTGATCGCGACCACGATCGGGACCTCGGCCGCACGCGCGTGCTGGATCGCCTCCACGGTCTGGGGCATGACGCCGTCGTCAGCGGCCACGACCAGGACGGCGACGTCGGTGACCGAGGCGCCGCGGGCGCGCATGGCGGTGAAGGCCTCGTGGCCGGGGGTGTCGACGAACACCACCTTGGCTCCATCGGCGGTCTCGACCGAGTAGGCGCCGATGCGCTGGGTGATGCCACCGGCCTCGCCCGAGGCCACCTTGGTCTTGCGAATCGAGTCCAGGATGGAGGTCTTGCCGTGATCGACGTGGCCCAGTACGGTCACGATCGGCGGCCGAACTTTGAGCTTGGTCGGATCTTCCTGCAGGAGTGAGAAGAGCTGCTCGCGGGAGGTCGTGATGACCTGATCGCCCTCGCTCTCCACGCTCACGATGTCGTCCACCGCGATGGTCTCGACGGAGTAGCCGAAGTCGTCGGCCACGATCTCCGCCGTGCCGAAGTCGATGACCTGGTTGACGGTGGCCATGACGCCGCTCGCCATCAACTTTTTGATCACGTCGACCGGGCTCACGTGGAGCTTGTCGGCCAGGTCCTTGACCGTGACCACCGGAGCCAGCTGGATCTTGCGCTCACCGTTGGGCTGGACCCGTGCGGGCGCGGCCAGGGAACGCTTGAACTGGCCTCTGGCGGCCTCGATGGCACCCGGCGGCAGGGGAGCGGAGGGATTGCGCAGGAGCCGGTTCTGCTGCAGGAAATTAAGCAGTTCTTTGTGGTTGATGTTGAGTTCGCGCGCCAGCTCTTGGGCTTTCATGGGGATCCTTGATTATGCGCCCGAGGGCGCCTTGGCTTCCGTCGGCTCCAGAGGCGGCGCCTGCGGGGCGCGGCCCAAGCCTTCCGTTGGGTCGAACAGGCTCGACTCCAGGTCGGGCCCGGGGTCTCCCCCCAGGGCACGTTTCAAAGCCCGGCGCCGGAGCGCGGCGCTGACACACACGGGGTCCCGATGCAGATAGGCGCCGCGCCCGGGAAGCCGAGCGGACAGGTCCACCTGGATCGAGCCCTGGGGGCCCAGCACCAGGCGCACCAGGTCAACTTTGAGCGCGCGCATCCGGCATCCGACGCAGGTCCGCTCGCTCTCAGGCAGGGGGGTCGCCCTCGCTCGCCGACTCGGGCTCGGGCGTGGGCTCCTCCCCCACCTCGACCCGGGGCCGGATGTCGATCCGAAGACCGGTCAGCTTGGCCGCCAGGCGCGCATTCTGCCCATCTTTTCCGATCGCCAGGGAGAGCTGGTCGGGCTCGACCACGACCGAGGCGGTGCGGGTGGCGGAGTCGATCGAAACCTCCAGCACGCGGGCCGGGCCGAGTGCAGCCGCGACGAACCGCGAGGCATCGGGGGAGAAGGGCACGATGTCGACGTGCTCGCCCCCGAGCTGGCTCAAAAGGGAGTGGTGGCGCACGCCCTGGGGACCCACGCACGCACCCACGGGATCGATGCCGCGCTGCTCGGTCGAGACCGCGATCTTGCTCCGCAGGCCGGGTTCGCGCGCTATCTCACGCACCTCGACCACGCCCGCCGCGACCTCTGGGACCTCCGCCTCGAGCAGGCGCAGAACGAAGGTCTTGGAGGCCCTGGAGACCCGAACCTGGGCGTCGCGGGAGCGGGGACGAGGCTCGAGCAGGACCACGGTGATGATCTGCCCGGCGAGCCACTCCTCCCCTGGGATCTGCTCTTCGGGGGGCATCCAGCCCCAGGCCCGCCCCAGGTCGACGTAGATGCTGCCCCGCTCCACCCGGTCCACGCTGCCGCTGCTCAGCTCGCCGTGGCGCCGCGCCAGCTCGCCCAGGGCGAGGCCCCGCTCGAGGTCGCGGAACTGCACCATCAGACTCTGGCGCGCGGTCTGCGCAGCCAGGCGGCGGAAGTCGTCCACGGGCAGAACGCGCTCCTCCTGGCTGCCGTCGTCGCTGATGATCCAGCTCTTGACGCTGAGCTCCCCAGTGTTGGGGTCCAGGCGCAGAACGATCTCACCGGGGGGATCGAAGGCCTGGCGGTAGGCCTGGGCCAGGGCCGCCTCGACACTCTCCAAGAGCTCGGGCAAGGGCAGGCCGAAGCGCGTGCTGAGCTGCTCTAGGGCCTGGCTCAAGGACTCGTCCGGGCTCACGGCCGCGCCACCAGTCGACCGCTGATGAGCTCGTCCCAGGGGATCTGAATCAAACCCAGGCGGGGCTCCTGGACCCCCAGGTGGTCGGGGCCGACCTCGACCAGGTCACCCTCCAGCACGACTTCAATCTCGCCCGAACGACGTCTCACCTGGACCCGGTGACCCAGGAAGCGCTCGTATTCGAGGGCGGTGTTGAGGCTGCGCTCGGCTCCGGGCGAGGAGACCTCCAGGGTGTAGGAGTCCGGGATCAGGTCGGACTGATCGAGCAGCGGGCCGGCGATCCGGCTCACCCGCTCGCAGTCGTCGATGGAGATGAATCCCTGCGCCTTGTCGATCCGGATGCGCAGGGTCAGACCCCCGGTCCCGGTGCGCTCGAGGCCGTAGATGCTGTACCCGAGGTGGGCCAGACTGGGAGCCAGAAGTTGGGCGATGGCGTCGATGGGCCAGGTGGACAAGCAAGCCTCCGGATCAGCGGACGGGCTGCAGCTTTCTCCAGACGACGAGCAGCTGAGAGGCGTTGAAGATCGAGCTGTAGGTGCCGGAGATGATTCCGATCAGGAGCGCGAGGATGAAGCCGCGCAGCGTCTCGCCCCCGAACAGGATCAGGGCCAGGAGAACTAAGACCACGGTGAAGCTGGTGATTATCGAGCGCGCCGCGGTCTGCATGATGCTGAGGTTCACGACCTGCTCGAAGGTGAGCCGTTGGGAGAGGATCAGGTTCTCGCGCACGCGGTCAAAGACCACGATGGTGTCGTGGACTGAGAACCCCACCACGGTCAGGACCGCGGTCAGGAACAGGGAGTCGATCTGGCCCACGCGCAGGCCCAGGCCCTCGCCCAGGATCGAGAACACACCGGTCAGCACGAACACGTCGTGAAGCAAGGCGAGCAGGGCGGAGCCGCCGAACTGGAAGCCTGAGCGCCATCCCCCCTGGACCTTGCGAAAGCGGAAGGCCAGGTAGAGCAGGATCAGGATGGAGGCGCTGATGATGGCGTAGAGCGCGCCCGTGACGGTCTCGCTGGCGATCGAGGGACCGACCTCGTTGATCTGCTTGGTGCTCTGGTTGATCGGGCCCAGGCGCGCCTCAAGGTCGTTCTCCAGGGTCTGCTGCTGGCCCGGGTTCATGGGACCGGTGCGGATGATGTAGGTGGCTTTGGATGCCGCCTGAACGCTGCCGGTGACCCCGTCGGCACTGAGCACGGATTGAATCTGGGAGACGGAGGCCGGGCGTTGGAACTGATAGAAGAACTCGGTTCCGCCGGCGAAGTCGATGCCGAGCAGGAAGCCGCGGGTGACCATGAAAAACATGCCGGGCAGGATGATCACGAGGGAGAGGGCGAAGTACCAGTTGCGATGACCGACCACGTCCACCGTGCGCACCCGGCTCTGGGGCTGGGCCGGCAGGGCGGCCGCGGTCAGATCAGGCGATCCTTCCACGGTGCACCCCCAAGAGGCTGTCCGAGCGGGCCCAGCCAAAGTTCAGCACGATGGCCAGTAGGTTGTGGGTCACGATGATCGAGCTGACCAGGGAGGTGAGCACGCCGATGGCCAGGGTCACAGCGAAGCCCTTGACCGACCCGCTGCCGGCGAAGATCAGGATCACGCTCGTGATCAAAGTCGAGGTGTTGGAGTCTCGAATGGCGGGCCAGGCGCGGCGTACCGCCGCCTCCACCCCGGCCCCGATCGTGCGCCCGGCGCGCAGTTCCTCCTTGAAGCGCTCAAATATGAGCACGTTGGCGTCCACGGCCATGCCCACGCTGAGGATGAAACCGGCGATGCCGGCCAGGGTCAGGGTCACCGGGACGATCTTGAACACCGCCAGCGCCACCCCGGCGTAGAAGATCAGGGCCAGACTCGCCAGGAGTCCGGGCAAGCGATAGAAGGCGATCATGAACACGATCACGATGATCAGCCCCAGCAGGCCCGCGGCCAGACTCTGCTGGATCGACGTCAGGCCCAGCGTGGCCCCCACGTCGGTCGACTGGATGACGTTGATCGCCACCGGCAGCGAGCCCGAATTGAGCAGCGTCGCCAGGTCCTTGGCGCTCTGCTGGGTGAACGACCCAGAGATGACCGCCTGGCCCCCGGTGATGGGCTGCTGGATGACGGGGTCGGTGAGCAGCTTGCCGCCCTGGGCGACGGGGCGATAGACCTGGCCGACGTCGGTGTTCCAATTGTTGATGTCGGTCTGACTCAGGTCGAGCCATTCGGTCAGGTGGTTCTGGGGACAGGTCGTCGCCTGGGCCGCCGTGCAGGTGCTGAGCGCGGAGTAGGCCGCCGTGCTGAGCTGGGAGAAGGCGGCCGCGCCCTGGGAATTGAAGGTGAGGTTCACGACCCACTGGGTGCCGGTGCTGTCGAGCGAGGCGTTGGCGCCGGTGAGCATGTCGCTCTTGAGGTTGGTGATCTCGGGTCTGTAGCCGGGATAGGGGCCGCCGGTCACGCTCGGGTCGGGCGCCCAGCGCGTGGTGATGAGCTGGGCGGTGCGGCCGATCACGTTGTAGGCCTGGGTGGTTGAGACCCCGGCCAGCTGAACCAGGATGCGGTCGTGGTTGGCCCCCGCCGGCTCGACCACGGGCTCGTTCACGCCCAGGGCGTTGACCCGGTTGGTTATGACGTCGATGGTCTGCTGCTGGACGGTGGCGCGATCCCGCCCGGCGGGGAACTTGGAGAGCTGGAGCTCGAGTTGGGTACCGCCGGCCAGATCCAGACCCTTGTGTACGTAGAGCTGCCAGCCGTTGAAGTTGGGGGGTAGGCCGGGGACCGAACCGGTGAGCGGATAGTGGTTCGTGATCCGGTATATGTATCCGGCTCCGTCGACGAAGAGGGAGAAGAGCAGGAGGCCGAGGACCAGGATCCGGATCGGCCAGCTCAGTACCAGTTGCAAGTCCTAGGAGTTTATCGGACCGGCGCCCGCCGCAAGGGCTCGCCTTAGAGGTTGATCAGAGCAGGGGCGGTTGCTCGGGCGGCCGCGCCGGCCGCGCCAGGCCCAGGTGGTCGTAGGCCAGATCGGTGACCACGCGGCCCCGGCTGGTGCGGGCCAGAAAGCCGATCTGGATCAGGAACGGCTCGTGCACGTCCTCCAGCGTCTCCGGCTCCTCGGCCAGGGAGGTGGCCAGGGTGTCGAGGCCGACCGGACCGCCGCGGAATTTTGTGATCACCGTCTCCAGCAGGCGCCGATCGAGTGGCTCCAGACCCAGTCGGTCGACCTCCAGCAGGGCGAGGGAGCGCTCGGTCACCTCCAGCGTGGCCCGGCCCTGGGCCCGGACCTGGGCGTAGTCGCGAATCCGGCGCAGGAGGCGATTGGCGATGCGCGGGGTCCCGCGCGAGCGCCGGGCCAGCTCGCTCGTGGCCTCGGGCGCGATCTCGATCCCGAGCAGCCGGGCCGAGCGCGTAATGATCTGCTCGAGCTCCGCCTGGCTGTAGAAGTCGAGCCGGTAGACGGCTCCAAAGCGGTCCCGCATGGGTGCGGAGAGGAGCCCCTGGCGGGTGGTGGCGCCCACGCAGGTGAAGCGGGGCAGGGGCAGACGCTGGCTGCTCGCCCCCACCCCCTTGCCGAAGACGTGGTCAAAGACGAAGTCCTCCATGGCCGGGTACAGCGACTCCTCGACCAGGCGGTTCAGGCGGTGGATCTCGTCGATGAAAAAGACCCCGCGCTCCTCCAGATTGAGCAGGATCGAGGCCAGGGCCCCGGCGTGGTCGATGGCCGGACCGGAGGTGGTTCGAATCTGGACCCCGACCTCGTTGGCGATGATGTTGGCCAGGGTGGTCTTGCCCAGGCCCGGAGGTCCGACCAGGAGCACGTGCTCGACCGGCTCGCCGCGGCCCCGGGCGGCCTCGAGCAGGATGCCGAGGTTTTCTTTGACCTGGGTCTGACCCACGTAGTCGGCCAGGCGCTGGGGCCGCAGGGTGGTGTCGAACTGATCCTCCTCGGGGGCCAGATGGGGTCGGAGCAGGTCGTCGTCCACGTTCAGCGCCCCAGGGCCCGCAGCGCCTGCGCCAGCGCCACCTCAGAGCTGGGTTCATCGTCCCAGCGCACGGCCTCGATCCCGCGCCTGGCCTCGGCGGGCGCGAAGCCGAGAGCGCGCAGGCCCAGCTCAACCTGGCGTGAGACCTCCTCCCCGGCTCCCGCGACGGGACTGGGCGGAGGTTCGCTCGGGTTCGAGGCGACCTTGGGCGCAAGGTCGATGATGACCTTCTGGGCGGTGCGGGCGCCCACCCCTGGGGCGCGCCGGAACACGGCCGCATCACCGTCCAGCACGGCCCGGCGGAGGGCATCCAGGTTGGCGCTGCCGAGGATGGCCAGCGCCAGCCTGGGGCCCACCTGGTCGACCTGGATCAGGTCCTGGAAGAACTCCAGCTCGGCCAAAGAGACGAAGCCGTAGAGGGCGATCTGGTCCTCGCGGACGTGGGTGTGCACGTGCAGCTCGACGCTCTCCCCCGTGGCCCCGATCTGGCCCAGCGAGGTGGCGCTGAGGCCGACCTGATAGCCAACGCCGCCGACGTCGACCACGACGCCGTCGGGTCGCCGGCGTGCTATGCGACCGCGCAGGAGGGCGATCACGCCGGGCTAGATACCCACCGTGCGCCGGAGCCGGCGGCT
The DNA here is from genome assembly GCA_035534295.1 of Nitrosotalea sp. GTDB lineage: Bacteria > Chloroflexota > Dormibacteria > Dormibacterales > Dormibacteraceae > DATKQJ01. The sequence continues at coordinate 84,127 of DATLSE010000046.1, forward strand.
GCGCAGGTGGCACAGCGCCAGCGCGAGCGCGTCCACAGCGTGGTCGTCAAGTCCGGAGGGGAGCTGGAGCTGGGAGGCGAGCATGCGTGCCATCTGGGTCTTGTCGGCCACACCATAGCCGGTGAGCACGGCCTTGATCTGGGCCGGCTTGTATTCGAAGACGGGCTTGCCCGCGCGCTCCAAGACCAGGAGCACAGCGCCTCGGGACTGCGCCACCCCGACCACGGTGCTGCTGTTCCGACCCGCGAACAGCTCCTCGATCGAGACCTCGTCGACGCGATGCCGCGCCAGCGACTCCTCGATCCCCTGGGCCACCAGAACGAGGCGGGCCCCGATCGGCCCCGGAGCCGTGCGGATCGTGCCTGCGGCCAGAACCTGTCCCTCCTGACCGAGCAGGCCGTAACCGGTGGCCGCCAGGCCGGGGTCGATGCCGAGGACGTGGACCGGGCTCACGCCTCCGGCGGCCCCGGCCGGGCCGGGCGCCTAGACGCCGGCCGAGATACGCTCAAGGACGTCGGCCGCGATGTCGAAGTTGGCGTAAACCTGCTGCACGTCGTCGTCGTCCTCGAGCGCCTCGAGCAGGCGCAGGACCGCCGGGGCGCGCTCCTCGTCAACGGCCACCGTCTGTTTGGGCAGCATGGTCACCTCCGCGCTCTCCACCCGGGCGCCGGCCGCCTCGAGCGCGCTTCGCACCGCCTCGAGCAGCCCCGCCTCGCAGGTGACTTCGACGCTCTCGCCGTCGACTCGGATGTCGTCCGCGCCGGCCTCAATGGCGGCCAGCCCGGCGGCGTCCGGATCGCGCTCCGCGCTGACCTCGAGCACACCCTTGCGCTCGAACATCCAGGCCACAGAGTTGCTGTCACCGAGGTTGCCTCCGTGCTTGGCGAAGAGGTGCCGAACGGCGGGCGCGGTGCGGTTGCGGTTGTCGGTGACGGCATCGACCATGATCGCCACCCCGGCCGGGCCGTAACCCTCGTAGCGCAGCTCTTCGAGCGAATCGGCCTTGCTGGCGCCGGTTCCACGGGCGATGGCGGACTGGATCTTGTCGGCGGGCATGTTGACCTCGCGCGCCTTCTGCATCGCGAGCCGAAGGCGGAAGTTGCCGTCGACGTCGCCTCCCCCCTCCCTCGCCGCCATCGTGATCTCGCGCGCGGCGCGGGTGAAGGTCTGGCCGCGCTTGGCGTCAACCAGCGCCTTCTTGTGCTTGATCCCCGCCCACTTCGAATGTCCGGACATCTAATCGACTCCTACGAACATGTGTTTTGAAATGTTATCCGACCCGGATCCGAACGTAGTTGCGGCGCCCGGCGCGCAGCACGGCGCCGTCGCGGAGTTCGGTCGTGAGCCCAATGGGGCTCCCGTCCAGGCTGGTGCCTCCCTGCTCGATCACCCGGCGGGCCATCGAGCGCGTCGGGTACCAGCCCAGTTCGACCAGCGTCCCAACCAGGTCAGAGGGGTTCTGGGGCCGGTGCTCGGCCAGGTCCTCGGCGGCGATCTGGCGGCGCCGGAAACGGTCGTCGAAGCGGCGCTCGGCCTCCGCCGCGGCCGCCTCGTCCCAGAGCCGGGCGACCAGCGTCCGAGCCAGATGAGCCTTGGCCTCGCGCGGCGGTAGGGATAGGGCCCGGGCCAGCTCGGTGCCGGCCAGGCCAGAGATCAGAGTCAGATACTTGGGGATGAGGTTGTCGGGTATCGACATCGTCTTGCCGTAGATCTGGTCGGGCGGCTCCAGGAGCCCGATCCAGTTGCCCAGTGACTTGCTCATCTTGCGTTCGCCATCGGTGCCCTCGAGGAGCGGGAAGACGGCCACGTCCTGGGCCGGCTGGCCGTAGGCGCGCTGGATCTCGCGTCCGAAGAGGAGGTTGAAGAGCTGATCGCTGCCCCCGATCTCGAGATCGGCGCGCACCGCGACCGAGTCGTATCCCTGGGTGAAGGGATAAAGAATCTCGTGGGCGCCGATCGGGCTTCCCTGGCGCATGCGTTCAGCGAAGTCCTCGCGCTGGAGTACGGCCTGCAGGGTCTGGCCGCCGAGCAGGCGCAGGATGCCGTCGGAGCCCAGAGGAGAGAGCCATTCCGAATTGCCGTGGATCTCCGTCCGCGAGCGGTCCAGGATCTTGAAGATCTGCTCGAAGTAGGTCTGCGAGTTGGCCTTCACCTGCTCTGGGGTGAGCACCGGCCGGGTATCGGAGCGCCCGCTCGGGTCCCCTATCAGGGCGGTGAAGTCGCCCACGATGGCGACCACGGTGTGGCCGGCGTCCTGAAACTCGCGCAGCTGATCCAGCACCACCAGGTGTCCCAGGTGCAGATCGGGGGCGGTGGGGTCGAGCCCGAGCTTGACCCGCAGGTGCTCGCCCGCCTCCAGCCGGTGGCGCAGATGCGCGGCCACGTGGATCTCCACCGCCCGCGCCTCAAGGCGTTGCCAGAGCTCGCTCGCCATGGCCAAACTCTAGCCCGGCCGGAGCCTCAGCCGGAGGGCTGAACGAAGTAGTACGAGGGATCGCGCGGCAGGGCCGCGTAGAGCGGGGGGAGCACCACCGGCGCCGCCCAGCGGGCCAGGGGAAGACCGACCTTGGATCCGGTGAGGGCGTCGCGGGTCTGCGCCTCGAGGGATCCGAAGTCGGGTCCCGAAGCCTGGCTCAGCCCGCCCAGCATGTAGGCCCAGGTGGTCACGATGACGAGGCCGGTGACGACGCCGACCAGAACCCCGCTGGCCCGATTGAGCGCCACCACGCTGATCTGGATCTCGTGGTGAACAAGACCCGCCATGAGCTCGATCACCGCCACCAGCAGGAGGAAGACGAAGAACCAGGTGTAGGCGCGGGAGTCGGCGACCGACAGGGCCGGGAACTCCTGGCGCAGGATGGCGGCTCCGCTGATCCCGGCGTGGGTGGCCACCACGGCGCCCACGTAGACCCCGATCAGGCCCAGGACGCGCCTGATCAGGCCCGAGGCCAGGCCCAGCAGGGCGTATCCCAAGACCAGCACCACCGCGGCCACATCGAACAGGGTCATCGCCACCTCATGGCTCTCTGACGCACTCAGGCCCGGAAACCGGCGCCCCACCGCGCACCCAGGGCCGCCTTGACCTGATCCAGGGCGCGGTCCGCCTCGTCGTCGGTCAAGGTTCGCTCGGAGCTGCGGAAGACCAACTTTAAGGCCACGCTCTTGCGCCCCGGGGGAAGTTGGGATCCGCGGTACTCATCGAATACGCCCAGCGACTCGAGCAGCGCGCCCGCCTCCTCCCGGGCGGTCTTAAGGAGCGCGTCCGCGCCCACCTCCTCTGCCACCACCACGGCCAGGTCGCGCTCGATGGCGGGAAATCGGGGCAGGGCGCGAAAGCGCCGCCGCGGTGCGTTCTCGAGCACGGGCGCGATGCGCAGCTCCAGTGCCACCGCGCGCCCGCCCAGGCCGGCGTCGGACAAAATCCGAGGATGGATCTCGCCCAGGTGACCGGCCGGTCGGCCTCCGATCCTGATCTGGGCACAGCGCCCGGGATGAAACAGTGGGGCAGATCCCGGCTCCAGCAGCACCTCCGCCGTGGTCACGCTGGCCAGTGCGCGCTCCAGCAGGCCGCGCAGGCGGAGGAGTTCCAGCCGGGAGGCGCCGGCGTCAGCGGGGGCGCTGCGCCAGGCGGCGAGCGACTCCAGCTCGTCGGGCTGTTTTAGCGGGTGTTCGGGGTGGGCGTGGTAGACGCGGGCGAGCTCGAAGAGTCCGATCTCGGCGCGGCCCGCGTCGCGATTTCGAATCGCGACCTGGAGCAGGGAGGGCAGGAGGGCGGTGCGGAGCGTGTCCTGCTCGTCGCTGACCGGGTTCAAGATCGCGATCGCCGCCTCGCCCAGGCCCAGACCGCGCAGGGTGCGACCGCTGACCAGGGCCGGGCAGACGACCTCGCTCAGGCCCCCGGCGGCGAGTTCGACGCGGATCGGGTCGAGGCGTCGCTCCAGGCTCGGTCCGGGGGGGCGCCAGCTCAACCGCCGGGCCCCGGGCAGGCGGGCCGGAACGCGCTCGTAGCCAAAGATGCGACCCACCTCTTCGGCCACGTCGGGGACGATGGCGACGTCGAGACGGAACACGGGAGGAAGCACCTCCCACTCGCCCTCGTCGCCGATGCGGACCTGGAAGTCGAGGCGCTGGAGGATGTCCTCCATCTCCTCCAGGGGCACGTGGACGCCGAGGATGGCGTCGATCTGGGCGGGCTGGAATCGCACCCCCAGGGGCTCTTGGGGAGAGGGATAGACGTCGGGCCAGTCGGTATGGACCTGGCCCTGCGCCACCTGGTTGAGGAGCTGAACGGCACGCCGTGCGCCGGCCAGAGCGAGCTCGGGCGAGATCCCCTTCTCAAAGCGGGCGGAGGCCTCGGTGCGCAGGCGCAGGCTTCTGCTGGTGGCGCGGATGTTGACCCCGTCAAAGGTCGCCGCCTCGAGCAGGACGGTGCTCGTCGCCTCCCCCACCGCGCTCTCCTGGCCTCCCATCACCCCGGCCAGAGCCAGCGGACCCTCGGCATCGGCAATGACCAGCATCTGCGGGTTGAGGGCTCTGATCTCACCGTCGAGGCAGTTAAGGCTCTCCCCCTTCCGGGCCCGGCGCACCTCTATCCTCGCGCCTCGGACCCGCTCGAGATCAAACACATGCAGAGGCTGGCCGTATTCGAGCAGGACATAGTTGGTCACGTCCACCAGATTGCTGATGGGACGCACGCCGGCGGCGCGCAGTCGGCGCTGCATCCAGGCCGGCGAGGGACCTGGCTTTAAGTCCCCGACCACGGCCCCGATGTAGCGCCGGCATAGATCAGGGGCCTGGATCTCGATCTGGATCAAATCCTTGCCCGGCGGTTCGACGCCCCCGGTGAAGGCGGGCATGAAGTCGCGCCGCAGGGGCCGGCCCAGGGCGGCCGCGAGCTCGCGGGCGAGCCCCAGATGGCAGAGGCAGTCGGGCCGGTTGGGGGTCACGTCAACCTCCAGCAACGCCTCCAGAGGGTAGATCCGATCCAGGCTCTGACCGGGTTCACCGGACTCCAGCAGAAGGATGCCGGAGTGGTCGTCGGCGAGCTTTAATTCGGCCGCCGAGCAGAGCATGCCGCGCGCCGCCAGACCGGCGATGCGGCCGTCGCGGACGGTGATTCCGCTGGGCACGGTGACCCCGGGCAGGGCGACCGGGACCAGGCTGCCCGGAACCGCATTCGCGACCCCGGCGATGATCTGGCGAACCTCGTCACCGAGGTCGACCTGGTGCACGAAGAGCGGCTTTTGGGAGCTCGGGTGGGGCTCTTGAGAGATGACGCGCCCGATCCTGATCGCGGACAGGTCCTGGATCTCGACCGACTCCACGTTGAATCCGGCCATGGTCAGCGCCTCGGCTGCGCGCTGCGGCGTCAAATCCTCCAGTCCGGCCAGATGGCAGAGCCACTCGAAGGAAACGCGCATCTAGGGAAACTGCTCCAGGAAGCGGAGGTCGTTGTCGTAGAACAGGCGGAGGTCGTCGATGTCGTATTTCAACATCGCGATGCGCTCGATGCCGAGCCCCCAGGCGAAGCCGCTATAGCGATCGGGATCGATGCCGCCGTTCTGCAACACCCGGGGGTGGACCATGCCGCAGCCCCCGACCTCGAGCCAGCCGTCGCCGCCGCAGCTGCGGCAGCCGGCACCGCCGCAGACCCCGCAGGAGATGTCGAATTCAAAGCTGGGCTCGGTGTAGGGGAAGTCGTTGGGCCGGATCCGGATCTCGCGTTCGGGCCCCCACATGGCCTGAGCAAAGTAGAGGATCGTGCCCTTGAGATCGGCCACGGCCAGGCCCTCGTCGACGGCCAGGGCTTCGACCTGCATGAACTGGGCCAGGTGGGTGGCGTCGGTGGCGTCGCGGCGATAGGTGCGACCGGGAACGATGACGTAGATGGGTGGGGGCGCCAGCTTCTGCATGGCCCGGATCTGCATCGGAGAGGTGTGGGTGCGGAGCAGCAGCTGCTCGCCCGGATCCAGAAAGAATGTGTCCTGGACGTCGCGCGAGGCGTGCCCGCGGGGCAGGTTCAAGGCCTCGAAGTTGTACCAGTCGGTCTCCACCTCGGGCCCGGACTCGACGTGGTATCCGATGCCCTCAAGGATGGTCTCGATCTCCCGCCGGGTCCGGGTCAAAAGGTGCAGGTAGCCCGAGGCCGGCGCCAGGCCGGGGAAGCTGAGGTCGATCGACTCATCGCGCTCAAGATCGCCCCAGCGTGCCCCCAGCAGCTCCTCCCGGCGCCGCTCGAGCGCCTCGGCCAGCTGCGTCTTGGCGGCGTTGAAGGCGCGCCCCGCCTCCGCCCGCTCCGGTCCGGGGAGCTGAGAGAAGCCCGAGGCGATGCCCGCGAACTCGCTTTTCTGCCCCGTGTGATGGACCCGGACGCGCTCGAGTTCGCCCTCGTCCTCCGCCGCCTCGATCGCGCTCAGGGCAGCGGCCACGATCTCCTCCACCCGGCTCACGGCTTTCTCCCCCGGCTGACTTCGAAGACGACGAGCGCGGCCGCAGCCGCCACGTTGAGCGATTCGACTCCGCCCGCCATGGGGATGGTGAGCGGGTCCAGGTGTCCCCGACGCAGGCCGTGGGCCTCGCTTCCCAGGACCAGGAGCTGGGCCTGGCCGAGATCGACGGTGCGGGGGTCGGCGCCCCCCCGAGGCTCGAGGCCAAATCCGGAGCAGCCCTCCAGGTCATCCCAGGAACCGCGCGCCAGCAGGAGCCGGAAGACAGCCCCGGCCGAGGCCCGCACGGCCTTGGGGGAGAGTGCGTCCGCGCTGGCGTCGAGGAGGAGCAGGGCGGGAGCTCCGGCGGCGGCCAGGCTGCGGCAGATCGCGCCCACGTTGCCCGGATCGGAGACGGCGTCCAGCACCAGCAGGGGCCAGCGCTGAGCGCCGGCCGCGGCCAGGGCCGCTGCCACCGTGGCCTGCTCGATGCGCGCGATCGCCAGCACGCCCTGCGGGGTCACGGTCTGAGCCGCGGCGGCGAAGGCGCGCTCGGAAAGCGTCACCACCTCATCGGCGGGGGCGGAGAAGTCCAGCTGGGTGCCCTCCCGCAGGGCCACCAGCTCGAGCCCTAGACCGCACGCAATCGCCTCGCGGACCAGCTTTGGGCCCTCGATCAGGACGCGGCCCGGCTCGCGACGGCGCCCGAACGCGCGCAGCCGACGGACCAGCTCGTTGCCCGGGCTGGCGATCGGCCGGCTCGAGCTAAAGACTGTTTTTTGCAACCTCCACCAGGCGGGCGAAGGAGACGCTGTCACGCACCGCGAGATCGGCCAAGACCTTGCGGTCGATATCGACCCCAGCCTGGCGCAGGCCGTGCATGAAGCGGTTGTAGGGCAGTCCCCCCTGGCGGGCGGCGGCGTTGATGCGTGCGATCCAGAGCTGGCGAAAGTCGCGCTTGCGCTGGCGGCGGTCGCGGTAGGCGTAGGCCAGGGCGTGGAGGACGGCCTCGTTGGCGGGCCGGAAGAGAAGCTTTTTGGAGAGCCGAAAGCCCTTGGCCCGCTCCAGGATCGCCTTGTGTCTGCGGTGTGCGGGGACTCCGCGCTTAACCCTGGCCACTGCCTAGACCCCCAGCGCCCGCCGGACCTGCTTGGCGTCAGCGGGGTCGACCAGGGCCGCCGCGGCGTACCCGCGCTTGCGCTTGGCCGACTTGTGCTCCAGCAGGTGGCTCTTCCACGAGTGCTTGCGCACCAGCTTGCCGTTCCGCGTCACCCGGATCCGCTTGGCGATGCCCTTGCGGGTCTTCATCTTAGGCACTGACTTGCTCCTTGGCCTTGTGGCTGGGGGCCAGGATCATGAACAGGTTGCGTCCCTCCATGATCGGGGCCCGCTCGACGACCGCGATTTCCTTGGCCGCGTCGGCGACGCGATCGAGGAGGCGGCGGCCGATCTCCTGGTGGACCAACTCCCGGCCCCTGAACATGATCGTCACCTTCACCTTCTCACCCTGTTCGAGGAACGTCCGGACTCCGCGGAACTTGGTCTCGAAGTCGTGGTCAGCGACCTTGGGCCGAAGCTTCATCTCCTTCAGCTTGATCACGTTCTGACGCCGCCGCTGGTCCTTCTCCTTCTTGATGGTCTCGAACTTAAAGCGTCCGTAATCCATCAGACGGCAGACCGGCGGGCTGGCCTGTGGCGCCACCTCGACCAGATCGAGTCCTTTTTCGGTAGCTATCCTCTGCGCCGCATCCAGGCTCAAGACTCCGAGCTGGTTGTTCTGATCATCGATCAGGCGCACCTCGCCAGACCGGATCTGCTCGTTGATCCGCAGTTCCTTAAAGGCGATGGGTGGCTACCTCAGTCCAGTCCAGTTCTGTTCTCTCTCCTACAACAATCAAAACCCGAATGGCAGGGGAGGATCCGCTCGATTCAACCCCGGGTGGTACTCGGCGCGTTGCGCCCGAGCCCTCTGGGGTGAGGGGCGGAACCCCTGCTTGACGGCGGCATGTTACCAAAATCGGGCTCTTCAGCGCCGCCTGCCCTACGGTGCCAGGCGGCGCTCCGCCACCTCCTCGCTCACCCGCTGGGCGAAGTCGTCCGGGGTCAACGAGAGCTCGTCGCCGCCGCGCACGCGGACCGAGAGCGTGCCGGCCTCGACCTCGGCCGCGCCCACGATCAGCATGTAGGGCGGTCGTAGGCGCTGAGCGCTCCGGATCTTCTTGCCCAGGCGCTCGTTGCCGGAGTCGACCTCGATCCGCAGGCCGCGCCGGCGCAGGCCCACAGCGATGCCCTCGGCGTAGGCGTTCTGGGCCTCGGTGATGGGCAGGAGCACGGCCTGGACGGGGGCCAGCCAGGTCGGGAAGGCGCCCGCGTAGTGTTCGATCAGGTAGGCGGTCATGCGCTCCATGGCCCCAAAGGCGCCGCGGTGAACCATGACCGGGCGCCGGCGCTGGCCGTCGCTGGCGGTGTATTCGAGATCGAATCGTTCGGGCATCTGGAAGTCGACCTGAACCGTCGAATTGGTGAACTCGCGGAGCTGCGCGTCGCGGACCTGAAAGTCGATCTTGGGACCGTAGAAGGCAGCCTCTCCGCGCCCCACGACGTAGCTCTGGCCGAGATCCTCGAGTGCGCCGGCCAGAGCGGCCTCGGCGTTGGCCCACTGCTCGTCGTCGCCCGCGTACTTGGCCTTCTCCCGGTCGCGCACCGAGAGCCGGTAGCGGTAGTCGGAAACTCCCAGGGTGTCCATGAAGTAGCGGGCGAGCTCGATCGCCGCCTTGATCTCCTCGTGCAGCTGCTCTGGCGTGCAGAAAATGTGGGCGTCGTTGAGCGCGAAGGAGCGCACCCGGATCATGCCCATCAATTCGCCCGACTTCTCCCAGCGGTAGTTGTTGCCCACCTCGGCGATGCGCAGGGGGAGGTCGCGATAGCTGTGCGGCTCGGAGTCGTAGACCAGGATGTGGTGGGGACAGTTCATCGGCCTGAGCTCCATCTCCACTCCCTCAGGAGAGCCCATGGGCGGATACATGGAGTCCTGGTATCGCTCCCAGTGACCGCTCTGCCGGTAGAGGTCGAGCTTGGCCACGACCGGGGTGATCACGTGCTGGTAGCCTCGCGCCAGCTCCTCGTCCACCACCCAACGCTCGAGCTGACGCCGGATGGTGGCTCCGTTGGGGAGCCAGATCACGTTGCCGATGCCGGTCCGCTCGTCGAGTTTGTAGATCCGCATCTCGGGCCCGAGGCGCTTGTGGTCGCGGCGCTCGGCCTCGGCCAGCGCCTCGAGATGGGAGTTGAGCTCCTCGGCGCTGGGCCAGGCGGTGCCGTAGATCCGGGTCAGCTGGGGCCTCGACTCCTCTCCGCGCCAGTAGGCGCCGGCCAGGCGCAGGAGACGGAAGTGCGCCAGCTCCCCCGTGTGGGCGAGGTGAGGACCGCGGCAGAGGTCGAAGAAGTCCCCGGTGCTGTAGCAGCTCAGAATCTCCTCTGCTGCCGCCTCCTGCTCCAGGATCTCGAGCTTGAATTCCTGGCCCAGGGCGGCGAAGCGTTCCCGCACCTGCTCCCGCGGCAGCAGCTGCTGCTCGAACGGAAGGCGGCGGCGGACCAGCTCCGACATGCGCTTGGAGATGCGGGTCAGCTCGGCCTCGCCCAGCGGCTGGGGGAACTGGAAGTCGTAGTAGAAACCGTTCTCTACCGGCGGTCCGATCGCGTAGCGCACACCGGGATAGAGCTCGACCACGGCTGCGGCCAGCAGGTGGGCGGTGGAATGCCGCAGCATGTAAAGAGCGCCGGAACGTTCTCCTTCCTCCGGCTCGGCGTGATCGATCAAGGCTAGGCCCAGTATATGAAGCGCAACATGTCCCGCCCCTGGCGTTCACAGCCGCTCGCCCACAGATCCCTGCCCGCCTGGAGATTGCGGCAATAGACCTGCAGTCTCTCGCCGACGCCATCGGCTACCCGGCGGCCGCGATCGGGATCCTAATCGAGAGCGCGGGGATACCGTTCCCGGGCGAGACCATGCTCCTGGCCGTGGCCGCATACGCGGCCGCCGGTCATCTCGACATCCGAATCGTGATCCTGGTCGGCGCCCTGGGCGCGCTGGCCGGGGCCGACTTCGGATATCTCATCGGTCACCTTGGGGGCCGGCCCTTCGTGGAGCGCTTCGGGCGGGTGCTGCACTTGAACCCCAAGCACCTGGCCCGCTCCGAGGTCTTCTTCACCCGCTACGGTGGGCGCGCGGTGCTAGCCGCGCGCTTCGTGCTCGGTCTGCGCACTTGGGCCTCGGTGCTGGCCGGGATGGCCCACATGCCCTTCTGGCGATTTCAGCTCTTCAGCGCCCTCGGAGCGGCGGCCTGGGCCACGCTGATGGGCTCGATCGGCTACTTCCTGGGTCGCCACTGGAGCCTGGTCTTAAGCCTGGTTCGAGACCTCGGGCTGGGGGGACTGGCGCTGGTGCTGATCGCGGTCGGGGCCGTCCTGGTCCATCGTCGCCGGGCCAGCTGAGAAGCCGGCCCGGGGGGCCGGCTTCGATCGCGGGTGATGGGTCCGATGCCCTGCTCTCGTAGGGGGCGTGCTCAGGCCCGCCGCGCCGGGCGCGCAACCGCGGGTGGGTCCGCCTCAGAACTCTTGAGGCGGGCTCCGATCTGGTGGTCGAGGCGGCCCCATTCGGCCAGCGAGAGCGACTCGGCGCGCCGGGAGGGGTCGAGTTCGCTTCGCTCCAGGATCGCGGTGGTCTCCTCGGCGGACAGGCCCAGGGCCCGGGCCAGGGCGCCTCGGAGCTGCTTGCGTCGGTGCTGGAAGATCGCCTCGGCGCGGCGCAGGAGCACCTGGGGGTCGACCAGCTCGATCGCCGGTGCCTGGAGCACGTCCATCACCACCAGGGCGGAGTCGACCTGGGGCACGGGCCAGAACGCGCTCGGGGGTACCTCGAACTCGATCCGGCAGCGGGCCTGGAGCTGGACCGCCAGCGTGCTGAGGCTCCAACCGTCGAGTCCGCACCAGCGCCGCGCCACCTCGCGCTGAACCAGCAGGCACAGGCGCCGAGGCCCGGGCTTTTGGTCCAGCAGGCGGCGGACGAGGAAGCCGGTCAGATAGTAGGGAATGTTGCCGACCACGATCTCGCCGCCCTCGGGGAAGAGCTGGGATAGGTCGAGCTCGAGGACGTCCTGGATCAGCACCTCAGCCCCCGGAGCCTGAGCGCGCAGGCGGGCGGCGAGGCGGGGATCGATCTCGACCGCGATCACCCGGGCGGCCCGCTGGCAGAGCAGGGGGGTCAGGACCCCCGGTCCGGCCCCGATCTCCAAGACCACGTCGTCGGCCTCGATGCGGGCACAGTCCACGATTCGGGACCGGATCTCGGCGTCGATCAGGAAGTTCTGGCCCCAGCTGTGCCGGGGGCGTATCCCCGCCAGCTGCTCGGGAGGGCGGCTCACCGCTGGAGGCGGCGAAAGAGGCGCAGGGCGTTCGCCCATTCGAGTTCCGACATCTCCTCGGGGGTCAGGCCGCGGGCCTCGGCCACGACCTCCAGGGTGCTTTTGATCCAGGCCGCCCGCATGGGTCCGCTGCGACCCCGGGGCGTGCCCCAGGGGGCGTCGGTTTCGAGCAGGATGCGATCCTCGGGCAGGGCGGCAGCGATGCGGCGCAGATCGTCACGGCTGGCGCGGGTGACCAGGCCGGAGAAGGAGATGTGAAAGCCGGCCGCCAGAAAGCGCTCGGCCCAGGCCCAATCGAGCGTCCAGTAGTGGATCACCCCGGTCAGCCCCCGGTGGGCCGAGAGCTGGGCGAGCACCTGCTCGGCCGTCTCCCGCACGTGCACCAGGACCGGCAGCTGAAGGCTCAGGGCGAGACCGCAGCAGGCCTCAAACCATTCCTCCTGCTCGGCTTCCGGGCCGCGCTCGGGGTCGGCGTGATCGAGCCCCACCTCGCCCACCGCGACCACCCGCTGGTCCTGGGCCAGGGCGCGCAGGGCGAGGAGGTCGGGTGGGCTCGAGTTGAGGGGGTGGTGGCCGACCGCCGCCCAGACCCCGGGTCGGCGGCGGGCGAACTCGAGCGCGGTCGCGCTCGTGGCCAGATCGACTCCGACCGCGACCACCGCCTCCACCCCCTCCCCCGCCGCCTCCTCGAGTTGGGCCTCGGCGTCCTCCAGCTGGTCGAGGTGGATGTGGGTGTCGATCAACGGGCTCGCATCCTCTCCAGCTCCGCCTCCGCCGTCTTGTCGTCGAGCTTTATGAACAGCGGGCGCGGCTCCAGGAGTCGCTGGCCCGCCTCCAGCCGTCGCGGCTCCCAGAGGCGGCCGGTCTGGTAGTCGCCGGCGAGCACGGTGTGCTCCTGCCCCCCAGGCTCGCGCACGCTCAGCACGCGGGGCTGCGGCGCGATCTCACCGCTGTGGCCGAGCATTTCGTGCAGCCGCTGGCTCGAAAAGGGGAGGAAGGGAGTGAAAATCACCTTCAGGTTGTCGACGCAGCAGAGGGCGGTGTAGAGCACGCTGCCGGCGCGGTCGCGATCTTGGGCCACCGTCTTCCAGGGCTGCTCCTCGCCCAGGTACTGGTTGACCAGCGCGGCCAGACGCAGAGCCTCTTGGATCGCCGCCTTAAAGCGCGCGCTCGCGATCAGGCCTCCGACCGAGTCGAAGCCGGCGTCGACGGCGGCGAGCAGGGTGAGGTCACGCGCCTTTAGCTGGCCCGGATCTGGCACCTGGCCAAAGTTGCGCTGGGCGTTGACCAGCGTGCGGTGAACCAGGTTGCCCCAGGTGCCGACCAGCTCGTCGTTGTTGCGGCGCACGAATTCGGCCCAGGTGAAATCGGCGTCGGATGTCTCCGGCCCGGCGATGGTGAGGTGAAAGCGGAGGGGATCGGGATCGTAGCGGGAGAGGAAGTCGCGGACCTCAATCACGTGCCCGCGACTGGTGGAGAACTGCTTGCCCTCCATGGTCAGGTATTCGCTCGAGACCACGTCGTAGGGCAGTTGAAGGTCGCCCGAACCGAGCAGGATGGCCGGCCACATGAGGCTGTGGAAGATGATGTTGTCCTTGCCCATGAAGTAATAGCCGCGGGTTTGAGGGTCCTCCCAAAAGCTTCGCCAGGCCTCCGGCGTCCCCCTCAGCTGGGCCCATTCCATGGAGGCGCTGAGGTATCCGATGACGGCGTCGAACCAGACGTAGATGCGCTTGTCCGGCCGATCTCGCCAGCCCTCGAGGGGAACTGGAACGCCCCAGTCCAGATCGCGCGTTATGGCGCGGGGCTTGATCTCGCCGAGCAGGTTCAAGGAGAAGGAACGAACGTTGGGCCGCCAGTGCTTCTGGGACTCGATCCAGGCCCGCAGGCGCTCGGCGAACCGGGGCAGCTCGAAGAAGAAGTGCTCCATCTCACGGAACTCGGGCACCTCGCCGTCCACGCGCGAGCGGGGATTTTTAAGATCGGTCGGGTCGAGCTGGTTGCCACAGTTGTCGCACTGATCGCCGCGCGCCTCGGGATACCCACAGATCGGGCAGGTGCCCTCGATGTAGCGGTCCGGCAGCGTGCGCCCGGTTCTTGGCGATACCGCCCCGAGCTGGGTTCGCTTGACGATGTACCCGGCCTCAAAGAGGCGCAGAAAAAGGTCCTGCACGACCCGGTAGTGGTTGGCGGTCGTGGTCCGGGTGAAGAGGTCGTAGCTCAGCCCCAGGCGGCGCAGGTCCTCGACGATGAGGGCGTTGTTGCGATCGGCGAATTCCCGGGGGCTGATGCCCTCCTGGTCTGCTCCGTATGTGATCGGGGTGCCGTGCTCGTCGGTCCCGCTGATCATCAAGACCTCGTGCCCGCAGAGCCGGTGATAGCGCGCGAAGACGTCCGAGGGGACTCCAAACCCGGCCACGTGACCGATGTGGCGGGGTCCACTGGCGTATGGCCAGGCGACCGCGATCAGGATCCGCTCAGCAGTTTCAGGCACCGGCGATGACCAGCGTAAACTCGCCCCGGGCCCGCTCGCCCAAAGCCTCCAGCACCTCCCCCGCCGGTCCCCGCAGCAGCTCCTCGTGGATCTTGGTCAGCTCCCGCGCCAGCAGCACTGGTCGATCTGGCAGCACCTCGGCGATGAGACCCAGCGTGCGCCGAATCCGGTGCGGGGACTCGAACGCCACGCTGGGCCGGCTCTGGGGGGCGAGGGATTGCAGCAGGCGCCGGATCTCGCCCGGCTTGCGGGGCAGAAAACCGACGAAGGTGAACCCGGGTCCGGCAAAACCGGAGGCGGAGATGGCGGCGGTGACCGCGCTCGGTCCGGGCACCGGCGAGACGGTGTGCCCGGCCTCCCAGGCGGCGGCCACCAGCTTGGCCCCGGGGTCGCTCACGGCGGGGGTGCCGGCGTCGGTGACGAGCGCGGCGTCGCCCTCCTCAAGTCCCGCCAGGACCCGGGCCAGGGTGCGCTCCTCGACCGGTGCGCGATAGCTCAGGAGTCGCTTTTTGAGGCCCTGGGCGGCGAGCAGCCGACCCGTGACCCGGGTGTCCTCGGCGACCACCAGGTCGACCGCCTCCAGCACCCGGCGACCGCGTTCGCTGAGGTCGGCCAGGTTGCCGATCGGGGTGCCGAGAATAAACAGCCGGCTCATTGCGGCCTCACCCACGCCTCGACCCGGGCTCCGATCTCGGAGCTGGGGCCGATGAAACGCGATGCCGGCGGCAGGGCGTCGAGAAAGGCCCGTCCGTAGTCGCGGTTTAAGATTCGGGAATCGAGGATGATGACCGCTCCCCGGTCGCTGCGGCGCCGGATCAGGCGGCCGAAGCCCTGCTTCAGCCGGAGCGCGGCCACGGGCAGGGTGAGCTGGCGGAAGGAGTCCCGCCGGCGCTCCGAGCGGGCTGCGAAGACGGGGTCGGAGGGGACTGGAAAGGGCAGCCGGGCGATGACGACGCAGGAAAGCCGGTCGCCCGGGACGTCCACCCCCTCCCAGAAGGCGGAGGTGCCCAGGAGGAGGGCGCGGGGAGCGCTGACGAACGCCTTCAGGAGCTGGTGTCGCTGCCCGTCCAGCCCCTGGCCCAGGATCGCGATGCCGTCGAGATCGGTGCGCGCCTTGAGCGCGGCGTGGACGTCGCGGAGCTGGCGGTGGGAGGTGAAAAGGACCATGGTGCGGCCGTCCAGGCGGCGGGTGACCTCGGCCACCAGGAGGGCGAGCCAGGGCTCAAATTCCGGGCTCTGGGGTTCCGGCGCGTCGCTGGGCAGGCAGATCAGCGCCTGGGCCAGGTAGTCGAAGGGCGAGGCCAGGATCATGGAGTCGGTCTGCGATCCCAGGCCAGCCACGGAATGGAAGTAGCTGAAGTCGCCGCCGACTGAGAGCGAGGCCGAGGTGAAGAGCACGCTGTCGAGGTTTGAATACACGCGCTCGGCCAGGAGCGGGCCGACCGAGATCGGGGCCGAACAAAGGCTCAACCCCTGCTCGCGGGCCAGAATCCGGATCCAATAGACGCGCTCGGGGTCGGGGCTCAAGAAGAGCTCCTGGATCAGCGATGCCGCCTCACCCAGCTGCACGCGCACGATCTCGACCTCGCGCAGGGCCTGGTCGGGCTCGCCCGCGAACCCCTGGGCCAGGCTCAGGGCGCGCCTCAGCCTGGCGTCCAGTGCGGCCAGCGCGGTCGTCGCGTCGCCCGCGATCGCGCTCACCTCGCTCCAGCCGTCGCTGTGCCTGGAGCGGGGCTGCAGGCGCAGGGTTGACTCCCGGCGCTCCTCGCCGCCGAGCTGTCCCTGGGCCCAGTCCTGCGTGCGCTCGAACAGCACCCGCACGCGTTCCTGGGCCGAACGCGCGGCCGAGCGCGCCGGCTCCAGCTCGTCGTCGGCGCGGTCGAGCCGGGACTGGCTCGAGAGCGCGGGGAGAAGCCCCTGTCCAAGCTGCGCCAGGAGCGCGTTGAGGCTGGAGCGATCGAGCTCGACGGTCAGGCCCTGGGTGGCCGCCTCCTCCAGGTGATGGGCCTCGTCCACGATCAGGTGCTGGTGAGCGGGGAGCAGGTTGTTGCCGGTGCTGGCGTCCGCCAGCAGGAGGTGATGGTTGACCACGATCAGGTCGGCCTCCTCGGCCCGGGCCCGGGCCCGGTGGACGAAGCAGTCGGCGGGCGTGCAGGCGTGTCCGACGCAGTCCAGAGGATCGGAGGCGATCCGGCCCCAGAGCCATTCCTCGCGTCCGTACAGGCGCAGCTCGGAGCGATCGCCGGTCGTGGTGCGCTCGAGCCAGAGCAGGATCTTGAGTTTGAAGGCCAGCTCCTCCGAGCTCTGGCAGGGCTCGGCCAGATGACGCCGCCAGCGCCGCCAGGAGAGATAGTTGGACCGACCTTTGAGCAGGGCGCTCGTGAAATCGAACGGGAGCCAGTCCTGGAGGTCGGGCAGGTCGTGCTCCAGGATCTGCTCTTGCAGGGTGTGGGTATGGGTGGAGATGATCACCCGCTCGCCCTGGGCGACCGCGCGCGCCGCGGCCGGAATCAGGTAGGCCAGGCTCTTGCCAGTGCCCGTCCCCGCCTCCAGCACCAGCCGCCCTCCCCGGCGCAGGTTCTGGGCCACGGCCAGCAGCATCTGCACCTGGGAGTCGCGGGGTTCGTAGTCGGGCATGCGGGAGGAGAGCCGGCCGCCGGGGGCGAGCAGCGCCGCCAGCTCCTCGGGGCGGTCTGAGACCTCGCCTGCGGGCGCGTGCCGGCGAGCCACCTCGGGCGCCCGAGGTGGGAAATCCCCCGAGCGGCCGCTGCCCCGCGGGGCGCCGCCCAGGGCCAGGCGGAGGAAGCGCGCGGTCGGGTAGTCGTAGGGCTCGACCAGGTCTAAGATGTCGCCCCGCAGCCCCGGCGGCAGCTCCAGGACGCGATCCGCCAGGTGCCAGAGCAGCTGCCGGGTGGCGTCCGCATCGTCCAGCGCACGATGGGGACGGGGCTGGTTGAGGCCCAGTTCGCGGACCAGCTGGGGCAGGGAGTAGCTGGAAGCGTCCGGAAGCAGGATGCGGGCCAGCTCCAGGGTGTCGAGGAGCTCGCGCTGCTGGGGCCAGAGTCCCTCGGCGATCAGAAAGTCCATGTCCAGCCGGCCTCCGTGTCCCACCACGACGGCGTCGCCCACGAATTGCATCAGGCGCTCGAGCGCGACCGCGGGGCTCTGGGCGCCGGTCAGGTCTGCGGACTTGATCCCGGTCAGTTGGAGCACCGGCAGCGGCACCGGGCGGCCGGGGTCGGCGAACTCCTCGAGTCGATCCAGCACCCGATCGCGGTTGAAGGCCACCGCGCCGACCTCGATCACACGGTCGCGGGCGGGGTCGAAGCCGGTCGTCTCCAGGTCCAGGGCGACGAAGCGCATGCTGCCCAGGGCGGGCTCTGAGCTGGGCCCAGCCAGCTTCGTCTCGTCGCCGCCGAGGTCGGTGGCCAAGCTCATGCCCTCATGCCTTCAGATGACGAAATCGCCCGAGGCCGACCCGATCCCGACGGCGCTGGGAACCGGCCGGATCCTGCCTCCGCAGACGCGGGCTTGAACCAAGCGATTCTATGCTGCCTCGCGCTTGCTATATTTCCGACCGCATGCAGGCAGGCGGAGTCGCGGCGCCCGGCACCATCGAAGAGCTGCGCCTACGCCGCGATCTGATCTCAAGTCTGGTCCTGCGCACGCTGGCCATGGCCGACCAGCTGAGCGGAGCGGCGCTGGAGGAGCGGATCGGCCTTCCCTTCGAGCTTCTGCTGCCCCTGATCGAGGAGTTTCAACGCGCCCAGCTCATGGACAGCGTCGGCTTTGCCGCTGAAAGCGGTCTTGAGGGCCGGCCACTGCCCGCGCGCATGGCCTACACCGTGTCCAGTGCCGGGCGCCAGCGGGCGGCCGAGATCGCCGCCGTCCAGACCCGCTACCTGGGTCCCTGCCCGGTCCGATTCGAGGACTATGTCGAGCTCATCCGTGCCCAGAGCAGCGAGCGCGCGACCATCACCGATTCCGACCTCAAGGCCGCCCTCGGCGAGCTCCAGCTGGATCAGCAGGTGATCGACCAGATCGGCGGCGCCATGATCTCGCGTTCCTCCCTGTTCATCTTCGGCGCCCCTGGCAACGGCAAGTCCACCATCACCGAGCGCATGGCCCTGATCATGGGAGATCCGATCGAGGTCCCTCACGCGGTCGCGGTCGGGGACGAGATCATCCGCGTCTTCGACCCCGTCTACCACCGCCTGGCTACGGGCGAGCAGCCCGCGGATCGTCGGCTGGTCCGGATTCAGCGTCCGGTGGTGATGGCCGGCGGCGAGCTGCGCTTGAACCAGCTCGATCTCACCTACGACACGGCCAATCGTTACTACGAGGCACCGCTGCAATGGAAGGCCAACGGCGGCGTCTTCGTGGTCGATGACTTCGGTCGCCAGGAGGTGTCGCCCATGCACCTTCTGAACCGCTTCATCGTGCCCATGGAAAAGCGCATCGACTACCTGGATCTGTCCGCATCCGGACGCAAGATCGAACTCCCATTCCTGTGTCAGATTGTGTTCTCGACCAACCTCTCCCCCGCCTCCCTGGTGGACGAGGCGTTCCTGCGCCGCATGGCCTACAAGATCGGCGTCAGCAATCCCAGCCCCGAGGCCTTCACCCGCATCCTGCAGTACGAGTGCGGCAAGAACCAGGTCCCCTGGGTGCCCCAGGCCATGCCCTTCCTGCTCTCCCTCTACGAGCGCGACCAGCGTCCCATGCGCGGTTCCCATCCGCGCCAGATCGTGAACCGGCTGGTCGATTTCGCCGCCTACCGTCAGCTCCCCCCGCGTCTGACGCCACAGAGCCTGGAGGAGGCCTACGAGGCCTCCTTCCACGCCGCCCTGGGCGGGGTGGTGGACGACGACTGGTCCCAGCCCACGGGCCACTCCGAGTAGCGCGCGATCGATCCCGAGGCGGAGGGGGGTCGGGGGCGCCCTAACCCGTGGACCAGCCAGGGGTTAACCTCGTCCCAGGACTTATGAATACCTCACTCGCGCTTCGGCTCATCGCCCGCACGATCGCACTGATCGAGGTGGTCTTGGGCCTGCTCTTCTGGACCGGACACGCCAATTCGCTGGTCATCGTCCACATCGTCCTGGGACTCATCTTGGTGCTCGACCTTTGGGCCGCCGCCGCGTTCGCTCTGCGCTCTGGGGGCTCGGTGCCACTGGCCGCCGTGGCCTTCCTCTGGGGCCTGGCCATGACCGTCTTCGGACTGCTCCAAGCCCGGGTTCTGAGCGGGTCGGATCACTTCCTGATTCAGATCGTCCATCTGGCGGTCGGGCTGGCGGCGGTCGGGCTGGTCGAGGTCCTGGCCCGCGCCCCCCGATCCCGGGCCACCATCTGAGCTCACCGTCCGGATTGACGCTCCCCTCTCCCCAACCTATAGACGGGGGCGGGCACCCCTCTCAGACGCCGGGTTGGGTGACCCCGAGGAGATCCTGAGACCAGGTTTCGAGTTCGGTGTAGTCCCCTCTCATCGACTCCGGCAGGAGATGGGCGATGGCGACCATGATGGCGTCGGCCGCCTCCTGATTGGAGACCCGGCGTCCATCGGGGCGGCGTTCGGGGATCAGGAACGGCGGACCGAATATGAGCTCGACCGGACGGCGCCGAGGCAGCCGCGAACCCTTGGGCAGACAATCCCTGCTGCCGACCAGCCCGACCGGCAGCACCGCGGCGCCGGAGCGACGGGCGATGAACCCCGCCCCCGGTTCGCCTCTTCTAAGGCCGCCCTGCTCCACCCGGGTCCCCTCCGGATACAAGATCACGACCTCGCCCGCGTCCAGGATCGAGGCCGCCCGTTCCAGAGCGAGGCGGTCGGGCGAATGCCGGACGACGGGGAAGGCGTGGTATCCGTGCATGAGCCAGCGCCAGAGGATGGATCCGGTGAAGTACTCCGACTTGGCCATACTCCAGCTGTCGGCGCGGGGCAGGAAGGCGGGGACCAGGGGTGGATCGACCGTCGCCGTGTGGTTGGCGCAGACCAGGAGTGCGCCCGAGCGTGGCACCAGTTCGCGGCCCCTCACCTGGAACAACCCGCCGGCCAGGATGGTCAGGGTCAGAGTGCGCATGACGCCGCGCAGGAAGCCGTAGACGACGGCGCTCATGCTCCCCGGATGAGGCCCAGAAGGCGCGCCACCACGGCCTCCAGCGCGACCCCCTCGGTCTCCACCACGGTGGCGTCGGCGGCCGGGCGCAGGGGTGCGACGGCGCGCTCTGTATCCTGGCGGTCGCGCTCGGAGATCTCGGCCTTGAGCGCGTCCTCATCGGCGGCCAGGCCCCGCGCCCGCAATTGCCGTTCACGCCGCCGCGCGCGCTCCTCGACCCCGGCGGTGAGGAAGAATTTGTGCTCCGCCCAGGGCAGCACCACCGTCCCGATGTCGCGCCCGGCCATCACCACCCCGGGATCATGGGCGAGGGAGCGCTGCTGGCCCAAAAGGGCCGACCGAACCTTTGGGATCTGGGCCAGAGTCGAGGCCCGGGCGCTGATCTCAGCTCCGTAGACCAGATCGGTCACATCCCGTCCCCCGGCTCGGATCCGGTCCCCCCCGAGGTCGAACTCAAGTTCCAGCGCCAGCGCCGCCGGATCGGGCTCCGCTCCCCCCGCCGAGCCTTCCTCGATGGCGCAGGCGAGGGCGCGGTAGAAGAGGCCGGAATCGACAAAGGGAAGTTCGAGCGCGCTCGCCAGGCGCCGGCCCACGGCCGACTTCCCGCTCCCGGCGGGACCGTCGATGGCCACGATCAAGACCTCGTCTCCGCGCCCGACTGGCCCTGCAGCGCTGCCACCTCGGCCGGCCGCAGGTGGCGCCAGGCCCCCACCTTAAGACGTCCCAACCGGATCGGCCCGAACGCCTCCCGGCGCAGATCGATCACCGGGTGCCCAACCCCCTCGAGCATCCGTCGTACCTGCCGGTTGCGTCCCTCGGCCACCACCACGCGCAGGCTGGACAGCCGTCCCTGCTGCTGCAGCACTTCGACCTGCAGCGCGCGCGCCGGACGCCCGTCCAGGCTCACGCCCTGGCGCAGGCTGCGCAGTGCGGCCTCGTCGGGAACTCCTGAGACCGTGACCCGGTACTCCTTGCTCAGGCCATGGCGGGGATGGGCCAGGCGCTGGGCGAGGTCGCCATCGTCGGTGAGCAGGAGGAGCCCCGAGCTGTCCATATCCAGCCGCCCGACGCTGAATAGGCGGCGGGCTCCCGTCTCCTCCCCGACGAGCTCGAACACCGTCGGCCGGCCCTGGGGGTCGTGGGCGGTGACGATGACCCCAACCGGCTTGTGGAGCACGATGTGGTGCCTCGCCCGACCTGAGGGAGGAGACACCTCAGCGCCACGCAGGGTGACGCGATCGACCCCGGGCTCAACCAGCTGGCCGGAGGCCGGTGGAAGCTGCCCGTTGACCAGGACGGCACCGCCTGCGATCAGGGCGTCAGCGGCGCGGCGCGAGGCCACCCCGCACCGCGCCAGGTAGCGATTCAATCGTTCGGCGATGGCAGCACCTCGGGCAGGTCCAGGTCCTCCAGGCTGCCCAGTCCGAGCAGGCGGAGAAAGCGCATGGTGGTGCCGTACAGCTTGGGCTGACCCGGTCCCTCCCCCCGGCCCACCTCGTGGACCAGGTCGCGCAGCTCCAGGTTGGCCAGGACGCCGTCACAGTTGACTCCCCGGATCTGCTCGATGCGTGATTTGGGCACCGGCTGTTGAACCGCGACGATGGCCAGGGTCTCGTAGGCGGCGGCGGACAGGCGGCCGCCAATCTCGGGGTTGAGGGCGCGCCGGACCTGGCTCGAGTAGGCCGGACGGGTGGCGATCTGGACCAGGTCCTGATGGTGCTGAAGCATCACCCCGCGATCACCCAGAGCGATCTCCAATGATTCCAGCGCGGCCTCGACTTGGGCTCGCGAGGCCGCGGTCGCGTGCTCCAGCTCGCGCCGGGTGAGCGGTCGATGAGAGGCGAAGAGGATCGCCTCCAGGGCGGCGGCAAGATCGCTCACCGCGGCTCGACCCAGATCGAGGCGAAGTTGTGCTCCTGGCGGATGCTGACCCGGCCCTGGCGCAGCAGTTCGAGCAGCGCGACGAAGGTGACCACGGCCTGCAGACGATCCTGGCTCTGCAGAAGCACCTGGACGAGATCGAATCCGCCCTCGGCCAGACGCCGGTTCAAGTCCTCGAGCCGGTCCTCCAGGGTCCAGCGCTCCTGGGTCACGACCAGAGGGCGAGGCGGGATGCGCGCCAGCAGCGCCTCCAGGGCACCCACCAGAGCCTCCACCTGCAGCGGCTCCTCCTGCCCCGCGGCGGCGATCTCGCGCACCGGGGCGGGGAAGGAGAACTCCTGCTGGCTGGCCCGCTCCATCAGACCCTGGGCCAGACGGCGGTAGGCCTGGTACTCGACCAGGCGGGCGCGGACGTCCTCCTCCCAGCCCACCAGGTCGATCTCCTCGGGCTCGGTCGGGGGCACGGGCAGCAGCCGCATCGACTTGAGCAGAAGGAGCCGGGCGGCGAGCCACAAGAACTCGGACATCTCGTTCGCATCCGGCCGCTTGAGCCCCGCCACAGCCGCCAGGTAGGCGGCGGTGAGCTCGTGCAGGCGGACGGAGAAGAGGTCCACCTGATCGCGCTCGACCAGGGCCAAAAGGAGTTCGAGGGGACCCTCGAAGACGGGGGTCGTGATCTCCAGGCGGGGCTTGCCCATCGGGCCGAAATCATAGCCGTCCGGTCCCCCCCTCCCCCCTGTGCCCACGTCCCCCTCAGCCGCTGGCGGCGGCCTCGGCCATCAGTTCGAGCGCGCGCTCGATCGCCTTCTGGGTGACCCCCCCGCTCATCATCCGGGCCAGCTCGGCGGCGCGCTCCTGGGCGGTGACGAGTTCGCGCACCCGGACCACATTGCGCCCGCTCGCCTCCGCCACCTTCTCCACCACCAGGTGATGCTCGGCGAAGCACGCGATCTGGGCCAGGTGGGTCACGACCAGGACCTGACGCCGCCGTCCCAGCCGGGCCAGGCGCAGCCCGACCTGCACCGCCGCCTCGCCCCCGATGCCGGCGTCGATCTCATCGAAGACCAGGGTGGGGACGGAGTCGGACTCCGCCGCCACCGTCTTCAGGGCCAGCATGAGGCGGGAGAGCTCGCCGCCCGAGGCCACCCGGGCCAGCGGTCGCAGGCTCTCCCCGGGATTGGCGCTGAAGTGGATCGCAACCGATTCGAGGCCCTGCGGCGAGGGCTCAAGACGGGGCTCGAGCCGGATCTCGAGCCGGGCCTGCTCCAGTCGCAGCGCCCTCAACTCGAGCTCGGCGGCCCCAGCCAGCCGGGCCGCGGCTGAGGCCCGTCCCGCGCTCAGCTGCTGGGCCACAGCCATGTAGGCGCGCTCGCCCGTCTCCACCGCGCTCCGGGCACCGGAGATCGAGTCCTCGATCGAGATCCCCGTGCCGACCTGACCACGGAGCCGCTCAAGCTCCGCCAGCACCTCCTCCAGGGTGCCCCCGTAACGCCTCTTTAAGGTCTCGATCTGAGATAGCCGGGCCTCGACCTCCTCCAATCGGACCGGGTCCGGCTCGACCGACTCGCGCCGCCGCCTGAGCTCGGAGCGCAGGTCTGTGGCCTGCTCGAGCAGACCGCCCAGAGCCTGGGCCAGGTCGGCCAGACGCGGGTCGAACTCGCTGGCTGATCGGACCAGGCTCTGGGCGCGCTCCAGTCCCCCCTCCTCCTCCATCGCCTCCAGCGCCCGATCCAGATCCGCCCCGAGCTGGGTGGCATGGCGCAGAGCCGATCTCTCGGCCCCCAGCTCCAAGTCCTCGCCAGGCGCGAGGCGGGCGGCCTCGAGCTCCTCCAGCTGCGCGCGCAGGTACTGCTCCTCGCGCTCCCCGCGAGCCTGCTGGCGGAGCAGCTGATCGAGCCGCGAGCGCGCCCCCGCCCACTCGGCGTGGATGGCCATGACGCTCGCGCGCAGCTCGCCCAAATCCCCGTATCCGTCCAGCATCAGAGCCTGGGCCTCGGCGTCGAGCAGCAGGTGCTGTTCGTGCTGGCCGTGTACCGCCACCAGCTGCCGCCCCAGCTCGCGCAGCCGCGCCAGCTCGACGGCGCCACCGTTGAGGCGGGCGCTGCTGCGTCCGGCCAGCTCTCGCCCCAAGATCAGCTGCTGGGGTTCGCTCGCCTCGGCAGAGCCCGGTTGATCGACTTCGAACACCGCCTCGGCCGTCGCCCGCTTGGCCCCTTCGCGAATCTGATCCGAGCTGGCGGGAGCTCCCAGGCAGAGCCCGAGCGCGTCGACGATGAGTGACTTGCCGCTCCCGGTCTCGCCGCTGAGCAGGTTCAGACCGGGTCGGAATCCGACCTCGGCGCTCTCCACCAGGGCCAGATCTCGGACCCGGAGCTCTTTAAGCACCCGGCGGCGTCGGGACCAGGGGAAGCCCCCAGCCCAGCTTGTGGCGCAACTGGAGGTAGAAGTGTTCAGGCGGCGTGAACCGGATCAGGCGCAGGCTGCGCGGATAGCGAGCGATCCGGACCACGTCGCCGCGCTTCAGGCGTCGAGGCGGACCTCCATCCAGGGTCAGGCTGGCGCCCTGGAAGGCGAGGCGGATGCTGACAGGCTGGTCGGACGGGAGGACGATCGGGCGCACGGTGAGCGCGAAGGGGTTCATCGGGATCAGGGCGACGTCGTCAAGGCGCGGGTCGAGCACCGGGCCACCCGCGGCCAGAGCGTAGGCGGTGGAGCCGGTGGCGGTGGCGGCCATGACGCCATCGGCGTCGATCACGCCCAGTTCCTGGTCTCCCGCGCGCACGTCGAGGCGGACCAAGCCGTCGATGGCCAGGCGGTGGACCACCGCCTCGTTCAGAGCCAGACCCGGGCGCGAACGCCGCGAGCCCGACTCGACCCAGACCTGGAGCACGGTCCGCTCCTCGATCCGGAAGGCACCGTCAAAGAACCGCTGCAGTCCGGGAGCCAGGCCGGGGGCCTCGAGTTCGGTCAAAAAGCCCAACCGGCCCAGGTTCACACCGAGTAGGGGAAGGCGCCGGCGGGCGGCGCGCACCGCGCCCTGAAGCAGGGTGCCGTCCCCGCCCAGCGTGACCATGAGCAGGGCGTCGTCGGGCAGCGCCCGGCGCGAGTCGCGGTCGGTGGCCACGACCTCGATCCCACGCTCGGCCAGGAGGCGGCGCGCATCCGCCAGGGCGGGCTGGACCATGTCGACGCGGGGGTGAGCAAAGAAGACGACCGAGGCCATCAGCGGCACCTTAGATGGCAGAGCCATTCCTGGTTTCCGTCGGCTCCCGCCAGGGCGGAGGGAACCCAGCCCAGGACCTCAAAGCCACTCTGCCGGCACCAGTGCTCGAAGTCCTCGATGGCGCTCTGGGTGAGGCTCGGATCGCGCACCACCCCGCCCTTTCCGACCAGGCCCCGGCCGACCTGGAACTGGGGCTTGAAGAGCGCCACCAACTCCGAGTCGGGTGCGGCCAGGCGGAGCGCGGGGAGCACCTTCTCCAGACCGATGAATGAGAGGTCGACGACCTGGAGCGAGACCGGCTGGGGATAGGACGTAAGGTGGCGGGCGTTGGTGCGCTCCATCAGTTGCACTCGAGGATCCTGACGCAGCCGCCAGTCCATGATCCCGCGGCCGACGTCGACGGCGAAGACCAAACTGGCGCCCCGGGCCAAGAGAACGTCGGTGAAGCCCCCGGTGGAGGCGCCGACGTCGGCGCATATCCGTCCCCCGGGATCGATCAGGAAGTGATCGAGGGCGGGTTCGAGCTTGTCCCCTCCGCGCGAGGCCCAGCGCCGCTGCGGCGCGAGCTCGACCCGCTGCTCTGAGCCCAGGCGCTGGCTCGGGCGGCGTACGGTCTCGCCGTCGACGCGGACCTGACCGGCCAGGATCAGGGCCTGGGCCCGGCTCCGCGACTCGGCCAGCCCGGCCTCGGTCAGGGCCACGTCGAGTCGGCTCAGAACGGCAGCAACCCGATCACCACGCCGAGCGCGGCGCCGACCAGGACCTCCACCGGTGTGTGCCCTAAGAGCTCGCGCAGCCGGACCTGCTGGATCTGGTGCCCGGCCAGGAGCTCGTTGGCGATCTGATTGAGGAGCGCGGCCTGGCGCCCGGCGGCGCGGCGGACGCCCTGGGCGTCGTACATGACCACGATGGAGAAGATAAGCGCAATCGCAAAGCCGGCCGAACCCACGCCGTCGATGCGCCCGATCCCAGTGGTGAGCCCGGCCACGATGGCGGAGTGCGAGCTCGGCATTCCCCCGGTCTCGGCCAGCACCCGCAGGTTCAATCTCCGCTGCCGGGAGGAGGAGATGATGACCTTCATGACCTGGGCGATGAACCAGGCCAGCAGGGGGGGCAGTACGTACCTCAATCGCCCTTGGCCCGCAAGCTCGCCGCGTCCAGCCGGCTCTGCGCCAGGGCCAGAAGGCGCGCTGCGCGGGCGTGGTCCAAGACCAGCTGCTCGAGCGGGGCCTCCCCCCCGGCCAGACTTTGAATCAGGTCCTCCAGGGTGAGCATCAGATCCTCCAATCCGAGCTCCGACTCGGGCGCGACCCCAAGGCCCAGCTCCCCTGGCCGATCCGGGCTCATGGCGTGGTCAGGGCCGCGATGCGACCCAGGACGCCATTGACGAAGCGGCCCGATTCGTGTCCGCTGAAGGTCTTGGCGAGCTCGATCGATTCGTTGATCGCGGCCTTGACCGGGACTCCCTGGCCGTGCCGAATCTCGAATGTGGCCAGCCGTAGAACCGCCCGGTCGACCCGACCCATCTGCTCCAAGCGCCAGTTCTGGGACGCCTCCAGAATGACCTGGTCCAGCTCCTCGCGGTGGGCGACGACCCCGCGGATCAGGCCGCTGGCGAACTCGCGCGCGCGCTCCGACACTCCGGCCTCCTGGGCCAGATAGCTGAGCTGCTCATCGGCGTCGGCGGCCGCGTCGCCGTCGATCTGGAACAGCACCTGCAGGGCCAGCTCCCTGGCCTGATGCCTCGAGCCCGCCACTTTGGCTTCCAGCTAGGGCTCGAAGCTGACGCCGGAGACGAGGACGTTGGTCTCCGCCACCTCGAGCCCGAGCATGCGCTCGACGGCCTCGATCACGTTGTCCTGCACCCGCTCCGCCACCTGAGTGATGACCGCCCCCGAGCGCACGCTGATGAACACGTCGAGGTGGATCCCGCGATCGTCGTCGACCATCACCCGAACGCCGTGGTGGAGCACGTCGCGCTTCAACCAGTCGGCGACGTGATGCGCCCCCGAATTGTCGAGACCCGTCACGCCATCGACCTCGCGGGCGGCCATGGACGCGATGCTGGCGATGACCTCGTTGGCGACCCGCACGCGCCCGCTGGGGGCTGACTCCATGGCGCCGATCCTACACCCGCTCCATGTAGGCCCCGGTGCGGGTGTCGACGCGAATCCGATCTCCCGGATTGACGAAGAGCGGCACCTGCACCATCGCCCCCGTCTCCAGGCGCGCGGGCTTGGTGGTACCCGAGACGGTGTCGCCCTTGAGCCCAGGATCGGAGTCGGTGACCTCGAGTTCGACCGTGATCGGGATCTCGATCCCGATCACCTGATCCTCGTAGCGCAGGAGCGAGACCGGATTGCCCTCCTTCAAAAAGGGGAGCACGTCCTGCAGGATCCCGTGCTCGATCGGGATCTGCTCATAGGTGGAGGAATCCATGAAGTGGTGAAGATCGGCGTCGGCGTAGAGGTAGGTCGCGGCCGACTTCTCGATCCGGACCACCTTGTACTTGTCCCCGCTGCGAAAGCTCTGCTCGAAGATGGCTCCGTCGCGGATGTTGCGAAGCTTGGCCTTGATCACCGCTCCGGCCCGCGCCAGCTTTATGTGTTCGACCTGGACGATGGTCAGAAGCTTGCCGTCCATCTCGAATGCGGTGCCCACGCGAAAGTCATTGGTCTCGATCAAAGAAGCTCTCCACCTCGCTCACGTCCGCGATCACCGGCGGCGTTCGAGGTGCGCTCGCAGCCGGCCCGTCTGGACCACTGCGGCCGTGTCCTCAACGCCTTGTAACCTCCCCATCCTACCCCGCGCGAGCGGGCCCGACCCGGTCCCTGGCGCCTCAGCCCAGAATCTCGAGCACCACCTGACGCACCAGGTCGGAGTCCAGCTGGCGGGAGATCACCGCCTCGCCCAGGCGCCGCGGCAATACCCATCCGAGGCGGCCGAAGGCGCTCTTCTTGTCCCGCCCGAGGGCCTCAAGGGCGAGCTCGGGGTCGACCCGAGGCAGGCTCCCGGGCAGGTCGTACGCGGCCAGGAGCCGATCCTGCTCCTGCACCAAAGCGGGCTCGGTGAAGCCGCTCCGCTGGCCCAGAAGGGCCGCCCCGCGCATACCCAGGGCCACCGCCCGGCCGTGCGTCGCGGTGTATCCGGAGGCGGCCTCCAAGGCGTGGGCGATGGTGTGGCCGTAGTTCAGGATCGCCCGGCCTCCGCGATCGTGCTCATCTGCCGCCACCACCTGGGCCTTGAGCTCGACACAGCGAGCCACGACGCGGGCCAGGAGCGGGTCTGAGGGCGAGCGCAAGCGCGCCGCCTCCGCCTGCAGCAGCCGAGCCAGCTCGGCGTCCATGGCGACCCCGTACTTGACCACCTCGCCGAACGCGGCCAGATACTGGTCCCGGGGCAGGGTGGAGAGGAGATCGAGATCACTCAGCACCGCAACCGGCTGGTGAAAGGTGCCGATGCTGTTCTTGGAGACCTCGGAGTTGATCCCGGTCTTGCCCCCGAGCGCGGAGTCGACCATGGCCAGAAGGGTGGTCGGGAGATGGATCAGGCGCACGCCACGAAGCCACAGCGAGGCCGCCAGGCCGCTCACATCCCCCACCGTGCCCCCTCCCAGGGCCAGGATCAGGCCGGCGCGATCGACCCGCTCGCGCTCCAGGAAGGCCAGGAGGTCGAACAATCCCTCCCGGCTCTTGGCCGCCTCCCCCTGAGGGGTCAGGTGCAGGGCGCACTCAAAACCGGCCCGCGCCACCTCCGCCCTCACCCGCTCGGCCCAGATCGGCCCCACCCCGTGATCGCTGACCAGCACCACCCGGCTCGGCGCCTGATCCTTGATCACATCGGCCAGCAGCTCCAAAGCTCCCCGGCCGACGCCGGCCCAGTGCTCGTGACCGGGCACCGCCAGCTCGATCCGCTCCAGCGGCTCGGTGGGATCGTCCACCCGCTCAGACCAGCCCGGGGCCGGGCACGCCCAGATGGGCGCTGCGCTGGGCCCGAGCGCAGAGGTATATCTGGTCGCGCAGGCGTAGGGGCGAAGGCACCGCGTCCAGAGCCTCGGTGGAGTTGAGCCCGGCGGCCGCCACCTCCACCCGACCGTAGTCCAAGAGCCGGCCCAGGGGTGACACGCTGGTGGCCACATCCTGGACCCGATCCAGGGCGATGACCTTGGTTCGCCGGCGTAGTATGCCCTGCTCTAAGACCAGGCGCTGATCGGTCAGGGTGATACTGGCCGAGCTCCAGCGCGCCCACACCGCGATCGTCCAGAGCCCGGCCAGCCCGAGGGCGAGCAGGGTCAGGGCAAGTTTCAACCCGACCCCGGGAAGGTTCCAGCGCAGATCGACCAGGAGCACCAGCAGAAGTAGAGCGGCCGGGGCCAGGAGCGCGCCGGCCGCGGTCACCCAATGCCGCCGCGCCACCAGCACCAGGGTCTCCTCCGGTAAGAGGCGGATCACGCTGCAAGCATATTCAGGCGCCGCTGAAGCGATACAGGGCCAGCAAAGCGCCCAGAGCCAGGAAGGGGCCGTAGGCGATGGAGTCGCGGAGTCCGCGGAGCCGGAACACGACCACCACGAGCGAGGCCAGTCCGGCCAGCAGCATGCCGGTCACGATGGCGTCGAATCCGCCCAGGGGCCCGAGGATGAAGCCGATCAGGACCACGAACTTGACGTCGCCCAGCCCCATCGCCTCGGCCCGGAAGATGATCCGCCCGAGCAGCGCCAGGAGGAGAAAGAAAAGCCCGGCGGCCACACCCGCGACCAGGGCCAGACGCCAACCCAGGTGCGGTGTCACCGGGCTCAAGAGCAGGGCAGCAGCGCAGGCGGGGAGCAATACCCGGTCCAGGATCAGGTGATGGCGGAGGTCAAAGAAGAGGATCTGGGTCAGCACCACCAGCCACAGGCTGACGATGGCGAGCACGGGATGAGGCCCCAGCTTGAGCGCGAAGACGAGGAAGAGTGGAGCTAAGAGCAGCGGTGGACCCAGGCGCTGCAGGCGGGGGGCGGGGCCGGGCAGGGGATCAATGTCCTCACGCCTCTCAAGCCACGCCGACAATAAGACCACCCCCCACCCCAGGGCGGCCCCGACCGCGGCCCAGATCAGCGCCAGCAGATCGACCATCAGATCTCCAACGCCTGGCGCATGACCTGGAGCGGGGCTTTAAGTCCGGTCCAGGACTCGAACGCCGCCGCGCCCTGGGCCAGAAGCAGCTCCCAACCGTCGTATACCGGACTCCCGCCAGATCGCCCGGCCCGGACCAGCGGGGTGCCCCCCGCGGCGTAGACGAGATCGATCACGCCGCCATGCTCAGGCAGTGCGCGCACCAGCTCCTCCCCGCTCCCCGGGGCGCGCCCGAGTGGCGTCGCGTTGACCAAAAGGTCGGCAGCGCGGGCTCGCTCCCACCAGTTCGGCTGGGACCAGGAAAGGTACTCGCCGGGGGGCTCGAACCCGCTGCGACGACCGCGCAGGACCCAGGTCAGCTGAGCTGCGCGGAGCGCGACGGCGACGGCTCGAGCGCCGCCGCCCCCGCCCAGCACCAGGACCTTGAGACCGGAGCCCGCCAGCTCAGGATCGTGGCCCAGGCTCTTCATCCCCTGGCGCAGGCCGAGCACATCGGTGTTCCGTCCGACCAGGCTCGAGCCCTGTTTGAAGACGGTGTTGACCGCGCCCGCCTCTTCCGCCTCGGCCTCGATGCGATCTAGGTGCTCCATCACCGCCACCTTGTAGGGGATGGTCACGTTGGCCCCCGCCCACTCCGCCTGGCGCAGGGCATCCACGGCGTCGGCCAGCTGCTCGGGCGCCAGATCCAGGATCGAGTAGCGCCAGGTAAGACCGAGCGCGGAGAAGGCCGCGTTCTGCATCGCCGGGCTGGCCGAATAGGCGATCCCCGAACCCAGCAGAGCCACCTGGGTCGGCGCCACCGTGCGCCTAGCCCCCCGCCAGGCCGTACTGCTGCTGCTGCTGGGTGAACTCGGCGTCGGAGGAGGAAAAGCGCGTCACACCCTTGGCATCGATGAAGAAGAACAGGTAGGTGCTCGCCTTGGGCTCGATGCAGGCCTTGATCGATGCCAGGGATGGGTTGGAGATGGGACCGGGCGGCAGACCCGCGTGGAGCCGCGTGTTGAACGGCGACGGGTTGGCCAGATCGGCCGGGGTGAGATTGGCGTTCCACTGCCCGATGGCGTATTCGATGGTCGCGTCAGAACCGAGCGGTATGCCCTGGGCCAGTCGGTTGTAGAACACGTCACAAGCCAGGGCGCGGTCCGGGGGCTGGTTGACCTCGCGCTCGACGATCGAGGCCAGGGTGACGATGTTGAAGATCGACTCTGCGGGGCGGACCGAGGTGGATTGGGCCGCCTGGGCCTGAAGCGCGGGGGAGAACTGCTGCCCGAACTCATCCAGCTGGCGCTGGATCAGCGCCGTCGGGCCCGACCCCTGGTTGACCAGGTAGGTGTCGGGAAACAGGAACCCCTCCAGGTTTTGGGGCGAGCCCGGGGGTCGGTTCTGCAGGAACGGATACTTCGCCGTCCAGCTCGGGTCCTCGGCCGCGGAGACATAGGCCGAAGCGCTTCCCAGGCCCGCGGCCTGGACCAGCTGCGACATCTGGACCATGGTGTCGCCCTCGAGCAGGCGTACGGCGAGCTGGTTGGCGTGACCGTGCTCCAGCGCCGCGACCAGGGCGGGAACCGCCATGTCCTTGTTCAGAACGAAGGTCCCGGCCTGCAGCTTGCCCCGGGTCCCGCTCTGGCGGGTGTAGAGATCGAAGGCCAAGGTGCTTCTGATCAGCCCCTTGGCCTTCAGCGCGTCGCCGACTTCGCTCGCGCCCTCCCCGGTGGAGACGGTGAAAGCGACGGGGACTGAGTGCTGGGACACGGGCGTGCCCACGTTGAGCGTCCACCAATCAAAGCCACGGCTGGCCACCGCCCCGACCACGACCAGGAGCGCGACCACGATCGCCAGCCCCTTCACCCGGCGGGCTCCGGGGCAGCACCACCCTCGCCTTGGGCCTCAGCCGCCTCCAGGCGTTCGATGACCCGGTCGAACTCGTCTCCGGCCAGCGCCTCCAGATCCTCTCCCACCGACTTCAAGAGCAGGACCTGCTCTGGATCCTCGCCCGATTCGACCAGGTAGTACACCTCGCCGTCGAGATCGAAGGCGTCGTGCAGGGTGAAGACGATCTCCCTGCCGTCCTCGCCCACCAGGGAGACCTGCTCGGCCGGCTCATCCACGGTCGATGGCACCCAGAAAGCCCTGCAGAATCAGGGTTGCCGCGACGGGATCCGACAGGGTGCGGCGCCGCCGCCTCGAGACCCCCTGCTCGATCAGGGAGCGCTCGGCCTGGACGCTGGTGAGCCGCTCGTCCACCAGGTGGACTCGAAGGCCGGCCGAGCGGCGGAGTTCATCCGCCGTGGTTCGGGCGGCGTGCGCCTCGGGGCCGAAGCCCCCGTCGAGCCGGCGCGGGAGCCCGATGACGACCTCGTCGCATCCCTCCTGCCGAGCCCGTTCGGACAGTCTGCGAACCAGGCTCGAGGCGGGCTCGGCCGCCATCGCGCCCAGGGGCTGGGCGATGGTGCGAGTCAGGTCGCTCAGGGCCAGCCCGACGCGCTTGGAACCCAGGTCGACCGCCAGCACCCTGCCCATCTAGGCGGCCGGCGCGGCCGCCGCCGAGCCCTGCTGGACCACGTAGTTGACCTTGACACGGGAGCCCAGGAGCGGCATCCAGGGCAGCTTGAAGGGGGACTGCACGATCTCGGCCGAATTCACTGGCAGTTTGGCCAGCGTGGCCCGGGCCTGACTCACGCTCTTGGCCACCACCTGAGACTTAATCTGCTGCAGGTCGAGCTGCTGGGCCACGTATGAACCGACGGTACCGGTGAAGGTCAGATGACCGCCCGAGGTACCGGTCACGGTGTAGGTGACCTGAGGGGTGCCGTCCGTCATCTGCTGACCGGCAGGGACCTTGGCGCGCGCCGCCGCGACGAGCGCCTTCTGGGCCTGACTTGCGTTGTAGAAGGCGCCCTCGGCCTTGAGCGTCATGGTGGCGTTGAAGGAGGCAACCTGGTCACCCGGGGCGTGATCGGTAGAAAAGCTGGGGGGCTGAAAGACGATGGCGTCGGAGAGTTTCTCCCCGCTCTGCACCTGCTTGGTGAAATCGGCCGCAATTTGCCGGCGCAGGTCCTGGTCCATGGTCGCCTGCGCGCCCTGGACGTCGCCCGAGGTGATCTGGGGATTGCTCTTGGCGTCGGCCCCACCGGTTGCCCCAGCCTGGTTGGTGACCACCAGGCAGGCAGCGCTATTGCCGTTTATGACCGTGATGGTGCCGGACCCCACGTTTCCCGCAGCCCCGGCGTTGACGGCCGTCACCGGAATGTTGCCGGACTGGCCAGGAGGCAAAATGGCCGACGTTGAGGGATCGGTAAACACCTGCCCATTAGTGGCCGTGAAATCCTGTCCGGGTTGAATTTGATAGGACGGCAACGC
>DATLSE010000047.1:0-28620 GCA_035534295.1 Nitrosotalea sp.
AACCCGCGCGATCGCGTCGCCTGGGATCTGCTCGAGGAAGCCTCAGGGAGAGGATGGCGAACCATCGGGCTACCCCTCGAGGCGGGCGGGC
This sequence comes from Nitrosotalea sp., assembly GCA_035534295.1. GTDB lineage: Bacteria > Chloroflexota > Dormibacteria > Dormibacterales > Dormibacteraceae > DATKQJ01. The sequence continues at coordinate 92 of DATLSE010000047.1, forward strand.
GGGGCGCCAGCGCACTTGAGCTGGCGGTGCTGATCGAGGAGCTGGCGTACGGCGACATGGGCTTTGCCGTGCTCATCGACCAGTGCATCAAGGTCGAGCGCATCATCTACGCGCTGGCTGCGGGTTCAGCTCGGGATCAGTTCCTGGCCCGCTTTATGAACAACCCGAAGTGCCTGCTCAGCATCTGCTTCACCGAGCCTGAGACGGGGTCGGATTACATCATCGACCAGCATGACTTCCACTTCCAAACCCGCGCCGAGCGCCTCGACGACGGCCGCTGGCGCCTCAACGGCGCCAAGCACTTCATCTCCAACGCTCCCGACGCCGACGTTCTCTGCGTCTTCGCCTGCACCAATCCGGAGCGGCCGGCGGCCGCGGGAACCAGCGCCTTTTTAGTTTTTGCCGACGACCCCGGGTTTGAGGTCGTGCACGTGCACGAGAAGATGTCGCAGCGCGGCAACAACAACGGCCGGCTTAGATTCACCGACCTGGTGCTGCCCGCCGACCGCCTCCTGGGGGAGGCGGACAGCGGCTACGCCGGCTCGCGCTACATCCTGAAGGAGAGCGCCATAACCGCCGGGGCGACCACCCTGGGGACGGCGCGCGCCGCCTATGAGCTGGCCCTGGAGCACGCGATGACGCGGATCCAGGGCGGGGCTCCGCTCTTCTCTCACGCCAACGTGCGCTGCCGTCTGGCGGAGATGTACTGCGAGTTGGAGGCGGCGCGAAGCCTGATCTGGCGCGCGGCCTGGGCGGTGGAGAACGACCCTGACTACGACTTTCGGATGAGCAGTGCGGCCAAGGTGCACGCCGCCGAGGTGGCGATGCGGACCTGCATTTCGGCGGCGGAGATCTTCGGTGGTCTGTCCATCATGTACCGGGAGAGCGAGATCAACAAATTTGTCCGCGACTGCATGTCCTTCATGCACTCCGACGGCGCCCAGGACAGTCACCGGCTTCGGATCGCGGGCATGACCGAGGAGATGGTGGCCAGGGGATTGCGCTAGGGACAAGGGCATCAGGCCGGCCGGGGCGGCGGTGGGGCGGCTTAAGGGCCGCTCCGCCCGCCGTGCCCGTGCCGGGCTTGGATCAGCTTCCCAAGAGCGCGCTCAAGCCGGCGTTGGCGCATTCCAGGTCCTGTTCACTCATCGCCCCGCTGACGCCGATGGCGCCGAGAATGCGGTCGCCGCGACGGATCAGGGCCGAGCCCATACCGGGCATCATGGGCATTCGGACCAGGCTGTCGACGCGCTCGTAAAAGGCAGGTCGTTCGGCCTGGATGGCGGCCAGAGAGGCTCCATCGCGGTGCCACATGGCGGCTCCGACCGCCTTTGCCTCGGCGACCTGGGAGCTGAGCGGGAAGGCCCCGTCCATGCGCTCGAGCGCCTGCAGGTGGCCACCCTCGTCGACCACCGCGGCCGCAATCCTGATCCCCATCTCGCGCCCATGGGCCAGGGTGGCGGCGATCAGGGTCCGGGCTTCGTCCAATTCGAGGGGCATTGCTAACTCCTTTCCAAGATGTAAAGACCGCCGGTGTGGCGATCGACCGCGTAGAGAAGGTGGCGCTCGTCCACGTAAACGTCGTTGGTCTGGGCTGTGCCCACCGGTGAGCCGGCCGGCGCCGGCGGCACGAAATGCGCCACCTCCCGGGGCTGGAAGGGCTGGCGCACGTCGTAAATTCTGACCCCGGCGCTGAAGAAGGCCCCGAAGACTTCGTCCTCCGAATGCCAGGCGGTGGGGCTGGGGTCGTTCTCGTGCAGGTTGTGGGCGCCGAAGCGTCCACCCTGGGCACGAAAGGGGGCGGGATCTGGCAGGGGGGCGGTGGCGATGGGCACGATGTTGGTCTCGACCGAGGCATCCATCATCCAGAGCAGCTTGGGATGGTCCTCGCCGTCGTTGGTCAAGGCCTCATCGGTAACAGCGAGCAAGCCCCGGCTGAAGAGCGGAAGGGCGGTGTGGGTGAACCCGGGCAGCGGGGGATGGTAGTCGAGGCGGCTGATCTGGGCCGGCCGGGCCGGATCAGCCAGGTCGAGGATGATCACGCCCCCGTCCAGGTAGCCGACGTAGGCTCGGTCCGGGCGTGAGGGATACACATTCACGTTGTGGGCACGAAAGCCCCGGTCCTCCGGCGCCGGATGGCGCACAGGCGGCGGTTCTTGATCGCCGGCGGCGGTTCCGGCCAGCCACCATCTGGAGACCTCGCGGGGATGGGCTGGATCGCTGATATCGGCGATGAGCACGATCTGGTGATCGCGAGGGTTGGCGGGCTCAAAGTCGGGCAGCCCGGTGGCCGCGAAGAGCAGGTTGCCAGAGATCCAGACGAAATGAGCCCCAACCGAGTTCGGTCCCGAGGTGTCAATGTAGGAGACCGAGCGCGGCGAGGTGGGGTCGGAGACGTCGAAGAGCTCGATCCCGGCCGGGGTCAGACCGGCTCGCTTGACCTGGTAGGCGACCGCGAGCAGGGCGCCGTCGTGGGCCAGGGCCAGAGAGTTCGATCGGACCTCAAAATGGGGCAGGTCGGTCTGGTGAACCACGGCCGGGCTTCGAGGATCGCTCACGTCGACCACCGTGAAGTTGGTCGGGGCCGATTCGTGGGCGACGAAGAGATGCCTGCGATCTCCCCGAGCCAGAATGACCATGCCCTCTCCGCCTCGCCCCCGACCCCCCAGGTCGCTGGCCCCGATCTGGCGCAGACCGTGAGCGGACGCTGTATCGCCCCCCATCTACATTCCTTCCCGGTGCCGGACTCCATCTTTTACCGCCGCGTGCAATCGGCTCACCCGGCCACCTGGAGGCGGAGGGTCTGGCCCAGCCAGCGCCCGACCTCCCGCGCCACGTCATCCTGGCGGCCGTTGTACCAGTGGTCGCAAGCCTCCAGTTCGACCACCTCGCAGCCACCGGCGCAGGCGGCCGCGAAAGCACGCGCTGGGTAGGCCGCCTCGGCCTCCTGGGCCCCCTTGAGGAACAGGGTGGGGCAGCGCACCGAGGGTGCGAGCTGGACCAGATCGGGCAGGTCGTGGATGCGATCGAGCAGGCTCGACGCGCTCATCACCCACCACCAGCCCGGGATCAGGAGCAGCTGGTCGCCGTGACCCTGGGCGGCGAGCGCCGAGGCCTCGGCCACGAGCTCGTCGTAGCGTTCACCCAGCATGAGGCCGGCCTGGCTGTTGATACGGGTCGAGTCCACCCCTCCGCCCGCAGCCGAGAGCAGGATCAGGGCCGGTGTTCGGGGGTGATCGGACGCGTGTTGACCGGCCAACAGGCCGCCGTTGCTGTGTCCGATCAGGATCGGATCGGGGTGTCCGCGCTCCTCCAACCAGGCGGCGGCGTGGACGTTGTCCGCGACCGCCTCTCGCGTCAGCTGCATTGCCCCGCCGACCGGTGAGCGGCCCAGGTGGGTGCCCAGGATGTCGTGCCCGCGCCGGTTGAACGCCAGCGAGGCGATGCCCATCCGGGCCAGATGCGGTGGCAGAAAGCGGGGCGGACCGGTGTAGAAGTTGCCCTGGTTGCCATGCATGAGGAGCGCCGCGGCGCTCCCCGCACCCTCGTCGGGCTGGTAGTACAGCGCGTCCAGGGGATCGGTCTCGGTGGGGATGGAAACGAGTTCCACCCTCATCGCGGCTCGGGGATGATGGGAAGCATCACGTAGGAGGCGCGATCACCCCCGCAGTGCAGTGTCACCTTCCCGCCGAAGACGTCTTGGGGCCGGTCGTGGGGGCTGTTGTGGAGAAAGGGCCCGCAGCCCTTGGAGGCGTAGTGGAAGGTTCGCGCGAACTCCGACATCTCGCCCCCGTACTCGTAGTCCTTACCCCTCACGGTGAGCATCACGGTCCACCCCGCGGGGACGACGATCGAGCTGGGCCAGATTTCGACGTCCAGCTCGTAGACCTCACCCGGAGTCAGGGGCTCGATCCGATCGTGGGTGTGAAAGGGACGATAGGGCAGGCTGCGGGCGCGGTCGAGGCGCCGGTGCGACGCTCTGAGCCAGCCCTGGGCGATCGGGGTGTTGGGGTCCAGCGCGCCCTGGAAGACGATCTCCTTGCCCTGGGGATCGAAGACGCGCACGACCAGGAACATGTCGGCGTCGACGGTGGCCGAGGAGACGAAGAGCTTAGCGGTCATGGGACCGGTGATCTCGGTCTCCCGATCCACCTGGAAGGTGAAGTTGACCCCGTCGCCGAGCCCGTCATAGGTGATGTCTGCGGCTGCGGGCACGCTCTCAGACAGGGAGGTGCGGGAGGGATCGAGGTAGAACTTGGTCCACTGCGTACGCGCCAGAGGCCATTCGTCCTCGTGGCGCTCCACGAAACCATCGACGTGGCGCACCTGAAGCCGGACCCGGGGCTCGTGGTTCCAGGCCTCCTCGCCCTTGAGGAAGCGGTCGAAGAAGCGCTTCTGCAGGTCGATCCCGTAGTCGGTGTAGAACAGGCTCCAATGCGAGTCGCCGTGCGCCTCGAGCCACTTGTCCTCGGTCGCGGCCTGGGTGAAGGCCTCGAAGTTGCCGCGCGGGTGCAGGCCCTGGCCGCCCCAGTTGGCAGCCGAAAGGAAGGGCACTCTCACCTTGGACCAGTCGGCCGAGCGCGTGTGATGCCACTCGTCGTCGAGCGGATGAGCCATGATGTCCGCCGCCAGGTCGCGCCGGTTGCGAGCCAGCTCCTCGCTGCTCAGCGTCACCGGTCCCGCCACAGACTCCCCGGTGTTGGGGTTCTTTAGCGCCCTGTCACCCAGGCCGTACTGCACGTTCTCCACCTGCTTGGGGTACCAGTTGGCCTGGAACACGCAGTAGATGCCGCCGTGATAGCTCATGTCGCGGTAGAAATCAGCCGAGCCTTCCCAGGGCACGATGGCCGCCAGGTGGGGGGGCTGCAGGCCCGCGGCATGCCATTCGTTGATGGCGTAGTAGGAGATGCCGGTCATTCCGATCTTGCCGCTGGACCAGGGCTGCTCGGCCGCCCACTCCACACACTGGAAGATGTCCTGCGCCTCCCGCTTCGACCACACGTCGAGAATGCCCGGTGACCATCCGGTGCCCCGGGAGTCGACGCGAAGGCACACGTATCCAGACGGCACCCACTTCTCGGGGTCGACCACCTCCCAGTTCTGGTACTTGTTGGTCGAGCCGGCAGCGACATCGGGAAAGTCGGTCACCATCTTTTCCCACTGCGGTACGTAGGCCTCCTGGAACGACAGGCCCTTGGCGTAGGGGCCGTAGCTGAGCACGACCGGATAGCGCCCGGGTTCGGTCGGCCTGAAGACATCCGCGCGCAGGACCACGTCGTCATCCATCCGGATCCCGACGTGATAGTCGATCAGCATGCCGTCCGCCTGCTCAGTCCGCTCGGGAATCGTCAGCGCGCTCTTAGCCATGTTTTCGCACTCCTCTGGGCGGTCCGGCCAGCGGACCATCATTCGATATGACACATCCTAAGACCCGCCGTCGGGCGCCGCGAGCGCTGCCCGACGGCAGCCCCCGGCGTCACCCGGCCGCAGGGCTGGAGGGGGGGATGATGGGTAGCAGAAGGCTCGAGGGATGGTCGGGCCCGGTGTGGATCGTGACCTCGCCGCCGTATACCGCCGGCGGGCGCGTCTCTGGATCGGAGTGGGTGAATGGCCCCACCCCCCGGTGGGCGTAGTGGAAGCTGCGCGCGAATTCGGTGAGCGGACCCTGGTACTCATAATCACGACCTCTCACCGTCAGGCGCAGGGTGAAGCCAGCGGGCAAGACGATGCAGGTGGGGATGATCTCGATCTCGAGTTCGTAGATCTGCCCGGGCTCCAGCGGCTCGACCTCGTCGTGGGGATGGTAGGGCTGGTGGGGCAGGCTGCGATTGGGATCGAGCTTGCGATGCGAGGCGCGGAGCCAGCCCTGGGCGATCGGAGTGTTGGGGTCGAGGGCGCCCTGGAAGGTCAGCTCCTCGCCTTGGGGGTCGAAAGCGCGGAGGACGAGGAAGAGGTCGGCGTCGCTGGTCGAAGAGGAGATGAAGAGCCGGGCCGAGATGGGTCCGGTGATCTCGGTTTCGCGTTCCAGGACCGGAAGTGAGAAATCGACCCCGTCACCCAGGGCCGAATAGCTGACCTGGGCCGCCTCGGCCGGGGGCGAGGGCGCCAGGCTCGAATCTTGTGCATCCAGGTGGTAGCGGGTCCAGCTGGTCCGGGCCAGGGGCCATTCGTTCTCCATCCGAAGGACGAAGCGCTCGCCCGGATACCGGATGTTGAGCTGGACCCGAGGGCGCGACTCCCAGCCGTTGTCGAGCCCCTTCAAGAAGTGGTCGAAGAAGGCGCGCTGGAGCTTAAGCCCATGGTCGGCGTAAAACAGGGACCAGTGCGTATCGCCGTGGGCCTCGAGCCATTTATCGGTCGAGGCGGCGCGCGAGAAGCCCTCGAAGTTGCCGCGCGGGTGGAGCCCCTGCCCACCCCAGTTCGCGGCCGAGAGCAGCGGTACCCGGACCCTCGACCAGTCGGGATTTGTCGCCTGGTGCCATTCGTCGTCCAGAGGGTGCTTTTTGATCTCGGTCGCGCGGTCCAGACGGTTCGCCTTCAGCTCCTCGTCGCTCAGCGTCACCGGGCCGGCGACCGGCTCCTTCGTGTTGGGGTTGCGGCGGCCGCGCTCGCCCACCCCGTACTGCACCGTCTTGACCTGAATCGGAAACCACTTGGCCTGGAACTCGCAGTAAATGCCACCGTGATAGAGGCCATCGCGATAGTTGTTGGCCCGGCCCTCCCAGGGGATGATGGCGGCCAGGTGGGGTGGCTCGAGGGCCGCCACGCGCCACTGGTTCGAGGCGTAGTAGGAGATGCCGAGCATCCCCACCTTTCCGTTTGACCAAGGCTGCGCCGCCGCCCATTCGATGCAGTGATAGATGTCCAGGGTCTCGCGCGGCGAATTGGTCTCCAGAAGGCCGGGCGACCAGCCCGCGCCGCGCGAGTCGACGCGAACCACCGCGTACCCGTGCGGCACCCAGCGCTCGGGATCCGTCGTCTCCCAGTTCTGGTAGCGGTTGCTGGAGCCGCGCTCGATCTCGGGATGATCCTCGACCATCTTCTGCCACTGCAGGGCATAGGCCTCCTGGAAGGACAGGCCCTTGCCGTACACGCCGTAGGTGAGGATGACCGGGTGGGCCAGGCCGTCCGGAGGCCGGTAGACGTCGGCCCGAAGCACGGTTCCGTCGTCGACCGTGATGGGCGCGTGCCAGGTGACGAGCATGCCGTCGCGCTCCTCGGTTCGCTCCTGGACGTCGGGGCTCTGATTCATGCAGCGGACTCCCACGGACTCAAGTAATCGGTACCGCGCCGGCGGTGGGGGACAGGGCGAGCGGGGCGAAAGTGGGAAGGGGCGGGCCCGCGGCGGGCCCGCCCCTTGAGGTTTTCGATCAAACCCTTTGGGTTATGGCGTAGGCCTGGCGGCGCTGTACTTGATGAAGCCCGCCTCCCACTTGCTCTCGGAGAGCTTGCCCCAGGGCTGGACGTTGGTGTAGGTCTGGATGGGCACGTTGCGCAACTCCCCGTTGACCTGCTTCACCTGGCAGATGTAGGTGTTCTGAATCGGGGCGAAGGCAGGGGCGCCGCTGAGCCTGACCGGTCCCCTAGAACTCACGATCTGAGTCGACTTCATGGTGGCGATGAGCTTCTTGGCGTTGGTGGCGTTCCCGCCCAGTTTCTGTAGGGCTGAGATCAAAAGGCGCGCCTTGGTGTAGCCAGCGTCGGAGTAATAACCAGGATAGGTCCCGAACTGGGCCTTGTATTCGGAGGTGAACTTGTTGTTCTGGGGGGTGTCGATTCCGTCGCAGTACTGGGCTCCAGTCATGACGCCCAGGATGGCCGAGGGGTCCTCGGCCGGGAGGACGGAGTAATCGGTCAGCTGGGTGATGCCGAGCAGGGGAATCTTGCCCTTAAGCCCGAACTGGTTGAAGGCGGAGGTGAAGCGGATGGCCGTGGCTCCGGAGAGCTCAGCGTAGACGCCGTCTATACCGCTGGTGGGGATCTGCGAGACGTAGGGGCTGAAGTCGGTGGTCGTGTTGGGGGCCCATAGCATCTTGACCACGGTCCCGCCCAGGGCCTTGAACTCATCGACGAACCCGCCGACCACGAGCCAGCCGAACGAGAAGTCCTGGGCAATGGTCGCTACCTTGCGCCAGTGCAGAACGTTGTACGCGTAGTACGCGGCCATGATCGAGGGCTGATTGCAGCTCCAGCCGGAAGAAAGTCCGTCGCCGTACTTGACGTAGTACTGGAGCTGGATCGCCGAGCACAGCGAAAGGTCGTCAGTGGGCACCCCCGCGGGGAGGGCATAGGCGGCGACCGCCGCGATCTCGTTGGCCGCGAGGGGGCCTTCCAGGAACTGGATCTTCTGGTTGGTCACCAGCTCCCGGGCCTGGGAGAGGGCGATATTGGGGTCGGCCTGGGTGTCGAGGAAGGTGGTCTGGATGGGGTGTCCATTGACACTGCTCCCGAAGTCCTTGAGTCCAAGGTTCCACCCGTTCTCCTCGTTCTTGCCGTTGGCGGCGAACGCGCCGGTCAGGGGCACCAGATATCCGACCTTGATCGGAGATTTGTTGCCCGTGGTGGTGCTGCTGCCCCCGCAGGCGCTGAACGCAATCGCCGCCAAAGCGACGAGGCCCGCAAAGGCCCTGGATCTACCCGACATGTTCTGCCTCCTATGACTGGATGACCCGACTTGGCCCCGGGCGCCATTGCGGGTCACGCGCTACCACGGGCCGGTCGACTGGCGAGGGCGGCGGCCGCCATCACCGTTCGCGACCACAGTGTATGCGGCCCGGCGCATCCGGTCCAGTCCTCAAATCGCACCCTCCCGGTGGGCGAGGGAGGACGCCCGAGCGCCCCGGCGGGTTGGAAAACCCAATGTTGCGGCTCTGGTCGCGGTTGGTATAGTGCCTTTTCACGCCTTGTGCCTGGCGGTGGAAGCCGGGCTGATTTGAATGTCGAACCGATGGGGGGCCAGAGGTTTGACCAGGAGCAATCGATGCCGAGATACGCGCGCGACCTGACGCTTGCCGTCGCCGTCTTCGGGGCCGCCGCCTTCATCGCCGTCGGGGCGGTCTCCGGGCACAGAGCCGACCCCGGCTCCCACCCCAGCCTGATCGCCAGCGCGCCCGTGTTCGAATTGAACTCGGTCTCGGTGCGCTACGTTGCCCACCAGCAGCTGGTGGCGGTGGGCGCCGGCGCCGACGACCAGTTCGCCGTCAGCCTCCAGGTCGCCGAGGCCGCCGCGCCGCCCCCCGCACCCACCCCGCCTCCGCCTGCGGCCCGGTTGGCTCCGGCGCCCCGCCTGGTTGTGCGCCCACCGACACCGGCGCCGGCGCCCGCATCCGCTCCTGCTCCGAGCTCGGGGGGCTCGGTTCAATCGTTGATCCGTCAGGATTTCGGGCCCCTGGGCGCGACCGCCGTCAACTGGGGCCTGCGCGTGGCCGCCTGCGAGTCCGGCTACAATCCCGCCGCCTACAACCCCGCCGGTCCCTACTACGGGGTGTTTCAGTTCGCCCTGGCCACCTTCCGCGCCACTCCGTACGGCGGTTCGAGCCCATTTAACGCGGCGGCCAACGTCGCTGCGGCGGCCTGGAAGTACGCCCGCGGTGGCGCCTCGGCCTGGGGTTGTAATTGAGCTAGTCGGAGGTCACGGAGTCCGGCTCCAGGGCGTAGACGGTCTCGGCCCGGCTGGCGCCTTTGAGCACGATCGGGGGGCGGGGATGGATGCCGGGCGCGGCTCCGAGCTTGGAGTAGGTGCTGTGAGATAGCAGGATCGCGGCCGGACGCTGCTTGGACAGGAAGGTGGCGTTGTTGACGGCCACCCCGATCAGCGTGTACTCGAGTCGCCGCTCGGAGCCCACGTTGCCGGCCACCACCAGGCCCGAGTCGATGCCCATTCCGACTTGGATCGCGGCCTCGCCGCGCCCCCGCCGCTCGATGTTCATGGCCGCGATGGCGCTGTGCATGTCACGAGCCGCTGCCAGGGCGCGGGGAGCGGAATCGGCGAGCGGCACCGGAGCCCCGAACGCGGCCAGCATGCCGTCACCCAAGAACTTGTCGATGTTGCCCCCGTGGGCGATGACGATGTCGATCATGCGGGCGAAGTACCCGTTCAAGACCTTGACCAGCGCCTCCGCCTCGAGCTCTTGAGCGAGCTGTGAGAAGCCCGCGATATCGGTCGCGAGCATGGTCACCTCGAGGCGCTGACCGGCGAGGAACACACGATCGCGATTGGGGTCGTTCAGCACCCAGTCCGTGACCTGCTTGTTGACGTAGAGCTCGAACGTTCGGCGCAGGTGCTCGGCGTGCTCATAGTTGTCGCGCAGCTGACTGTAGAGCCGGGCGTTGTCGATCGCGATCGCGGCCAGGTCGGCGATGGCCTGAAGGAACTCCTTGTCCGACTCCTGGAAGGCACCGCTGCGGAAGGGGTTGTCCACGTAGACCGCGCCGGTCACCTCGCCTCGCGCCAACAGGGGCACGGCGATGATGGAGCGCAGGTCGTTGAGCACCACCGAGTCCTGACTGCGGAATCGTTCGTCGGCACTGGCGTCCAGGGTCAGCACCGGCAAGCGCCGGCTGACCACCTCTTCGATCACGGATCGAGAGCCCAGGAAATTGCCGCCCGCGATCTGGTCGGGCTCCCCTCGGGAGATCCGCACGCGCAACTCTCCGGTGCCCGGATCGGTCAGCACCACGAACCCGCGGGCAGCGGACATCAACTCCACAACCCGGCTCATGACCCGGCCCAGGACCTGATCCAGCTCCAGCGACGAGGTGAGCTCAGCCGCCAGTTCATAGAGCAGCCGATCCCGGCTGGTGGGTTGCCCAGAGGCCATCGCGGACCAAAGTGTAAGCGGCCTCCGGGGGCGTCTACACTCGAGAGCCGATGCCAGCCTCGGAGCTTCAAAGGGCGGAACTGGAGCGTTTGGTGCAGGGGCTGAATCCGGCCCAGCGAGAGGCGGTCGAGCACCTGCGCGGACCACTGCTGATCTTTGCCGGGGCGGGCAGTGGCAAGACTCGAGTCCTGACCACGCGCATCGCCAACCTCCTGGCCCAGGGTGAGGTCGAGCCCTACCAACTGCTCGCAGTGACCTTCACCAACAAGGCGGCGCGCGAGATGCGGGAGCGCGTCGCGCGCCTGGTCTCGGGCGTCGACGGCATGTGGGTCGGAACGTTTCACTCCACCGCGGCGCGCATGCTGCGCCGCGACGCCGAGCGCATCGGGCTCACCGCGAGCTTTGTGATCTTCGATGCCGACGATCAGAGGGCCGCGCTGCGCCGGGTCCTGGACGATCTTCGTCTTGATCCCAAGCGGCACCCTCCCGCGCTCTTTGCCAACCTCATATCGCAGGCCAAAAACGAGCTCTTGAGCTATGACACCATCCCTCTACGCGGCCCCCAGGATGAACTCCTGGGCAGTGTGTTCCGGCTCTACGAGGAATTGCTGGCGCGCTCCAACGCACTCGACTTCGACGATCTCATCGTCAAGACCGTGGGCCTCCTGCGCTCTGAGGCGGATGTGCTCGGCGCCTGGCGGGCGCGCTTCCAGCAGGTCCTGGTCGACGAGTATCAGGACACCAATCGGGCCCAGTACATGCTCGTCAGCCTGCTCGCCGCCGAGCATCGCAACCTGGCCGTGGTGGGCGATGACGACCAGGCCATCTACGGCTGGCGCGGCGCCGACGTGCGCAACATCCTGGACTTTAAAAAAGACTATCCGGACGCCACGGTGATCCGGCTGGAGCAGAACTACCGCTCCACCCAGGCGATTCTGGACGCCGCTCACGCGGTCATCAGGCACAACTCAGAGCGGGCCGACAAAAGGCTCTGGACCGATCGTCAAGGCGGCGAGCTGATCGCGGTGGCCCAGCTCTACAACGAGGTCGAGGAGGCCGAGTACGTGGCCGACGAGATCGCCCGTCTGATCCGAAGTGAGAATCGTCGACCGGGTGATTGCGCCGTTCTCTATCGCACCAATGCCCAGTCGCGAGCCTTTGAGGATGTGTTCGGGCGCCGCCGCATTCCCTATCGGCTGGTCGGCGGCGTCCGGTTCTGGGAGCGGCGGGAGGTCAAGGACTGCCTGTCCTACCTGCGCTTCATCTTCAACCCCGCCGATGCCGTCGGTTTCGCCCGCATCGTCAACGTGCCCCGGCGCAAGATCGGGCCCGTGAGCGTGGAGGCGGTGGTGGCCCAGGCTCGAGCCGAGGGCGTGGATCTGCTCTCGCTGCTGGGCCGCCCCGAGGGGGTACCCGGTCTGCCGCGTGCGGCCCAGGCGCCGCTGGCAGTCCTGGGCGCCGATCTGCGGGCGCTGCGGCTCGAGATGGCCGGGCAGACACCGGCGCGACTGCTCGAGCTCACGGTGGAGAGGATCGGACTTGATCGAGCCTATGAGGAGGCAGGACCGCAGCGCGAGGCACGTCTTGAGAACCTGCGCGAGCTTCGCGGGTTGGCCGAGGAGTACGACGAGTACGGCCCCGGAGAGGAGGCTTTGGGCCGGTTTCTGAGCGAGGTCAGCCTGCGCAGCGACGTGGACGCGCTCGACGAAGACGAGCAGGGGGTGACCCTGATCACGCTCCACATGGTCAAGGGGCTCGAATTCCCGATCGTGTTCCTGGTCGGGGTGGAGGACGGACTGGTGCCGCACCGCCGGGCGATCGAGGATCCGACCCAGATGCCCGAGGAGCGGCGCGTGTGCTACGTCGGGATGACCCGGGCGCGGGACCGGCTTTACCTCACCTGCGCCTTCCGCAGGCACCTCTATGGCCAGTCTCAGGCCGCCTTTCCGAGCCGGTTCCTGAAGGAACTTCCGGCTTCGCTGATCGCCCCCCAGAACCGCGGGGCGGCGGCGGTGTCCCCGCCGCGCGCGGGCTTCAGCGACCGGCTGCGGGAGCAGCCGATCGCTCCGGCGGCGCCCGCGCCGACCAGTTCACGCTATGCCAGCGGCGATCGAGTGAGCCACCCAAGCTTCGGTTCGGGGACGGTGGTGAAGAGCACGCTGACCCGCAGCGACGAGGAGCTCGTGGTTCGTTTCGAGGGCGCGGGGGTCAAGATCCTGAGCGCGACGCTGGCTCCCCTGAGCCGCCTGTGAACGAGGATCTCGGGGCTCGCCTGGAGCAGCTCCGGGCGGTGATCAGACAGCACGAGGAGCTCTATTACGGGGCCGACGATCCGGTCTTGAGCGACGCCCAGTTCGACGCTCTGTTCGCCGAGTTGCGCGACCTGGAGGCGCAGAATCCGGATCTGATCACCCCCGACTCTCCTACCCAGCGGGTGGGCGGAGAGCCCGGCGCCCGCTTCGCCAAGGTCGCCCATCGCGCGCCCATGCTGAGCCTTCAGAACGCATTCCAGGAGGAGGAGATCCGGGCCTTCGACGTCCGCGTCCGGCGCGCGCTGGAGGCCGAGGTGACCTACGTCTGCGAGCTCAAAATCGATGGCCTGGCGATGAGCCTGGCCTATCATCGCGGTCGCCTGGTTCGGGCCGCCACCCGCGGCGACGGGCTCGTGGGCGAGGACGTGACCGAGAACCTGAGCCGGCTCGAATCGGTGCCGCGGCGGCTGCGAGCGCTGCCTGGCTTGCCCGAGGACTTCGAGGTCCGGGGGGAGGTGTACATGCCCCTGGCCGCCTTCTCCAACCTTAACCAGCAGATGCAGGAGCGCGGTCTGCGCAGCTTCATGAACCCGCGCAACGCCGCCGCCGGGAGCGTGCGGCAGCAGGATCCGGAGGTGACCGCAGGGCGCGGACTTACGACCTTCATGTACGCGCTCGACCCGAGCGGTTCGGCCAGTAGTCAGTGGGAGGTGCTGAAGGGATTGGCCGAGATGGGATTTAGGGTCAACCCCAACCGCGCCCGATTCGAGCAGATCGAGGGCGTGATCGAATACCACCGGCACTGGCTCGAACACCGGCACGATCTCGATCACGAGATCGACGGGGTGGTGGTCAAGGTGGACCGACACGATCAGCAGACCGAGCTCGGATTCGTCACCCGCTCCCCGCGCTGGGCGATCGCCTACAAATACGCGGCGGCCGAGGTCGAGACCCAGGTGCTTGCGATCCAGGTCTTCGTCGGCCGGACCGGGGTGCTGACCCCGGTGGCTCAGCTGCAGCCGGTGATTGTGGGCGGGGTCACCGTGCGCAACGCCTCGCTGCATAACGAGCAGGTGGTCAATGACAAAGGGGTGTACGCGGGCGCCACCGTGCTGGTGCGCCGGGCCGGGGATGTGATTCCAGAGCTGGTCTCCGTGCGCGACCCGCGACCGGGCTGGCGCATGCCCGATCGCTGCCCCGTCTGTGCGGGAGCCGTCGTGCGCGAGGAGCCCTACGTCGCCCATCGCTGCATCAACCCCTTCTGTCCCGCCCAGCGTCTGGAGCGGCTGATCCATTTCGCCTCGCGGGGCGCGATGAGCATCGATGGGCTGGGCGGCGCCACGGTGGCGCAGCTGGTCGAGCAGCGCGGCGTGCTCGATCCCGCCGACCTGTACCGCCTGAGCGAGGCGGATATCGCCTCCCTCGAGCGCCACGGCCAGCGCTCGGCCCACAACCTTTTGGCTCAGATCGAGGCCAGCCGGCGAGCGCCCCTGGCCCGGTTCTTGAACGCGCTCGGCATCCCCCAGGTGGGCGCGGCCACCGCCACCCTGCTGGCCGACCATTTCTTGAGCCTGGAGCGCCTCCGCGCGGCCGATCCCGATGAGCTGCAGCAGGTGGCCGGGATCGGCCCCAGCATGGCGGCGGAGATCGCCCAATTCTTTGCCGGGGAGGGTGGCCGGCTGGTCGATCGCCTGCTTGCCGCCGGGGTCGAGCCTCAGGCGCCGACCGGCGGCGCCGGTCCGGGGCCCCTGAGTGGACGCGTTTTCGTGTTCACCGGCACCCTCGAGGGGATCAGTCGAGGCCAGGCCGAGGCCAGCGTCCGCGCCCTGGGCGGCCGAGCGGTCTCCTCGGTCTCGGCCAAGACCGACTACGTGGTGGCCGGTGAGGAGCCGGGAAGCAAGTTGGAGAAGGCTCGCCGGCTCAAGGTGACGATCCTGAACCAGGAAGAGTTCCGTCGCCTGGTGACGGGTTGATCGGGCCCGCCGGCGGCCCGCCCTCCGCCGACCAGATTTGGCGCCGATGTCCTGTCTGCGGGCTCGAGCTGCCCAGCCGGGCTCGCTTCTGCGCCCGCTGCGGCTCGAGCCTCAGGGCGCGCTCGGGCGCGGCGGGCTGGCTGATCATGGCTCTTTGGGCCGGGTGCGGCCTGGAGGCGGGGCTGGGAGCGATCTACGGCTACATCTATTTCAGTCCCCAACTCCTGGTCGCTCACGCCACCGCCTCAGTCAGCGCCTCGGATCTGCGCACGGCGTCGGCGGTGATCTCGATCTCGGCTCTGGCCGCCTTTCTTCTGCAGGCGACCGGCTGTCTGCTTCTGGTCCGCGGAAGCCTGTGGGGGCGCGTCATCCTGAGCCTGGTCTGCGTGCTCTGGAGCGTGACCCTGGTGGGCCTGCCCGTATCGCTTTTCGTCCTCGTCAATATTTGGCGCCGGGCCCCAGACCAGGCGTTGGCTACACTCGCGCGATGACCTTATCCGGCTCCGACGTGCGCCACGTGGCCCTCCTGGCTCGAATCGGGTTGCGGGCTGGTGAGGAGGACTACTACGCCACTCAGCTGAGCCGGATCCTCGAGCACATCGACAAGATGTCCGAACTCGACCTCGACGCCATCGCGCCCACCGCCCAGGCGGTCGAGATCCAGCCTCGGCTGCGCCCGGACCGGGCGCGAGCCGGATTGGGCCAGGAGCTCGCGCTGGCCAACGCGCCGGCGACTCGGGACGGATTTTTTCAGGTTCCCGCCATCCAGGAGGGTGAGGCCTGAGCCCCAGCATCGCTGAACTCCACCGCCTGCTCGAGCGAGGAGAGGTCTCATCCGCCGAACTGCTGCAGCGCTACCAGGCGGCCGCCTCCGAGCTCGAACCCGGCCTCGGCTCCTATCTGCGCCTGACTCCAGATCTGGCCCGGGCTCAGAGCCAGGCCGCCGACGCCCGCTATCGGGAGGGCCGCTCGCTGGGTCCGCTCGACGGCATTCCGATGGCGATCAAGGACGTGCTCAACCTTGAGGGGGTCGAGATCACTGCCGCATCGCGCATCCTGCAGGGGTACCGCTCGGTCTACGACGCCACCGCGGTGGCCCGGCTCAAAGCCGCGGGAGCGGTGGTGGTGGGCGTCACCAACTGCGACGAGTTCGCCATGGGCAGCTCGACTGAGAACTCGGCCTACGGTCCCACCCGCAATCCTCGCGATCCGACCCGGGTGCCCGGAGGCTCGAGCGGGGGCAGCGCGGCGGCGGTGGCGGCGCAGGAGGCGGTCTACGCGATCGGGACCGACACCGGCGGTTCGATCCGCCAGCCCGCCGCGCTCTGTGGCGTGGTCGGCATGAAGCCGACCTACGGCCGGGTCAGCCGCTACGGTCTGATCGCGTTCGCTTCCAGCCTGGACCAGATCGGCGCCTTCACCGGCAACGTGTCCGACCAGGTCCCGGTGCTGGAGGCCATGGGTGGGTTCGACGAGCTCGACGCGACGAGCTCGGAGCGCCCGCTCGAACTCGGCTCCGAGCTCGAGCGCGGGCTGCACGGGTTGCGTTTAGGCCTACCCCGGGAGTACTTCCAGGTTGACGGTATGGAGCCCGGGGTGAAGCGAGCGCTTGAGGCCGCGCTCGACCTCCTGCAGGCGCAGGGGGCGGAGTTGGTGGAGGTCAGCCTGCCCCACACCGAGTACGGTCTGGCTGCCTACTACATCATCGCCCCGGCCGAGTGCTCGTCCAACCTGGCCCGCTTCGATTCAGTCCGTTTCGGGGCTCGAGCGGCGGGGGCGACGACCCTTTTGGAGTCCTACTCGCAAACCCGACGCGAGGGATTTGGATCCGAGGTGCGCCGGCGGGTGATGCTCGGCACCCACGCCCTGTCGAGTGGGTACTACGAGGCCTACTACGGCCGGGCCCAGAAGGTCCGGACGCTGGTCGCCCAGGATTTCGATCGCGCCTTTGAAGAGTGCGACGCCATCGTCAGCGCCACCTCGCCCGTGGTGGCATTCGAGCTTGGCAGCAAGCTCGACGACCCCTACGCCATGTACCTGTGCGACGTGCTCACCCTGGGCGCCAATCTGGCCGGACTGCCCGGCATCAGCGTGCCCTGTGGGGAGGCGATGGGCCTGCCCGTCGGGCTCCAGGTGATCGCACCCCAGTGGGCTGACGCGACCGCGCTCAGGGTGGCACGCGGCTACGAGGTGGCGCGTGGCGCCTGAGCCCTGGGAGGCGGTCATAGGGCTTGAGATCCACGCCCAGCTGGCGACCGAGTCCAAGATGTTCTGCGCCTGCCCCGCCGACTACCTGCAGGCACCACCCAACTCCAACACCTGCCCGGTCTGTCTGGGGCTGCCGGGGGCGCTTCCGGTGGCCAACGCCCGCGCGGTGGAGCTGGTCGTGAAGACTGGCCTGGCCCTGGGCGCGACCATCGCGGCCAGATCCAAGTTCGATCGCAAGAACTACTTCTACGCCGACCTGCCCAAGGGCTACCAGATCAGCCAGTACGACCTCCCGCTAGCCCGCGGCGGGACGGTGGAGATCGACCAGCGCGTGGTCCGCATCACCCGTGTCCACCTGGAGGAGGACACGGGCAAGCTCGCCCACATGGGTGATCGGTTGCACAGCGCGAGCGAATCGCTGGTCGACCTCAATCGGGCCGGGTTGCCCCTGATGGAGATCGTGACCGAGCCTGACCTGCGCAGCGCCGACGAGGCTCGCGACTGCGCGGTGGCGATCCGCTCCATCCTCCGCGCCATCGGTGCCTCGGAGGCGGAGATGGAGAAGGGGCAGCTGCGCGCGGAGGCCAACGTGTCCGTGCGGCCGGCGGGCTCCAGCCGCCTGGGGGTCAAGACCGAGCTCAAGAACATCAACTCCTTCCGTTCTCTGCAGCGCGCGGTGAGCTACGAGGTGGAGCGCCAGATCGAACTCCTCAAGTCCGGTGGGGAGGTGGTGCAGGAGACGCGTGGCTGGTCCGAACCCGAGTCTCGCACCTTCTCTCAGCGCTCCAAGGAGGAGGCCCAGGACTACCGCTACTTCCCCGAGCCCGACCTGCCCCCGATGGAGCTGGCGCCCGAATGGGTCGAGGCTTTGCGGCGGGGGCTGCCCGAGCTTCCACGCGCCCGTCGGGCGCGCCTCATGGATCAGTTCGGGCTCTCCGCCTTTGACGCCAACATGCTGGTCCAAGAGGGCGCCAGCGCTGATCTCTTCGAGTCCGCGGTCACCTCCGGCGCTCCCGCCAAGCCGGTGGCGAACTGGATCATCGGCAACTCTCCGCGCATCCCGGGGCCCCAGCTCGCGGCCCTGGTCAATCTGGTCGTGGAGGGGCGGCTCAACCGGGAGCAGGCGCAGGAGGTTCTGGCCGCGGCTGAATCGAGCGGGGGAGATCCGGTCGAGCTGGCCGCGGAGCTGGGGCTGAACCAGGTCAGCGACGAGGCTCAGCTGGCCGCGATCGTGGACTCGGTGCTGGCCCAGGAGACACAGGCGGTGTCCGATTACCGGGCGGGCAAGACCCAGGCCCTCGGGGCCCTGATGGCGGGGGTGAAAAAGCGCACCGGCGGCAGCGCCAACATGAAGCTCGCCAACCGCCTGATCATCGAGCGGCTGAGCTGAACCGCCGCCGGCACTCGGACTGGGAGCGATGAGAGAGCCCACCTGCGAGGAGGGCCCGCTGCCCACATCGGATCAGCACGTGCACAGCCAGTTCAGCTGGGATGCGCCCGCCGGCGACATGGAGGCGAGCTGCCGGCGCGCGCTGGAGCTCGGTCTGCGCGGCATCGTCTTCACCGAGCATGCCGACTTTGTGCCCGAGGTCCACCACGACCTGCGACCACTCGACATCCCCGCCTACCGAGCCGAAGTGGAGCGCTGCCGGGCGATCTTCCCCGAATTGCGCATCCTCCTGGGGGTCGAGCTCGGAGAGCCCCATCGCTTCCCGGCCGAGGCGGCCGCAGTCCTGGCCGCCAGCCAGCCCGAGCGCGTCCTGGGATCGGTCCACTGCGTTCGATACGAGGACGGGATGCTGGACGCAAGCCAGCTCAGGCGACTGCCCGCCGAGGCGGCGCCGGGATTCATGCGGGCCTATCTGCAGGAGGTGCTGCTCCTGGTCCAGAGCTCCCAGCCATTCGAGGTCCTGGCCCACCTCGACTATCCCCGGCGCTATTGGCCGGCGGGCGCCGCGGCGCTCGCTGAGACCGACTTTGAGGCTGAATACCGCGCCGTGCTCGCCGCCCTGGCCCGGCGTGATGGAGTGCTTGAGATCAACACCACGCGCGGAATCGAGCCCGCGCGGGGCCTGTGCCCGGGCCCGATCGGGGTTGGCTGGTGGCTGCAGGAGGGCGGGCGGGCGGTGTCGTTTGGCAGCGACGCCCACTCCCCCGAGCAGGTTGCGAGCGGCCTCAAGGTGGCCCGCGATCTGGCGCTCGGCCTCGGCCTGCGGCCGGAGCGGGAGGACAGCGGCCTCTGGCGCAGGTGATCGTGGACACCGGCGGGGTGGCGCACGGGGGCGCGGTGATCGCACACGATGACCAGGGGCGCACGCTGCTGGTGCACCACGCGCTGCCCCAGGAGAGGGTGCTGGCCGAGCCCGGTCTGCGCCGGGCCGGGGTCGTGCACGCCGACGCGATCGAGATCCTGACGCCATCGGCCGATCGGGTGCCCGCACCCTGTCCTCACTTCGGGGTTTGTGGCGGCTGCTCCTGGCAGCACGCCCGCTATCCGGCGCAGCTCGAGCTCAAGCTGCAGGTGGTGACCGACGCCTGGCGCCGGGCCGGATTGCGTCTGCCCCCCGGCACCACCATCGCCGGTATGGACAACCCCTGGCGTTATCGCATCCGGGGCGAGTTCGAAGCCATCGGGGAGGGTGGGGAGATTGAATTTGGCTTCCACCGGGCGCGCTCTCATCGCGCCTTCTCCATCACCACCTGTCCCCTCCACGACGAGCGCATCGAGCGCGCGCTGTTTGCCTTCCGCGACGCGCTGCGGGAGAGCGGGGTGCGCGGAGTGGTAAACCTTCTGCTCAGCGTCGAGCCCACCGGCCACGGCCTGCTCTGGCGCCTGCGCCGCCGGGGCCCGGTGGACGCCCAGCAGCAGCTTGATCTGGCGGGGCGAGTCGCCGAGCGACTGCCCGATCTGGTCCTGCTCGACGACTCCATGAGCCTTGAATTCTTCGGTCTCACCTTCCGGGTTCGCAGCGACACCTTCATCCAGACCAACTACGAGCAGATGCTGGTCCTCTACCGCACGGCCCTAGGAATGTTGGGAGCGCGACCGCAGGAGCGGATCCTGGATCTGTACGCGGGCATCGGCACCCTGGCCCTAAGCGTCGCCCAGGCGGCGGCTCGCGTGACCGCGGTGGAGGAGAACCCGGCCGCGGCCCAGCTCTCCCTGCTCAGTGCCAGGATCAACGCGGTGAAGAATTTCAACGCCCTTCCGGGGCGGGTGGAGAGCGTGCTCAAGGGGGTTCGCCTGGGGTCCTACGAGGCAGCCCTGATCGATCCGCCGCGGGCGGGCTGCGAGCGTGCCGCCATCGCCGAGCTGATTCGCCTCGGCTTAGAGCGGCTGGTCTACGTCAGCTGCGAGCCCTCCACCCACGCCCGCGATCTGGCGCTCCTGGTCCAGGGTGGTTACCGCGTCCGCCGGGCCGCCCTGGTGGACATGTTTCCCCAGACCTATCACATCGAGACGGTGGCCCTGCTGGAGCGCGCGTGAACCTGTTAAAGGGCGCCCAGGGGCATTGGTCGCGGCTCCGAACCGACCTACAATCCGGGCCGGGGGACCACCACCCGGAGCCATCCAAGATGCCAGCTGAGCCATGCCCTGCCGATCCCCGTCGAGTCCCGGATGAGCCTGCGTGAAGGGTCCCGGCGGCTTCGTCCACCTGCACAATCACACTGAGTTCTCGCTCCTCGACGGAGCCAGCCGGATCCCCGATATGGTGCGCCGCGCGGCCGAGCTGGAGATGCCGGCGCTCGCCCTCACCGACCACGGCGTCATGTACGGCGCGGTCCAGTTCTACCAGGCCTGCCTTAAGGCTGGGATCAAGCCCATCTTGGGCTTTGAGGCCTACGTGGCGCCGCGCTCCCTCCATCTCAAGGAGGGGCGGGCGGACAAGGATCCCTACCATCTGACCCTGCTCGCCGCAGACCAGGCGGGGTACCGCAACCTGATGGCGCTCTGCACCATCGGGCAGATGGAGGGGCGCTACTACAAGCCCCGCATCGACCGCGAGGTCCTGGCACGTCATTCGGCCGGACTGATCGTGCTTTCCGGCTGCCTGGGGGGCGAGGTGGCGACCAAGATCTCAGGCGGCGACCTGGACGGCGCGCGCGAGACCGTGGCCACCTATCGCGACATCTTCGGTCCCGAGCGCTACCTGCTCGAGGTGCAGCGCCATGGCATCCCCGAGCAGGAACCGGTGAACCAGGCCCTGATCGGCCTCGGGGCCGAGTTCGGGCTCCGCCTGGTGGCGACCAACGACCTCCACTACGTGCACCAGCACGACGCCCAGGCCCACGACGTGCTGCTCTGCCTGCAGACCGGCGCCACCTACGACGATCCCGACCGCTGGCGCTTTGCCTCAGAGGACTTCTACCTCAAGTCCGGGGCCGAGATGGGCCAGGTTTTCTCCGACCTCCCTCAGGCCCTGGCCAGCACGCTCGAGGTGGCGTCGGCCGTCGACCTGCGCCTGGAGCTGGGGCACTCGCTGCTTCCTCCCTTCGAGGTCCCAGACGGCCTCGACGCGGACAGCCATCTGCGCCGACTGGTCGAGGCCGGGCTGCTCTGGCGATACGGCGCGCAGCCCAGCGCCGAGGCCCAGGAGAGGATGCGGACCGAGCTTGAGGTCATCGGTCAGACCGGATATGCGTCCTATTTCCTCATCGTGGGTGACTTCTACAAGTACGCCCGCGACGAGGGCATCGTCACCGGCCCGGGACGCGGCAGCGCCGCCGGCTCGCTCGTGGCCTACTGCCTGGGCATCACCGATCTCGACCCCCTGCTTCACGGTCTGATCTTTGAACGGTTCTTGAACAAGGACCGGGTGTCGATGCCCGACATCGACTGCGACTTCTCGGTCGAGGGTCGCGAGCGCGTCATCCGCTACGTGAGCGAGAAGTACGGCAGTGACCGGGTGGCGCAGATCATCACCTTCACCACCATGGCCAGCAAGGCCGCGATCCGCGACGTCGGACGCGCGCTCAAGGTGCCCCTGGCCGAGACCGACCGCCTGAGCAAACTGGTCCCCGTCCACCAGGGCCGGTCCAAGTCCCTGGACGCCGCCTTGGTGGAGGTGAGCGAGCTGCGCCAGGCCTATGAGAGCGGCCCCGAGATCGCGCGATTGATCGACGTCGCGCGCTCCCTCGAGGGCGTCTCGCGCAACGTGAGCACCCACGCCGCCGGCGTTGTGATCGCGCCCGAGCCCTTGGTCAACTTCGTTCCGCTCCAGTTCGGACCGGGCAGGGATTCGGTGATCACCCAGTACGACATGAAGGCCGTGGGCGAGATCGGGCTCTTAAAGATGGACTTCCTGGGCCTGCAGAACCTCGACATCGTGAGCCTGGCCCTGCGCCTGATCGAGGAGCACCGCCAGGAGAAGATCGAGCTGAGCCGGATTCCGACCGCGGACGATCCCCGGGCCAAGGCGGCCTATGAGCTGATCAGCAGCGCCGATACCCATGGCGTCTTCCAGCTCGAGGGCGCGGGCATGCGTCGAATGCTCCAGGAGATGAAACCCTCGCGTTTTGAGGACATCGTGGTCGCCAACGCGCTGTTTCGGCCCGGGCCCATGCAGGATATCCCCGCCTACGTCGCGCGCAAGCACGGCCGGGAGCCGATCGAATACCTGCACGAGAGCCTGCGGCCCATCCTGCAGGACACCTACGGGGTGCTCACCTACCAGGAGCAGGTGATGATGGCGGCCCGCGAGCTGGCCGGGTTCACCCTCTCCGAGGCGGACACCCTGCGCTCCGCGATGGGCAAGAAGGACAAGGTCAAGATGGCCCAGCAGCGGGAGAAGTTCGTCCGCGGCGCCTCCGAGCGAGGCATCGACGGTGACATGGCCGAGACGATCTTCGAGCGCATCGCCAAATTTGCCGAGTACGGATTCAACAAGTGTCTGGCGGGCGACTCCGAGATCGTCGATGCCGTATCCGGCCAGCGCTTCCAGATCCGGGATCTCTACCGGCGCCCGCGCCCGATCAGGGTCCACAGTCTGGGCCCGGATGGGGTCCTGCGCCTGCGCCCGGTCGAAGCCGTGATGGCGAACGGACAGAAGCCGGTCTTCAAGGTCCGCTGCGGCTCCGGGCTCAGCCTGAGCGCGACCGAGCTGCACCGTTTTAGAGTCCGCGCCGGCTGGCGCCGACTGGGGCAGCTTGGGATCGGGGATGAGATTTTGACCGTGCCCCAACTGGCGCGCGAGCCAAGTGGAGTCGGATCCGCGCCGCGCTCCTTCGCCTCGGCGCCGGAGCCGGTCTGGGACCGGGTGCTCGAGATCTCCCCGGCCGGGGTCACCGATACGTACGACCTGAGCGTGGCGGGTGATCACAACTACGTCGCCGACGGATTGGTGGTGCACAACTCGCACGCCGCCGCCTACGCCGTTATCAGCTATCAGACCGCGTATCTGAAGGCCAACTACCGGCTCGAATACATGACCTCACTGCTCTCCCACATGCAGGGCAACGCTGAAAAGGTGGCGACCGCCATCGTCGATTGCCGCAGCCATGGCATCGAGGTCCTGCCCCCGGACGTGAATCAATCCCAACCCGGGTTCTGCATCGCCGAGAACCGGATCCGATTCGGGCTCGGCGCCATCCGCAACGTCGGTCAGCGGGCGGTGGAGCTGATTGTCCAAGCTCGAGATCAGGACGGGGTGTTCACAACCCTGGAGGATCTCTGTGAGCGCGTGGGAGGATTCTCGGAGGTCAACGCCAGGGCCCTCGACGGCCTGATTCGGAGCGGGGCGTGCGACACCCTGGGTGAGCGCAATCAGCTCCTCTCCGACCTCGACCGGACGCGACAGCGGGCCGAACGGAGCCGGCGCGATCGCGATTCGGGTCAGACCAGCCTCTTCGGGCTCGTGGCGTCCGAGTCGGTGGTGGTGGCGAGCTCGGGACCCGTGGTCGCGGCCATGAGTGATGAGGACAAGTTGCGCAACGAGAAGGAGCTGCTCGGGCTCTATCTCAGCGACCATCCCCTGAATCGCATGGAGTCCGAACTGGCGCGCCTGATCGACACCCAGCTGTCCGAGGTCACCACCGATCTGTCGGGTTCGGAGGTAAGGATCGCCGGCCTGGTGCGCGAGGTTCGCCGGGCGGTCACCCGGCGCGGTCAGATCATGGCCTATGCCACCCTCGAGGACCTCACCTCGAGCCTGGAGGTGACCCTTTTCCCGATCGCCTGGGAGCGATATCGAGACCTGTTTCAGCTCGACCGGGTGGTCGTGGTCCAGGGGAAGGTCGATGCTTCCCGAAGCAGCATCGGCCGGCGCCCGGTCCAGGCGGTGGCGGGAGCCGACGAGGACGAGGTGGGGGGGGAGGAGATCGAACCCGACAAGGCCGTCGTGCTGGCCGACCTGGCCTGGGCCTGGGATGATCCGGACTGTCAGCCGGTCGCTCGCCAGCGCATCGTCCACGTCGACGTGCCGTCGGGCTGGCCCGGGGCCCTGGACCAGCTTCAGAGCATGCTCGGCCGCCATCCCGGAGCCGACGAGGTGATGCTTCACTTCGAGGTTCAGGGACGGGAGGTCACCGTCCATGCCGGCGAGCGTTTCCGCGTCGAGGGTTCGGGTCCGCTCAAGTCGGAACTAGACTCACACTTCGGCAGCGAGGTGGCCCGGCTGGAACTGGTCCGGCCCCGTGCGAGTGAGAACACCAGCCCCAGAGGAGGAGGCCACCGGAATGGAAACGGAAGAGCGACCCGCGCCTGATCAGGACGTCCAGGGCGGAGCCGGCGGACGCTACGTGGTGGTCAAGGCGCTGGAGGACGGAGTTGTGATCATGGGCCTGACCCGGGGCCGGGATACCCGTTCGCACCACAGCGAGCGTCTGGATCGGGGAGAGGTTCTGATCGCCCAGTTCACCGGCCTTACGGCCGCGATAAAAGTTCGCGGCCGCGCTGAGATCCTGACCGAGATGGGGTCAATCCAGTCCGGTCTCACAGCGCCCTGAGATTCGCGGGCCGGGATCCGGCTCCCGGAGGCGAGCTGGGGCGAGCGATTAGAATTCGGGTCCGCGCCCGCCTACGTAGCTCAGTTGGCAGAGCACTTCCTTGGTAAGGAAGAGGTCCCGAGTTCGAATCTCGGCGTAGGCTCCAAACTCACGATCTTCCTCCGCGTTGGCCATATAGCTTTGGTAGTACGCGGTGACCGCGCTGACGGTCGCAATCTGAAAGGCGCAGAGTCCACTGCTGTCAATGGCACAACCGCCAGGCAGAGGGATTCCGACGCGCTCCACATTTCTGAGCGCGGCTGAATTAAGAGCATTCTCGATCGACTTCGGCCAGAGCACACAGGGCGGTGCGCCGACGGGCGTTGCCCTATGCCTCCGAAAGGGGTCGGACAGGCGCTTCGTCGTGGGCAAGGCGATGGAGGACCTCCAGGTAGCTGGATCGAATAGCTCCGTTCAGGGCCCGCGAGAAGATCACCCGGCGATCGCCCGCCTGAAGGAATTCAAGGCATGAGACCTCGACTTTCCGCTCCCAAGTGAATCGGACCGGATCCGGAGTCCCGAGGAAGGCCAGGACTGGGTAGCGACCCGAAAAGTCCAGCTACCTCCGACCAATACGCCACTCGGCTTGAGTTCCAGTCAACCAGCCCTCTTAAGCGTTGCCCGCCCCCGGCTCAGCACCAGCTTGAAGTCAGCCTGGCCCGCATTGGCGAGGCAGAGATTGCTCTCGGCGGCCAGCCATCGGATATCGATGACGTCGCCACTGACGCATCCGTTCGTTCGCTGGGTGGCGGGTTCACTAGCCAGCTGGAATACGGCGGTCGGCACCCAATCGACCGGCTCGCCACCCACCGTCATCAGCAAGGCTACCACCTGGAACATCGGCGACACCAAGCAGATCCCCGCCAGGAGCGGTCTCCAGCGAATTGAAATTGAGTGCAGTCCGAGCGCTGCCAGGCATCCGAATGCGAGGCTTGCCCCCTCCAGGCTGCGGTGCAATGCCCCGGCAGGATCAAATGGCTGCAGGTTCAGAACGGTTGCCAATCCAGCCCACGCTGCCAGAAATGCGATTACCGGATCGAGATGTCGCCGGGCCACCCACAGAGCTGCGACTGCGGGGACGACAACCGGCCCGCGAGCGACCAGGAAGGATGGCACGTTGCCGACCTCAGTGGTCAACGATGAGGCCGTAAGAGCGGCAAAGATGGAATCGTGGCCCGCAAGCCAGACAAGATATCCAGCCACCAGTCCCGAGAGGAGCAATGAGGCACCCACGAAAGCGAGTGCCGTAGGTGTGCGCACCATGAGAACTGCGATCAGGGCGGCCGCAGACACGATCGCCACAATCTCGAATGGATGTATATCCAAGGCCAGAGCCAGCCCGGCCAACCCGGCCAATCCCTTTCGATGTCCACGGGTTGCTTCCACGAAACCCCAGCCGTACACGGCCATACAACCTCCCATGAGCGCGAGGTGCGGGGAGCCGATGAACGCATCCAGGAGGTTGAACGACGGCGTCACCACATCCATCGGGATGACTTGCCCGAGCGGAGTCGAGGGCCAGCCGAGCGCCAGCCAGCCGAGACCGCCTGCGATCGTGCCGAAGAACAGCGCCCAGGCCCGTTCATTCGAATCTCGGAAGACAGCGCAGATAAGAAGCAGGGCTGAGCAAACAGCGAATATCTGGCAGCCCCATCGCATCACCTCCAGCACAGCGAGGCTGTTCCAGCCAGCTAACAAGTGCCCGACCGCCAAGTACTCGACCTGAAACGGGTAGTTTCCGTCTACCGTCGCGCCCCAGAGGCGGCCCCCGTACAGCCAGCGCCCGGTGCTCCCCTCGTGGATGGCCTCTACGTATTGAGGTAGATCGAAGGAATTCCAGAACTCGCCCACGAAAACTTGGCCAGGACGCGCTAACAGCGCCGGAACCAGTAGGCGGGGCACGTTCGCCAAAAGCATCAGCGCCGCCAGCACGCCCCAGCCTGCCGGCCTCAGCGCCAACCTCTTCACCGGCCCGACCTCATCTCCGACCGACCCATCTCAGCCAGGCACTTTATCCAGTCGGATCGAGGAATCGGAGGGAAGCCCACGTTGACCTGATCGCAATGGATGATTCCGGCGAAGACGTTTTCATGTTGCCGTTTTAGATACGCGGGATACCGGCTTCTAGTCGGAGCCAGTTAAGACTCCTTCGGAGTAGTCGCTCGCACCCGCAGGCTTGGGCGTGGTTTGCGGACGGCCGGGTTGGGCCGCTTCGTGATACGGCCCTGCACTCCCCTCAGCTGCTGGATGCGCTGATGGGATAGGTCGAGCAGCTCACCGGCATCGCGCACGCTCAGTCCTTCTCGATGCAAGCGATTGGCCGTCCTTTCCACGTCGCGACGCCACCGCTCCAGCTGACGGTCCGGCTCGGCTCGCGCCTGGCGAGTGTTCGCGATCAGGTCCTGGACACGATGTGAGGCAGCTGAATGTCCTCGACAAGTTCAACGTCATCAGGAAAGCCTCAGAGTTTGAGAACCTCTTCGATTCGGGTGCGAGCCTGTTGCAGGGACCGTCCGTGCGTGTGGGCGCCAGGCTGTTCGGCGATGTCGACCAGCCAGTTGCCCTCGCTGTCTGGGCGATATCGCAAAGTGATCGCCTGGGGGCTTCCTTGATTCGTCAGCGCTTCGCTAGCCATTTCGCTCCCAAGCAGTTAGTCGCTTGGCCCACGAAGGGCGTCTTCTTCGCGTCAGGCGGGGCATGTATTGGAAGAGCGTGAGGTCTCGGTTCGGATTAGGCGGGGTACGAGATCGCGTGCGAGCTCATCTATGGCGCAAAGCCAGCATTCGCCGACTGCCTCGCCCAGGTGCCGCCCATGAATCCGTTCCACCGAGCGTGCTAGCTCTACCTCGGATGGAGGCCGAGAACCTTAGTTCATGAGGGCGATGACCAAGGCCGGAGCATCCGCCCGGCAGGCACGGCCCGGCGCCGACTACACTCGCCCGGAGCACGCCCGCGGCCTCGGGGATGATTGAGGGCTGGTGCCCTCCGTGGTCTTCAAAACCATTGTGGGGCTCCGATGAGGGGTCCCGGGTGGGTTCGATTCCCATCCATCCCCGCCAAGGAATGTCGCCGGCAGAGCCCTTTGGCGCCGATTGCGGGGTCCTTCGCAGGATCGATGGAGTCGCAATCAGCCGCCCGTGCCATCAGGGTGCGCCGCGGTTGGCCGGAGCCGGTCCAGCGGACCCTGGTTACGTGCGCCTCACCCGTTCGTCTCCGACCCTGCGGGTCTCACCAACGCCGTCCAGGTACTCCAGGATGGCCTGGGCGGTGCGGCGGTTCCCGCCCATCAGGTC